>DASXOW010000029.1:0-78406 GCA_036493955.1 Gaiellaceae bacterium
TCCGGTGTGAGCACGCACGCGACGGCCCCCGACGAGACCGCGAGCGGGCCGGCACCGTCAGCGCTCTGCAGCTTCCAGGCCGCACTGCCGCCGGCGGCTGCGGCGAGCCCGAGGAAGCGGAGCAGCGAAGCACGACGGGTGAAGCGGCTGGTCATGGCGCCAGCGTACGGGGGTGAACTGAGAGACGGATAAGACTTGAATCCGGTTCCGGCTTCGCCGGCAACCGGGTTCGTCAGGCCGTCTTTAGAGCTCGGCCGTCGGCTTGGGCCTGCCGTAGTGGAAGCCCTGCGCATTCTGAACGCCCAGCTCGTGCACGACGTCGTCCTGCCCCTGCCGCTCGATGCCTTCAGCGACGAGCCGCGTGCCGAGCGCCGCGCCGAAGCCGACGATCGCATGCAGCAGCGCCTTCCCTGCCTCGTCCTCGTCGACGCCAGCGGTGAAGCTGCGATCGATCTTCACGATGTCGATAGGGAGCCGCTGAAGGTAGACGAGCGATCCGTAGCCGGTGCCGAAGTCGTCGAGCGCGATCTTGATCCCCTTCGCGCGCAGAAGCGCGAGCCGCTCGTCGACGTCGCTCGTGTCGATGACAACGCTCTCCGTGAGCTCGAGAACGAGCTGCTCGGGTGGGAGCTGCGAAGCCTCGAGCGCCTCTTCGACATGCGACACGAACTCGGGATGCTGCAACTGCCGCGCCGAGACGTTGACTGCGATCTCGATCGTCCGCCCGGCGCCGCGTCCGAGCCTCGCCGCATACCTGCATGCCTCGAGCAGCACCCACCGGCCGATCGGGACAATCAGGCCCGAGCCCTCGGCAAGCGGGATGAACTCGTCCGGCGGCAGGAGTCCGAGCTCGGGATGCTCCCAGCGGAGCAGCGCTTCGTACCCGTCGACGGCTCCCGTCTCGAGCGACACGATCGGCTGGTAGTGCAGCCGCAACTGGTCGAGCTCGACCGCGTCGGCGAGCTCGCCGATGCGGCGGAAGCGAATGACGGCCGCCTTGTCCAGCTCCGGGTCGTAGAACGCGAACCCGAAGCCGGCCTGCGACTTCGCGCGGTACATCGCTGCGTCCGCTTCCTTCAAGAGCTCTGCAGGGTCGTCGCCGACGGAGATGCCGATCGACGTCTCGACCGAGAGCCGACGCCCTTCGATCTCGATCGGCTCAGCAAGCGACTCGTGGATCCGCTGCGCGACAATCGAGATGTCGGCGGGATCGACGACCCGCTCGACGATGACGGCGAACTCGTCGCCGCCGAGCCGAGCCGCGGTGTCGGCGGCGCGAATCACGTTCTGCAACCGGTCGGCGAGGGCACACAGCACCGCGTCGCCGATGTGGTGCCCGAAGCGGTCGTTCACGCCCTTGAAGCCGTCGACGTCCGCAAACAGAATCGCCGTCTTCTCGCCGGGGTGGCGGACGGCCGCGATTGCCCGTTCGAGGCGGTCGCTGAAGTGCGCGCGGTTCGCGAGCCCGGTCAGTGGGTCGTACAGCGCCTGCCGGCGCAGCGCCTCCTCGGCCTCGCGTTCGGGCGAGATGTCGAGCAGGTACCCCTGCAGGTAGAGCGGCGTCCCGTCGTCGTCGGTGACGACGACGCCGGCGTCGCGGATCCAAACGTAGTGACCGCCGCGCGCCTTCAAGCGGTACTCGGTATTGAGCGGCTCGTGCGTCGCGTGGGTGCGCTCGTGGGCCTCGAGAACACGCGCCTTGTCTTCGGGATGCAAGAGCTTCACGAACAGGTCGGAGTCGTCGCGCCAGTCATGCACCGAGTAACCGAGCAAGCCTTCGATCTGGCGGCTTGTGAAGATGTTCGAGCTCGTCGCGTCGAGTGCGTCGACGTAGATGACGAGCGGCAACTGCTCGACGAGGGTGCGATAGCGACGGTCGAGCTCGCGCCGCTCGCCGGAGGCGGTCTCGCGCTCGAACACGATCGCAGCGACGCCCGCGGCCATCTCCACCACTTCGAGCTCGCGTTCGCTCGGTCGGCGCGGGACGCCGTAGTAGAGCGCGAAGGTTCCGGTGACCTCACCTTCCGCGTCGAGGATCGGCGTCGACCAGCACGCGCGCAGGCCATGCTGCGACGCGAGCTCGGTGTAGTCAGCCCACAGCGGGTCGCGCGAAATGTCCTCGACGACGACCGTCTGCTTGGTCGCGGCGGCCGTCCCGCACGACCCCGCCGTGACGGTGATCGGAACGCCGTCGACGGCGGCGTTGTAGGACTCGGGCAGACGAGGCGCCAGATACGTGTTCAGCGTCTTCGTCTCTCGGTCGACGAGCAGCACGGAGGCGATCGCGCCCGGCGCCTGCGCCTCGATCAGGTCGATCAGCAGCTCGAGCACCGAGCGTGCGTCCGCGCCGGCCGCGACCTCGGTCAGCAGCACCCGCTGCATCTGCAGCAGCGTCAGGACGTGATCCGCTGGATCGTGCGCAGGGGCTATCGAGGCCACAGTTACGCATCGGTGGAAACGGTGGCCTGCACGTCACCCGGAAGGGTGAGGCGCGACGCCCTAAAGGCGCATCGGTGCTGGGTCGCTGAACCCACGCGGCAACGTCCGACGACGCCGGCGGCGGCGCCACCACCAGACGGAGACGATCGCCGCGATCAACCCGCCGAGAGCGGCGGGCACCCACGGGCTGACGACGATAACGCGGCTCGTCACCACGAGCTGGCGCGTCTGGGAGGCCGTGCGTCCCGGGTAGGTGACACGCGTCGTCACGGTGACGATGCCAACGGGCCAGCGAGGCTTGCCTGTGACGGCGATCGAGCGCGAGCGTCCAACCGGCAGCAGCGAGGGCCCGAGCCGCTCCTGCTGGAACGTCCCGCCCGGCGACGAGGTCGTGTCGTTCTCACCCCACATCGTGACGGAGGCACGGCCGAGGTTCGTCACGCGCATCTCACCGCTCGCCTTCGAGCCGAAGACGAACGTCGGCAGGTGCAGGTGACCGGTGAGTAGGCGCAACCGCGACCCCGGGACATCCAGCGTCAGGAACGACCCGATCTGGTTCACGACCTGGATCGACCCGCCGGTCGCGTTGACCGGAGTGACGAGGAAGCCGACGAAGTAGAGGTCGGGGCTGAGATGTGGAACGTGAATCGCGAGCGGGACATTGCGATAGCTCTGCGCGGGGATCCGCAGCGCGTTCGCCGGGAACCGGACACGGCCCGACCAGCGCGGATCCGGCCCGGCGCCTATCGACACCTTCCCGTCGTCGCCGAGCGCGAGCGTCCGGCTGCGGATCACGACGGTGACGGCGAAGCCGTTCGGATTGACGACGCGAATCAGCGTCCGCGCCACACCGCCGACCCGCGCAGGAACCGGGTCGGCCGGAACGGAGACGGCAAGCGTGCGCGCGCCGCTGACGGCCTTGGCCGACTCGCCGGCGGCCGCAGTGCTCGCGACGGCCAGAGCCGTCGCGAGCACGGTCGCGACCAGAGCGAATCTCACGTCAGTTGTAGTTCGGCGTCACCGTGTACGTGACGGTGTCGGAGTACACACCCGACGGCGACGTGTAGTCGATCGCGACGCGGTTCGCGATCGAGATCGAGTCGGCGGAGCCGCCCGTCGTGCCAGTGCGCGAGGCGATCGTCTCGCCTCCCGACGTGTACCCGGCGTACTTGGCGCCCGAGAACGCCGCGTCAATCGTCGCGCCGGTGCCGGTGACCGTATATCCCCACGCCGGCGACCCAGGCCACGCGACCGAGGTCGCCTTGCCCGTCGAGACCTTCGCGATCACCGGGTTACCGGTGCCGCTGCTCTGCAGCCCGGCGGCGGTGTCGGCGACCGAGAGCGTGTAGCCCGAGTTGGCGTTCGTCTGCACCGTCAGGCCAACCGTCGCCGACTGGTCGGCGAGCGCACCGAGGCTCGGATCCATGTCGAGCTCGAACGCCGTCGTGTTCACCGTGAACGTGAGGCTCTTCGCCAGGTTCACCGTGACAGCGGTGTTGTTCGCTGCAAGCGTCACCGCGGGGGTCGTGCCGCTGTCGATCGTCGCCGGCACAGAGGTTTGCGTGGTGATCACCGTCGTGTAGCTACCCGCGGTCGAGGTGTTGGTCAGACCGCCGAGCTCGATGTAGATCGGGATGTTGGCCGGAATCGCGACGGCAGTTGTCACCGTGTAGGTGATGGTCTGGCCGGAACGTGACACGGTCCCGGCGCCGATCCCGTAGGCGCGCGTGATCGTCGGCGTGCCGGCGAGCCCGGCGCCCGACACCGCGAACGTGATCGTCTTGATCGTTCCCGCCGTCGTCGTCTTGAACGAGTACGCGTACGAGACGCCGGTCGCGGCGACCTGGTTGTTGGAGACCGTCCAGCTCATGGTCTGGAGCGTCGCTGCACCTGCCGGCAATGCGGTCAGCGCGAGCAGGCATGTCCCGACCACGGCCGCACCAAGGGCGAGCCGAGTCAACCGTTTCCGGAGCCGCATGACCGGCCGGTTCGCCGTGCGTAGGTTCATGTCCTTCCTTTCTGGGGGACAAGCCGGCACCCAATCGCCGGAATTCCGTGAGCCGTCTCGGTATCGGGGATGCCAAACGGCCGTGCGACCCCCGGATGAGGGATTCGGGCATCACCCTCTCCCGGAAATATGGGATCCGGCCGATAACAGGTCTTGAATGGATGAGATGGCCACCGCAGGCGATCCCGCCAGGCTGCTCTACGAGCGGACCGACCGCTTCGTGTGCACGCTGGACCTCGAAGGACGGTTCACGGCGATCAACCCCGCCGGCGCGGCGATCAGCGGCTACTCCGCCGAGGATCTGCTGGGCCGCTACGCGAACGAGCTGATCGTCCCGGAGCAGCGCGGCGCCGCTGCACGGCGGTTCGCCGAGCGGCTCGCCGGCGAGGAGGGAAGCGACGAAGCCGAGTACGTCCTACTGCGACGTGACGGCAAGCACCTCCCGGTGTCGATCTCGTCAACCGTGATCGAGGACCACGGCAAGCAGACCGGCGTGCTCGGGATCGTCAGCGACATCTCGGAGCGCAACCGGACGAGCGACGCACTGTTCGAGAGTGAGGGCCGGTTTCGCGGCTCGTTCGAGTCGGCGTCAATCGGCATGGCGCTCGTGGCGCTCGACGGCCGCTTCATCGAGATCAACCCGGCGTTCTGCGAGCTCGTCGGCTACCCGGCCGATGAGCTCACGTCACACGGCTTCCAGCACATCACGCATCCCGATGACCTCGCGCGCGACCTCGAGAACGTGCAACGCATGCTCGACGGTGACATCGACTCGTACCAGATGGAGAAGCGCTATGTCCGCTCCGACGAAAGCGCGGTCTGGGTGATGCTGAGCGTCACGCTCGTGCGCGGCACGGACGGCACGCCGCTGCATTTCGTTGCGCATGCGCAGGACATCGACGCACGCAAGCGCGCGGACGAGCGCTTCGTCGCCGCAGAGCGGCGGTACCGGACGCTCGTCGAGCAGCTCCCCCTCTGCATGTACATCCGCTCGCTCGACCGGACGCAGCCGAACATCTATGTCAGCCCGCAGGTCGAAGCGATGCTCGGCTATCCGGTCTCGGACTGGCTGACCGACCCGAGCCTGGTCGACCGGATCGTGCATCCGGACGACCTGGAGCGCGTGCAGGCCGAGGCCGCGCGGGTGCGCCAGGGCGACGGTTCCTTCACGGAGGAGTATCGGTATGTCAAGCCGGATGGCACCGTCGTGTGGGTGCAGGACGAGATGCACCTCGTGCGCGACGAGAACGGCGAGGCGCTGTACGTCCAGGGTTTCGTGCAGGACATCACCGAGCGGAAGCTGACCGAGGCAGAGCGCGACCGGCTTCGCCAGGAGCTCCTGCACGCGCAGCGGCTCGAGGCGCTCGGCAGGCTCGCCGGCGGCGTCGCGCACGACTTCAACAACATGCTCACCGCAATCCGCGGCTACGCCGAGTTGCTCACGAGCGATCCGACCGCGGGGAGCTCGACGCGAGACAACGCCGCACGGATCGTGCAAGCCGCGGAGCAAGCGGCGGATCTGCCGCGGCAGCTGCTCGCGTTCGGCCGTAAGCAGATCCTCGAGCCGGCGATCGTCAACCTGAACGACCTCGTCTCGTCGATCGGCGGCCTGCTCGAGCACGTGATCTCCGGTTGGATCACCGTCGACGTCGCAACGAATGCGTCGAGCCCGTGGACTCTCGCCGACCGCAGCCTGCTCGAGCACGCGCTGGTCAACCTCGCGCTGAACGCCAGCGACGCCATGCCGAGAGGCGGCGTTCTTGAAGTGAGGACGACAAACGTGACGATCGACGAGCACGACGTGGCGGAGCCGGACGCACATCCCGGTTCGTACGTCGTCATTCGCGTCACGGACACCGGCATCGGCATGGACGACGAGACGCGCCACCGCGCGTTCGAACCGTTCTTTACCACGAAGCGCGAGAAGGAAGGCTCCGGCCTCGGCCTCTCGAGCGTCCATGGCACGGTCGCCCAGAGCGGCGGCTTCGTGCTGCTCGAGAGCGAGGTCAACGTCGGCACGACCTTCTCGCTCTATCTGCCCGTCGCGGCGGCACCCGCCGAAGCGCGAGCGCGCACGATCCTGCTCGCCGAGGACGAGGAGATCGTGCGCGACCTCACCGAGCAGATCCTGAAGAACGCCGGCTACGACGTGCTCACCGCGGGCGACGGCGCCGAAGCGCTCGCGCTCTACGAGACGCATCGCGCCGACATCGACGGTGTCGTGACCGACATCGTGATGCCGGGTCTCGGCGGCCACGTGCTCGCTCGGCAGATCCGCGAGCAGGACTCCGACCTTCCGATCGTCTTCATTTCCGGCCACCACGAAGAGACGGCTGAGACGCTGCAACTCCGGTCCGGTGCGGCACTGCTGCAGAAGCCGTTCTCGGTCACCGCGCTCGTCGAGGCGATCGGCGGGCTCGTCGGCGCGGAGACGGCGCCGCTACCGGCACCGGCGCCGCGGAGGCGCCAGCCCACGTGCGTCCTCGCCGACGACCACCCGGCCGTGCTCGATTCCGTCTCGCGGTTCCTCGAGTCGAAGGGCGTGCGTGTGTCGCAGGCCCGCGACGGCGAGGAAGCGCTGGCGACGATCCGTGCGATTCAGCCCGACGTCGCGATCGTCGACGTCGGCATGTCACCCATCTCGGGCATCGACGTTGCGCAGCAGGTCGGCACCGTCAGCCAGGCCACGAGGGTGATCCTCTACACAGGGCACAACGACCGCGGGCTCCTCGACCGCGCGCTCGACGCGGGCGCGCGCGGCTTCGTCCTCAAGGAAGGCGCGCTCGAGTCGCTGGAGGATGCGGTGCGTGCCGTCGCGAGCGGTGGGACGTGGGTCGACCCGGGTCTCGCAACGGCGGTCGCGTCGCCGGCAACGGTTTCGTCGCTTCCGCCGTTGACGAAGCGCGAACGGGAGATCCTCGGCCTGGTCGCGAACGGCCTCACGAACGACAAGGTCGCGACGATACTCGCGATCTCGCCGGAGACGGTGCAGTCGCACGTGCGGCACGCGATGGTGAAGCTCGAAGCGGACACGAGGACGGAGGCCGTCGCCACGGCACTCCGTCACTCGCTCATCTCGTAAGACCTACCTCTACTTCGGCTGCGGAACGATGCGGATGTAGGGCTTCGGCGCGTCCCACGTGCCGAAGAGCTCCTTCGCCTGCTCGTCGTTCACCGAGCCGGCGATGATCACATCCTCGCCGTGCTTCCAGTTGACCGGCGTCGACACCTTGTGGGTCGCGGTCAGCTGCAACGAGTCGATCACGCGCAGCACTTCGTCGAAGTTCCGTCCCGTCGTCATCGGATAAACGAGAACGAGCTTCACCTTCTTGTCCGGGCCGATCACGAACACGTTGCGGACGGTCTGGTTGTCGGCTGCGGTGCGATCGGCGGTGTCGCCCGAGACGTCAGCGCCGAGCATGCCGTACGCCTTGGACACGGCGAAGTCGGTGTCGCCGATGATCGGGTAGTTCGGGCGTGAGCCCTGCGTCTCTTCGATGTCGTCGGCCCAGCCCTCGTGCTTCTCCGTCGGGTCGACGGACAGCCCGATGATCTTCACGCCGCGCCGGTCGAACTCCGGCTTGATCTTCGCCATGTACCCGAGCTCAGTCGTGCAGACCGGGGTGAAGTCCTTTGGGTGCGAGAACAAGACCGTCCACGAGTCGCCGATCCAGTCGTGGAAGCCGATGCGACCCTCCGTCGTGTCCGCCTCGAAATCCGGTGCGGTATCGCCAATCGTCAATGCCATCCCAAGCCTCCTGTGTGTTGCCGCGTGTCCTATCTACACCAAACGCGCACCGGGGCGGCCATCTTCCGTAGCCTGCCCGGAATGACGAACGCAACCATGCAGACAAACCACGGCACGATCGAGATCGAGCTGTTCCCGGGCGAGGCCCCGAAGACGGTCGAGAACTTCACGAAGCTCGCAAGTGACGGCTTCTACGACGGCATCATCTTCCCCCGCGTGATCCCGGATTTCATGATCCAGGGCGGCGACCCGACCGGAACCGGCTCGGGCGGGCCCGGCTACCAGTTCGAGGACGAGTTCAACGACCATCCGGTCGAGCGCGGGGCGCTCGCGATGGCGAACGCCGGCCCGAACACGAACGGCTCGCAGTTCTTCATCGTCACGGCCGACGCCTGCCCATGGCTCGACGGCAAGCACACGGTCTTCGGGCGCGTCACGTCGGGAATGGACGTGGTCGACGCGATCTCGAGCGTCGACATCGGCCCCGGCGACCGTCCCCGCAACGAGGTTCGCATCGAGGGGATCTCGCTGAGCTGAGTCGGCTGAGCTAACTTGGCCGTATGGCAGAGGAACGCGAGGAAGAAACGACCCAGGTCGTCTGCCCGCACTGCAAGAAGACATTCGAAGCGAGCCTGATGGCCGGCGACGCCGAGCGGTACCGCGGGTACAAGTGCCCGCACTGCCGCTTGTTCGTCCCGGCTTTGCGCGCACGAAAGACTTGAACCTGGTTGCGGCGAAGCCGGAAACGGGTTCATGACTGAAGGCTCACCGCACGCGCAACCGGAGGCTGTACAACCGCTGCTTCGGCGACCAGACGCGGAGCAGCGATCCCTTCTTCAGCCGGATCGTCCGCAGGATCACGCCGTTGCTGTTCGTGAGTCGGACGCCCGCGACCGGCGTCCACTTGTTCTTCTTCAGCACCTGAATCTCGTACTGCTTGCGCCCCGGCTTCCCGGCGCGGATCTGCCCCCACACGACCGTCTCGAACCCGGAGCGCTTCATCTCGGCGAACGGGAGCCGGAAGCCGTTCAGCGACGGCTTCGGCTTGCCGTCGACGAAGACGAGGCCGGTCTGAAACCGGCTCAGTTGCGGCTCGTCGATGTAGAGGTACTGGATGAGCATCGTGACGCGCGCGAGCCGCCAAGCGCGCATCGCCGCGAGGCTCAGGAGCGTCGCCTGCTGTCGCGGTGAGACACCGAGGAACTGGTCGGGCGGATTCGTCTGGTAGCCGTACTCGGTCAGCCAAACCGGCTTCAGCCCCCAGTAGCGCCGGACGAGGATCAAGAGCTTCGGCAGCGTCGCCATCGTGATGTTCGGACAGAAGCGACAGCCGTGCGCCGACGGCGTCTCGCCCGGTCGCAACGGATAAGGGTTGTGGGCGTACGCATCCAGGCGAGCGTGCGCGCGGGCCATGCCGCGCAGCCACGTGACGGGCGCGACACCGCCGAGGCCCCCGCGCGGCGCGGTCACGCCGCCACCGACGAGGGCGTGCGGCAGCACTGCGTGGATGCCCTCGTAGCCTGGGTTGAGCAGGTGCTCGACGTAGATCGAAGCCTTCGTTGGCTTCAGCCACAACGGGTGGTTCGGCTCGTTCCAGATCAGCCAGTAGCGCACCCAGGGGTAGCGCGCCGCCGCCGCACTCGCGAAGGCGCGGAAGTCACGCGGCCGCACCGGCGCGTAGTTCGGCGACCGGCCGCTGTTCGCCCACGCCGGAGTCCCGAGCAGGGTCACGACGGGCGTCAGCCCATGCCGGCGAACGGCGAGCAGGACACGGTCAGCACGCCGCCAGTCGTAGGCACGGTCGCGGGGCGACGAAGGATCCGCCGGATGCTTCTTCGCAACGACATCCCAATGCACGGTGAAGCGGACGAGCGGCACACCGAGGTGCTTGAGCGTGTCGAGCCGCTGGTTGAGCTTGCCCGGGCCGAACTCGAGCCAGGCGTCGTCCTGGATGCCGTACTTGATGCCGTTCGACGCGTGGCCGGGGGTCGCGAAGAACGCCGCCGACGCGGCGACGAGCGCCGTGACTAGAAGGAACCGACCCCCCATGGGAGCCGGAACTCAATCACGTCAGCCCCAGGTCGCGCCTTGCCAGCCGGCGCCCGACCAGCTGCTCGCACTCCAGGTCGAGCCCGACCAGCTGCTCGCGCTCCAGCTCGAGGCGCTCCACGAGTTCGCGCTCCACGAGTTCGCACTCCATGAGTTCGCACTCCAGCTCGACCCCGACCAGCTCGAAGCCGACCAGCTGCTCGCGAGCCAGTTGAGCCCCGACCAGCTCGAGCCGCTCCAGGTGGACGCGTTCCACTTCCCGCCCGACCAGCTCGACGCCTGCGCCTCGAGCGCGGCCATCGCCGCCGAGTCGAACGGCTTGCCGAAGATGTCCTGTTCGCCGCTGAGGACTGACCCGTCAGAGGCGGTCAGATGGTCGGAGCCGCGAGCCTGCTCGAGCGAGCCGTTGCCCGTGTCGTCGAGATTCGCCGACGCAACGGACGGCAGCGGCATCGTCAGCGCGGCCGACAGGTTCAACTCGCCGTCGCCCTGCGCCTGCGACTTCTGACTGTTCAGGTACGTCGCGCTGTTCGCCAGAAGCTGCTTGACCTGATCCGGCGTCGCGCTCGGGTACTTCTGCAGAATGAGCGCCGCCGCCCCGGAGACGATCGCCGCCGACTGGGACGTGCCCGAGCCGCGGAAGTAACGGTCGTCGAGATAGCCCTCCGGATGGTTGACGTCGATGAAGCTGTTCGGGACGCGCAACCCCTGGAGGTGTGCGCCGGGCGCGTCGATGTCGACGCCGCGCGTCGCGCCACGCTTCGGCCACGGCGAGAACGACGGCACCTGGTCGTCGGACATCGCGGGAGTGCCCATCGTGTCGATGCTCCCGACCGCAAGCAGCGAGGGGTCGTACGCGGGATCGGCAAGCGCAGGCGCGTTCCGCTGCGACTGGAAGCCATAGTTCCCGCCGGCCGCGACGACAAGGATCCCGCGCTTCCAGGCCTGCTCAGCCGCGTAGGCGAGCGGGTCGTTCGCCGGGTCCTGCAATGAGTTCGTACCGTACGAGAGGTTGATCACGCGGATGTTGAAACCGGGGTCGTGCGCGTGCTGGACGACCCAGTCGATCGCCGCGATCACCTGCGACACGTCGACCGCGCCATCAGCCGCGCCGACCTTCAGCGACACGAGCCGGGCGTCCGGTGCCATGCCGCGGTACGACGAGCCCTTGCCTGCGATCAGACCGGCGAGGAACGTGCCGTGCCCGTACGCATCGAGGTACCGCAGCGTCGGGCTCTGAGAATCGAGTGAAAGGTCGGGGCCGTTGACGAGCTTGCCCGAGGCGTTGAGCCCCGCGACCGGCGCGACGCCGGTGTCGATCAGCGCAACGTCGACGCCCTTCCCGGTGTAGCCCGCGTTCCACCACGCCTGCGCGCCCGTACCGAGAGTCGTGTCGGCCATCGAGTAGGGATCGGTGTCCGGCGAGTAGCCGGCGGCGCCCCAAGAGACGCCGACGAACAGTGTGGCGAGCACCGAAGCGACCACGGCTGCCGTCACCTTGGGCCGAATCGCCCGTTTCCACTTGCCGCAGTTACCCATGTCCCTCTCTCCCTCGTCGCAGTGCCGGCTCACTGTGTAACCCGACGGCGATCCGGGCCTCCCGAGGAAGGGTGATTCAAGGGTGCCCCGGCGAGATCCCTCGAACGAGTGAAGCGCGCACCGTGCGCGGGAACGAAGCACGATCCCCGTTCGGGGGAGGCTGCGCGCGCCATTTGGAGCGATGACAAGTAGGCGGCAACTGCGCAACTGCGGACAATGACTCTGGTAGCCCGAATGCACGGCTTCGCCCCGCGGCGCCTCTTCGAGGGGCCTCGTCGCGTTTGGCTTTTTGTCGCGGCGATCGCGGCTGCGAACGTCCTCATCTGGATCGCGAACCTGAAGTCGTTCGATCACGCCGGCTTCCTGCCGGGCGTGACGCTCACGTGGTGGCAGCTCGCGCCGGCCTTCTATCTCGCAGAGGTGTTCGCGGTCCACCTGCACTTCCGCAAGCAGGCGCACACGCTCTCTCTGTCGGAGGTCGGGCTTGCCTTCGGCCTCTTCTTCGCGTCACCGGCGAACCTGCTGGTCGCGAACATCGTCGGAGCAACCGTCGCGCTCGTCATCAACCGACGACAGCGTGCGATCAAGCTGGCGTTCAACCTCGCGGAGCTTCCGCTGTGCACCGGTGTCGGCGTCTATGTCTTCCGGTCGCTCGCAGGCACCGGCGACACGGGGCCACGCGTGTGGGCGGTCACGATGCTCGCCGCCGCTGCAGCGCATCTGCTCGGCATCATCCTCGTCTCGGCCGTGATCGCGGTCGCAGAGAAGCGCCTCTCGGCGCCTCAGCTGCCGCAGACGCTCGTCATCTCACTCGTGGGCGCCGCCGCGACGACATGTCTCGGTCTCGCCGGAGTGGTGCTCGTCGACCGAGACCCGGTCAGCGGACTCCTGCTCGTCGCGCCGGTGATCGCCTGCGGCTTCGCGTTCCGCGGGTACATGGCGCAGCGCGAGCAGCGGGAGCACGTCGAGTTCCTCTACGAGTCGATGCGCGCAACCCAGAGCGCTCCCGACTTCAGCCAGGCGATCGGCCGGCTGCTCGGCTCCGCGCGGCGGCTCCTACGGGCCGAGTACGCCGAGATCCTCCTGCTCTCGCTCGAAACCGACGGGCCACCGGTCCGCAGCGTGTCGGTTGACGACAACCACCTGCTGATGGAGACGGAGGAACGGCGCACACCGGGCGACGAGCTGGCGCTTCGCATGGCCGGCACGGGCCCGGCGACCCTGCTGGGACGTCGCCGCGAACCGCACCACTTGGACTCGGTGCTCGCCTCCCGCAACCTCGACGACGCGATCGTCGGGGCGCTCCGCGGCGACGACGGGCCATTCGGATTGCTCATCGTCGGCGATCGCGCCGGCGACGTGACGACGTTCGGCGGCGACGACCTCGACCTGTTCGAGACGTTCGCCGGGCACGCGAGCATCCTGCTCGAGAACGGCCGGCTCGAGCACTCGCTTGCGCAGGTGACGGAGTTGAAGGAAGAGCTGAAGCACCAGGCCTACCACGACACACTCACGGGGCTGCCGAACCGCTTCCACTTCGTCGAGAGCCTCGCCGACCGCCTCAAGGAGCTCGCGCCGGAGCACCAGATCGCCGTTCTGTACGTCGACCTGGACGGCTTCAAGTCGGTCAACGACACGTGGGGACACCACATCGGAGACGAGCTGCTCGCGCAGGTCGGCGCCCGGATCAGGGGTGCCGTACGCTCGGGAGACCTTCCCGCGCGGCTCGGCGGCGACGAGTTCGCCGTGCTCGTCCAGCGCGCCGACGAGGAAGCGGCCGAGCACGCCGCACGCAGGCTGACCAACGCGCTGATCGCACCGTTCGCGCTCTCGATGTGCGAGACCTCGATTCGGGCCAGCATCGGCATCTCCCTCTCAGGCCCGGACGCCGCAACAGCGGAGGACTTGATCCGCAATGCAGACATTGCGATGTACGGCGAAAAGGAAGGCGAACGCCGGTCCGACAGCGGACGCGTGAATCGAGGGTCGGCGCTCGACCTCGAGCTCGCGGTCAGGCGCGGCGAGATCGACGTCAGATACCAGCCGGTCGTCTCCCTCAAGGACGGCGGCATCCACGCCTTCGAGGCGCTCGTCCGCTGGCGCCACCCTGAGCGCGGCCTCCTACCGCCTTCCGAGTTCATGACCACCGCCGAGTCGAGCGGGCTGATCGTCGAGATCGGAATGGATGTCGCCGAGCGGGCGCTCACGTTCGCGGGCACGTGGCCCGACGGCATCGGGCTCTGGATGAACTACGGACCGGTCGAGCTCGCGGACGATCGCCTGGTCCCGCACCTCGCGGCCGCGCTGGCCAAGGCAGGCGTCGACGCCGACCGGCTGACGGTCGAGATCAGCGAGTCGAGCCTGATCGGGAACGAGCAAATGACGATCGCGGCAATGCACAGGCTCCGCGAGCTCGGCCTTCACCTGTCGATCGACGACTTCGGCGCCGGGTACTCGTCGCTGAGCCGGCTGAGCGAGTTCCCGATCGAGCTGCTGAAGATCCCGAAGCCGTTTGTGACGCGGCTCGTCGGCGAAGAGGGAAACGAGCTGTTCGTAGACGCGATCCTGCGGCTCGCCGAGTCGCTCGACCTCGTCACCGTCTCGGAGGGTGTCGAGCAAGTTCCCCAGCTGCAACGGCTGCTCCAGCTCGGCTGCGCACTCGGGCAGGGCTTCCTGTTCAGCAAGCCGCTCGCGGAGTCAGAGGTCGTCGAGCTCCTCGCCGCGCCGGACCGCTACCGCGGGCTCGTGGCCCGTGCGCATGCGGCGCTGCGCGAGCAGCAGCCGAGCGCGGTCGCGCGCGCGGTCTAGAGACCAACTGGTTGCCGGCGACGCCGGAACCGACAGTCAGTAACTCGATTCTTCTAACCGAGTGACATCTGAATCCGAGCGCGCGGTCTAGACCAACCTGGTTGCCGGCGAAGCCGGAACTAGACGCAGTCGCGAAGAGCCTGCGCTTCCGGCAGGCCCTCGAGCTTCTTCAGCGTGTTGTTCTCGATCTGCCGGATGCGCTCGCGCGTGACGCCGAACGCCTTGCCGACTTCTTCGAGCGTGCACGGCTGACCGCCCGTGAGACCGAAGCGAAGCTCGATCACCTGACGCTCGCGCTCGGGCAGTGCGTTGAGCGCGTTCTCGATGTCGGAGCGGCGTAGCGTCAGCGACGCAGCCTCGTCCGGCGTCTCGGTGTTCTCGTCCTCGACGAAGTCGCCGAGCTCCGAGTCCTCTTCTTCCCCAATCGGCTTCTCGAGCGAGACCGGGTGCTGCGCCATGCGCAAGATCTCGCGCACTTCCTCGGTCGTCATCTCGAGCTCCTCGGCGATCTCCTCCGGCCGCGGCTCGCGGCCCAGGCGCTGCACGAGCTGGCGCTCGATGTGCACGACCTTGTTCAGCTTCTCGACCATGTGCACCGGGATGCGGATGGTCCGGGCCTTGTCGGCGATTGCTCTGGTCACGGCCTGGCGGATCCACCAGGTCGCGTACGTCGAGAACTTGTAGCCCTTGCGGTAGTCGAACTTCTCGACCGCGCGGATGAGCCCGAGCGAGCCCTCCTGGATCAGGTCGAGGAACGACAGGCCGCGGCCGAGATATCCCTTCGCGATCGAGACGACGAGGCGCAGGTTCGCCTCGATCATCTGCGTCTTCGCGATCATGTCGCCGCGCTCGATCCGCTTCGCCAGATAGACCTCCTGGTCGGCGGTGAGCAGCGGGACCTTGCCGATCTCGCGCAGATAGAGACGCAGCGAGTCGAGCGACGGCTCGACGGTGAGGTCGAGCTTCGGCGCTTTCACTTCTTCTTCGACGAGCGGCTGCTCGTGCGGCAGGCGCTTGTGCTCTTCGCCTTCGACGAGCTCGACGCCGTGGTCGATCAGGTACGTCGTGAAGTCTTCGACTTGCTCCTTCGTGAGCTCGACTTCCTCGATCCCTTTGACGATCTCGTCGTAGGTGAGGAACCCCTTCTCTTGTCCCGTCGCAACGAGCTTTTGCAGTTCTTCGACGTCGGGAAGAGCAATGTCGACAGTGAGCACCTGTGCAGTACCTCCGGCTACGCGTGGTTGACGGCGGCAACAACCGAAACGCAAAGAGCCGGCTCTGCACTGATCCGGCTCACCCTCTGACGCCGCGGACTTTACAGCAGGTTTCGCCGAAGAGGGGTGAATTTTTCTTCGGCGTGCAAAGTCCTTCTCCCGGAAGGAGAGATACCGTTTGCCTGTGGTCGCCCTGATCGCCGCACTCGTGCTTGCAGGACCGCCGCGGGCGACGCTCGCAACGTCGTCCGGGAGCGTGCCGCTCGTCATGTCGTCGTGGTGCTGGAACGCACGCTGCGGCGCCCCGTTCTCGTCCGCGAAGAAGACGGCGGCAACAGCGTCCGGCTCCACCGTGTCGGTCGGGCTGGGATTCGTCCCCCGGCATGTGCGCGTGGCGATCGCTGGGAAGCAGGTCGCAGTCGTGACGCGCGGCCGGGTGATCAGCTGGGCGGCAGCGCGCGGCGGCGGCGTGACCGTCCACGCGACCGGGCCGCACGGCTGGGTCACCTACGTGGGCCGCCTCAAGGTGTCCTAGAAATAAATGAAGACGGCGCCGCCGCAGGCGCCGTCTTCGTTGGGTGTGTAGTGCCCCCACCCCCGGGGCCCCGCCGCATCGGGCCCGCCAGAGGTCTTACAGAGCATGGACGAATGAAGGTCGTTGATCTATCACCGGATAGGTGGTTCACCGCGCCACTTGACTAGGGTGGCGGCCGGATGGCCTCAACCCTCGCGGATCGGCTGCTCTCGGGGCCACCACTGGTGGCGGACGGCGGCACCGGCGTCCTGCTCTCAGCGGCCGTCCCCGGTCTGCGCGTGCCGGAGGAGGCGAACATCCGGGCGCCCGAGGCCGTCGTCTCGGTGCACGTCAGCTTCATCAACGCCGGCGCCGACCTGATCGAGACGAACTCGTTCGGCGCGAATCGGCGGAAACTCGCCCAGCATCACCTCGAGGACTCGGTCGAGGCGATCAACTCGGCCGCGGTGAAGCTCGCGCGGGAGGCGCGCGAGATCACCGGTCGGGAGGTGCTCATCGGCGGTTCGATCGGCCCATCCGGCGACCGTGACCCGGCGCCGTTTGCCGAGCAGGCGCGGATCCTGGAAGGGCGCGGCGCCGACCTCTTCGTCATCGAGACGTTCTACGACCTCGACGAGCTCGAGGCCGCGATCGGGGCGGTGCGATCGGTCTCGGGGCTGCCGATCGTGGCGCTGCTGAGCTTCGACAGCGACGCGGTCACGATCGGAGGCGTGTCGGCGCGGGCGGCGGCCGAGCGGATGCGTTCGCTCGGCGTCGAGGTGTTCGGTGCGAACCACGGGCGCGGGCCGGCGGCGGCGCTGGCTGCGCTCGCCGAGATGTCCGCCCCCGGATCCGCGCTCGCCGCGCTGCCGAATGTCGGGCTCGCGACGTTCAGCGGCGCCCGGCTCGCGTTCCCGCACGCCACGCCGGAGTACTTCGGCGAATTCGCCGCACGCGCCCGCGCGCTCGGCGCGCGCGTGATCGGCGGGTGCTGCGGGACGACGCCGGCGCAGATCGCCGCGATCCGCGCCGCGGTGGACGACAACCGTGAGGCGGCGACCGCGGCCGCGCCGCGCGCGCGGGCGCTCGAGCCTCTGCCCGTGGCCGCCGCGGAGCCGACCGAGCTCGAGCGGCTGCTCGCCTCGGGCGAGTTCGTCGTCTCGGTGCAGCTCGATCCGCCGCTCGGCGGCTCCGTGCAGGGGCTCGTCGACGCGGCGGCGGCGGTGCGGGAGTCGGGCCTCGCCCAGATCGTGGACGTGAACGACAACCCGCGGGCGCGGGCGCGGATGAGCGGGCTGATGGCATCCGTTGCGATCCGGCGCGCGGCGCGAATCGAGGTCGTGCCGCACCTGACGCCGCGCGACTCGACGATCGCCGGTCTGGAGTCGCTCTTGCTGGGTGCACACGCCGAGGGCGTCCGGAACGTGCTCGCGGTGACCGGTGACGCGCCCGAGCAGGGCGACTACCCGGGCTCTGGCTCGGTGTACGACGTCGACGCGATCGGGCTCGTTGAGCTGATGGCCCGGCTGAACGCGGGCGTCGACTTCCACGGCCGCGCGATCGACGCCCCGACTTCGTTCTTCCCCGGCGTTGCGGTGAACCCGACCGCGGACGACCTGGAGCTGGAGGCGGAGCGGTTTCGGCTGAAGGTCGAGGCGGGTGCGCGCTTCGCGATGACGCAGGTGCTGTTCGACCTGTCGTACCTCGAGTCGTTCCTGGAGCGGATCGGCGGCTCGCCGATCCCGCTGCTCGTCGGCGTCTGGCCCATCCGGTCGCTCGACCTGGCGGTGCGGGTGCACAACGAGACCCCGGGGATCGTCGTCCCGGATCACGTGCAGGAGCGCTATCGCGCCGCGGGGCCGGAGGCGGCCGCGTTCGGTGTCGAGCTCGTGCGGGGGTTGATCGAGGGTGCGCGCTCCCTGGCGGCGGGCGTGTACGTCGTCGCCCCGTTCCGCCGGCCGCTGGGTGTTCTGGACGTGCTGGAGAAGTAAGCCGGCCATGTCGGGTCGGGGCCCGTCTCGTGGTCAGACCAATAGGTCAAAAGACAGGTTCTTGTCCACAGGGTTCGTGGGACTTTCCCTGCTAGGAGCCACACGAGCCAGTCGACACCCGCTTCTTCGCCTTGGCCAGGTCGATCCTGACCGGCGCGGCCGGGATGCCGTAGCCGGCGCGCGCGCCGATCCGCGCCGCGAAGACCGTCAGCTCGACCTCGCCCGCCTCGTTGACCGCCGGGCCGCCGGAGTTGCCGTGGCGGACGAGGCCGCTCACCGCGGTCACCTCTCGCAGCGAGCCCTTGATCAGGACGTCGGCGGTTGCGCCGACGCGGCCCGGTCGCGCGTCGAAGGGGCCGTTCTCCGGAAAGCCGAGGATCGCGACCGAGTCGCCGTCATGCGGATCGGCCAGCGGGAGGCCCGGCGCCTCGAGCCCCGGCACGCGGAGGATCGCGATGTCCTGGCGGCGGTCGACGACGAGCGGGGTTGCGAGGTGACCCTGCGCGCGGATACCCGACGCGCCGGAGACGACGTGCGCCGCCGTGACGACGAGGTGCGGCTTCGCGACCCAGCCGGTGCCTTCAACGCCGTACCCGCACGCGGTGGCGGTGATGCGCACGACGCTCGGCCGGGCGCCGCGCACGCGCGCCGACTGCAGCGCCCGTGAGTCGGGCGGCGTCGTCGGCGGCGCCGGGCCTGCGATCGACGGGAACGGGTCGACTCGGTTGAACGCGCGGAGCACCGAGCGCGGCGGAGCGATCTCGTTCAGGTGCTGCACGATCGTCGAGCCGAGCACCTCGTCGCGAAGCTTCGGCTGGCCGGGCACCTGCGTGATCACGGCGGCGAGCACCCAGACGACGACGAAGCCGATCGCCGCCCCGGCGAGCAGGCCGCCGACGGTGTCGAGCAGCTTGAGCGGCGGGATGACGAAGAGCGCCTTCCGTACCGATGACCCGGCGAGCGAACCGACCGTTTGGACGACCATCGCCCCGAACGTCGCGCCGACGAGACCGGCGAGCGGCGTATACGGCGAGCTCGCGCCGTTGTGAAGGAGATGCGGCGCGAGCCGGGCGCCGATCACGGCGCCGGCGACGAGACCCGCGAGCGAGAGGGCGGTCGCGATCAGACCCCGCCGAAGCCCACCGAACGCCGAGATGGCGGCGATGCCGAGCGCGATCCAGTCGACCCGGGTCACGCTTGAACGCTAGAGCGGCGGCGGGACGGTGCCTAGAGCGCGGGAGTGAAGCTCGCGCCGAGTGTCTGTGCCAGCGTTCGATGCGCCGCGCTCTCACCGACGAGAACCGAGCGCGCGGGCGCGACTCCCTCGCGCCGCGCGAACTCGATCAGAAGCCCCGGCAACGGCGGGCGGCACCAGCACACGGGCGGGCCGCCCGGGTGCGTGCACACAGCGTGTTCGTGCGGCCCTGGATTGCCGGGCCGCCAGTCGAAGACGAGGCGCGGCGCGTCCGACTCAGGTTTGTACCGGTCGAGGACTGAGGCGGCCACGAAGACGCCTGGGATCCCGGGGCGCTCGCTCCGCTCGAAAGCGATCCGTTCGATGCGCGCGAACCCTTCGTCCTCGTGCGGTTCTTCCAGCTCGCGCGCGGCGCGCATCTGCGACGTCGGCGTATGCAGGCCGGGCTCTCGGTTTCGGCGGAGCTCCTCCGGGCTCGGCAGCGAGCCGAACCGGTCGAGTAACCGCTCGATCATGTTCACCTGCGCCTGCGCGAGCGGCGTGTCGATCCAGACGCAGCTCACAGGCACTCCGTGCGCGGCGGCCGTCTCGACCACGAGGCTTCGTTGGGCGCGCGTGAGATACGTGTTGTCGAGCACCACACGGGTCTCCTCTCTGCGCAGCGCTTCGTCGAGCGCCTCGGCGACGTCCGTCAGCGTTCCCCCTCGCTCGTCGCGATTCAGCCGGCCGAAGCCGTCGGTGACGAACCGCTCGGACGCGCGCGACTTGCCCGCACCGGGAATACCCATCAGCAGGACGACCTCGCCGTCGCGCCGCGCACCTCTCCGCCTCGGGGCCGGCGTCGAATCGAGCTCGAGCGTTGCCGCGCTCACTGCAGAGCGTGCTGCCTCGGGGGTTCGCGCGCCCGGAATCGCGACCACCGAGGGCGAGACATCGAGCACCCAGGCGAGCGCGACCTGCTCAGGCGTAGCGCCGTCTCGGCGCAGGGTGTCGTCCCGTCGAAGTCGCGCGATTCGGCGTGGCCCGCCGAGCGGCGAGTGAGCGATCACGGTGACCCCGCGTTCCTCGCAGCGCGCGATGACGCCGCCACGGATCGCGCGGACGTCGTAGACGCTGATCGCGACCTGCACGGCGGCGAGCGGCGCGAGCTCGAGCGCTTCGTCGAGCTGAGCGCGGTTCACGTTTGCGACGCCGATGTGGCGGACGAGGCCGTCGTCGAGCAGCTTCGCGAGTGCGCGGATCGTCGTCCTCCAGGGTGTCCGCGAATCGGGCGCATGGACGAGGAAGAGGTCGATCGGCAGGCCGTCGAGTGCTTCGAGACTCGTTTCGCAGTCGCGGCGCAGCGTCCCGGCGCGGCCGTCGGGCACCCAGCGACCGTCGGGCCGCGCCATGCTGCCCTTGGTGACGATGCGAACCGGCCGGTCGCGCAGCGCGCGAGCGAGGAGCTGCTCGTTGCCGGGGTACGCGCGTGCGGTGTCGAACACGGTGATGCCGGCGTCCGCGGCCGCGCGAATCGTGGCGATCGCCGGCTCGTCGTCGGACGGAAGGCGCATGCAGCCGAGCCCGATCCGGAGCTCGGCAGCAGCAAGCCAGCCAGTCATGGGAGCTGACGCTAGCTACACTGCCGCGCGAACCGGGGGCGTAGTTCAGTTGGTTAGAACGCCGGCCTGTCACGCCGGAGGTCGCGGGTTCGAGTCCCGTCGCTCCCGTTCACGTTGGATCTCGACGGCGCCTGGTCGATACTGCTCTTGTGAGTCTCATCGATCAGGCCCACGAGCAGATGGACACGTGGGCGAAGCGCACCCTCATCGCGATCGCGGTCATCGCCGCGCTCGTCGTCGCAGGGCTCCTCGGTGCGGCGTTCCTACCGCGTTGGTGGGCCCACCGCATCGGCGGCCAGGCGAACGGGAACTTCGCCGGCGGCATCCTGCTCGGCCTCTTCTACGGCTTCGTCTTCACGGCGTTGCCGTTTGCGACGCTCGGAATCGCCTTTCACAAGCGCCGCCCATGGAAGACCTGGGCGATCATGTTCGGCGTCGCGGTGCTCCTCGCGCTGCCGAACCTGCTGACGCTCGGAATCGTGCTCGGCCACGGCAAGGCCGCCCACGCGGGTCAGCGGACCCTGGATGTCGACGCGCCCGGCTTCCGCGGCGCCTCCCTAGGTGGCGCGATCGCGGGCGTTCTCGCCGTTCTGCTCTGGGAGTACCTCCGATACTCGCGCGAGCGGGCCCGTGGCCAGGTGCGGCACCTACGCGCCAAGTTGAAGGCGCGGGACGAGGCAGCGGTCACCTCGCACGACCGGCCGGAGTGAGGCCACCTCAGCTTGTTCCATGAGCACGACGTCGGGCTCGAGCTCGAGCGCGAGCCGGACTGCCTCCGCCCCGTCGCTCACCTCTCCCACGACGTCGACGCTCGGGGTTGCGTCGAGCGCTGCTCGGAGACCGTGCCGAAACAGTGGGTGGTCGTCGGCGAGGAGCACGGTCAACGGCGCGCTCATGCGCCCACCGGAATCGAGACTCGGATTCGTGTCCCCCCGTCGGGAGTCGAGTCGATCGCGAACGAACCGCTGAGCTCGGTCGCACGCTCGCGCATCGATCGGAGCGCAACGCCTGGCCGCGAAGTCGCCGGAAGGCCGACGCCGTCGTCCGAAATCTCGGGGTCGAGCCAACGGTCGAGGCGAAGCGTGATCGTGCAGCGACTGGCCGCGGCGTGGCGCGTTGCGTTCGTGACCGCCTCGATCGCGATCCGATAAACGGCGACTTCCACCGCGGGCGGGAGCTTCCGACGTGCGTCACTCTGGCGCAACAGGCGGCTTCCCGGACATCTTCACGCTCGACCTGGCCACCGGCACACGCGTGCAGGTGACCCACACACGAAACCTCGACGGCTGGCCGACGTGGAGTCGTTAACTACTGTCTGGCTGTGCTGTTCCTGCTCTTCGGGTCGAGCGCATCTGGCAAGACGACGCTGATGCACGACGTGCTGCCGCTGGTCGACAGGATCGACGCGCACGACTTCGACGAGCTCGAGCCACCGCCCGGAGCCGACACGGCTTGGAGGCACGGCGCAAACGGCGCGTGGATCGACAAGGCGCTCGCACTGCAACGCGACGGCATCGACCTGCTGCTGTGCGGCCAGACTCCGATCGGGGAGGTTCTCGCAGCACCGAACGCCGATCAGATCGAGGCGATCTCCGCGTGTCTCGTCGACTGCGACGACGAGACGCGGGCGGCGCGACTCGGCCACCGCGGCGAATCGTGGTTCGAGCGCACCGCCGGCCCGCTGATCGATTCGTTCACGTGGCCGGAGTGGCTGCAGCTCCATCTCAACTGGGCGGACTGGCTGCGCCGGCACGCCGAGGACCCGACCTGGATGCCGCACGTCATCCGGATCGCCGAGACGGAAGCGACGATGGAGTGGGGACGCTGGTCGAGCTGGCGGGCAGGCGACGCGCGCTGGCGATTCGACGTCATCGACACCTCGTCTCTCTCGCGTGACAACGCCGCGCGCGCACTCGCCCAATGGGTCGAGGCGGAGCGAGATCGCCTCCGCGCCGGGCTGCATCCACTCGCGGCCGGGGTTTGGGGCGGGTAGGCACGGTTCCGTACAATCGACCACATGGAGAAGGCAATCCTGGCCGGCGGGTGTTTCTGGGGCATGCAGGATCTGATTCGCAAGCGTCCCGGCGTCGTCTCGACGCGCGTCGGCTACACCGGCGGCGACGTCCCGAACGCGACGTACCGCGATCACGGCACGCACGCTGAGGCGATCGAGATCCTGTTCGATCCCGCGCAGACGTCATACCGCGACATCCTCGAGTTCTTCTTCCAGATCCACGATCCGACGACGCTGAACCGCCAGGGGAACGACTTCGGCATGAGCTATCGCTCGGCGATCTTCTACACCGACGACGACCAGCGGCGGGTCGCCGAGGACACGGTCGCCGACGTCGAGGCGTCAGGGCTCTGGCCCGGTCGCGTCGTCACCGAGGTGACACCCGCCGGGCCGTTCTGGGAGGCAGAGCCGGAGCACCAGGACTACCTCGAGCACTACCCGAACGGGTACACGTGCCACTTCCCACGCCCGGGCTGGGTCCTGCCGCGCCGGGTCGCGGCCGGTTAGCGCCCGCGTAGATCATCAAAGAGGGGCATCGCGGACGAAGTCCCGGGCGCCGATGATCGGAACAGATGCACCACCTGCGGTCGATCAGGGCACTGCTGCTGCTGGTCGTGGTCACAGCGATGTTCGGCTTCTGCCTCCCCTCGGCGAGCTCTCAGCCGGCGCCACAGGTGATCCGACTCCTCTGGATCCAGACGTCGAGTCACCCGGACGGAAAGAAGGAAACCTGGACGAGCCAGCTGCTGAACGCGACGCGCCAGTTTGGTAAGCCTGCCGGGGCGAAGGTCGGCGCCGAGGTCGGCATCTCGCGCGGCCGCCAGTTCACCGGAGGCATCAAGCTTCCGGGCGGCGTCCTGGAGTACTCCGGCAAGGATGAGCACCGGACGCGGGGCGCGATCGTCGTCCCCGTGGTCGACGGCTCCGGCATCTTCGCGGGCGTCACCGGCACGTATACCCGGTCGAGGGGCGATACGACGCACCCGGCGAGCTGGATCGTCGTTCTTCAGCTGCAGTACGACTAGGGAGACTGACTGCCGGCGGCCGGCCATGCCTCAGGTCTGGGGGATGATCAGCTCGAACCGAGCGCCCGGCGTGCCGTCGCGGTAGAAGAGCTCGCCGCCCATTGCCTGGGCGTAGGCGCGCGCGATCGCGAGGCCGAGGCCGCTGCCGATCCCGGCGTCGGCGCGCGAGAAGCGGTCGAACAGCCGGTCGCGCAGGTCGTCGGGAACGCCGCTCCCCGAGTCCTCGACGAACACCCGCACGGTCGTGTCCTTGCGGAAAGCTGTGAGGCGGATCGGCGGCGCTCCGTGCCGAACGGCATTCGTGAGGAGGTTGGTGACGATGCGTTCGAGCGCGAGCAGGTCCGCGACGACAGCGAGATCGGGCGAGACGTCGACCTCGACGTGCGGCCCTTGCGGAACGGCCCCGGCGACGATCTCCCCCAGGACGCTGGAGAGGACGATCGGTCGCGGCACGACCTGCACGGCGCGCGCGTCGAGGCGTGACAGGTCGAGCAGCTGCTCGATCAGCCTTCGCATCCGGTCGGACTGCTCGTACGCCATCGTGACGAGCTCGTCGCGGGTTTCCTGCGGAAGCTCCAGCCGATGGACGAGCGTCGTCAGCGCGCCGTAGATCGAGGTCGCCGGCGTCCGGAGCTCATGCGACGCGATCGCGACGAAGTTCGCCTTCAGCTGGTCGAACTGTCTCGTCTGCTCATGCAACTGCGCGCGCTCGATCGCGAGCGCGACGCGCTGCGCGACGAGCTGCAGCAATTCGACGTCGTCGTCGGTGAATCGCCGCGGGACGAGCGAGCCGACGTGCATGACGCCGATCGCATCGCCGCCGACAAGCAGTGGCACGCCGAGCATCGACTCGATCCCTTTCTCACGCAGAATCGGGTTCACGACGTGAAACGTCGCGAGGTTGTCGATGATCACCGGGCGCTTCGTCGCCGCGACTCGGCCGGCGAACCCTCGGCCCATCGGGATCCTGACGCCTGCGGCGACCTCCTCTTCGATCCCGAGCGCCGCACGTGCGACGAGCTCGTCCGTCTCGCGGTCGAGCAGCAAGACCGCACAGGTGTCGGCGACGAGGATGTCGCGAATCCGCGGGAGAAGAACGTCGAGCAGCTCTTCGAGCTCGAGGTGCGCAAGTGCCGCGTCCGTGACCGCCTGCACGTGCTCGATCCGCCGGCGCGCCCGCCGCTCGGCCTCGAAGAGACGCGCATGCTCGATCGCCACCGCCGCCCGGTCGGCCGCCAGCTGCAGCAGGTCGACGTCGTCGTGGTCGAACCGGCGTTGGTGCAACGTGCCGACGTGGAGGACGCCGATCACGCTGCCGGCAACGAGCAGCGGCACACCCACCATCGACTTGATCCCTTTCTCGCGCAGGATCGGGTTCAGCACCTCGGCCTCGTCGACGTCGTCGAGCACGACGGGCCGCTTGCCGGCGGCTACCCGGCCCGCGAAGCCGCCGCCGACGGGGATCCGCACGCCGGCTTCGACCTCTTCTTCGATCCCGACCGCTGCGCGCGCAACGAGCTCGTCAGTCTCTTCGTCGAGCAGCAGGACGGCGCAGGTGTCGGCGCCGAGGCTGTCGCGGATCCGCGGCAGCAAGACGCGCAACAGCTCCTCGACCTCGAGATGCGCGAGCGCAGCATCGGTGACAGCCTGGAGCCGCCCCAGCTGGTCGGCGTTCGGGTGGAGGCCCCTCTCCATTACCTCTGCATCCCGGCCGACAAGATGCCCTGTGGATTACCTGTGGAAACCGCGTCAGTCCGTGGGATCCGTTTGTGGACGGAGCCGTTGGCGCAGGCGCTGCGCCAGGGTGACCGGCAGGTCGTCACCATCGGGCGGATAGAGCCGGTGGTCCCAGACGAGGACATGGAGCCGCTCGATCTCCTCGATCAGAAGGACGATTGCCCGGCCTGCAGCGGATACCTCGAGACGCGAGTCCTGCTGGAGGCCCGCACCCCATCGCCGCAACTGCTCGAGCTCGTCCGCGCTGAGCCCAGCTTGCTCCACCCGCCCACGATACTCGCCTGCCTCACGCGGTGCGAGCCGCAGTGCGAATACGCGGATCAAGCAGCCCGTACAAGATGTCGACCAGCAGGTTCAACGCCATGATCGCGAGCGCAAGGAACAAGACGCTTCCCGCGGTCAACGGCAGGTCACGCTGCTGCGCACCGCGGCGCAACATGCCGCCGAGCCCCGGCAGGTCGAACACCGACTCGATGAACACGACGCCGCCGAGCGACGTCGCGGCCTGCACGCCGACCATCGTCACGAGCGGCAGCGTCACGTTGCGCAACAGATGCGCGCGCACGATACGCACCTGGCCCGCGCCCTTCGCCCTCGCTGTGCGCACGTACTCTTCGTTCAGCTCTTCGATCACGAGCGCACGGATCATCATCGTGAACAGCGCGGCGTTCACGACACCGAACGTGATCCACGGCAGGATCAGGTGCTCCGCCCACCGCGAGAGCCCGTCGCAACCGGTTGAGAGGTTGTTGACGGTGCAGTAGCCGCGCGCCGGAAGGACGTTCAGCCGGTGGCCGAAGACGTAGCTGAGGACGAGGCCGAGCAGGACCGGGTGGATCGACAGCCCGAGGAGGACAAGGAACGAGGATCCTCGGTCGAGCAGCGACCGCGGCCGGAGCGCCGCGAGCAGCCCCAGCGGGATCGCGATCAGCAGCCAGACGACGAGGCCGCCGGCGACCAGCGAGAGCGTGACCGGGGTGGCCTGGAGGAGCCGCGTGGTCACCTTCTCGCGAGTGCCGTACGACCGGCCGAGGTCGCCATGGCGGACGAACCGCCAGACGTAGTGGGCGTACTCGCCCATGATCCCGCCGTGGAGCCGGTATTCAGTCGGCGCCCGGCGGGCAAAACGCGGATCGTTCCTCGGCATCACGAAGAACGCGACGAAGACGAGCAGGGTGATCGCAAAGAACAGAAGGACGTGCGCGGCGATCCTCCCGATCACGAAGCTGCCCATCTCTCGCGACACTACCCAGCAGGCGGGCAAGCGGTTCACCCCGTCTACGATGGCCTCGATGAGCACCACCGCCGAGACCCGGAGCGCGCTCGTCGAGGACCTGATCGGGCGGTTCCCCGAGGTACCGCCTGAGGCGGTGTTGAAGGAGGATCTCCTCCGCACCGGGATTGCGTTCGACGAGTCGGCGCTGACCGACAACCTCGAAGGCGAGATCAAGCCGAAGTCGTACTTCATCTTCTCGTTCGACCAGAAGCCGCTGGCCGAGTTAGGCGCGGCGGCGGTGCGCCGGCCGCCCGAGGAGATCGCGCTGACCGGAGGGCCATGGGGGTTGCGGCGCACAATCGTGTCGGTGCGGGTGAATCCGGACTCGCCGTATCTCGTGTCGGGTTCCGGCGAAGGGCTTCGCTTGTCGCTGGAAGGGCGTCCGCTTGCCGAGGTGGCGCTGCCACCGATGCCCGAGTACTACCGCCACTTGCTCGACAACGGCAAGACGGTGATGGAGACCGCGCCGACGATCCAGTGGGGCTACCTCATCTACCTCACCGTGCTGCGCCTCTGTCAGTACTTCGGCGCGCATGAGGAGTGCAAGTTCTGCGACATCAACCACAACTGGCGCCAGCACCGGAAGGCCGGCCGGCCGTACACCGGTGTGAAGCCGGTCGAGGACGTGCTCGAGGCTCTTGCCTTGATCGACAAATACGACGTGGAGCGCGTATCGAGTGCGTACACATTGACCGGGGGCTCCGTCACGTCGACCGTCGACGGTCTCGCGGAAGCGGACTTCTACGGCCGTTACGCCGAGGCGATCGAGGCCCGCTTCCCAGGCCGGTGGATCGGCAAGGTCGTCGCGCAGGCGCTGCCGAAGGCGGACGTTCAGCGCTTCAAGGACTACGGCATCTCGATCTACCACCCCAACTACGAGGTCTGGGACAAGCGCCTCTTCGAGATCATCTCGCCCGGCAAGGAGCGCTACGTCGGCCGCGAGGAGTGGCACCGGCGGATCTTCGACGCGGCGGACGTCTTCGGCCCTTCATACGTGATCCCGAACTTCGTCGCCGGCGTCGAGATGGCCCAACCGTTCGGGTTCGATTCGGTCGACGAGGCAATCGCGTCGACGGTCGAAGGGCTCGACCACTTCATGTCCCGCGGAATCACGCCGCGCTTCACGACGTGGTGCCCGGAGCCGACCACGCCGCTCGGCCGCGACAACCCAAACGGCGCGCCGCTCGAGTACCACGTGCGGCTGCTGGGCGCGTATCGCGAGGCGTTGGCGCGTCACGGCTTGTCGGCGCCGCCCGGCTACGGGCCGGCCGGGCCCGGGAACGCGGTCTTCTCGGTCTCCTCGTTCATGGATACGTTGACGCCATGAGCCTGCACGAGATCTCGGCGAAGATCGAAGACGGCGGACGGATCACGACGGCGGAAGCCGCGACGCTGTGGCGGCACGCGCCGGACGAGGAGCTGCAGCGGCTCGCGGGGCTCGTGCGGGCGCGCTACCACGACGCGGATCGCGCGACCTACATGGTGATGCGGATCATCAACTACACCAACGTCTGCGTTGCGCAATGCGACTACTGCGCGTTCTACGTCCTCCCGAACCAAGGTGGCGGCTATGTGCTCTCGCGCGAGGACGTCTTCGCGAAGATCGACGACCTGCTCGATCTCGGCGGCGACCTCGTCGCGTTCAACGGCGGCTTCAACCCGAAGCTGCCGCTCGAGTACTACTGCGACCTGTTCGCGTCGGTGCGGGAGCGCTACGGCGAGCGCGTCGAGTTCTACGCCTTGACGGTGGCGGAGTTCGTGTACCTCGCGGATCGTGCGGAGCTGTCATACGCGGATGCTGCGTCTCGACTGCGCGACGCGGGCGTGCACTGGGTGACCGGGGGCGGCAGCGAGATCCTCACTGAGGACTTCCGCGCTCGGCACGCGAAGTTCAAGTACACGGTGGCGGACTACTTCGAGGCGCAGAAGGCGATCGTCGAGGCGGGGCTGAAGACGACGGCCACGATGGTGATCGGGTTCGACGAGACGCTCGACGAACGGCTCGAGCATCTGCAGCGCACGCGCGACTTCCAGGACGAGACGGGCGGGCTTTTCTCGTACCTCTGCTGGACGTACAAGCCGTACGGCACCGCGTTCGGCGGACGCGAGATCGAGCCCCGCGAGTACTGGCGACACATCGCGCTGTCGCGGATCTTCCTCGACAACGTCACGCACATCCGCACCTCGGTGCTGACGCAGAACGAGGAAGCGTTCCGCGCGCTCGACTACGGCGCGGACGACTTCGACCTACCGATCGAGGACGAGGTAACGCAGAAAGCGGGCGCCCGGATCGAGCTCGATCTGGAAGCGCTGCTCGAAGTCCCGCGCAGCCTCGGCTACACGGTCGACTATCGCCGCGCCGAGCGTCCCGCGCTCTTCGCGTAGCGCACAATCGGCGCACAATTGTGTGCGTTCGGGCACAGGTCCTCTGAGCTTCCTCTGAGCCGGCTCTGAGCCGCGTCGGAGCGGGCTCAGACGCCGGCGCGCTGGATGTGCGCTCGGGTCACGTCCGCGGGGGACGTGGCTCCGACCAGTTGCAGCGCGGTCAGGATCTCCTCCCGCAGGAGCTCCAGGACGCGGCGGGCGCCGGCTTCGCCGTCGACGGCCAGGCCCCACAGCGGGGCACGCCCGGCGAGGACTGCCTGCGCGCCGAGGGCGAGCGCCTTCACGACATCCGTGCCGCGGCGGACGCCGCCGTCGACCAGGACCTCGACCCGGCCCGCGACCGCCTCCACCACCTCCGGCAGGGCGTCGATCGTCGCCGCGACGCCGTCCAGCTGACGGCCGCCGTGGTTTGACACGACGATGCCGGCGGCCCCGTGCTCGACCGACAGGATCGCGTCCTCCGCCGTCAGGATCCCTTTCACCAGCAGCGGCAGCCCCGCCTCGGCCGAGATCCGCTCGAGATCGCGCCACGTCAACGACGGCGTCACCATGTCGAAGACCTCCTTCGGCGTCACGCCGCCGCGACCCATCGACGCGACGTGCACGCCGGCCGGGATCGCGAAGCCGGTCAACAGGTCGCGCTCGCGGTTGCCGCGCACCGGCGCGTCGACCGTCAACAGCAGCGCAGTGAACCCGCCGGCACGCGCCTGCGCGATCAGGTCGCGCGTGATGCCCTCGTCGCGGAACACATAGAGCTGGAACCAGCGCGGAGCGCCCGTCTCAGCGACCTCGGCCGGAGGCGTCGTCGCGATCGTCGACAGGCACATGATCGTGCCGGCGGCTTTCGCCGCGCGCGCCATCCCGAGCTCACCGTCGGGATGCGCGACGCGCTGAAACGCGACCGGCGCGACGAGGAGCGGCATCGAGACCTCGTGCCCGAGCACCGTCGTCGCTGTCGTGCACGCCGCCACGTCCACGAGCAACCGCGGGCGGAGCTGCCACCGCCGGAAGGCGTCCACGTTGTCGCGCAGCGTCAGCTCGTCGCCCGCACCGCCCGCGAAGTACCCGTGGGGGCCTGCTTCCAGCCGCTCCGCCGCGAGCGCCTCGTAGTCCCAGACGTTGACCGGCTCACTCACCGGCGACGATTGAACCATCCACCGCGCGGCGGTGGGCCTGGCTCCTCGCCGATCGCGCGCGCCCCCTCGACGAGATCGTCCGGAGTGAGCTGCTGAAGCTCGTCGTGGCCAAGCGCGTCGACGTCGCCTTCGGCGAGTCGGAGCGACTGCGCGTTCAGCGCCTGCTCGAACAGCGTCCGCGCGAAGCGCGCGTTGCCGAACGACTCGCTCCGCTCGGCATTGCCGAAGATCGAGCGCAGCGCATCCTCTGACCCCTCGCCGAGCGTGTACGAGTTCTGGGAGGCGAAGACGCCGAAGATCGCGACGAGCTCGTCCGTCGAGTAGTCGGGGAACACGATCTCGCGCGAGAAGCGCGACCGCAGTCCCGGGTTCGACTCGAGGAACCCGCGCATCAGCCGCGGGTAGCCCGCCACGATCACGACGAGGCGATGTCGATGGTCCTCCATCCGCTTCAAGATCGTCTCGATCGCCTCGTCGCCGAAGTCGAGCCGGGATGCGTCGCGTGCGAGCGAGTACGCCTCGTCGACGAACAGCACACCGTCGAGCGCGCGCCGAACGACCCGTTCTGTCTTGATCGCCGTCAGCCCGACGTACTGGCCGACCAGGGCGGCGCGGTCGACCTCGACGAGATGCCCGCGCTTCAGCAGGCCCATCGAGCGGTACATCTGCGCGAGCAACCGCGCGACCGTCGTCTTCCCCGTGCCCGGATTGCCGAGGAACACGAGGTGCTGCGTCGTCGCCACCTCCGGCAAACCCGCCTCCTTGCGACGCGCCTGGACGCGCAAGAACGCCACCAGCCCGCGAACCTGCTCCTTCACCGTCTCGAGCCCGGGCAGTGCATCGAGCTCCGCGAGCAGCTCCTCGAGCGGCCGCTCCGGCTCCGGGCGACGCAGCATGTCGATATCCAGCTCTTCGCCGATCTGGGTGCGCAGCTGCTCGCCGAGCGCCTTCAGTCCCTCGAGGGGATTCGCGGGCACGCCCGCAAGCTACCCGTTGTCAGCTATCCTTAAGTTCATTAATGGTTCGTGTGGTTAACGACCCGATCACGATCGCGAACCGGCTTCGTCCGGTTCTGCTGCGGCTCGCACGCGAGCTGCGGCGAGAGATCCACTCGCTGGGCGTCACCGGCGGACAGGTGAGCCTCCTCTCGCAGGTCAAGCACAACCCCGGCATCACCGCCTCCGAGCTCGCCGAACGCGAGCGCGTCTCGGCTCCCGGCATGTCGGGGCACCTCGTCCGCCTCGAGGCGGCGAACCTGATCGAACGGAAGCGCGCCACCGACCGACGGCGCATCGGCCTCTACCTCACGACGGAAGGCGCGAAGGTGCTGCGATCCGTTCGCAGCAGGCGCACCGCATGGCTCTCGGCCCGGCTCGAGCGACTCGAGCCCGCCGAGCGCGAACGCATCGAGGACGCTCTCGACGCCCTGGAGAAGCTGATGGACGCGTGACGCTGCTTCGAATCGCGTCGCGCCGGACCTTCGCCTCGCTCAGGCACCACCGGAACTACCGACTCTTCTTCTTCGGCCAGCTGACCTCGGTGGCCGGCACCTGGATGCAGAACATCGGGCTCGCCTGGGTCGTCGTCGAGCTCGCCCCCCACTCCCGCGGCCTCGCCGTCGGTCTGCTCTCCGTCTGCCGCTTCGGCCCGTTCACCGTGCTCGGGCTGTTCGCGGGAGTCGTCACCGACCGGCTCGACAACCGGCGCACGGTGATCGTGACGCAAACGGTGCAGATGATCCTGTCCGCCGTGCTCGCAGGCCTGACGCTGCTCGGGCACATCGAGCTGTGGGAGGTGTATGCGATCGCAGCGCTCACCGGCACCGCGGTCGTGTTCGACGCCCCGTCGCGCCAGAACCTCACGTTCCAGATGGTCGGCAAGGAAGCACTGCCGAACGCGATCGCGCTCAACTCGAGCCTCTTCAACCTCGCGCGCATCTTCGGCCCGGCGATCGCCGGAGTCGTGATCGCCGTGGTCGGTACCGGTTGGTGCTTCGTGATCAACACCGCCAGCTTCCTCGCCGTGCTCAGCGCGTTGCTTGCGATGCGGGTCTCCGAGCTCTACCCGCTCGCAGGGCGGCGCCGGCCGACCATGTTCCGCGGCACGCGCGAGGGGCTGTCGTATGCGCGTCACAACCTGACGGTGCAGGTGACGCTCGCGATGATGGCCGTCTTCGCGTCGCTCTGCTTCAACTTCAACATCCTGCTGCCGCTGCTCGCGAAGAACACGCTCGACGCAGGCCCGAGGACGTTCGGGATCATCTCGGCCGCGTTCGGCGCCGGCGCACTCGTCGGCGCACTGTCCGCCGCCGCGGTCGCCAATGCCCGCTGGCGGACGATGCTGGTCGGCGCCGGCGGCTTCGGGATCTGCGAGCTCTTGATCGCGCCCGTCCACGGCGTGGTAGCCGCCTCGATCCTGCTCTTCATCTGCGGCGTCTTCTTCACGAGCTACACCGCGAACGCGAACGCCTCGATCCAGCTCGCGAGCCCCGACCACCTCCGCGGCCGTGTGCTCGGGCTCTACTACTACGCCTGGAACGGACTCGCGCCGCTCGGCGCCGTGCTCGTCGGCTGGCTCTGCGACCGCGGCGGAACCGAGCTGGCGTTCGGGGTCGGCGGCATCTGCGCCATCGCCATGACCGCCTTCGGCGCGGAGGCGATCACCCGCCAACGCCGCCGCATCGCAGTTGCTACATAATCAAGCTCCGTTTCGCGCGGATACCGAGGAGGGGGAATGGCTCAAGTCGCGTTCGAGCGTGTGAGCAAGATCTATCCCGACGGGACTCGGGCCGTCAACGACATAAACCTGGAGATCCGCGACGGCGAGTTCATGGTCCTGGTCGGGCCGTCCGGCTGCGGCAAGACGACAGCGCTCCGGATGGTCGCCGGTCTCGAAGAGATCTCGGAGGGTGCGCTCAAGATCGGCGATCGGATCGTCAACCACGTTCCGTCGCGCGATCGCGACATCGCGATGGTGTTCCAGAGCTACGCGCTCTACCCGCACCTTTCCGTCTACGAGAACATCGCGTTCGGGCTACGGCTGCGGAAGATGCCCAAGCAAGAGATCGACGAGCGCGTCCACCGCGCCGCGTCGGTTCTCGGGCTCGAGGACTACCTGAAGCGCAAGCCGCGCGCGCTCTCAGGCGGGCAGCGCCAGCGCGTTGCGATGGGCCGCGCGATCGTGCGGCAGCCGGCGGCGTTCCTGATGGACGAGCCTCTGTCGAACCTCGACGCGAAGCTGCGTGTACAGACGCGAGCGGAGATCGCCAAGCTGCAGAGCGACCTCGGCGTGACGACCCTTTACGTCACGCACGACCAGATCGAGGCGATGACGATGGGTGACCGCGTCGCCGTGATGCGCAAGGGCGAGCTGCAGCAGGTCGACGATCCGCAGACGCTCTACGACCGTCCCGTCAACCTCTTCGTGGGCGGCTTCATCGGCAGCCCGGCGATGAACATGCTCGACGCGACGATCGAGGATGGCACCGGCTCGCTCCGCGCGCGCATCGGCGCGCAGCACATCGCGCTCGGCGAGGAGACGCTGCAAAGCCGGCCCGCGCTAAAGAACTACGTCGGACGCCCGGTGATCATCGGGATCCGGCCGGAGGATCTCGAGGATGCGGCGCTCGAGACGGGTGCGTCGAGCGATCGCACCCTCGTCGGCCGCCTGGAGCTTCGCGAAGCGCTCGGGTCGGAGATCATGGCCCACTTCGCGATCAAGGCCGCGCACGCCGAAACCGACGAGATGAAAGAGCTCGCCGAAGATGCCGGCGCTCCCGACACCACACCCCAGATTGGTGTCCACGAGGACGAGGCGGTAATCGTCGGCCGTTTCGGGGCTCGCTCGCGGGTGAAAGCAGGGGAGGAGGTGCGGGCCGTCGTTGACACGCGCGCACTGCACTTCTTCGACCCGCAATCAGGAAACGGGATCTACGACTCCCCGAAAGGAGACGCATGAAGAGCAAGTGGGTGGGGGCTGCCGTGCTCGTCTTGGTGCTCGCGGCCAGCGCGGGTTACTGGAGCAAGAGCTCGAGCTCCGCATCGAAGCAGCAGACCGCCGCGTCGGCGGTCAGCGGCTCGATCAGCTTCGACGGAATCTGGACCGGATCGGAGGCAACCGCATTCGGCAAGGTCATCAAGGCCTTCAATGCGAAGTACCCAAAGGTCAAGGTGAACTACAAGCCGGTGGGCAACAACGTCCCGACCGTGCTCGCGACCGCGATCGCGGGCGGGCATCCGCCCGACATGGCGGACATCGCGCAGCCGGGCCTCGTCAAACAGCTCGCCCAGCAAGGTCACCTGAAGCCGATCTCGTACGCGAGCTCGACCATCGCCGCCAACTTCGCGCCTGCCTGGGCGACGCTCGGCAAGGTGGGCGGCAAGCAGTACGCGCTCGTCTTCAAGGCGAGCAACAAGTCACTGCTCTGGTACAACGTGCCCGCTTACAAGGCAGCCGGTATCTCGCCGCCGAAGACCTGGGCACAGCTCACCAAGAACGCAGCGACGCTTCAGGCGTCGGGCACTCCGGCGTACTCGGTCGGCGGGTCGGACGGCTGGACCCTCACCGACCTGTTCGAGAACATCTATCTGCGCACGTATGGGCCAGCTAAGTACGACGCCCTGACGTCGCACAAGATCAAGTGGACGGACAGCAGCGTCAAGAAGGCGCTCACGACGATGGGGCAGGTGCTCGGCTCGAGCAGCAACCTCGCCGGCGGGACGAGCGGCGCGCTGCAGTACGGCTTCAACGACTCCGTCACGAATGCGTTCACGACGCCGCCGAAGGCTGCGACCGTGTTCGAAGGTGACTTCGTCGCGGGCGTCATCCTGTCGTCGACGAAGGCGAAGCCGAAGACCGGCTTCAACGCCGCGCCGTTCCCGTCGATCACACCCGGCGCGGACGCCGGCGCAGTCGAGATCGGCGGCGACCTGCTCGTGACGTTCAAGGACACGCCGGCGATCCGTGCGTTCGTGAACTTCCTCGCGACCGCTCCGGCGGCCGAGGCGTGGGCGAAGCTCGGCGGGTTCGGGACGGGCAACAAGCACGTCCCGGCAAGCATCTATCCGGATGCGATCACCCGCGCGACCGAGGCTCCGCTCGGAACCGCGAAGTCCGTGGTGTTCGACATGTCGGACGAGCAGCCGGCGTCGTTCGGCTCGACCACGGGCCAGGGCGAGTGGGGCATCTTCCAGTCGTTCTTGAAGAGCCCGAAGAACATCAGCGGGACGCAGTCGTCCCTCGAGAAGGCCGCCGCAGCGGCATACAAGAAGGGCAAGTAGCACTTTGAGTGAAGGGGGAATCGCGGTGGAGCCGCCCCTGGCGGCGGCTCCACCCCCCGACACCGCAAGCGGGCGGCTCAGCCGCTACCTGACCGGTGCGCTGTTCCTCCTCCCGGCCGCGTTCGTCCTGACGGTCTGGATCATCTATCCGGCCGTCTACACGATCATCAGGAGCTTCTTCGGCCAGCAGGGCTATTTCGGCACGTGGGTCGGCATCTCGAACTACAAGCACCTCTTCACGACCCACACGCTCGTCACCGCGATCAAGAACAACGCAATCTGGGTGCTCGTTGTACCCGCGTTCGTCACCGCGGTTGGCCTGATCTTCGCTGTGCTGACCGAGCGAGTCCGGTGGTCGGTCGCGTTCAAGACCGTCGTCTTCCTACCGATGGCAATCTCCGCGTTCGCCACCGGCGTGACGTGGCGGATCATGTACCAGCAGGATCCGGACGTCGGCGCAGTCAACGCGCTGACGAAGTCCGTGAAAGGTGCGTTCTCGCCCGCCGGCGTTCTCTCGAGCGCGCTGCCGTCGACGTCGAACACGGTGTCGAAGGGCGGCGGGCTGATCCTGAAGACGCCGCTTCACCCAGGTGGAGTCGCACTCATCGGGCTCACCGCGATCCCGCCGGCCGACGTTCCGTCGGGTGCGAAGCAAGCGGTGACGCCACCCACGAAGAGCGGCGACATCGTCGGCACCGTGTGGCGCGACTTCAAGCCGGGCGGCGGAGTCCCCGGCAAGGTCGAGACCGGCGAGCAAGGGCTGCCCGGCGTCACGATCGACCTCGAGCAGAACGGAAAGACGGTCAAGAAGACGACCTCTGACGCGGACGGAAGCTTCAGCTTCAGCGGCCTTTCACCCGGGACGTACCAGACCGGAGTCGGGGCGGCGACGTTCGCGAAGCCGTTCGGCGGCTACGCCTGGCTCGGGCCGTCGCTGATCACACCCGCGCTGTTGATCGCGTACATCTGGATCTGGGCCGGGTTCGCGATGGTCGTGATCGCGGCCGGCCTCTCCTCGATGCCTCGAGACGTCCTCGAAGCCGCGCGCACCGACGGTGCGACCGAATGGCAGACGTTCCGACGCGTCACCGTGCCGCTGCTCGCGCCGGTGCTGAGCGTCGTGTTCGTCACGATGATCATCAACGTCCTGAAGGTGTTCGACATCGTGCTCGCGCTCGCGCCCGAGTCGACGCAGTCGAACGCGAACGTGATCGCGCTCGCGATGTGGCGCACCGCGTTCGGCGGCGTGAACGACTTCGGCACCGGTTCGGCAATCGCGGTGTTCCTGTTCCTGCTCGTGATCCCGGTGCTCGCCCTGAACGTCCGACGCTTCAAGAGGGAGGTCTGAGCCGTGGCAGCAGCGCCAGTCGTCATCCAGGCCCCGAGCGACACGACAGCTGCGCGGATCCTGCGCTTCGTCGCCAAAGCGCCGGTGCACCTCGTGCTCGCCGGTCTCGGCCTGCTCTGGCTCGTGCCGACGCTCGGATTGTTCATCACGTCGATCCTCCCGCAGTCCGAACTGGCCTCCGGTGGTTGGTGGAAGGTCTTCTCGAAGCCGAGCCTCGCGACGTGGTCGAACTACGACGCGATGTTCCACAACCACGGCCTGCTCACCGCGCTGAAGACGACCGCCTACATTGCGGTCGGTAACACGCTGCTCGTCGTCGTGCTCGGCTCCCTCGCCGGCTACGCGCTCGCGTGGCTCGAGTTCCCGGGCCGTGATTGGCTCTTCCTCGCGAACATCGCATTGCTCGTGGTGCCGATCCAGATGGCGCTGATCCCGATGTTCAAGCTGTACGACACGTTTGGCCTGTTCGACACGGTGTTCGGGATCATCCTGTTCCACGCAGCGTTCGGACTGCCGTTCGCGATCTTCCTCTTGCGGAACTTCTTCGTCGGGCTACCGAAAGACATTCTCGAATCGGCGCGGATCGACGGCGCGTCCGAGGCGCGAATCTTCCTGCGCCTGATCCTGCCGCTCGGTCTGCCGGCGATCGCCTCGCTCGCGATCTTCCAGTTCCTCTGGACGTGGAACGACCTGATCGTCGCCCTGACGTTCGGCCAGAACACACAGCCCATCACGGTCTGGATCTTCGGGCAGCTCCGCGAGTTCGGGACGTCGATCGACGTGATCGCACCCGCATCGTTCATCTCGCTCGTCATTCCACTGGCGGTCTTCTTCGCGTTCCAGCGGTACTTCGTGCAGGGACTGCTGGCGGGAAGCGTCAAGTAGATGCATGCGCTGCGCGATCGTCGGTAGCGGCCTCGCCGCGCTCACGTCATACGCCACGCTCCGCCACCGCGGCGTGCCTGCCGACGAGATCGCGGTGTTCGGCACGCACGCCGACCCGACGACGGTCTGGCGCATCCGGGCATCGTCGATCCGCCAGCAGCGCATGCGCTCCGAGTCGGACGGTCATCTCGCGGCTGCAGCGTTTCCCGGTCTCGTCCAGTACGACCACTGGCTGCCCGCCCTGCTCTGGACGGTGACGAATCGCTACCGGCCGCCGATCGAGCTCTTCCTTCGCCACGCAGCCGCGGTGCGCGAGGAGTCGGGCTGGGACGCGAGCTTCGTCGAGCGGCGCGTTGCGAACATCCGCGCGAGCGGCGCCGGATTCGCAATCGACGGCGAGGGAACGTTTCCTCACGTGCTGCTCGCTCTGGGCCACCCCGGGCTCATGCGTCTCCCCGGCACGGTGCATGCCTACGAGCCGCACGACTACGCGCCACAGGTCGCCGTGATCGGCGCCGGGATGGCTGCGGCGACCGAGTGGCGGAACGCGCGCGCGGCGGGGTCGGACATCGTGTCGATCCGACGGCGCGAGCCGCTCAGGCGGCCGCTGAACGTGCCGCGAGTCCTGTTCTCCAAGCGCGGCCTGGCGCCGTACCACCGGCTCGGGGACGACGCGCGGGTCAGCCTGCTGCACGACCTCGGCCGGCCTTCGTACCCGCGGAGCCGCGAATGGGATTTCGAGGTGCGCGTCGTCGACGAACCGCCGCCCGGCTACCAGGTGATTGCCGCGACGGGCTTCCGAAAGGGCTTCGCGGAGGACGCGCTGCTCGCCGACCTGGTCGCGACACACGACCTGGCGACGAGAGACCGCTTCATCGTGCTGGCGCCGGACTCCACCGTTCCCCGCCTGACGGACGAGCACCGCACGCTGTCGGTCGCAGGCGCCGCAGGCCAATGGGCGTTCCCGGCGGCAGACACGATCGCCGGGGCGAAGTACGCTGCACGTGCCTTCTCGAGCCGCGTATGTCGTACACGCTGATAGGACGAGTGCAGTCGCGCCTCGTCGCGACGTTGCCTCCGCTGATCGTCGCCCTCGCGATCCATCGCTGGTGGGCGCTCGAGCTGGTCGGGCTGATGCTGCTCTTCGGACTGGCGCTCGACGTGTGCGTGTACGACAAGCTCATCGACTATCAGCCCGGGTGGCTCGCGCTGCCGCTCGGTGCGGGCGAGCTCGGCCTGATCGTGCTCGCAACGCGCATGCCGCTGACCTGGCGGGCCTTCGACCTGTTCGCGCTCGGCTGGGTGACCGCCCAGGTCTGTGGGCATGGGCTCTTCCCGAGGCTGCGGCTGGAGTACGCCCAGTCCGGCGGGGAGCTCGGCCGGCTCGGTGCGATCGTCGCGACCGCCGTCGCCGCGGTCACGTTCGCCTCGATCGCCGGCGCGGTGGCAGTGATCCCGCCGACCGTTCATCTGCACGGCGTCGTGCAGGGCCCGCTCGTGATCACACACGCGCAGACGCTCGTGGGGGGAGTTGTTCGCGGCGGTGTGGTGATCCGCTCCGACCACGTAACGCTGAAGAACGTGACGATCGTCGGAGGCGAGTACGGCGTCGACATCGCGCACGCACAGCACGTCATGCTCGACCGGGTTCGCCTGCTCGACTTCAAGATGGACGCGGTGCACGCACTGGACTCCAGCTTGATGGTGCATCGCTGTTCCGTCTCGGCGCCGGCATCGCCGCTCGCGAACGGGATCCTCATCACGTACTCGATGGGCCGACCGATGAGCATGGTGCAGAAGTGCCGCATCGTCGGGGTGCGCGAAGGGATCACAACGCACTCGTCGATGGTCGACGTGGTCGACAACGATGTCGTCGGGACGACGCTCCACGGCATCTCGCTGTCCGAGATGTCGATGGACACCGCCCGCGGCAACCGCGTCGAAAGCGCGCGCGGCATTGCGATCCTGTGCATGGATCACAGCGTCTGCGAGATCTCCCACAACACAATCACGGGTGCGCTGGTCGACGGTAACCAGGACCCGAGCCGACAAGGGATCGCGATCGAGTCGTACTTCTATGCCGAGGCGCACGTGCACCACAACACCGTCGTTGCGAGCCCGGGCGGCGTGCAGGCGCTCGATCTCGGCGTCGTCACGCGCTGATGGCCACACAGTTCCAGCTCGTCGTGCGCACGGGACATCCGAGCTTCCTCGACCTGCCGTGGAACGAGCCGCTCGAGGACTGGGACTCGCCGCGGTTCGTCAACCTGATCCGCGGGATCAGCCGGCACGTCGTGCGGTTCGTCGAGTACGACGGCGTCCTCTACGCGCTGAAAGAGCTGCCGGAGCGGCCTGCACGCCGCGAGTGGACGCTGCTGCGAAGGCTCGAAGGGCAGGAGCTGCCGGTGGTCGAAGCGGTCGGGATCGTGACTGCGCGCGGCGGCGACCTCGACGCGATCCTGATCACCCGGCACCTCGAGTACTCCCTCCCCTACCGCGCGCTCTTTTCCGGCGCGGCGATCCCCGACTTACGGACGCATCTCCTGAACGCGCTTGCCGAGCTGCTCGCGCGGCTGCACATTCGCGGCTTCTTCTGGGGCGATTGCTCGCTCTCGAACGCGCTGTTTCGCCGCGACGCCGGTGCGCTTTCCGCATACCTGGTCGACGCGGAGACGGGCGAGCTGCACGGGCAGCTGTCCGACGGTCAGCGCGCGTACGACCTCGACATCGCGCAGACGAACATCGTCGGCGAGCTGCTCGACGTCGACGCGGAGGTCGGACTGCCGGCCAACCTCGATCCCGACGAGACGGGCGAGGAGGTTCTCAAGCGGTACACCGCGCTCTGGCACGAGCTCACGCGCGAGGAGACGTTCGGGCCCGACGAGCGGTTCAAGCTCGACGAACGACTTCGCCGCTTGAACGAGCTCGGCTTCGACGTCGAGGAGATCCAGTTGGAGGCGACGCCGAGCGGCTACCGGCTCCGGCTGGATCCGCACGTCGTCGAGCCGGGCCACCACCGGCACCGGCTGCTCCGGCTCACCGGCCTCGACGCGCAGGAGACCCAGGCGCGGCGCATGCTGAACGACATCGCTCGTTTCCGCGAAGCGCTCGAACGGAGCGAGAAGCGGACGATCCCTGAGACGGTCGCAGCGTCCCGTTGGCGGCAAGAGGTGTTCGAGCCGACAGTCGCCGCGGTGCCCGAGGAGCTGTGGGCCGCCCTGCCGGCGGCGGAGGTGTTCCATCAGGTGCTCGAGCACCGGTGGTTCCTGTCGGAGCGGGCGCGCAAGGACGTCGGAATCGACGAGGCCGTGCGGTCGTACGTCGAGCGCGAGCTGCCGTGGCGGCCTGCAGAGCGCGTCATCCTCGAAATCGACGACCCCTAGGGATCGAGCGGGAGGCGCGATGCCTCCCGCTCCAAGGTCCCGAGCTGCGTCATTACGCGGCTCGCCGCGTGCGACGCTGGACGACGGACGCCTTGCGGACGCTCATCGCGATCCGCCGGGCGCTCTTCGGGCGCGGAGTTTCCTTCGGCGCGAGCGCGGCGTAGTGATGGATTGCGTAGGTGGGCATTGCACCTCCTCTCATGCATGAGAGGCTAGGCACGCGGCGACGTTCGATCATCGGCCGCACTGACGATCCGCAGTCGTCCGGAAGGAGGATCCGAATCGACGTCTACCGCACGCCGGACTCGCGGTTCGAAGACCTCCCCGGGTGGGAGTTCGAGCCGCGCTACGCCGACCACGACGGGCTGCGAATGCACTACGTCGACGTTGGTGAGGGCGACCCTGTGCTGCTGCTGCACGGCGAGCCGACGTGGTCGTTCCTCTACCGAAAGGTGATCAATGAGCTCGCCGAGCGCGCTCGGTGCATCGCGCCCGACTACTTTGGCTTCGGGCGCTCGGACAAGCCGACGGCGCCGAGTTGGTACTCGTACGAAGCGCACGTCAGCTCGATCGAGCGGTTCGTGGCGGAGCTCGACCTCCACGATCTGACGGTCGTCGTGCAGGACTGGGGCGGCCCGATCGGCTTCGGGCTCTGCGTCCGCCGGCCCGAGCGCGTCGCGCGGCTCGTCGTCCTGAACACCGGCATCGGCGCGCGGGCGCCGAACGCGACCTGGCTCCGCTTCCAGGCGATGATGCGCGCCGCCGGGTCCGACATCGAAGCCGGCCGGCTTGTCCGGGGAGCGTTGATACAGCCGGTGACCGACCACGTGATCGCCGCATACGACGCGCCGTTCCCCGTGCCCGAGTCACGGATGGGCGTCGTTCGTTTCCCCGATCTCGTCGCGACGTCGTCGAGCCATCCGTCAGCTCCCGCGATGCTCGACGTGCGCAAACGCCTTCGCTCGTTCGAGCAGCCGGTGCTCGTGTTGTTCAGCGACAGCGACCCGATCTTCTCGAGGCACGCGGCGGAGAAGATGGCCGACCTCCTCCCGAACGCGGAGCTCGACCCCCCGGTCGAGGGCGCCGGCCACTTCTTGCAGGAGGACCGGGGCGAGGTCGTCGGCCGGCGTATCGCCGAGTGGCTGTCCGTTAGATGAATCCGAAGCGCGTCGCGTGCGTCGCCGCACCGACGCGCGTCGACTGCGCGAGCTTGCGAAGGATGTTCGAGACGTGACGATGAACGGTGTGTTGGCTGAGCACGAGCGTCGAGGCGATCTCGCGGTTCGACATGCCGGTCGCAACGAGGCGCAGAACCTCGGTCTCCCGTGAGGTGAGCGGTGACCCAGCCTCGACCTCCTGCGGCGGCGAGTCGTGGAGGAAGCCGGCGAGCGCGCGGAACAGCTCGCGCTGATCGTCCTTCCACGGCACGTGCGCGTCGCCCGAGAGCGGCACGAACCGTGCGTTCGGCAGCAGCGAAGCGAGCTCGCGCCCGCGCGCGATCGGGACGGTCCGATCGCCGCGGCGGTGGACGACGAGCGCCGGCACCGCGACCTGGGCCGCAACGTCGCGGAGATCCGCGGTGAGGTCGAGCTCGAGGAAGATCGACGCAGCCTCTGCGGTCGCGGCCTTGCGCTGCATGCGTGTGTACTTCTGGATCTCGTCCCCGCCTGCGTGCGGATCGAAGAGGCTCGCGAACATCTGCGCGGCGAGCCCCCAGTTGATCCGTGTGAACTGCACGAGCGAGACGCGCATCGCTTCGGGAATGTCGTTCCGGCTCGCGTAGGCGCCGAAGAAGACGATCCGCTCGACCTTCAGTGGGTCGCGCATCGCGAGCTGCGACGCCGCGAGGCAGCAGCACGACGACGCGAAGATCGCTGCTCGACCGCCGACCGCGTCGATCACGGCCTCGAGCTGACGGCTCTCGGACTCGACCGACGGGCGCGGCTCGAGCACGCGGTCGCTGAGCCCGCAACCGAGCCGGTCGAAGCGGACGACCTGATGGGTGCGGGCGAGCTCGAGGTAGAACGGGCGCTGGTCGACGTCCGCCCACTCCTCCTCGAGGTGCGAGACCCAGCGAGGGCCGACGAGGAGCGGCGGCCCTTCGCCGTAGGTCGAATACGCGAGCCGGCGACCGTCAAAGTCGAGGTACCGGATCTCCTGCTCCATGGCCATACAGCGTAATGGCCTCATCGGGCCATCTTGCAAAGATGGCCCTTGCGGACGACGCGCAGGGCCATGGGCCGCAGGCACGCTTGGCGCATGCACAGCGAATGGATCGACGGCGTGATTCTCCGGCCGATGATGGACGCGGGCTACACCGCCTGGCGCGACGGCGAGCGGCTCGGCGCGGGCTACCTGGTCGTGGACACGATCGAGGTGGAGGCCGTCGATCCGCGCGTACGCGAGCTCGTGCACCAGCGCCTCGCGGCAGACGCGAGGGCGGCCGGAATCGCCCTTAGGATTGAGGCATCCGCGTCAGCCTCGTCACCCTCGGAGTCTCGAATCTCGCGCGTGCTCGGGCGTTCTACGAAGCACTCGGCTGGCGAACCGGAGCCGGCGCAGACGACGACGTCGTCTTCTTCGACACGGGCGGCCTGATCGTCTCACTCTGGTCGCGCGAGTCGCTGGCGGAGGACTCGGGCGTGCAGGACGGCGGCGGCTGGGGCGGCGTGACGCTCGCCTACAACGTTGCCTCGCCTTCTGAAGTCGAATCCGTTATCGCTGACGCGCGAGCCGCCGGTGCCGGCATCACGCGCGAGCCGGGTGAGACGTTCTGGGGCGGGTACTCGGGTGTGTTCGTCGATCCCGAGGGTCATCCCTGGGAGGTCGCACACAACCCGCACTGGACGCTGCGCGACGACGGAACCGTCAGGCTCGGCTGAGATACTCGCTTCGTGGCGCACTCAGTTGGGCTGAAGATCGACCACGAGCTGCCTGTCGGGAACGTCGACATCAAGGTGATCGTCGACCAGGACGGCGAGCGCCTCGGGCAGCTGAAGGTCAGTCGAGGCTCGATCGACTGGAAGCCGGGCAAGGCGAAGCGGACGTGGCAGCTCGAGTGGGAGCGCTTCGACCAGCTGATGCGCGAGTTCGGTCACCCGCCGCGCTAGAGGATCAGGCACTCCCAGGGAAGCAGGACGCGCCCCTCCCAAAGCCGTCGCGCGCCGGTCATGTTGATCACGCACGTCTTGTCGCCGCGGCGGTACGCCCAGACCCACGGGTTGGTGCGCCCGTCCGTCTCGTATGCGTCGTCGCTGAACGCCTTACGTTCGCGGATCAGGTCGCGCGTCCAGTTGAGGATCGAGCTCGGATCGTTCTCCTGATCCTCGACGTTGCGTGAGGTGTCGGAGAGCGGCAGCCATGGGTCCTGCCACTCGCGGCCGTCGCGCGTCCACGGCATCGGGGTGCGTTCGTAGTCGCGGGACGGCGTCGCGAGGTCGAGAATCCGGTCGTCGGGGACGGCGCCGTCCTGGAGCCCGATCTCGTCGCCCTGGTAGAGGATCGCGGTGCCGGGCAGCGTCAGCAGAAGGAACAGTGCGGCCTTGTGCTTGTCGACGTTCCCATGCGCCCAGCGCGTCGCCATGCGCGAGTGGTCGTGGTTGGACGCGAACCAACACGCCTGACGGCTGCTCGGCAGGTTCCCCATCGTCCATTCGACGATCGGACGCAGTTCCGAGAGGGCGAACTCGGCGTTCTGGAACGGGAAGTTCTGCGCGAGGTCGAGGTGCTGCCAGTACGGCGCGAGCTCGTCGAGCTTGACGTACGTCTCCCCCATCAGCACCGGCTTCGGGTCGTAGTCCGCCGCGATCTGCTGCCAGCGCGCGAAGACATCGTGCACCTCCGGTCGCATCCGCAGGTATGCGTCGCCGTCCCGGAGCTCGCGATCCTTGATGATCCCATGCGCGACATCGATCCGCAGCCCGCGCACGCCGCGGTCGAACCAAAAGCGCAAGATGTCGTCGAACTCGTCGCGGACGTCCGGGTTCCACCAGTCGAGGTCCGGCTGCTGCGGCGCGAACTGGTGGAGGTAGTAGCGCTTCCGGTCGGCGTCGTACTCCCACGCGGAGCCACCGGTGAAGACCGACGTCCAATCGTTCGGCACCTCGTCCGACCAGACGTAATACTCCGGCCGCTCGGTGAACCACGTGTGCTTGTCGGAGGTGTGGTTCGGGACGAGGTCGAGCCAGACGTCGATCCCGTGTGCGCGTGCCTCGGCGACCAGTGCGTCGTAGTCGGCGAGCGTGCCGTAGTCGGTGTGGACGTCGCGGTAATCGGCGACGTCGTAACCCCAGTCGACGTTCGGGCTCGGGTGGACCGGGCTCAGCCAGAGCACGTCGACGCCGAGTAATGCCAGGTGCGCGAGATGCGCGCGAACACCACCGAACGAGCGGAGGTAGACCTGATAGACGGTCAGCTGATCGTCCAGGTATCGCCCGAAGACACGAGCGACTGCAGATCCCCATCACGCTGACCTGCCGAACTGCGTGCGTTCGCGAGCTGCGCCTGGACGAGCTCGTCGTACGAGTCCCGCTGCACGTCGCGGAAGACGCCGAGTGGGATCGCGCCGTCTTTCTCCCACGTCAGCTGCGCGAGCGCGAACGCCGTTGCGAAGTCCCTCTCGTCGTGCGTGATCCCTGTCGAACCGAACTCGGACCCGTGCTCGAGGTACGTCCGCGCCTCCTTGTCCTCACGGACGTAGTCGAACTCGCCGTCGTTGTAGATGTTGCAGTTCTGGAAGACCTCGACGAACGCAGTTCCCTCGTGCGCAGCGGCGCGACGCAGGACAGTCGTCAGGCCCGGCTTGTCGATGTCGAGCGCCCGTGCGACGAACGTCGCCCCCGCGCCGAGCGCCAGCGCGAGCGGGTTGAACGGATAGTCGACGCTCCCCATCGGCGTCGAGCCCGTCACCTTGCCCTGGCCGCTCGTCGGCGAGTACTGCCCCTTCGTCAGCCCGTAGATCCGGTTGTTGAACATCAGGATCTTCACGTTGACGTTGCGACGCAGCGCGTGGATCAGGTGGTTGCCGCCGATCGACAGCGCGTCGCCGTCACCGGTCACCACCCACACCGAGAGATCAGGGCGCGACATGGCGAGGCCCGTCGCGATCGCCGGCGCACGGCCGTGGATCGAGTGCATGCCATACGTCTGCATGTAGTACGGGAAGCGCGCAGCACAGCCGATGCCCGAGATGAAGACGATGTTCTCGCGCGGGATGCCGAGCTCCGGCATGAACGCCTGCACCGCGGCAAGGATCGCGTAGTCGCCGCAGCCCGGGCACCAGCGGACCTCCTGATCCGACTTGAACTCCTTCAACGTCAGCTTCGGCTCAGCCGCCACCGCTCACCCCCACGGTCTGGATCGCGTCCGCGATCTCGCCCGCCTTGAACGGCTTGCCCGTCACGCGGTTGTAGCCGACTGCATCGACGAGATAGCGCGCACGAACGAGCTGCAGCAGCTGGCCCGAGTTCATCTCCGGTACGAGCACCTTGTCGTAGCTCCGCAGCACGTCGCCGAGGTTCGCCGGGAACGGGCTCAGCCAGCGCAGATGCGAGTGCGCGACCTTCCCGCCGGCCGCGCGCACCCGGCGAACGCCCGCGTGCACCGGCCCGTACGTCCCGCCCCACGAGAGCACGAGCACATCCGCACCCTCCTGATGGTCGACCGGCTGGTCGGGAACCGCGATGCCCGCGACCTTCTGCGCACGCAGCTGCGTCATCAGGTCGTGGTTCTCCGGGTCGTACGCGACGTTTCCTGTCTCGTTCTTCTTCTCGAGGCCGCCGATGCGATGCTCGAGACCCGGCGTGCCGGGGATCGCCCACGGCCGCGCGAGCGTCGCCGGATCCCGCTTGTACGGCAGGAACTCCTCGCCGTCCGCCTGCGCGAACTCGACATGGATCGGCTCGAGCGCACCGATGTCCGGAATCAGCCACGGCTCCGTGCCGTTCGCGAGGTACGCATCCGACAACAGATACACCGGCGTGCGGTACGTCAGTGCAACACGCGCCGCCTCGATTGCGTCGTAGAAGCAGCCGCCCGGAGTCGATGCCGCGAGCACCGGCACGGGCGACTCGCCGTTTCGGCCGAACAGCACCATCAACAGATCGGCCTGCTCGGGCTTCGTCGGCATGCCGGTCGAAGGCCCCGCGCGCTGCACATCGATGATCACGAGCGGCAACTCGAGCGTCACGGCGAGCCCGACGGTCTCCGACTTCAGCACCACGCCGGGGCCGGCCGATGTGGTCACGCCGAGCGCTCCGCCGAACGACGCGCCGAGCGCGGCGCCGACTGCTGCGATCTCGTCCTCCGCCTGGAACGTGCGCACGCCGAACGCCTTGTGACGCGCAAGCTCCTCGAGGATCGACGATGCCGGGGTGATCGGGTACGCGCCGAGGAACAGGTCGAGACCCGCGAGCTTCGACGCAGCGATCAGCCCGTACGACAGCGCGCCGTTGCCCGTGATCTGGCGGTACTGCCCCGGCGGCAGCTTGGCGGGCTTCACCTCGTACTGCACCGCGAACGCCTCGGACGTCTCGCCGAAGGCGTAGCCGGTGTTGAACGCCTTTAGGTTTGCCTCGGCGATCTCGGGCCGCTTCGCGAACTTTTTCGAGATGAACGACGTCGTCGACTCGGTCTCACGACCGTAAAGCCACGACATCAACCCGAGCGCGAACATGTTCTTGGCGCGCTCCGCCTCGCGCGCCGTGACGCCTTCGATGTCTTTCAGCGCACCGACCGTCAGCGTTGTCAGCGGGACCGCGTGCAGCTGGTAGTCGACGAGGGAGCCATCCTCGAGCGGGTTCGTCTCGTAGGCGGCCTTCTTCAGGTTGCGGTCGGTAAACGCGTCGGTGTCGAGAATCAGCGTCGCGCCCTTCGGCAGGTCGCCGAGGTTCGTCTTCAGCGCCGCCGGGTTCATCGCCACGAGCACGTCAGGTCGGTCCCCCGGCGTCAGGATGTCGTGGTCAGCGAAGTGGAGCTGGAAGCCCGACACGCCGGGAAGCGAGCCCGCCGGTGCACGGATCTCGGCCGGGAAATCGGGGAATGTCGCGAGGTCGTTGCCCGACAGCGCGGTCTCGGAGGTGAAACGCCCTCCGGTCAGCTGCATGCCGTCGCCGGAGTCCCCGGCGAACCGGATTACGACGGATTCGAGCTCGACGACCGGCTTGGCCACTGTCGATTCGACAGTAGCAGCGGCTACCGATCGTCCCGGCCCAGCGCGGCGACGAGGTCGGCGACCCCGTAGAGCGCGACATACGCGAGTGCCAGGAAGCCACCGCCGGCGGCGACGAAGAACAGGATGTGCAGATGGGCGAACGGGTCAGCGAGGGCCTGCACCATCGTCCACGCAACGAGCCGCGGCCGGGTGATCACGTCCCAGCTGTTGAACCGGTGAACGCGCCCGAGGTACACGCCGATGCTCGAGAGGAACAGAGCGGAGAGCACGACGAACCAGCCGACCGGCGCGCCTGCTTTGCGCGTGACGACGATCTGGACGAGGAGCAGCGACGCGAAGCCGAGCCCGAGCGCGGTGAACGCGAACGACGCGAGGATCAGCGAGTCGACCAGCCGGTGCTGGCGGCCGAGATGAACGAAGTCCGTCAGGACATACGGCGCGTTCGGCAGGAAGACGAGCCACGCGACTCCGAGCGCGACCAGCTCCGCCGCCGTATGCCGGCGACGGAACGCGACGTAGAGAAGGAGCGCGAACACGAGCGGCAACCACGCGAGACCGAGGTTCCAAACCAGGTAGCGAAGGCCGCTCGGCCCGTACGCATGCCGCCGCGCCGCGACCAGGACGAGGCACCACACCGAAGCCGCGAAGAGGGCGACGACGGGGAGCCAGACGCGGGCACGCATGCCTATAGCGTAGGCGAACGTTGTTAAGCCGGAACGGCGCGGACTACGCCGGCAAGCTTCCCGTCGCGCATCGTCACGCGTCGCGGCGCGCGGGCGGCCAGGCTCGCGTCGTGAGTGGCCACGATCACGGTGGATCCATGCTCGGCCGCGAGGTTCGCGAGCAGGTCGATGATCTCGCCGCCGGTCGCCGAGTCGAGGTTGCCCGTCGGCTCGTCCGCGAGCACGACCCGCGGCTCGACCGAGAGAGCGCGCGCGATCCCGACGCGCTGCTGCTCCCCGCCCGACAGATGCGCAGGCAAATGGTCCGCGCGCTCGGCGAGCCCAACCTCGGCGAGCAGCTCGAGCGCGCGTTCTCGCGTCCCCCCTACCGGAGCGAGCTTGGCCTCGACGTTCTCCAGGGCGGTGAGCGTCGGGATCAGGTTGAACTGCTGGAAGACAAAGCCGAACGACCGCAGCCGCAGGTCGGCAAGTGCCGAGTCGGGCTGCTTGACGAGATCGCGCCCGTCGAACATCACCGTCCCCGCGCTCGGGCGATCGAGCGCGCCAAGAATCTGTAGCAGCGTCGTCTTGCCCGAGCCACTCGGGCCCTCGAGCGCGACGAACTCGCCGGGCTCGATCTCAAGACTCACGTCGTCGAGCGCACGCACAGTTGTCGGCCCACGATGGAAGTAGCGCGCAACACCGCTCAGCTCGTACAGGCTCATTACTCGACCTGCCTCAACGCATCGGCCGGCCGAAGCCGCGCGGCCCGGAGTGCACCGGCCGTCCCCGCGATCAACCCCCCAAGAAGAGCCAACCCAAAACCGACCGCGAGGACGGTTATCCCCACCGGCGCAGTCAGCGACACGTTGTGTGTCGCGGTCCGAACGGTGCTGACACCCGTGTTAAAGAGGTCGCTGCTTCCGGTGGACGAGCTCGCCGACAGCGACGGGCCGAACGCATCGATGAGGACCGCCACGAGCACACCGATCCCGATGCCGACGAGGCCGCCGAGGATCCCCGTTGCGAGCGACTCGCCGGCGATCTGGCGGACGACCATCCGCTGCGTCCACCCCAGGGCCTTGAGCGTGCCGAGCTCTCGGACGCGCTTACCGACCGAGGACAACGCAAGCAGCGCGGCAAGCAGGAAGGCGGCGACGGCGGCGATGATCGAGAGTGCGAGCCCGAGATCGTGCGAGAGATTCGACGCGTCGACGAGCGAGCCGCTGATCGTATCCGCAACATCCTTCGAGCTCGCAACCTGCGCCTGCGGCAACGCCGCCTGGATCTCCTGCTTCACCTTCGCGACGTCACTCGATGAGTTCGCGTGCACAAGGATCACATTTGCGAGACTCTTCTCGCTCGCGAGCGTCTGCAGCTGCTTCAGCGGCAGGTAGACGTCGGCGCTCTGCCCACCGAGCGGCGGGCTGACGAGGCCGACGACCGTGAACGAGCTGCCGTTCAGGTCGAGCTTCGATCCGACCTTCAGCGCATGCTTCGCGGCGTAGCTCGTTGCGACGAGCGCTTCCTTGCCACCGGCCGGCGAGAGGAACTTGCCCTTCGTGAGCTGCGCGGTCGTGACGACGCCCATGTTCGGGCTCGTCTGGTCGACGCCGCCGATCGTGTACGCGCTCGTCGTGATGTTCGTCTGCGGCGGATTGAGCACCTGCTTCAGCGTCTGGCTCGGTGTCGTCACGCGCGTGCGGAAGCGGCGCATCGATGCGGGCAGGCACTTCTGGAACGCCCCACGATTCGCACCGCCCGAGCGAGTGACGCCACCGCCGCCGAAGCCGTTGTTGCCGCCTCCGCTCTGCTGGGTCTGCGGCGCACCGAGCGTCACGCCCGCTTTCTTGAGACAAGCCTGCATCTTCGCGAAGTCCTGCGCGCTCGGACGCGGCAGGTTCCTCGTGATCGTCTGCGTCCTCGCCTGCGTCTTCAGAGTCGCGACGATCTTCGGGACGATTCCCTCCTGATGCTCGGCGAGGAGCGTCAGGCCAGACGTCGTCTTCGCGACACCGTTGAGCTTTGCGATCTGCGCGGCCGCGCTTTGCGAAAACGTGAGTTGCGTTCCGGGCAAGAAGAAGTCGTGCACGAAGTGGGTGCCCGGCTTGCCGAGCTTGGACAGGTCGGTGAGGACGGACTGGTTGGCCTGGATCAGGTCGCGGTTGCCACCGCCACCGCCCGGACCGAAGCCGCCGCCGAAGCCCTGGTCCTGTTGCTGCTGCGGCTGGAGCGTGACGGTCAGATCGGTGCCGATGCCGGAGAGCGGGTCGAGGGTCTTGTGCTGGGCGCGGTCGAGCCCCTTCGACAGACTCGCGATCGCGACGACGAGCGCTACCCCGAGACCGAGGCCGACAACGGTGACGATCGTGCGCGTCCGCCGGCGGACCAGCTCGTTGCGCAGATACCGCAAATAGAACATCGACTTCGAATCGAAGCTGCGGTTCCTCAGAGATCCATAAGAAACAACCTAAGAAGTCTCAGAGAAACGGGCGGGGGCGGCACATGGCCGCCCCGCCCAAAGGTAGGTACGGACGCCGCGGTGCTAGACCGCGACGAGCTCTTGCTCGGCGCGCAGCCAGTTTTCGTTCGGATCTCCGCCCTCTTCGAGGTGGATGTAGTACGCACGCGTCGCGACGTGCTCCCACGTGAGCACGATCGGCTCGGTCGCCTTCTTGGTGCGGCGCGTGGTTGTCGCCTTCTTGGCTGCCGGCTTGGTCGTCGCGGCGGCCTCGGTGGCCTTACGGGGCATTGCTGACCTCCTTCGGTCGTCGCCTGGTTGCCCTCATCCCTTCGTCCGGAATGAGGGCAACCCTGCATGCCGCGTAGGAGGGATTAGCCCTGGCCCGGGCTCGGGGAGAACTCGCCGAGAAACCCGGCGCCGATGATCTGCTGGTCGACCGCCGCGCGGCCGAGATAGCACTCCCAGGCCGTGCCCGCGCTGTTCAGCGAGCGGCACCCACCGTTGACGTGCTTCGTCTTGTCGACCGTCGGCTCGACGGTGCCTTTCCAGTCGGACACCTCCGGAGCGGGCGCCGTGGCCAGCGAGCAGTGGTACTCGACGCCGTCTTTCACGGTGGTGCACGTCGGGTCGGTCCCGGCGAGCGAGAGTGTGCCCGCGGGCAGGCTCTTCGCCACATCGTCGTTCGAGATCAGCTTTGCGCCGGCGACTGCCGCCGCCGGCACGAGCACTACGGCTGCCACCGCGGCAGCGATGACTCCGCGGCGCGGCCCCTTGTGGGTCGCCAGGTTGCGCTGCGTCGCCGCCTCGAGGGCGTCGCCCAGCCGGTCAAGCGTCTCCGTCTGTTCCATCACACTGCCTCCCGTTCGTCTCCGATGAGCCGGTGCCTGAGGCGGCCGAGCCCGCGCGCGACGCGCACACGCGCCGCGCCCTCGGAGGTGGAGAGATCCGCCGCGACCTCGTCGTACGGCAGCCCGTCGAGCACCCGCAACTCCACTGCATCGCGCTCGCCCGCCGGGAGCTCGGCCATCGCCTCGTCGAGGCCCTCGAGCCAGATCTCGTCCGGCTCGGCGGTCGCACGCGGCTCGTCGAGCCGCTCGAGCACCCCGATCCGCTCACACGCTTTCAGCTCGATCCGCCGCCGGCGGACCGATTGCGCGAGCAGGTTCCTCGCGATCCCGAAGAGCCACGGCCCGGCCGAGCCGCCGGCACGATCACGGAACCGCCGACGTGCCAGCCAGGCCTGCGCGAAAGTCTCCGCGGTCAGATCGTGCGCCGCGTGCGCATCACGCGTACGGCGCAGGTGATAGCCGTGCACCTGCTCGGCGTAGCGATCGTACAACTCCCGAAACGCTCCGGCATCGCTTCTCGCCGCACGTATGAGCTCGGCGTCGGTTCTCATTCCACCTCCATGGTCGCCTCATCAGGGAGATGGCGCGAGGGGAACGATTTGTTACGCGGCGACCGACTCAGGATCACCCGGCGGCGTCATGACCTCGCCGGGCTGGGCGCGGACGGTGAGCGGCACCTCGCGCAGGAGCCACGTGAGCGCGAACGCGAGCACAGAGATGCCGGCCGCGGTCAGGAACACCGGGTGCAGTGCAGCGGCGAACGCCTCCTGGTATGCGGCGTGCGCCTGGGGCGGGAGGTGCTTGATCCCCTGCGGGTTGATCGTCTTCGGGACGCGCGTGCCGCTCGGCAGGCGGTGCGTCAGCTCGACGTGCACGCGGCTCGCGAAAATCGTCCCGAAGAGGGCGACTCCGATGGAGCCGCCGATCTGGCGGAACATCGTCGAGCCGCTCGTCGCGACGCCCATCACGGATCGGTCGACCGCGTTCTGCACTGCGAGGACGAGCACCTGCATGACCATGCCGAGGCCGAGGCCGAGCACGACCGCAAAGCCGGCCGCGACCCAGATGCTCGTGCCGACCTCGAGCCGCGAGAGCAGGAACATCGCGACGGCCACGAGCGCCGTCCCCACGATCGGGAACACGCGATAGCGGCCAAGCCTGCTGATCACCTGCCCGCTCAGGATCGACGTGACAAGGAGGCCCGCCATCAGCGGCACGAGCTGGAGCCCCGACTCGGTCGGGCTCGACCCCTTCGTCACCTGCAGGTAGAGCGGCAGGTAGGTGACCGCGCCGAACAGTGCGAAGCCGACGATGAAGCCGACGGCGCTCGTGACGGAGAACGTGTGGTTGCGGAAGAGCGACAGCGGCAGGATCGGTTCCGCCGCGCGCGACTCGACCAGGACGAACAGCGGCAAGAACACGATGCTCGCGACGATCAACGCGATGATCTGCGGCGACCCCCACGCCCACGTCGTGCCGCCGAGGCTCGTGAAGAGAACGACCGACGCGAGCGCGACCGCGAGCAGCACGGCACCGAGGTAGTCCATCGCGTGCCGCGTTTGCGCCTCGCGCGTGTGGAACGCGGCCGCGATGATCGAGAGCGCGACCGCGCCGACCGGCAAGTTGACGTAGAAGATCCAGCGCCACGAGAGGTTGTCGACGAAGAAGCCGCCGAGCAGCGGCCCAACAACCGTCGCGATACCGAACACCGCACCGAAATAGCCCTGGTACCGCCCGCGCTCGCGGGGCGGGATGATGTCGCCGACGACAGCGAGCGTCACGACCATCAGACCGCCGGCGCCGAGGCCCTGGAGCGCCCGGAACGCGATCAGCTGCGCCATCGACTGGGCGAGGCCGCACAGAACCGACCCGATGAGGAAGACGACGATCGCCGACTGCAGCACCCGCTTCCGCCCGTAGAGGTCGCCGAGCTTGCCGTAGAGCGGCCCGGTGATCGTCGCGGCCAGCAGGTACGCGGTCACGACCCACGAGAGATGGGAGATCCCGCCGAGGTCGCCGACGATCGTCGGGAGCGCGGTCGACACGATCGTCTGGTCGAGTGCTGCGAGCAGCAGCACGAAGAGAAGCGCGGTGAAGATCAGGCGGACACGCGGCTGGTCGTTCGGCACCTCCGGACAATAGCACACAAGACGCAACTATTTCGTTGTGCAATCATTGCCTGTATGGCAGTCCCTCCCGACGACGAACTGCTCCTCCGCGAGCTCGGCCATCTGATCCGCCAGCTGACGCGGCGGGTCGGCGGCGCCGACGACGGCCCGCCCATGACGGCATCGCAGCGGATCGCGCTGGTGGAGCTCGGCGACGAGGGCCCACTTCGGTTGAACGACCTTGCCCGACGCATGGGCACGAGCACGCCTACAGCCAGTCGATCGGTGGACACGCTCGAGGCGCTGGGGCTCGTCACGCGCGCGCCCGAGTCGAGCGACCGCCGTGCGCTCAGCATCGAGGTGAGCCCGCGAGGACGCGATCTGCTCGAGGAGCGGCTCCGGCGCGCAGCGCAGGCGTTCGAACCCGCGGCCGCGATGTTGTCCGCCGACGAGCGCCGTGGGCTAGTCGAACTCCTGCGCCGGATGACCGAGGCGTTGCGCGCCTCCTAGCCGTCGCTGTGCTTCAGAGCGGACTCGGTGCGTTGTGCGTCGGCGAGCGAGAGCGAGCCGGTGCAGACGCGGTGGTTGAGGTCGTTCTCGATCTGGTCGACCGCAGCGGCGCGCGGGTACGGCTCCGGCCACAGGTTGCGCGGGTCGACCGGGTCCCCACCCAGCTCGAGGCTGATCAGATGGTCCTCCTGGAACGCAGACGGAGGCCCGCGCAGCCGGTACTGGCGTAGGCCCTTCGCCTTGAGGCCGTTCGTATAGGAGACGGGCGGCCGAATGGTTCGCGTCCAGCCGTGCCGGCAGACCGTCGACGCGATGTTCGCTTGCGTGACGGCGGGATTGAGCACACCGGGCGTGAGCTGCCAGCTCGCCCGAACGACGGCGCGGCCGGAGCCGCCGCCGGAGCAGCGCGGAAGCGCGGTCGCGACGACGGCCGCGGCGACCAGGAACAGGACGATCTCGACGACCGGCAGACGCATTCGTCCAACGGTACGAACGGCGCGCGCCACTGCAATTGTCCATTTGCGATTGGCACGGAATCGTCACACTCTCGAGTGCATTGCCGTACACGTCGCGCCCCGAGCTCTACGACCTGGAGTACTCATTCAAGGACTACGCCGGCGAAGCCGCGACGATCGAGCGCATCGTCCGCGAGCGGAGCCCGAATGCGACGACGCTGCTCGACGTCGCCTGCGGCACGGGCAAGCACCTCGAGCACGTGCACACAAGATTCACGTGCGAAGGAGCGGATCTCGACGACGGGCTGCTCGACATCGCACGAGCGCGCATACCCGGTGTGCCGTTCCACCACGCGGACATGCGCGACTTCGATCTCGGCCGGCAGTTCGACGTGATCACCTGCCTGTTCAGCGCGATCGGGTTCGTCGGCGGCCCGGACGGGCTGGCCGCGACCGCGCAGACGTTCGCGCGACATCTCAACCCGGGCGGCGTCGCGGTCGTCGAGCCGTGGCTGACGCCAGAGCGATGGATGGTCAACCGCCCGCACCTGCTCACGCACGAAGAGCCTGACCTCGTCCTCGCGCGCGCCACGGTCAGCGGCCTCCGCGACGAACGCATCTCGACGACCGAGATGCACTACGTCGTTGCAACGCCCACGGGTGTCGAGCACTTCGTCGAGCACCACGACCTCTACCTCTTCACGAACGACGAGATGCGAGCCGCGTTCGCGGCAGCCGGCCTACGCGTCGACTACGACGCCGACGGGCTGATCGGCCGCGGGCTCTGGATCTGCCTGCGGTAGACGGCGTCGCCGACCGCCACCCACACGACGACAGCGATCCACGGCACGCCGATTACATCGGTCTGTAACCCGAGCACAAGCACCGCGGCGAACGCCGCGCCGAGCCACGCGAAACGACGAAGCGTTCCATGCAGCAGCACGAGCGACCAGGCGATAAAGACGAGCCCGCCGACGAGGCCGGTCTCGACTCCGAGCTCCGTATACGTCGACTCACCGGCCTTGATGCTGACGTCGGTCCGCATCGCGGTCACCCCCGAGTTGCCGAGCCCGAATCCCCACGGATGCTTCAGCACCGTCTTCGCGCCGTCGCGAAGGCTCGCCAGGTGCTCGCTCGTCGACGACTCACCCAGCGACGTCGGATCGTGTGACACGTCGCGTGTGTTCGAGCCGTTCCGTTCCTGCACGACCTTTTCGGCCGCGGTGAAGTGCGTTCGCGGTGCGAAGTGGTCGTACCCCTTCACGAACCCGAACGCCACCACCACGACGACCACGGCCCATCCGAGAAGCTGCACGCGACGGCGGACGAGCGCGAGCACGATCAAGCCGGCGACGAGCGCGATCACCGCAGCACGAGTGTGCGTCCAGAGAATCGCCGCGAAGAGCAACGCACCGAGCGCCATCCCCCATCGCCGCCGCAGCGGGATGAAGAACATCGCCACGACGAGCAGGTACGCCGTCGCGAGTGGTGACAGGAACGTCGAGGTGAGCCGGCGGAAGACGACGTTCTCGCCCGCGTTGTAGACGAAGTTCTCGGGCAGATGAGACAACCCTGGCCCGTAGTTCAAGCCCAGCTGGTGCTGGAACCAGCCGGCCGACAGCCGCCACCACGCGAGCGACACCGCGTAGACGTCGACGAGGCCGAAGACCGCGACGAAACCGGCCGTCACCAACACGATGTGACAGAGCCGCGACCGTTCCTTGTCCGTCAGGTCAAGCCCGCGGCCGAGGAAGTACGCGCCGACGATCAGCAAGTCGTGGCGCAGCGCGTAGGCGATTCCCTTGTGCGTCGCGCCACCGTCGAGCACCGATTGAGGGATGAGCGCGTACACGACGACGAACGCGGCGAAGGCAAGAGCGAGCAGATCGGGCGCGAACGACCGCGAGAACGGGAGAGCACGCCGTTCGGCGACAACGAGAGCGAGCGCCACGAGGAGCAGCACTTCCTTCCACGCGGAGATCGCGGTCAGCGCGCCTCCACGCACCCCGGCCCGCCAGAGCATCGCCATCACGAAGTTGTGGAGCGCAAGACCGACGACGAGCGCATACAGCGCCCACACGGGGCGGCGCAGCGTCATGCGGGGCCGACGGCGACGAGCGTCATGCCGCGATTCAGTACACGCACGTCGTAAGGGAAGAGCGACGCGAACGCTTTCGGGCCGAGCGGGTCGAGCACGTCGTCGAACGGAATCACGCGATCGCGAGCCGGGGCGGGAAGCCAGTGCACGAGCGGGAGCAGCGTGTGCACCTCGAGCGGGAACCACCGATTCGGCGTCGTCACGAAGACGCGACGCGCGACGCGGCAGAGTTCCTGCACGAACCGCCGCTGCCCTTCGCGCCCGCCCGCGACGTGCTCGACGACGGCGTTCGAGAAGCCGACGTCGAACGCGTCGTTCTCGAACGGCAAGTCGCGCCCGTCTGCTCGAACCGCCCGCACCTGAGGAAATGCCGCGACGAAGCGGTCGAGCTCCGTATGACCGACGGCGGTGATCCGATCGGGCCAGGGGTACATCGCCTCGAAGAAGTTGTCGCTCGAGCACCCGCCGAACGGCGCGTCGGTCACGCCCACGTCGACGATCGTCGTCTCGGGCCCGGGCGCGAGCAGGTCGAGAAACAGGCGGAGCTTCCGCTCGCGGCTCCGCAGCGACACCTGCGACGCGACCCGGCGCAGCATCGGCTGAGCGTAGCCCTAGACTCGGGTGGTGGTCCGCGCCGAGCTCCGCCCGAAGGGGCCGTATTCGCTGCGCCTGTCGGGCCGGCATGCGAGCGACGCAACCAGGGTCGTCAGCGCCGGCACCTACCGCGCCACGATTCGGGCAGGCGAGCGGCTCGAACGCGTTCACGCGCTGCAACGGCCGGACGGGACGATCGTTGTCGCGGCCGAGAGCGACGCCGGCGTCGACCACGCGCGGTTCGCGCTCGGGCTCGACGAAGACCACTCCGAGTTCCTCGAGCGCTTCGCGCGCGATCCGCTCCTCGGCGAGAGCCTCAAACAGCTGCGCGGGCTGCGCCCGATGCGGACCGGCACGGTTGCGCAGGCACTTTTACGCGCCGTCGCCGGCCAGCTGATCCAGGCGAGCCGCGCGCGTCAGATCGAGCGGACGATCGTGCGCGCAACGACTCCCGCGCTCGGCGGCCTGCACGCACCACCGACGTGCGCCGACTTCGCCCGCTACTCCCCCGTGCAGCTCGCGCGGCTCGGCCTCGGCGCACGGCGCGCGGGCGCGCTGATCCGGCTGTGCCGCGCGCTCGAGCTCGAACGGTTGAAGACGGTGCCGACGGCGCAGATCGTTGCGCGCCTGACCCGCGAGCGCGGCCTCGGGCCGTGGTCGGTCGGTGTGATCTGCGTCGAAGGCCTGGGGCGGTACGAGTTCGGCCTCTACCGCGACCTCGGGCTCGCGAAGCTCGCGTCCGCGCTGTGGGGCCGCTGGGTCGAGGCCGAGGAAAGCGACGAGCTGTTGGCGCCGTACGGCGAATGGTCGGGGCTCGCGAGCGTGTACCTCCTCGCGGGCTACGCCCGCGGTCTCGTACCCTTGCCTCTTGCAGCCTGACCTGCACATCGTCGACGACCCGGCAGCCGCGGTCGGCGAGCTGCTCGCCGAGCAAGCCCGCCGCGGCGGGTCGATCGTCCTCACCGGCGGCTCGACGCCCGGCCGCGCCTACCGACACGCCGCGGAGCTGGCGCCCGACTGGAGCCACGTCACGCTCTGGTGGGGCGACGAACGGTGCGTCCCGCCCGACGACGAGCGCTCCAACTACCGGCTCGCCAAGGAGACGCTGCTCGACCTGCTGGAGAAGCCGCCCGCCCAAGCCCACCGGATCCGCGGCGAGGCACCGCCGGACGAGGCGGCGGCGGAGCTCGACGCGGCGCTCGCCGGGGTCACGCTCGACTTCCTGCTGCTCGGCCTCGGCCCGGACGGCCACATGGCGTCCCTCTTCCCCGGCTCGCCGCAGCTCGCGGTGACCGACCGCCGCGCGACCGATGGACCCGCCGGCCTCGAGCCTTGGGTCCACCGCGTCACCTTCACGGTGCCGACGATCCAGTCGGCCAAGCGGGTCGTGTTCCTCGTCAGCGGCTCAGGCAAAGGGGATGCCGTAGCGCGGGCCTTCGGCGGTGATATCAGTCTGGACGTGCCCGCCAGCCTGGCCCGGCGGGCGCCGCGAGTCGAGGTCTTCCTCGATCGTGCCGCAGGGGATAAGTTGGACGTGTGATGAGCGTGCCGCAGCCCTACACCAGCCCGGCCGACGTCCTCCAGCTCGACCGTCCGGAGCAACTGAAGGCACTTGGACACCCGCTGCGCCTCAAGGTGCTGCAGGCGCTCGGGCAGTCGGATGAGCCGCTGACGAACCGCGAGCTGGCGGCGCGGCTCGCAGTCGATCCCGGTCACCTCCACTTCCACGTGCGGATGCTCCATCGCGCCGGGCTGATCGAACGCGCCGAGGCCGCCGGACGCGAGAAGCCGTACCGCGCGGTCGCGAAGCACTTGAAGGTCGGCACCGACATCCGCGCGGCCGGCGGAGCGAGCGAGCTCCAGGCCGCGCAGCTTCGCGAGCTACAGCGGGGCTTCGAGACACACGCGGCGCAGGGACAGTTCCGGAGCGCGCAGGTGCACACGCGCCTCGCACCGGAGACCGTTCGGGATCTGCTCCGCCGTCTCGTCGAAGAGCTCACCGATTTGGAAGACGAATCGGAGCCGCTGCAGACGGTGACGTTCGCGTTCCACCCGGCGATCGAGCAGGGCGAGACCGACTAGTTCGCGACGTCGGCGCTGACGACCACAGGTCAGGGCAGCACCTCCGACTCCGGCAGGTCGATCTCGAAGCCCCGCCGGCGCGCAAACAGATCGAGCACGAGTGCGGTATCGGCCACGCGCGCGTCCTCGAGGTACTCATCGCGCGTCTCGAAGCTCTCGACAACCGACTCGATCGCCTCCGCATACCCGACCACGTCGTGCGCCGAGATGTACGTGAGCGCGTCGGCGACGTCGTGCGGAAAATCGTCGCGCTCGCGCAGCGAGTCTGCCATGTGCCGGGCGTCCGCCCAGCGGGCGAGCACGAGGAACGCGAGAGCCGCCGCGTAGCGTCCAATAGGTGACTCCGAGCGCTCGGCGCCGGCTTCGAGCGCCCCGCGCGCGTGCTCCTCGGCACCCGCCTCATCGCCGGCGAGCAACGTGGCCTTGATCGCCCCGATCGGCCGCCCCCACGACTCCCCGCCCTGCCAGCTCTCGCGCCAGGTCGCGGCCGCCCTGCCGAGCCACTCGGCTGCGGCCGGGTCACCGGTCATGAGCAGCCCGAGCCCGGCGGCGTACGCGACGTTCCCCTTCCGCACGAGCGACCGCTCGTCCAGCTCGCCGTGCTGTTCGGCGAAGCGGGCTTGCCGATCGCGGACGAAGGGAATCCAATTCATCTGGCTACGTTGTACTAGGACAGATGACCACTCGCTTCCACGGACTGACCTTCCTCACCGATCCCGGCCGCGTCTTTTCACCGCGGCCCGCGACCGAGTATCTCGTCGATGCAGCGCTCGACCGGATCGGCGACGGGCCTGCACGGATCGCCGACGTCGGAACGGGCTCCGGCGCGATCGCGATCACGCTCGCACTGCGCGTGCCGACGGTCGAAGTGTGGGCGAGCGACACGTGCGGCAACGCGCTGCTGCTCGCGTCCCAGAACGCCGAGCGGCTCGGCGCCCAGGTGCACCTCGTGCACGGCGACCTGCTCGAAGGGATCCCTCACGATCTCGACCTGATCGTCGCGAACCTGCCCTACCTCACCCCAGAGACGCCGGGCTACGACGACGAGCCTGCGAAGGCCGTTTTCTCGACCGGTGACGGGCTCGACCACTACCGCCGGCTGTTCGCCGCCGCCGCCGACCACCTGGCGCCGGGCGGCGGCATCGTCATCCAGTTCGACGGCGAGGTGCTGGAGGCCGAGCGGAACGAGCTGCCCTGGCTCCGCTCAAGGCTCGAGTCGATGGTCGCCACGGCGGCCTAGGACAGCGCTGACGCTCACGCGGTCGCGGTACTCGGCGTCGCCGAACGTCTCACGCACGCGCCGCTCGAACTCGTGCTGTTGCGCGCCGACCCGAGCGGGCGACGCAACCGACGTCGAGTACGCGAGACCGATCAGCGAGTCGGCGGTCCAGGTGCGCTCGGCGACGACATCGATCTCCTCGACGTCGGAAAACGGCGACGCTGAGAGCAGCTCGCGGTAGCGCCTCTCGCGCCGCTTCGGCGGCTCTTCGCCGAGCAGCTCCGTCGCGATCGCGAGCACGCGCGACTGCGCGTCGCTCTGCGTGATCGAGTCGCCGAGCAGCGCGAGCTGGTCGGTGACGAGCGGCAGACGCGCGAACATCAGGTCGGCATCGAACCAGTGGAACGAACGACCGGCGGTGACCAGGTCGAACCGTCCCCACGACGCATCGACGGCCTCGGCCGGGGCGACCACCGTGCGGACGTTCGGCTCCCCGATCTGCGCCAGCATCCCGGCCTCGACATCGACCGCCACGACCTCGCCCACATGCCTCGCGATCGCACTCGCGACGTGGCCCGGGCCGGCACCGAGATCCAGCACGCGCGAGCCCCCATCAAGCCTGGCGGCGGCTACGAGCCGTTCGACCAGCTCGGCCGGGTACCGCGGCCGGTACCGGGCATACCACGGGGCTGTCGACTCGAATCGTCCCACTCGTCCTCCTGATCGGCTATTGTGAGCTTGCGCTACGCGAACGGGAACACACCCCGCTGGCGCAACCTTTGAGGAGTCGGCACCGTAGTCGTGCCGCAGGCATTGTCAGAAACCACCACGTACTCTCCGAGCGAGTCGGAGGCAGCGTCAGCCGTGCGGGCCGACGCGCTCCGCGCAGAAGCATGGGCCGGCGAGCCCTTTCTCCGGACCGATGAAAATCCGGAAGCGGTCCTCGCACCCGGCACGGCGCGCCGACGCGCGCTCGAGGACGCACTGGCCGAGATCGCTGCCGGCCTGAAGACCCCGTCGAGCGAGTGGAAGGTGCGGTACGCCCTCATGCTCGGCCTCGAGCGCGTGCTTTCGGAGCGGCCGCCCAAGCTCGCCTCGGGCACGGAGCTTCGCCGCCACCAGGTCGACGCGCTCGCCGGCATGCTCACCGAGCTGATCGCCGCCGTGCAGAAGAGCGAGAACGGGAACGGCAACGGCCATGCGAACGGCAACGGCGACGCCGAGCCGCCGGAGGAGGACGACGAGCCGGAAGACGAGCTCGGCCTCGCGCCGGACGGCGACGATGAGGAACTGCCGCCCGAGCCGCAGGAAGACCCGGGGGCGGTGCGCCGCTACCGCTTCCGCCATCCGACGGCCTCGGGCAAGACGATCGCCGCGTCCGGCTTCGTCGAGGCGGCACGCAGCGAAGGCGTCCTGATCCTCACCCACCGCCGCCTCCTCGTCGACCAGTTCCGCCGCGAGCTCACCGAGCACGGCTACGGCGATCGGCTGCACGAGGCGATCCTCGACGGCCACACAGCGAAGCGGCCGGCCGCGCCGATCACGATCCAGACGTACGCGTGGTTCGCGCGGCACGTCCAGGAGATCGCGCGCCACGTGTACGAGCTCGTCATTTGCGACGAGGCGCACACGGCGCTCGGCGAGAAGACGTCGGCTGCGATCCGCTCGCTCGACGAGCCGGTCTACATCGGCATGACGGCGACCGAGGAACTGATCGCGAAGCAGGTCTCGGACGTCTTCCCCGCGTCGGTCGACGACCTGCCGCTCACCGACGCCGCGCGGCGTGGATTGATCGCGCCGCTTCGCTGCCTGCGCGTGCCGCCGGTCGCAGCGATCAACCAGGTGCCGATCGTCGGCGGAGACTTCGAGGAGCGCGCACTCGCCCAGGCGCTCGACCACGAGGCGCTCAACATGGCCGCCGCAACGCTCTACCGCGAACGCTTCGGCGACACGCCGGGCGTCGTCTACGCAGCCGGCGTCGAGCACGCCTACAACCTCGCGACTGCTTTCCGTGCGGCGGGGATCAAGGCGGAGGCGGTTTCCGGTCGGACTCCGCCGGTGAAGCTCGCAGAGATCCTGGCCGGCTACGAACGCGGCGAGATCGACGTGCTGATCAACGCGATGCTGCTCGCCGAGGGTTGGAACTCGCCGCGCGCGACGGTGATCATGCACCTTGCTCCGACCGCGTCGAAGCGCGTCTACCAGCAGCGGATCGGACGCATCATGCGGATCCATCCGCGCAAGGAAGCGGGCATCGTCGTGGACTTCACACCGAAGGCTGCAACCCACAACGAGCGCGTCGTCTCGCTCCATTCGCTGCTCGATGCCGACTTCTATCGCGAGGGCGCCCGCGTCACGCCGGCACCACGCCGGCGGATGCAGCGGCGCGCGCGACGCCGCCTGACGCCAGCAGCGTGGCTCGTGCCGGTCACTCCCGACGTGCTACGCCGCAAGGTGGTCATCTCGCGCGAGTGGCAGCGCGTCGACCCGAAGTTCCTCGACGACGACGAGCAGGAGTTTTGGGGTGAGATCGCGGGACGGCAGCTGCGCTTCGACGAGCGCGCGGCGTTCGTCGAGAAGCTGACCGCGCGCGGTGCGTCGAAGCGCGCGATGGAGACCTTCCTCTCCACGTGCGCTGCGCAGAATCCGAACCGCCGCCTACGTCTCATCGCGCTCGCCGATCGGGTGTCGATGCGCGTCGAGCGTGCCGACTTCGACGACTTGGTGACGCTCGTGTCGCAGGCCCCGCCCTGGGAGAAAGACCGCGCGGCAGGCGTTCGAATCCTCCTGCGGGCGATCGGCGAAGGGAAGCCCGACGCTCCCGATCAGATTCTGGCCCGCTGGACATGGCGACTCTCGCGGGCGGTGCGCAAGCAACTCGACCGCAAGGCATCGCAGGAGTACCCCGACGCGAAACGGCTGCTCGGCGCGCTTGCCAACTCGCGCGGTCACCGGCACGAAGAGAACGCCGCGAAGCTCGTGAACGCAGCGCTCGAGATGCCGCGCGAGGTCGGCGCCGCGCTCCTCGCCTCGGCCGAGGGCTATACGCCGCGTTCGACGCAGCTGCTCGAGGCGGCGCGCGAGCGGCTCGGCACGATCAACGAGGTCGCCGGCTGGATCTCCGAGAGCCTGCCGCAGCCGAAGACCGGCCCGTCACGCACGCGGCGGCGGAGGCGGCGCAAGAAGAAGGTTGCCGAAGGCACCACGCCGGAGGCGCAGACAGAGGCCGCGGCGGCGCCGTCGAACGGCGGCACCGAGGACACTCCCGCGCCTAAGAAGCGGCGACGGCGGCGCAAGAAGCCGGCCGAGGCCGGCCCGACCGCCGAGGCGGACGAGCCGGCAGCAACCGAAGACGCTGCTTAGGCCACGACAGGACAGTTGACGACGAGCGTCGTCGACTTCGTCGTCAGCAAACCCTTGGCCTTCGCCCGCTGGACGTCAGCGGCCGAGCGGAGAAGCGTCTTGTGCGCGCCCGTGTTCCACTGCACGGCGATGATCGTCCACAGCGGCGGATAGTCGGTCTGACCGGCCGCCACGTTCTCGAGCGCGATGTTGTGCTGGCCCGCGACGCCGTTCATCGGCGCGTAGAGCGGCGCAGTCTTGTTCCCGGGCTTCACCTTCACCGGGCCGTCGTCGTAGTAGTGGATGACATGCCCGCTCGAGAAGCCCGTGATGCGCTTCTGACCGAACCCGAGCACCGGGCAGTTGACGACAGTGGCCGTCTTCATGACCGTCACGTCACCGGCCCTCGTGGCGGCCTCGACGTCGGCCTTCGAACGCAACAGCCGCGGCGTGGCGGAGCTCTTCCAGGTCACCATGCTCACCTGCCAGAGCGGCGAGTAGTCGGCCTGGCCCGGGACGGTGTCGACGATGTTGTGTTGGCCGACCGGGCCGTTCGTGACCGCCCAGAGCGGGGCGAGCCTGTTCCCGGCCTTCAACTTGATCGGCCCGAAATCGAAGTAGTGGATCACCTTCCCGTGGTAGAAGCCGGCGACCGGCGTCTTCTTCATCATCGGCTCCGCCGCCCCCGCCGTCGTCCCGCCCACGAACGCAGCTCCCACAGCCAGGACGGCCACCACCTGCAGCAACTTCCTCACGCGTGCCTCCAATCTGGATGACCTCTCGATCGGTAGGTAACGGGCGGAGGCTTGCGCGAGTCTTTCGTCCTGGTTACGAGTGTCTGAAAGAAAAGAGTTAATGCCCACGAAACCGCTCGCAGCGCACAATGGCGGCATGTCGACCGTGCTCGTCGTCGACGACGAACCGATCGTTCGGGACGTCGTGGTCCGCTACCTCCGTCGCGACGGCTTCGCAACGCTCGAAGCGGCGACGGGCGAGGAGGCGCTGACGCTTCTCGAACGCGAGCTGCCGTCGTTGGTCGTCCTCGACGTGATGCTCCCAGGCCAGGACGGGCTCCAGCTGTGCCGACACATCCGCGAGACGTCGGATCTCCCGATCGTGCTGCTCACTGCACGCGGCGACGAAGCGGATCGCATCGTCGGGCTCGAGCTCGGAGCCGACGACTATGTGACGAAGCCGTTCTCGCCGCGCGAGCTCGCAGTCCGCGTGCGCAACCTCTTGCGTAGATCGTCGGCGGCACCGATGCGCGGCGCGGAGCTGATCCGGTTCGGCTCGATCGAGCTGGACGGCGCGGCCCGCGAGCTGCGAAGCGACGGCAAACCGATGAAGCTGACGCTGAAGGAGTTCGATCTCCTTTGGTTCCTCGTTTCGCATCCTCGACGCGTCTTCTCGCGCGACCAGTTGATGGACCGTGTCTGGGGGTATACGAATGCGCTCGACACCGGCACGGTGACCGTGCACATCAGGCGCCTTCGCGAGAAGATCGAACCTATGCCTTCTCGCCCGCAGCACCTCGAAACCGTCTGGGGCGTCGGCTACCGGTTCACGCCATGACCACGTTCGCGCTGATCACCATTCCAGCCTCGCTCGTCGCGAGCGCGATCGTCGCTTTCGGGGTGCGCCGACTGCCGACTGTGCGCCTCCAACTCGCGGCGCTCGCTGTGTATGCGGCCGCGGTTCCTCTGGCGGCCGTCACCGCGGCGGGACTCGTGATGATGAAGATGCATGAGGACCTCGGCGTCCTGTACGTCGCGGCCGCGTGCGGTGCAACTGCACTGGTCGTCGCGTTCCTGCTCGGCCGCTCGGTTGCAGGGCGGATCGAGCGTCTGGTCGAGACAGCCGGCGAGCTGGCATCGGGCGACCTTGCTGCGCGCGCGCCTCAAGGAGGCCCGGCAGAGCTTGCTCGGCTGGGCAGGTCGTTGAACGAGATGGCCGCATCGCTCGAGGAGGTGTTCGATGCGCGGCGTGAGCTCGTCGCTTGGGCAAGCCACGATCTGCGAACGCCGGTGGCGGCGATCCGCGCAATGCTCGAGGCGATCGAGGACGGCGTTGCTGCCGCCGATGAATACCTTCCCGTGCTCCGCGACCAGACAGTCGCGCTCGGTGCCGTGATCGACGACCTGTTCGAGCTCGCGCGCATCGACGCCGGCGTCCTCTCGGTCGAGCTGGAGCGGCTTTCAGTCGGAGAAGTCGTCGTCAGCTGCGTGCGCGCGCTCGAAGCTGACGCGCAGGCTCGTCATGTGGATCTGCGTGCGCGAGTCGACCGGGGGCTGCCGGCTGTCGCGGGCGCGCCCGAGCACGTGCGCCGGGTCCTCTGGAACCTGCTTGCGAACGCGCTGCGCCACACGCCTTCCGACGGCTCAGTGGTCGTGTTCGCCGAGCCCGTCGGCGACGAGGTGCACATCGGCGTCGAGGACTCGGGCGTCGGGTTGTCCGCGGAAGCGGAGAAGCGGATGTTCGAGCGGTTCTGGCGCGGCGATCCGGCCCGGTCGCGGGCCGACGCGAATGCCGGGCTCGGCCTGGCAATCGCCCGCGGGCTCGTCGAGGCGCAGGGCGGTCGGATCTGGGCGGAGAACCGCCGCGGCGGCGGGGCGCGCGTGGCCTTCGCGCTGCCGCTTGCGGGAGGATCCGCGTAGTGGTGTACCTCCTTCTGGTCGGGTTCGTCGCCGGCGTGATCACTGCGATCTCGCCGTGCGTCCTCCCCGTGCTGCCGATCCTGCTCGCAAGCGGCGCGTCCGGGCGCAAGCCCGTGCGCGTGATCGCTGGTCTCGTCGTCAGCTTCAGCGTCTTCACGCTGTTCGCGACGTGGCTCCTCGACAAGCTCGGTCTGCCGCAGGACACCCTTCGGAATCTCGCGATCGCCTTCTTGTTCGTACTGGCGGTGATCCTGCTCGTCCCACAGGCCGCATTGATCGTCGAGCGCCCACTCGCCGTCTTCTCGCGCTTCCGTCCGAAAGGTGCGGACGGCGGCGGCTTCCTGTTCGGCACCACCCTCGGGCTTGTGTTCGTCCCTTGCGCCGGCCCTGTGCTCGCAACGGTCACCGTTGTCGCAGCGAACAACAACGTCGGTTTGCGCGCGATCCTGCTCACCCTTGCGTACGCGCTCGGTGCGGCGGTCCCGATGATCGCGATCGCCTTCGGCGGGCGCGAGGCGGCTGCGCGCCTGCGCCGCCACGCGATGACGGTGCGCCGCGTGTCGGGTGCATTGATCGCCGCCGTCGCGTTCGGGCTCGTGTTCCACGTCGACGACAATCTCGCAACGCTGACGCCGGGGTACACGACGTTTCTGCAGAACAAGGTCGAGGACAACTCGACGGCGAAACGCGAGCTCGCAAAGGTGCGAGGCGGCGGCACCGCGCTCGCCGCGAGACCGCACAAGACGATTGGCGGACTGCCCGACTACGGCCAAGCGCCGGCGCTGCACGCCGACGGTGCGTGGATCAACTCGCCGCCGCGGACGCTTGCGCAACTTCGCGGCAAGGTCGTGCTGATCGACTTCTGGACGTACTCGTGCATCAACTGCCTGCGCACGCTGCCGCACTTGAAGTCGTGGTATTCGACCTACCACGACAAGGGTCTCGTGATCATCGGGGTGCATACGCCGGAGTTCGCGTTCGAGCACGTGACGTCGAACGTCCGCGCGGCGGTGAAGCGGCTCCACATCACGTATCCGGTGATGCAGGACAACCGCTACAAGACGTGGGACAACTACGCGAACCAGTACTGGCCGGCCGAGTACCTGATCGACAAGCAGGGCCACGTGCGTCACACCCACTTCGGCGAAGGCGAATACGACCAGACCGAGTCGCTGATCCGCCGCCTGCTCGGCGACAACGGCACGCATGCGCGGCAGGTTGCCGATGCGACGCCGTCCGGGCTGCTCACGCCCGAGAGCTACCTCGGCTACGCGCGGCTCACGAACTACGTCGGTGCGAATCCCGTTCCGAACAAGTTCACGAACTACGCGTTCCCGAGCTCGCTGCCCGCGAACACGCTGGCCTACGACGGGTCGTGGCGCGTCGGCGCGCAGGCGATCACCGCGGCCAAGAACGCGCGGCTGCGGCTGCAGTTCGAGGCGTCGAACGTCTACATCGTGATGGGCGGGCAGGGAACGGTCAGGTCGTTCGTGAACGGCAAGCCGACCGGCACCACCCGTGTGAACGCGGAGCGGCTCTACACAGTGCGAAGCGGCAAGCCGACGAGCGCGTTGCTCGAGCTGCGGTTCTCGCCCGGCGTGCAGGCGTACTCCTTCACGTTCGGCTAGCCACTCGTCCGGTCAAGACCCGTCTTGTGGTCAGACCAGGGTGACGAGTCCGGAACATTTCGTCCCCAGACGTCCCTGCGAGCGCCGGCCCGCCGCGACTACTGGTCGCGGGCGACGTCGTCGCCGTCGTCGCGGCGCTGGTCTTGCTCGCGCAGGAAGCGCGTCAGCTCGGCCGCGAGAGCGTCCCCGGACGGGAGATCCGATTCCTCCGCAAGCTCGTCGACACGGCGCTCCAGCTCTTGCACGTACGCGGACGTCTCCTCGTCGCTCGCAACGGCCTCGCTCACCTGCTGCGCATACGCGTCGGCGGCCTCGTCCAGCTCGCTCGTATCGATGTCCGCGCCGAGCAGCTCGCTGAGCCGATCGACGAGCGCCTTCGCTGCGCGCGGCGACGGCGTCAGTGACACGTAGTGCGGCACCGCCGCCCACAGGCTTGCCGACTTGAGCCCTGCGCGTGCGCACGCGTCGTGCAGCACGCCGACCATGCCGGTCGGCCCTTCGTAGCGCGAGGCCTGCAGACCGAGCTTCTCGATCAGGTCCGGATCGTTGGCACTCCCCGTCACCGGCGCGGGCCGCGTGTGAGGGACGTCCGCGAGGAGCGAGCCGAGCGTGACGACCAGCTCGACCTTCAGGTCGCGAGCGAGACCCGTGATCAGGTCACCGAAGGTGCGCCAGCGAAGATTTGGCTCGACCCCGAGCAGGATCACCGCATCACGACCCGAGCCCGGCAGCGGCGCGTACAGGAACGAGTTCTCCGGCCAATCGATTCGCCGCGTGTAGCCCTCCTCGAGCGACACCGTCGGCCGCGTCGCCTGGAAGTCGTAGAAGTTCTCCGGATCGATCGACGCAAACTCGATTCCCGCCCACGCGCGAGCGAGAAAGGCGCCTGCGAGCGACGCTCCCTGACCCCCGTCGTTCCAGCCCCGGAACGCCGCGATCAGGACAGGACGCTCGAGACTCGGATGCGAGTCGATGCGCAGCTCCGACATCACGGCATCCTACGCGGGCGCCAGAGACTGAAGACGAACGAGGCGACCGCCGCCCAGACCGTTGCGGCGACAGTCACGTGCACGAGGACGAGCCACCACGGCAGGTGCGTGCGGTACTGGATCTCGCCGATCGTCATCTGCACTGCAAGCAGGCCGAGCAACACGAGCGCGCCGCGCACCTGGGGCGCTTTCTTGCGCACGAGGTACGCGAGCACCAGCGCGAACGAAATCCCGAACACCGCCGTCGCACGCACATGCCAGTAGACCGCGGGCTCGAACGACCACAACCGGCGCACAACGGTGCTGCCCGGATGGGGGCCGGCGGCCGTCGCGAGCGTGCCCGAGAAGATGAGGACGCCGGCGCTGAGACCGACGAGCAGACCGACGCGCGGCACCCAGCTCGGCAACGTGCTCACCATTCGCGGGCGCGACTCGGCGGCGAGCACCACCGCGAGCGTCAGCACGACCATCGAGACCAGGAAGTGCGAGAGCACCCACCACGGATTCAGGTGGTAATGCACCGTCAGCGCGCCGAGCGGAGCCTGCGCGAGCGTGCCGAAGAAGATGAGCGCCGCGAGCCTGCGCCGGCCGCGCGAGAAGATCCACGTAACGAGCGTCGTGAGGATCGTCAGGAACGCGATCACGCGGTTCCCGAACTCGATGTAGCTGTGGCCGCTCTTCGGCTCGAAGTGGTGCGGCGTGCACCCGGGCCAGTGCTCGCAGCCGAGTCCCGAGCCGGTGAGCCTGACCGTCGCGCCCGTGGCGACGATCACCACGAGCGCCGCGGCGTTCACGAGCACGAGCCGCCGGATCGCGCCGTCGGAGAGCGTGAACCCTCTGAGACGCGAGACCGGCTGGGCGCCGACGTCCATCTCGGTCACTGTATCCGCCTTCTGCTAAACTAACGTTGACGTAAAGATGAGATTCTTGACGACACGCCGTCACTCGCCCCACTACAAGTGGTGGGTCCTGTCGTGCACGAGCCTCGGGATGCTGCTCGCCACGATCAACTCGGGCACCCTGATCATCGCGCTCCCCGATCTCGAGCGCGAGCTGCACACCACGCTTCTCCAGCTCGTCTGGGTGATCCTCGTCTACATGATCGTCTCGACGGTGCTGGTGCTCACCGCCGGCCGACTGTCCGACCTGTTCGGCCGGAAGACGGCCTACGTGCTCGGCTTCCTCGTGTTCGCACTCGCGTCGCTCGGCGCCGGGTTCGCCTCGAGCGGCACGGAGCTGATCGTGTGGCGGATCCTGCAGGGCATCGGCGGCGCGTTCCTGTTCGCAAACGCCGCCGCACTCGTCACGGATGCGTTCCCGCGCCGACAGCTCGGCCTCGCGATGGGGACGAACACGATGGTCGCGGCGGTCGGGCTCGTGATCGGCCCGGTGCTCGGCGGTGCGCTCGTCGCGATCGCGTGGCCGTGGGTCTTCTGGTTCAACGTGCCGTTCGCGGTTGCCGGCGCGCTATGGGGACTGCTCGTGCTCGAAGAGCGCTCGGGCCGGAGCGAGGAGCGTGGTCTCGACCTCGTCGGCGTGACGACGTACGTCGTCGGGCTGACCGGGCTCGTGCTCGCGCTCTCGAAGGGCGGGCTCTCGGGTTGGTCGAACTCGCTCGTCATCGTCGGCCTGGCGCTCGCGGTCGTGCTCCTCCCGATCTTCGTGATCGTCGAGCATCGCGGCAGCGCGCCGATGCTCGACCTCGCCCTCTTCGAAGACCGGCTGTTCAGCGCCGCGAGCGCGGCCGCCTTCCTGAACGGCCTCTCCCGCTTCGCGCTGATGTTCCTCTTCGTCTTCTACTTCCAGGGGCCGCAAGGGCAGTCGCCGATCATGGCCGGGCTCGAGCTCGCACCGATGGCGGTCGGGATGCTCATCGCGTCACCGCTCGCCGGCGCCTACGCCGACCGGCGCGGCTCGCGCGGGCTCGCGGCACTCGGGATGCTCGTCAGCGCCGCCGGCCTCGCAGGCATGACGATGCTGCAGGCGCACACCGCCTATGTCTGGAGCGCGGTGTGGCTGCTGCTCGTCGGCATCGGCTCCGGGATGTTCAACAGCCCGAACACGGCCGCGATGATGGGCGTCGTGCCGATGCACCGACGCGGCGTGGCGGCCGGAGCGCGCGTGATGCTGCAGAACACCGGTGCGGTGATCTCGATCGCGTTCGTGATGGCGATCGTGACGGCCGCGGTTCCGAAAGACGTGCTGTTCAAGATCTTCTCCGGGCTGACGTCCGGCCTCTCGAACGAGCAACTGCAGCCGTTCATCTCGAACATGCACCTCGCGCTCTGGGTGCTCGCGGCGATCTCGCTGCTCGGCGCCGTCATCTCGCTCCTTCGGCCGAAGCATGTGCAGGTCGACGTTGACGACGTGATCCTGCAGGAGGCCGCGTGAGGATCGGCCAGGTCGCTACGAGGAGCGGCGTGACACCGCGCACGATCCGCTACTACGAAGAGCTCGGCCTCCTCCCTACGTCCGACCGCGAGCAGGGAAAGCACCGCACCTATACGGAGAGCGACATCGAGCGGCTCAGGGAGGTGACGCGGCTGCGCGACCTGCTCGGGCTCTCGCTCGACGAGCTCCGCTCTGTCGTCGTCGCCGAGGCGGTGCGCGCCGATGCGCGCCGCCGCTTCCGCGAGTCGGACTCGCCCGATGAGCGCCGCGCCGCGCTCGAAGACGCGCTGCCGCACCTCGAGATGCAGATCGGGCTCGTTCGTCGCCGCGCCGCCGAGCTCAAGGAGCTCGAGCACGATCTCGTCGACCGACGCAGGCGCGCACTGCGCGCGCTACGCCAGCTCTAGCCCCGCGCCTTCCTCGACCCGTCCGACCCGCGCCAAGAACAGCTCCGCTGCGGCGAACTGCGCCTCGAGCGACATCCCCTTGTCCGCAGGGATCGACACGAGTAGCCCACCCGCAGTCTGCGGGTCGTACGCGAGCTCGACGATCTCTGGCGCGACACCGTCGGCGTCGAGCGGCGCATAGGCGCGGTTGTTCTGCGTCCCGGCCGTCGTCACTCCTGCGCGCGCCGACTCGAGCGCGCCGGCGAGCGCGGGCAACCGCTCCGCATCGAGCAGGATGCGCACGCCACTCCGCTCCGCCATCTCACGCGAATGGCCGGCGAGGCCGAAGCCGGTCACGTCGGTGACGGCGTTCGGGGTGAGCGCGCGGAGGACGTCGGCGGCGTCGCGGTTGAGCGTCCGCATCCACCGCACCGCCTCGGCCGCGTCGACGAGGCCGCGCTTCGCACCGCCGAGCACGAGCGCGGTGCCGAGCGGCTTCGTCAGGTACAGCGTGTCACCCGGCTGCGCGCCGGCCTTCGGCCAGATGCCGTCCGGCGCGACCGTGCCGACGACGGCCAGCCCGTACTTCGGCTCGGCATCGCGGATCGTGTGACCGCCCGCCAGGATCGCCCCCGCAGCCCGCACCTGCCGGTCGGCTCCGTCGAAGATCGCGCGCACCAGCTCGGTTGGCAGCTCCTCGGGCAGGGCCGCGACCGAGAGCGCGAGCAGCGGCTGCCCGCCCATCGCGAACACATCGTTCAGCGCATTCGTGGCCGCGATCGTCCCGAAGTCATCCGGGTCGTCGACGATCGGCGGGAAGAAATCGATCGTGAAGACGAGCGCACGCTCGTCGTCGAGCTTGTAGACGGCCGCGTCGTCAGCGGGGTCGAGCCCGACGAGCAGGTTCTCGGCCTCGGCGGGGACGAAGCCGCGCAGCAGCTCTTCAAGGCGCGCCGCCGAGTACTTCGCGGCGCAGCCGCCGGCGGTCGCCAGGTCGGTCAGCTTCACGCCCTCACGGTAAACGACGGCGACGGCCCGAGAGCCGTCGCCGTGGGGAGAGGGAACGTCGTACTGCTTCGATGATTCACCCCGGGCCGGACGTCTCCTTTACGGTTCGGGCATGCCCAGCGCTCTTGTCACCGGCGGTTCCTCGGGAATCGGCCTCGCGATCGCCCGGATGCTGCGTGGCGACGGCTACGACGTCACTCTCGCGTCGCGCACACGCGAGAAGGTGGAAGCCGCCGCGGCGGAGGTCGGCGCGCACGCGGTCACCGCGAACATGGGCTCCGAAGAGGACTGCGTCCGCGCGGTTGCGGAGCACCGCGAGCGCTGGGGCGGCATGAACGTGCTCGTCAATTCAGCGGGTCTCGGAATCGGCGGCAAGGTCGAGTCGCTGCAGGCGAAGCACATCGACCTTCAGCTCGGCGTCAACCTGCGCGGGTTGCTGCTCGTCACGCGCGAGTCGATCCCGCTTCTCCGCGAGAGCAAAGGATGGATCTTCAACCTCGCGTCGATCGCGGGCACGGCGCCGACGCCGGGCCTCACGGTCTACGGCGCGACGAAGGCCGCCGTGATCGCGCTGACGCGTTCGCAGAACCTCGAGCTCGAGAGCGCCGGGGTGCGAGCGGTCGCGATCTGCCCCGGGTTCGTCGACACCGCGATGGCCGAATGGTCGGGGCTCGCGACGGACGAGATGATCACCACGGAGGACTGCGCCGAGGTCGTGCGCATGTGCCTGCGCCTGTCGCCGAACGCGCGGATCCCGCAGGTCGTGATCGAGCGCGTCGGCCAGCGCGACAACGTCGGGTGAACGTCTTCACCGTCGCGGAGCGGCCCGACTTCGCCGAGCCCGCGTGGGAGGCGACCAGCGACGTGTTCCCCGAGTACAACAATCACGGCGACGTGCTGAACGTGTACTGGGGCGGGCTGACCGAGAAGTTCCCCGAGTTTCAGTTCCACCTCGTCGACGACGGGCAGATCCTCGCCCGCGCGCGGTGCCTCCCGCTCCGCTGGGACGGAACGCTCGACGACCTGCCGGCCGGCATCGACGACGCGATCGTGCGCGGGATCGACGAAGGCGGCGGGAACACGCTCTGCGCAATGGTGATCCAGATCCCGCGAGATCTTCAGGGACGCGGGCTCAGCGCAGCCGCCCTGAAAGCCATGGCCGACATCGGTCGGGCCCACGAGCTGGCGTCGCTGATCGCACCGGTGCGACCGAACTGGAAAGAGCGTTATCCGTTGACGCCAATCGAGCGCTACGCCGAGTGGCGCCGCGACGACGGGTTGCTCTTCGACCCGTGGCTGCGGGTGCACGAACGCGCGGGCGCCTCCGTCCTCCGCACCGCGCCCGAGTCCCTGCGCATCACCGGCTCGGTCGCCGAGTGGGAGGAGTGGGTCGGGATGCGGTTCCCGGAGGACGGCGCATACACGTTCCCGAGCGGTCTCGCCCCGCTGACGGTCGAGGCCGGCGAGGGGCGCTACTGGGAGCCGAACGTCTGGATGCGGCACGTCCTCTGACGACAGCATCCCTCGCGACGGGCTGTGGAGAGCGCGTGGCTGTTCGTTCACGGTGCGTGGCACCACGCATCCCCCCGACCCGCCGAGGCGCTACGGCGCACCCCGCCTCGGTTCGCGGTGTGCGTGTGGACGAGGCGTTGCGGTTCGTTCACGGTGCCTGGCACCAGACGGGCCTCGACCAGCCATGCCCTGGGACGGCTACGTTCCAGGTGTGCGTCGTGCCCTTCTCGTCATCCTGCTCGCGGGCGGACTCGCGGCCGTGGTCGCCGGCTGCGGGAGCTCGAAGGCGGCGCAGACAGCGACCGCGCCGAAGCAGCGCTTTGCCGGCGGTGAGCTCACGCCGCCGAAGACCGCGCCGCCCATCGCGCTCCACGAGGCAGACGGCACACCCGTCACGCTCCGTGCGCAGCGCGGCCGGTACGTGCTCGTCACGTTCATCTACACGCACTGCCCGGACGTCTGCCCGCTGATCACGCAGAACCTGAACACCGCGCTACGCGTGATCGGCCCGAGTGCGCGCAAGCGGGTTCGCGTGCTCGCAGTGAGCGTCGACCCGGTCGGTGACACACCCAATGCGGTCAAGGCGTACGCACGCGAGAAGCATCTCTTCCCGCAGTTCGAGTATCTGATCGGGTCGCGCGGCGAGCTTCGTCGTGTGTGGAAGGCGTGGCACGTGCTCGCCGTCGAGTCGAAGCCGGATCTCGTCGACCACGTCGCCTACACGGCGCTCATCGACACGAGCGGAAAGGAACGAGTGCTGTACGGCTCCTCCGTCCACGCCACGCAGGTTGTTCACGACCTGCGGGTCCTGATGGGCTAGAGGACGTCGGATGCAAGTGCCGGCTCCCCACCTGGCACGCATTCCGGTCGAACCGGCCGATCAGATAGGGCCGTCCCACATGCCGCGAACGATGCCGTGGTGGCCGAAACAGGCACCGAGCAACGCGAGAGCGGCGAGCAACGCGAGCATGACTACCGGATACCGCCGAAGCAGGATCGAGAGCTTGGTTGCCACAGTGAGGTACACCTCCTTCCCTTAGAACCTGAAGTCCTGGAGCGCCTCGGCTGCACGGCGGTACAGCACCGCCGCACGACGCTCTTCTCCCCGCCGCGTCGCCAGGTCGCCCTGGGCGATCCACGCGGCAGCCCGATGCGACGCCGAGGACAGGCGCGCGAACGCGTCCTCGGAATCGGCGAACGCCGACTCTGCTTCGTCGAGCCGGCCCTGTTCGAGCAAGGCCCGCCCGAGCACGAGCCGGGCATTTCCGACCTCGTCGAGCATGTCCTCGCGCTCACCGATGATCTCGAGCGCGTGGCGTGCCTGCTCCTCCGCACGCTTCACGTCACCGGTGCGCAAGTGAACCTGTGCGAGCGAGTTGACGGCAGTGGCCGCGTCGTCGCTGCGATCGACCTCGAGCGCGATCGCATAGGCCTGCTTGAACCGCTCGATTGCCTCCTCCGGGCTTCCGAGCAGGAAATCCATGCCGCCAAGGTTGTTGAGCAAGCGGCCGACGTTCCCCCGGTCGGCAACCTCCTCGTAGTGCGCCTTCGCCTTCTCGGCGTACGTGCGCGCGAGCACCCAATGCCCGTCGCGCTCGGCGAGCACCGAGGCCTGGAAGTACACCGGCGCGAGGGCGCGCACGTCGCGCAGCGCCTCCGCGAGCTCGAGCGCACGCTCGATGTCCTCGCGCGCAGCCTCGTAGTCGCGCTGCCGGCGGTAGCACCGCGAGCGCCACGCGAAGATGTTCAGCTGCAGCTCGTCGCACGGGAGGCCAGAGCGCTCGGCGAGCGACAGCGCCTCGTCGAACAGCGCGACCGCAGTCGAGATGCTCGCAAGCTTGTACCGGCAGACGCCGAGGCGGTAGAGCACGTCGGCGCGATCGACGTCTGTGAACGTCTCGCCCTCGACGAGGCCACGTGACTCGGCCAGCAGCGCGAGCGCCGACTTCACGTCGCCCGCCTGCGCATGCGCCATCGCCTCACCGTTGAGCGCGCGGACCCGAAGTTCCGCGGCACCCGTCCCGAGGACGGCCGGCAGCGCCCGCGTGTACTCGGCGATCGCCTCCGTGAACTTGTGCTCCTGTGAGAGGACGTCGGCGCGGGCGAGGATCGCCTCCGCTTTCGCGCGCTCGTCTGCCGAGACGCCGCTCGCCAGGAACCCGGCATCGATGCCGAGGCGCAGCGCGAGCCACTCGACCGTCTCCGTCGTCGGGCGCGTCTTCCCACGCTCGATCTGCGAGATGTACTCCTTCGAGAACCGGTCGCCCGCCAGATCCGTCTGGGTCAGCCCGGCGGCAACCCGGAGCTGGCGCAGACGCTCCCCGAGCCGCGGGATCCGCGGAGCGGCAGGCGTGCGGGTGGTGCTCGCTGCGGCGCGAGTACGCATTGGTGTCAGCAGCATGACGAACACTTGACCGATCCGCAATCCCCTGAAAAGGACAGTCCCTCAAAAGAGGGATCAGACCTGGGAAAAGCGCGTCAACAATGCGAGATGAGAATCACTTGACCAAGCTACTTGACAGGGGCAGAACGGGCTCGTACAGTGAGGCCACCTTGCACCGAGGCTTTAGAGGCTCAGGTGTGGGGGGAGGAGCGCATGGAGGCAAGATCCGACGCGTCTGGGCCGCAGAGCCGTGTCGGAGCAGCCCAACCGGCGCCCGCCTGACCAGGGAGAGCCCCGGGTGCCGCAGCCGGGGCTTTCTCACGTTCCG
>DASXOW010000030.1:0-3337 GCA_036493955.1 Gaiellaceae bacterium
GCACGCTTCCGTACACGGCGGTGAGCGGCGTGCGCAGCTCGTGCGACGCGGTCGTGACGAAGTCGGCGCGCGCGCGCTCGAGTGTGTGCTCGGCCGTCGCGTCGCGCAGCGTCACCACGCGGCCGCCCTCGAAGCGGCTGACGGAGATCGCGAGCCAGCGCTCCTCTCCGCCGATGCGAACCGGCGTCAGGTCGCCGCCGGAGCGTTCGACGAGCACGCCGAATTCCGGGAAGACGCTGCCGGCCAGCCGGCCGAGGGCGGACTCGGCCGATGTGCCGAAGAGCTCTTCCGCGGCCGTGTTCCACGAAAGAATGCGCGAGCCGTCGTCGAGCATCACGACCGCGTCGGAGACGTGCGCGAGTGCGCGCGCAGCATTTGCACCCTGCTCGGCGCGCAGGCGCGCCTGCTCCTCGTCCGAGTAGAGCCGGCGCAGGCGCTCGGGCACGCGGCGGATGAGGAAGATGGCGATGGCGAGCGCGAACAGGCCGCTCGCGGCGAGGAGCCCGATCGCCCGCGAGAACGTGCGCCGCTCCTCGCTCCGCGTCTGGTCGGTGAACCCGCTGATCGCTCCCTCCAGCGCGACAGCGTCCACCCGGAACCGGTTGAACAGCTTCTGTCCGCCGAGGACGTCCGCGCGCGCCCGCGCCCGGCCGAGCTGCCCGTCCGCGACGAACGTGATCTGGCGGTCGAAGTAGCCGTCGAGATCGCGGATCTCCGTCTGGATCGGCCCCAGCAGCGCGTGGAGCTCGGGGCGCGGCGCCGTGAGCCGCGAGATCTGCGCGAGGTCGTCGCGGACGTTCGCGCGACCGCTGAAGTACGGCGCGAGCGACTGCCGCTGCGACGTGATCATGTATCCGCGTACCCCGGTCTCCTCGTCGACCATCTGCTGCGTCAGGTCCTGCGCGTGCGTGCGCAGCGGGAAGAGCAGATGGATGTAGCGGTCCTCGGCCGACCGGTAGAGCGCGAATGCGCTGTAGACGCCGGTCGCGAGGAGCGCACCGAGGAGGAGGATGAGGACGACGAGCGCGATCTGCACGCGGCGCTTCGCGGCGACCGCGCCTTCGAGCTCCCGTCCGATCCGCCAACGCATCGCCTTACCCCGTTCCGATTCCGCAGCCGGCGACGATCGACAGGTTCGTGAGCGGCCTAAGCTCCGCTCCGTTCGGCAGCGCGCCGCGCGTCGTGTGCACGGGGTTCCAGAACCCGACGCCGGAGATGTCGACGCTCGCGCCGAGCAGCTGCCACTGCGACGTCGCCGCCGGGCAGTGCGCGGTGAACTCCTCGCGCGCCGCGATCACCCCGGTACGGTCGCGCGCCTTCTTGCCGAGGCAGCGCGGGTTCGGCAGGTATGCGTTCATGTACTTGCCGCTCGGGATGTCGAAAAGGACGAGAACGATCTCGCCGTTCGACGCGATGCGGTAGCGGTCGACGACGACCTGCATGCGCCACGAGACGAGCTGGAATCCGGTCGTGCGCCGAACGCCGATCGTGCGCGGGGCCTTGAGCCCGTCGAGGTTCGCGACCGACGTCGGGATCCGGTCGAGGTGGACGCGGGCCCGGTCCGCGTCACTCAACGTCATCAGGCGCCACTCCTTTCCGCCGCACCAGGCGCCCGGCGAACGGCCTCCGACGGCGTGCGCGGTCGAAGCCGTCGCGAGGGCGGCCAGGAACAGCATCAGCAAGAGTCGGTCTGGACGACGCATAGCGATGCGCCGCTGACGCTACCACCGCGGCGTACGGCGGATGTAAGGGGCCTAGATCTGCGGGATGCGGGCTTCGAGCGCGGCCGTCACGGCCTCGCGCACGGGCTCGAGCTCGATCCGATCGAGCACGTCCTGGAAGAAGCCGCGCACGATGAGGCGCTCGGCCTCGGCGCGCGGCAGGCCGCGGGCCATGAGGTAGAAGAGCTGCTCGCGGTCGACCCGCCCCACGGTGGCGCCGTGCGTGCAGCGCACGTCGTTCGCGAGGATCTCGAGGCCGGGGATCGGCACCGCATGCGTCGTCGGGCTGAGCATCAGGTTGCGGCACTCCTGATACGCGTTCGTCTTCTGTGCGTCCTTCTCGACGCGAATCATTCCGCGCCACACCGCGGTCGCGTGGTCGCGCAGCGCTCCCTTGAACGCGAAGTCGGACTCGCAGTCGGGCGCGATGTGCTCCTGGAAGGTGTCGTAGTCGAGATGCTGCTCACCATCCGCGAAGTACGCGCCGGTCACGCGTGAAGTCGCGCCACGTCCGTTGAGGTCGTTCCGGATGCGCGTCTTCCCCTTCTTGGAGCCGAAGCCGCCGGCGACCCAGTCGAGCTCAGCGTCGCGCTCGACGCGCGCGTGATGCGACGCGAAGTGCCACGTCTCGCGCGAGAGGTTCTGTAGCGAGACGTACTCGAGCCTGGCGTTCGGCTCGACGAAGAGCTCCGTGACGGCATTCGAGTACGCGGCGGTGTCGGGCTCGGGCGACGCGTACTCCTCGATGAGCGAGGCGCGCGCGCCCTCCTCGGCGACGACGACGAGTCGCCAGAACGTCTGACCGGTGACGGCGATGCGGACATACAGCGGCTTCTCGAGCACGACGCCCTTGGGGACGACGACGAGGAGGCCGTGCTTCCACATGGCCGCGTTGTGCGCGGCGAACTTCTCGTTCCAGCCGACGAGCGAATACAGCTGCTCGAAGTCCTCGGGCAGCGGCGCGAAGGTGACGCCGTCAGGCGCGCGCTCGATCTCGATGCCGTCTGCCGTGACCGTCGCGTAGCCGGCGACGTCGAGATCGAGCAGCGTTTCGGTGTCTGACACCGTTCCGGTGTCAGACACCAGGAAGTCATCGGGCTCGAAGCCGGCGAGGTCGGTGAAGCGCCAGTGCTCCTCGTTCGTGTCCGGGAGCGGCAGCCGCTCGTAGGCGGCGAGTGCGTCAGTCCTGCTCATACGGCTTGTACCGGTGGTGGAGAAGGATCCGATTGCCGGCGGGATCGGTCAGGCAGGCGCCGTGGCAGACGCCGGAGTCCCACATCTCGCCGACCTCGACGCCTTGGGTCTCGAGCTGCGCCTTCGCCGCGGCGACGTCGGGCACGCCGAGCGCGATCGTGCTCGGCGGCAGCGGCGCGAACGCGTCGTCGTGCGTCTCGGGCGTCATCACGGCGAGCGTCACGTTGGAGGCCTCGTACTCGACCCAGTCGTCGTGGTCGAGGTGCTCGTTTCGCGCCAGGCCGAGCACCTCGCCGTAGAAGTGCTTCGCCTTCTCGATGTCGTCGACGGGAACACGGATGTAGTCGACGCGCGTGACGTCAATCATTGGGCGCGTATCTCCGGTGGAGCATGAACTGGTTTCCGTCCGGATCCTTGAAGAA
>DASXOW010000031.1:0-10593 GCA_036493955.1 Gaiellaceae bacterium
TCGTCGTAGACGGCCATCGCCTCGGGGACGGCCTCCGCGACCTCGCGGCCCATCCCAGCCTCCAGCGAGCCCTGGCCGGGGAACATGAACGCGATCTTGGTCATGCTGCTGCTCCAGTCGTCGGATGGGTCCACTCGATCAGTGCCGATCCCCACGTCAGGCCTGCGCCCATGCCCGTGAGAAGCACCAGTTTGCCAGGCTCGAGCCTTCCGTCATCGGCCGCGTCCGCCAGCGCGAGCGGAATGGAGCCGGAGGACGTATTGCCGTACTTCTCGACGTTCACGACGGTCTTCTCCTGCGGGATGCCGAGCTTCTTGACGGCGTGGTCGATGATGCGGACGTTCGCCTGGTGCGGGACGTATACGTCGACATCGGCCACCGTCCTGCCGCACTCGCCCAGAATCGCCTCCGCGGAGCTGACCATCACGCGGGTCGCGAACTTGAAAACCTCCCGGCCGTTCATCTTCACGTACTTCTCCGGCTCCGCGAACTTCCGGGAACCGCTGCCTGGGAGCCAAAGGTTGGCGCCACCGCCCCCGTCCGCGCCGAGCTCGAAGCCGAGGAAGCCGCCCTGCTCGACGGGCTCCATCACAACAGCGCCGGCGCCGTCACCGAAGAGGACGAGCGTGGAGCGGTCGGTCCAGTCGAGGATCGTCGAGAGCACGTCGCCGCCGACCACCAGCGCGCGCTTCGCGAGGCCGGACGAGAGCATCCCGTGCGCCTGCGCGATCGCGTAGACGAAGCCGGTGCACCCCGCCGAAAGGTCGTACGCCGCTGCCTGCGGCATCCCGAGCGTGTCGGCGATCAGCGCGCTGGACGAGGGAAACGCCATGTCGGGCGTCACGGTCGCGACGATCAGGAGGTCGATCGAGGCCGGGTCCGCGCCCGCCATCTCGAGCGCGCGCCGCGCGGCGGGGAGGCAGATGTCGGTGAGCGCCTCGTCCTCGGCAGCGATTCGACGCTCCCGGATGCCGGTCCGCTCGATGATCCATTCGTCGTTCGTATCGACGATCGTCGACAGCTCGGCGTTCGAGAGCACCCGCTCCGGCACATGGCACCCGAGCCCCGTGATCGAGATCGGCGTGCCGTGCGTGCGGGCGATCACTGCTGATCCCCCACCGCGAACGTCAGGGTGCCGCGCACTGCGAGCTGGCCGTCGACCGTCGCCTTCACCTTGCCGCGGCCGATCGGTCCCCGCACCGTCTCGACCTGGCATTCGAGCGTGAGCACGTCGCCGGGCCGGACGACGCGCTTGAAGCGGACGTCGTCGATGCCCGCGAAGAGCGCGAGCTTGCCGCGGTTCTCCTCCTGCGACAGCACCGCCACGGCGCCGCACTGCGCGAGCGCCTCGACCATCTTCACCCCCGGCATGATCGGATTGCCCGGGAAGTGGCCGGCGCAGTCCTCTTCGGTGACGGTCTTGCGCGCGACGACACGCACGCCCTCGACGAGCTCGATCACCTCGTCGATGAGGAGCATCGGGTCGCGGTGCGGCAGCACCGCCTCGATCGCCGCCTTGTCCATGATCATGCGCTGAGTCGTGCCCGCAGGCTGTTGCGGCCACGGTGCGCGTAGCACTTCGCCGTGCCGACCGGAAGTCCCGTCGCCTCGGAGATCGCCTCGAACGGCACGTCGAACGCGTCCTTGAGCGCGACGACGGTCGCCTGCGCGGGCGGCAGGCCGGCGAGGCAGCGGCCGAGCTCGCGGCGCGTCTCGGAGGCGGCGAGCTCACCAGCGGGGTCGCCGTCGTGGGCAACGCGGCGGTCCTCGACGAGCGGCTCGGTGCGCCGGTCGGCGGTCCAACGCGCCTGCGCGACGTCCTTGCACGTGTTGACGACGAGACGATGCAGCCAGGTGGAGAACTCCGACTGACCGCGGAACTGCCCGATCCGGCGGACCAGCTTCACGAGCGACTCCTGCGCAGCATCCCGTGCGTCTTCCGGATCGCGCAGCACGTGTAGTGCGATGCGCTCGACCCGCGGCGCATGCCGCTCGCAGAGCGCTCGCAGAGCATCGAGATCACCGTCTTTCGCACGTCGCACGAGGATCGGGTCGGAAAGCCGCTCGTAGGCGAGGGGCGGCGGCGGTTGCATCGCACTACCTTAGTGCAGTGCTCCTCGAGCCCCCGATCGTGCTGCCACGGCTGCGCGGCTCGTTCGGCCGCGAGTACCACTGGGCGGCAGAGGCCGCGACGACCCAGCGGATGCTGCCTCCCGAGGCCACGAACGGCGCAGTCGCGCTCGCTGAGCGCCAGACCGAGGGCCGCGGCCGGCTGGGACGCACGTGGACCGACTCGGCGCTGATGTTCTCGGTCGCGCTCTACCCGCCGCAGCCGGTTGCCCGCTGGCCCGAGTTGACGCTCGTCGCGGCGCACGCCGTCGCCGACGCAATCGGTCCGGCCGCGACGATCAAGCATCCGAACGACGTGCTCGTCGACGGGAGCAAGGCGGCGGGGATCCTCGCCGAGGCGGGCGAGCGCGTCGTGCTCGGGATCGGCATCAATGTCGGGAGCACCGCCTGGCCCGGCTCGGGGTTCGTCCAGGCCGACCGGCTCGAGCTCCTCGTCGAGGTGCTCGCACGGCTCGAGGACGGCTACGACACCTGGCTGCATACACTTTCGGAAGCGTGAAACGCCTGCTGCTTGCAGCATTCCTGTTCGTCGTGGTCGCGGCGCCGGCTCAGGCCGCTTCGACGCCGAAAGTGCTTGCGATCCACTTCACGCAGGACGTGAACCCGGTCACGCAGGACTGGCTGAACGGGCAGCTCTCCCACGCCGAGTCGCACGGCTACAGCGCTGCGGTGATCGTCCTCGACACGCCGGGCGGGCTCGAGGAGTCGATGCGCAAGATCGTGCAGAAGGAGCTAGCCCTGAAGATCCCGGTGATCGTCTACGTCTCGCCGGAGGGTGCGCGAGCCGCCTCGGCCGGCGTCTGGATCTCCGAGGCGGCGGACGTGCTCGCGATGGCGCCCTCGACGAACATCGGCTCGTCGACGCCCATCCAGGGGAACGGAACGAATATCGGGAGCGATCTCCGCCGCAAGGTCGTGAACGACGCGGCCGCATCGCTCCGCGGGCTCGCGAAGACGCACGGACGCAACGCGCAATGGGCGGATGCAGCAGTGCGCAAGGCGTCGAACCTCACGGCGGCCGAAGCGCTCCGCATGAACGTGATCGACGTCGTCTCGCCGTCGCTGCCGGCGCTCCTGCGCACGATCGACGGGCGCGTCACCACGCCGCGACACCTGACCATGCACACCGCCGGCGCGCAGATCGTCGACGTACGGCCCGGCTTCTTCACGCGCTTCCTGTCGACTCTGATCGACCCGAACATCGTCTCGCTGCTCTTCCTCGCCGGTCTCGCAGGCCTTGGCTTCGAGCTCTTCCATCCAGGTGTCGTCATCCCGGGAGCGTTCGGCGCGATCTGCATGGTGTGCGCGCTCTTCGGCTTCTCGGTCCTCCCCCTCTCGTGGGGCGGGCTGATGCTCGTCCTGCTCGGCGCCGCGCTGCTCGTGATCGACGCGCACGTCACCTCGCACGGCGCGCTCACCCTCTCCGGGCTCGTCGCGATGGCGGTCGGTCTCACGACGCTCTTCCACGACTCCGGGACGCCGTACAGCGCGAACGTCCCGGTGATCATCGCGCTCACGCTGTTGATCGGCGGCTTCTGGGCGCTGGCGGTGAGCAAGTCGATTGCCGCGCGACGCGCGCCGGTCGCGGTCGGCCCGGAGCAGATCGTCGGGCTCGAGGGCGTCGTCCGTGCGAACGGCAACGTGTTCGTCCGCGGCGAGCTGTGGCGAGTGCAGTCCGCGGAGCCGCTCCACGTGGGAGACCGCGTGGCCGTCGATGCCCTCGACGGCTTGACGCTCGCCGTGCATAGGATCCCGTCATGACCGCAGCTGTGGTCGTCCTCGCAATCGTCGTCTTCTTCGCCGCGCTCTACGCGATCGCGGCGATCAAGGTGCTGCGCGAGTACGAGCGCGGGATCGTGTTCCGCCTCGGCCGGCTGTTCCCGACGCCGAGAGGGCCGGGCCTCATCTTCCTGATCCCGGTCGTCGACAAGATGGTGCGCGTCGACCTGCGGACGATCACGCTGAACATCCCGCCGCAGGAAGTGATCACGAAGGACAACGTGCCGGTGCGCGTGAACGCGGTCGCCTACTTCCGGATCGTGCAACCGCAGGAGGCGATCGTGCAGGTCGAGAACTTCATGGTCGCGACGTCGCAGATCGCGCAGACAACGCTCCGGTCGGTGCTCGGCCAGCATCAGCTCGACGAGCTTCTGTCGGAGCGCGAGAAGATCAACGCGATCCTGCAGGGGATCATCGACGAGGCGACCGCGCCGTGGGGCATCAAGGTCTCGATCGTCGAGGTGAAGGACGTCGAGATCCCGCAGGGCATGCAGCGCGCGATGGCGCGGCAGGCGGAAGCAGAGCGCGAGCGCCGCGCCAAGGTGATCAACGCCGAGGGCGAGTTCCAGGCGTCCGAGCGGCTGAAGGACGCCGCGCAGGTGATCGAGGAGCACCCGATCGCCCTCCAGTTGCGCTACCTGCAGACGCTCCTCGAGCTCGGCTCGTCACAGTCGACGACGATCGCGTTCCCAGTACCGATCGAGATGCTGCAGGCGCTCCGCGCCGTCGGCGACAAACCGGCCGGCTAGCTCGCCGCGGAATTCAGCTCACGGAAGCGGTGGGCCGCGTCGATCGCGGCACCGAGGTTCAGGCCCTTGTCCTTCGCCTGCTTGATGAGCATCACGGTCTCGACCGCGTCCATGTCGTAGATCCGCTGCTTCTTGCCCTTCGTCGGGATCTGCGCCTTGTTCGTCCAGTAGTCGAGCTGCATCTTCGAGATGCCCGCGATCGCGCAGACCTGTCCGAGGTAGAGCTCGATCTTGTCGAGGTGCTCCGCCAGGTCGATCGGCTCGAGCAAGTCGACGTTCTTGGAATACGCCATGCTGGCTTCCTTTTGGTCGGGCCGCCGCAGCCCTCTGGCGCCGACTTCTACCACTATCGCTTTCAAAAGGGAAGCGCCGGACCCACAAATATGGATCGTGGTCCGTTACTCGGCGTCGTCGTCGGAGTCGACGACCGGTGCGATCGCCGACACGAGCTCGCCTTCGCGGAGCCGCATCACGATCACGCCCTGCGTCGAACGGCCGAGACGCTTGACCTCTTCGACGGACATCTTGATCACGGTGCCACCGGTGGAGATCAGCATCACCTGATAGCCGTCGCGAACGACCCGGGCTCCGGCGAGGTGGCCGCGCGCCTCGGTGAGCTGCACCGTCTTCACGCCCATGCCGCCGCGGCCCTTCTTCGGGTACTCGGACACACGGGTGCGCTTGCCGTAGCCGTTCTCGGTCACGACGAGCAGGTCGGCGTCGTCGGCTGCAATCGCGACCGCGATCACCTCGTCGTCGCCGCGTAGCCGCATGCCCTGGACACCGGATGCGTCACGGCCCATCGCACGCACGTCACGCTCCGAAAAGCGGATCGCCTGGCCGAGTCTCGACACCATCAGCACATCGTCGTCGCCGGTCGAGTGGCGCACACCGATCAGCTCGTCACCCTCGCGCATCTTGATCGCGATGATCCCGTCCGCCTTCAGCGACGTGTTGTACGCGCCGAGCTCCGTCTTCTTGACGACGCCGTTCTTCGTCGCGAACAGGAGGTACTTGGCCTCCTCGAAGCTGCGGGTCTGGATGACGGCGCGCACCGTCTCGCCCTGGCGGAACGGCAACAGGTTCACGATCGCGCGGCCCTTCGACTGGCGCGATCCGAGCGGCAGCTCGTGCACCTTCAGCCGGTAGACCTTGCCGACGCTCGTGAAGAACAGGATGTAGTCGTGCGTCGAGGCGACAAAGAGATGCTCGATGTAGTCCTCGTCCTTCAGGTCCATCCCCATCACGCCGATGCCGCCGCGGCGCTGCTCGCGGTAGGTCGTCACGGGTAGCCGCTTGATGTAGCCGGACTGCGTGATCGCGATCACCATGTCCTCTTCCGCGATCAGGTCTTCGAGCTCGAGCTCCTCCTCGGCGGCGACGATCTCGGAACGGCGATCGTCGCCGCGGCCGTAGATGCCCTTCAGCTCGAGCAGCTCGTCCTTGATCAGCCCGTCGATCTTCTCCTCGGAGCCGAGCAGGTCACGCAGCTCGTTAATCCGCTCCTGGATGTCCTTGTACTCGTCCTCGACGCCTTTGCGCTCGAGGGCGGTGAGCGCGCGCAGGCGCAGCTCGAGGATGGCGACCGCTTGGCGCTCGCTCAGGTCGAACTGCGTCATCAAGCCTTGCTTCGCAGCCTCGGTGTCGGCCGACGACCGGATCAGCGCGATGACGGCGTCGAGATTGTCGAGTGCGATCAGGTAGCCCTGCAGGATGTGTGCGCGCTTTTCCTTCTTGCGCAGCTCGTCCTTCGACCGGCGGATGACGATCTCGCGCTGGAAGTCGAGGTAGTGCGTGAGCAGCTCGAGCAGCGAGAGCGTCTTCGGCACGCCGTTGACCAGTGCGACGGTGTTGACACCGAACGTCGACTGGAGAGGGGTGTGCTTGAAGAGCTTGTTGAGCGCGACCTGCGGGACGGCATCGCGCTTCAGCTCGACCTGGATGCGCATGCCCGACCGGTCGGAGTGATCCTGCAGGTCGGAGATCTCGGTGAGCACCTTGTCGTTGACGAGCTCGGCGATCTTCGCGATCACGCCGCTGTCGCCACCCTTCTTCACGCCGTACGGGAGCTCGGTGACGATGATCGCGCTCTTGCCGCCGCGCAGCTCCTCGATGTGCGCACGTGCGCGCATGACGACGCGGCCGCGCCCGGTGCGGTACGCGTCGCGGATGCCCGAGCGCCCGACGATGATCGCGCCCGTCGGGAAGTCGGGGCCTTTGACGTGCTTCATCATGTCCTCGACGTTCGCTTCCGGCTTCTCGATCAGCGTCACGACTGCGTCGATCACCTCGCCGAGGTTATGCGGCGGGATGTTCGTCGCCATGCCGACCGCGATGCCGGAACTGCCGTTGACGAGCAGGTTCGGGAACCGCGCGGGCAAGACCTTCGCGATCTGCTTCGACTCGTCGTAGTTCGGTTCGAAGTCGACCGTGTCCGAGTCGAGCTCGCGCAGCATCTCTTCCGCAAGGCGCGCGAGGCGTGCTTCGGTGTTGTGACTGACGAAGCCGTTCGTCAAGAACGAGTGGTCATCGGTGTCGACGCGCAACGAATAGACGGGTTGTACGCCCGCGTCCTCGACCGTCGCGACTTCAGCGTAGTAGTAGTCGCCGGCGACGAGGGGCTCGACGACGGCCTTGACCTCGTCCGACGCAATCCGCTCAAGGATCGCGGCGCCGCCCTGCTCCCACCGCTCGATGCGGTCGACGTCGTGCCGGCGGAGCCAATCCTTGTCGACCCAGCGCGACTCGCAGTCACTGCGGATGTACTCAGCGACACCGGGAGCGTGGTCGCTCGAGAGGGCGGAGCTCGCCTTCGGCACCTGGGCGAGGTCGCTGTCGAGCTTCGCCTGCTTCGCGCCGAGGAAGCCGACGTTGCGCGCGAAGAGCCGCGCGTCGCGGCGGTTGGTGATGACGACCTTGACCTCGCCCTTCGCGTAGCGGCACAGCCGCGAGACGACGCCGAACTCGAGAAGGAGCAGCTGTACGTCCTTCGCAAGTTGCTCGCTGTAGGTCGAGTATGAAACCTGGATCGTCTTGCGCGGCAAGAGCGAGGAGGAGCCGTCGCCGGTGAAGAGCGCTTGTAGGAAGACGCGCTTGTACGCCTGCGTGTTGCGCCAGACGCGCTCCGGAACGGACTTGTCCGCACTTCGCAGGCCGCGCAGCTCAGCGAGCGGACTCCGGCCGATGGGCTGCGTGTTCTGGACGTCCAGCTCCCAACAGATGCTCCCCGAGGCGATCCGCCGCCGCGAGACGTAGCGGCGCCCGCCGACGACGGCGTCGAACGCGTCGGCGACGGCCGAGAAGAAGTCGAAGTCGACGTTGTTGAAGCCGGCACGACGCTCCGAAACGAACCCTTCCGAAACGAACGCCCCGAGCAGCAAGGCCTCCTGGCGCGCGTTCTCTGCGAGATCGACCTCGACCGGCCGCGAGGTGCGCGCGAGCGCGACGCGATCTCCCGATTGCATCTCCTCGAGCAGCTTCCACATGAGCATCGGGACGCCCGCAACGTCGGCCAGGCAGAGGACCGGGTGGTTGTGTGTTCCTTCGAGCGCATATCCCTCGCGCGTGGTTACGCGGATCGTCGGGTGATCGCCCGAGTGGAACAGCTTCGATGCGTGCACGGGCCGGCCGAGCCGGTCGAGAACGGACAGATCGACGTCGTTGTCGGACTCCGGCTCAGCCGCGATGAGGTCGGCGATTCGGATCGTCCCCCCGGGCGTAGCCACACGAGATGTGGCCGAAACGCAGTAACGCATGGCGGCTGGCGGGTCGTCGTCGATCGAGCCGAAGTTTCCCTGGCCGTCGACAAGCGGGTAGCGCAGCGAGAACGGCTGCGCCATGCGCACGAGCGTGTCGTAGATCGCGGAGTCGCCGTGCGGATGGAAGTTGCCCATCACATAGCCCACGATGTTCGCGCTCTTCACGTACGGACGACCCGGCCGGTTGCCGTTCGTCCACATCGAGTACAGGACGCGGCGGTGCACCGGCTTCAACCCGTCGCGCACATCCGGGAGCGCGCGCGACACGATGACCGACATCGCGTAGTCGAGGAAGCTCGAGCGCATCTCCTGCTCGAGCTCGCGCGGCTCGATCCGTCCTGGGCCGAGAGCGCCTGTGTCGTACTCAGACATCGAGGAATTTCACGTTCGTGGCGTTCTCCTCGATGAAGATCCGGCGCGGCTCGACCGCGTCACCCATCAGCATCGAGAAGACCTGATCGGCCGCGGCGGCGTCCTCCACCTCGACCTTGATCAGGAGGCGCTTCGCGGGATCCATCGTCGTCTCCCAGAGCTGCTCGGCGTTCATCTCGCCGAGGCCCTTGAAGCGCGACAGTTGGATGCCCTGCTTGGCGGCATCGAGCACGCGGGCGCGGAGATCGTCGAACGACTCCGCGACTTCGGGCTCCTTGCCGACCGTGACCGTGAACGGCGGCTGCCCGATCTGATCGGCGAGCTTCGCGTACTGCGTGCGCAGGCGCGCGTAGATCGGCGACGCAAGCAGGTCGACCGGGACCGCGATGTTGCGCGCGGACGACGTCTCCGTCTCGACGACGCGGATCTTGAACCGGTCGTCTTCCCCGTCGAGGAGTGACAGCGCGTAGCCGTTCTCGCCGATCGCATCGATCGCCTTCGCGACGTCCTTCGGCCCGTCGATCTCGTGCTCGACAAGGCGATGCAGGATCATCAACTCGGTCGCCGCCGCGCCGAAGTCGGAGCGCAGGCGCGCGTGATAGCCCTCGTACGAGTGGAGATCCTTGACGAACTTCGTCCACTTCGCCTCGGTCAGCTTCACCTGTGCGCCTTCGCGGTCGGTCACCTCGACGCCGGGCACCCGCTCGCGCGCCAGCAGATCCTCGAGCTGCGAGTCCTTCTCGAAGTAGTACTCCTGCGAGCCGAGCTTCACCTTGTAGAGCGGCGGCACCGCGATGTACACGTGGCCGGCGTTGATCAGGTCGGGCATCTGCCGGTAGAGGAAGGTGAGGATCAGGGTGCGGATGTGGGAGCCGTCGACGTCGGCGTCCGTCATCACGATCACGCGGTGATAGCGGAGCTTCTCGAGGTCGAATTCGTCGCCGAGCGACGTCCCGATCGCGGTGATCATCGCCTGGATCTCGTTGTTCGAGAGAACCTTGTTGATGCGGTTCTTCTCGCTGTTGATGATCTTCCCGCGCAGCGGCAGGATCGCCTGATAGGTCCGGTCGCGGCCCATCTTGGCCGAGCCGCCGGCACTGTCGCCCTCGACGATGAAGAGCTCTGCCGACTCGGGGTCCTTGATCGAGCAGTCGGCAAGCTTGCCCGGCAGCGACATCGACTCGAGCGCCGACTTGCGCCGCGTCAGCTCACGCGCCTTTCGCGCGGCCTGCCGTGCGCGCTGCGCCGCGATCGCCTTGTTGATGATCTGGCGCGCGTCGGTCGGGTTCTCCTCAAAAAACTCGGCGAGCTTCTGGTTGACCGCCGTCGAGACGAGCCCCGTCACCCACGGGTTGCCGAGCTTCGTCTTCGTCTGCCCTTCGAACTGCGGGTCCTGAAGCTTCACCGAGATGACCGCCGCAAGTCCTTCGCGGACGTCCTCGCCCTCGAGATTGTCTTCCTTTTCCTTCAGCAGCGCCTTGTCGCGCGCGTACTTGTTGATCGTCGAGGTGAGCGCTGAGCGGAAGCCCGACATGTGCGAGCCACCCTCGTGCGTGTTGATGTTGTTGGCGAACGAGAACACCGACTCCTGGTACGAGGAGTTCCACTGCATCGCAACCTCGACCTCGCCCTGGTCGTTGCCGGTCGAGAAGTACACGACGTGGCGGTGCGCGATGTCCTTCGACTCGTTGATGTACGAGACGTAGTCCCTGATTCCGCCCTCGTAGTGGAACTCGACGGGCTTGCCGCCGTCTGCGCGCTCGTCGGTGAACGAGATGCGCAACCCGCGCGTCAGGAACGCCACC
>DASXOW010000032.1:0-9606 GCA_036493955.1 Gaiellaceae bacterium
CGCGATGCGGCCCGCCCCGTTCCCTTTCAGCAGAGCACGACCACCGACGCCGACGGCGAGCACCGCGACGCCGACACCGACCGACGCGACCGGCAGTGTCGCCACGAGCGTCATGCACCCGAGCAGGCCGACGACGTTGAAGACGCGTGGCCAGCGCCGATGCGCGTCGTCCTGCGTGAACGCCGACGCGTTCGCGACCGCGTAATAGAGCAGCACGCCGAACGACGAGAAGCCGATCGCGCCCCGCAGGTCGGTCGACACCACAAGGAGCGCAACGATCCCGGCGACCGCGAGCTCCGCCCGCGCGGGAACCTGGTGCTGGTCATCGACGACCGCAAGTCCGCGTGGAAGATCGCCGTTGCGAGCCATCGCCAACGTCGTACGGCCGATCCCCGCAATCAACGCGAGCAGCGAGCCGAGGCTCGCGATCGCCGCACCGACGCGGACGACCGGTACCGACCACGCAGCGCCTGCGGCACGCACCGCGGCGTCCACCGGCGCGTGGCTCCCGGCGAGCACGGCAGGCCCGCCGGCAGTGAGCACCGCGACGCCGACGACAAGATAGAGCACGACAGTGATCCCGAGCGCGAGCGGGATGGCGCGCGGGATCGTCCGCTCCGGATCCCGCACCTCTTCACCGAGCGTCGCGATCCGCGCGTACCCGGCGAACGCGAAGAAGAGCAGTCCCGCAGCCTGGAGCACGCCGTAAACGCCGCCGTGCGCGAACACGTGGCCAATGTGCGACGACGACGTCCGGCCGCCGAAGGCGATCGCGGCGACGACGACCACGAGCGCAAGAAGTGACGCGGCGACGAGCACACGCGCGAGCCGCGCCGTGCGCGAGATGCCGCGCAGGTTCGCGCCCGTGAGGACGACGACGGCAGCGAGCGCTGCCGCACGCCTTCCCCACTCCGAGCCCGGAACGACGTAAGAGCCGAACGTGATTGCCATCGCTGCGCACGACGCCGTCTTGCCGATCACGAACCCCCACCCGGCCACGAACCCCCACCACTCGCCGAGGCACTCTCGGCCGTAGACGTACGTCCCGCCGGACGTCGGGTACTCCGCCGCGAGCTGCGCCGACGCGATCGCATTGCAATACGCGACGCCGGCGGCGAGCAGCAACCCGATCAGAAGGCCGCTGCCCGCCGCCGCCGCGGCCGGCGCGAACGCAGAGAACACGCCCGCGCCGATCATCGAGCCGAGCCCGATGACGACCGCGTCAGTCGTGCCGAGCCGGCGCGCGAGGGCACCGCCGACCATGGTCACATCGCGGCCGCGACCTCACGGGCCGCGTCCGCCAGCTCCTCGTCAGTGACGTTCGGCATGACGTCCTCCCAGAGCGGCAGCGCCATCCCCGCCGCTTCGAGCATGCCGAGCGGCCGCGGGATGAACCAGACGTGGAAGTGCGCGCCACCGTCGCCCCAGCGATAGAGATGGACGCGGCCCACGTCGCCGCGCGAGAGGATCGCTCGCTCGACGCGCGCCGCGACCTGCCCGAACTCCGACGCGACGTCGTCCGGCAGGTCGGAGAACGAATCGGCGTGCACCCGGCTCGCGAGCCACACCGCGCCGGGAAGGCTCCCGCCGACCGGTGGGTGAAGCGTCCAGTTCTCGTCGGACCACACGGCCGACGTCGCATGGCCGCCGCAGATGCCGCACGGCGGGCCTCCCGGCTCACCGCGGCGCGGCGGCTCGGGAATCTGCCGGTCCCCCGGTTCGATCGGAACGAGAGGCTCCTGGTACGGGAGCTTCATGGTCACTCCTTTCCTCGATCCGCTCCGCCGACACCGAGCCGGTGGAGCAAGAAGGTGATGCGCGCTTCGAGGTCGACCGCGGTCCGCTCGAAGACGGCATAGGTCTCGTCGTCCGTGCCCGGCGCCGTGGCCGGGTCAGGGACGCTCCAATGGAGCGCGCCGGGCGTGTCCGGGAACTCCGGGCACACCTCGCGCACCTTGTCGCACAGCGTGATCACGAGGTCGAATCGGTCCTCGGTGAAGAGATCGAGTGGCTTCGTCTCGTTGCGCGAGATGTCGATCCCGCGCGCCGACATGACGCGAACTGCATTCGGATGGAGCGTCTTCGGCTTGCTGCCGGCGCTCCACGCGCGCACCGCGCCGCCCGAGAGGCGCTCGATCAGCGCCTCGGCCATCTGCGAGCGCGAGCTGTTCCCGGTACAGAGGAAGAGGACACGAAGTGGCCGCGTCGCCGGGGGATCGCTGGCGCGGAACGCCCCGGTCGCTGCGAAGAGCACGCCGTGCTGCGCGAGGTCGAGACCGTAGTAGGAGTCGCGCCCGTCGTACGCGCTGCGGTGCGACGCCACGAGACCGCCCGACCGGAGCAGCTTCAGGTGGTACGAGACGAGGTTCTGCGGCTCCCCCACCGCCTCTGTCAGCTCACGGACGCGCCGGTCCGATACGGCGAGCTCGGCGAGCAGGCGCCACCGGATCGGATGACCCGCGAGCTGGAACAGAACCGGCGGACGCGCTTCCACGTGCCGGATATTACATCAAACTAGATTGATGTGTCTACTTCTTCAGGCAGCCGGTAATCGTCGCCAGGTCGTTGTCCTGCGGATGGACGTGCCAGAGCATCAGGGCGTTGCTCTGGCGGCGGAGGACGTCGTCGACCCCCACGTTGGGTGCCGCGAACCGCCGGTAGGCGAGCTCGATGTTGTCGGCATCGGCCATCGTCTCCCCGAAGGAGACGGTGACCCGGTTGTCGACGAGCTGGACGGCGAACGCTCCGCCTTTCGCCGAGTTCGCGACGAAATCGGCGGTCTCCGGCACCGGCGCCGGGTGCAGGGCGAGCTTCTGCAGGCACGCTGCCGTCGCCTGCTTGGTGTAAATCGTCGGCCCGCCCGCTCCGCACCCGACGAGCAAGGCGGTGGCGGCGAGCAATGCGAGGCGACCCTTCACGGCTCGGCCAGTCTACGGAGCACCCCGGCCAGCCGACGGACCGTGGCGGAAGGCTATCGTTGTGCGCCGTGTCCACCGCAGAGGACCGTCTCCGTAAGTACGCGCAGCTCGCCGTCAATGTCGGCGTAAACCTGCAGCCCGGTCAGGTCCTGGCCGTCAACGCGTTCGTCGAGCACGCGCCGTTCGCGCGCGAGATCGCGCGCGCCGCCTACGAGGCCGGCGCATCGTTCGTCGACGTTCAGTACGCCGACCAGCACGTACGCCGTGCGCATATCGCCAGCGCCGCGGAGGACCAGCTCGGCTACTCGCCGCCGTGGTCGGTCGAGCGCTACGACGAGCTCGGACGCATCGGCGGCGCGCTGCTCGCGATCTCCGGGAACCCGGAGCCGGAGCTCTTCGCGGATCTCGACGGCACACGCGTCGGTAAGGCGCGCATGAAGGAAGTCGCCGAGGCGTCATTGCGTCTGAGCGACGGCGTGTGCAACTGGTCGATCGTCGCCTACCCGAACGAAGGATGGGCGCGCACGGTGTTCGACGAGCCGGATGTCGAGCGTCTCTGGGACGCGGTTGCGCACGCCGTGCGCCTCGACACCGACGATCCCGTCACCGCCTGGCGTGAGCACATCGGACGTCTACAGGTGCGCGCCGCGACGCTGAACGAGCGCCGGTTCGATCACCTTCGCTACCGCGGGCCAGGAACCGACTTGCTGATCGGGCTCCACCCGGAGAGCTCGTGGCAGGCGGCGCTCGACCTCTCGAACGGCATCGAGCATGTCGCGAATATGCCGACCGAAGAAGTGTTCACGACGCCGGACTCGCGCCGGGTCGAGGGACACGTCCGCTCGACGCTGCCGCTGCAGATTCAGGGGAACATCATTCGCGATCTCGAGATCCGGTTCGAAGGCGGCCGCGCGGTCGAGGTGAAGGCCGGAAGCGGCGAAGACGTGATGCGCACGCACGTGGCAATCGACGACGGCGCAGCGCGCCTCGGCGAGGTCGCACTCGTCGACGGTCATTCCGCAGTCGGTGAGACGGGCCTCGTCTTCTACGACACGCTGTACGACGAGAACGCCTCGTCACACATCGCGCTCGGCGCGCCGATCCTGCAAGCCGTCGAGTGGGCAGGCGAGCTGAGCCCCGAGGAGCGCGTCGAGAAGGGCGTCAACCACTCCTCGATCCACACGGACTTCATGATCGGCTCGAACGAGCTCGAGATCGACGGTGTGACCACGTCGGGCGAAGCGGTGCCGATCCTGCGCGCCGGCGACTGGCTCCTCTAGGAGCCTCGCAATCGGGACGGTCGGATTCGAACCGACGGCTTCCGCCTCCCAAAGGCGGCGCTCTGACCAGGCTGAGCTACGTCCCGTTCCTCTGAAGGAGTGTAGGTGAGCGAGGCGGCGTTCCCCGTCGAGGCGGCCCGCCGCCGGCACCCGCGGCTCGGCTACCTGATGGCGGCGGCCGCGGCCGCGCTGTGGGGGCTGAACGGCGGCGTGTCGAAGACGATCCTCGCGACGGGCCTCTCATCCGAGCGGCTTGCCCAGGTGCGCTCGCTCGGCGCGGCCGTGGGGCTGGTCGCGATCCTCGCGGTGACTGCGCCGCATCGCCTTCGGCTCACACGGCGCGAGTTGCCGTACCTCGTCGCATTCGGCATGGGCGGGCTCGCGCTCGTGCAGTTCTTCTACTTCCTCGCGATCCATCGCCTCGCAATAGGGATCGCGCTGCTCGTGGAGTACCTCGCGCCGTTGCTCGTCGCGTTGTGGGCACGGTTCGTGCAGCACGCACCCGTCGGCAGACGCGTGTGGGTCGCGCTCGCACTCGCGCTGACGGGTCTCGGCTTGATCGTCGACGTCTTCGGCGGCGAATCGCTCTCGAGTGCCGGACTTGTGTTCGCGTTCGCCGGTGCGTTCGCCTACGCGTTGTACGTGCTGCTCGCGGAGCACGTAGTGGGCGGACGCGACCCAGTGTCGCTGCTTGCGTGGGGCTTCCTGTTCGCGTCGCTGTTCTGGGCCGTGGTCGTCCCCTGGTGGTCGTTCCCAGCACACGAACTGTCCGCCGACACAAGCCTCAACGGGACGCTCGCATCGCACCACGCACCGGTGTGGCTTCTCGCACTGTGGATGATCGTTCTCGGTACGATCGCGCCGTTCTTCCTGCTGATAAGTGCACTTCGCCACGTAAGTGCGACAACTGCAGGGATCGTCGCCATGCTGGAACCGGTGGTCGGCGCGATCGTCGGCTGGCTCTGGCTCAAGGAATCACTCGACGCGGTGCAGCTTGTAGGAGCTGGAATCGTGTTATTTGCAGTAGGTCTTGCACAATCTGCGCGTTGATCCGAGGGACACCCTATGATCCCCCGCGTGCTGAAGCGGCTCACGGCACTCGGCGCGGCGATTCTCGTTTTCGTCCTCACCACCACCGCGACCGCCACCGCCGGACTGACACGTGCCGAAGCGCGGCTGCTCCGCGACCTGAACCGTGTCCGCTCCGCGCACGGGCTGGCACCGCTTCGCTACGACCCGAACCTGCAGCGTGCGGCACGCAGGCACTCACGCGAAATGCTCGTGTCGCAGATCTTCCAGCACGGCGCGTTCGGCGCACGCATGGTGCAGTTCGACGTCAGAGGTTCGTTGACCGGTGAGAACCTCGCGTGGGGGAACGGCCCGTTCGGCACTGCGAGCGGGATCGTCAGCGCCTGGCTCGCAAGCCCTGAGCACCGCGCGAACCTGCTTCGCCCCGGTTTCACGCGGATCGGGATCGGCGACCTCGTCGGCCCGTTCCTCGGGTACAACGGCGCGCACGTCGTCACCGCCGACTTCGCGGGCTGACGGGACCTCCCGCTACCGCAGCACGTCGCGTTCGAGCAGCGCGCGCAACTCGGTCAGCTTCTCGTGCCGCAGCGTCTCGCGTTCGCCACGCTGGACACGCGCGAGCAGGTTGCGAACGAGCGGCGCGAGCTCGACCGGGTTGAACGGCTTCGTCACGTAGTCGATGCCGCCGAGGTCGATGCCGCGGGCACGATCTCGCAACTCTGCGCGCGCGGTGAGGAAGACGATCGGGATCGACGCAGTGCGCGGATCGTCGAGCAGCTCTTCGGCGACTCGCCAACCGTCGAGCCCCGGCATCATCACGTCGAGGAGAACGACATCCGGTCCCTCGGCACGCGCTTTCTCGAGCCCGCTCGGGCCGTCGGCCGCCTCGAGCACGTTCATCCCCTCCGCTTCGAGGTTGACGCGGCACAGCAGCCGGATAGGCGCCTCGTCGTCGATCACGAGGACACGGATCGATTCGGTCGACATCGGTTCTGTTATCCCTCCCACCCCGGAAATCTCACACATCCTCCGCCGGCGCGAGTGCGAAGACGAAACGCGCGCCGACGCCCTCGGTCGATTCGACCCACAGGCGCCCACCCATCTCACGCACGAGCCCGCGAGCGATGAACAACCCGAGGCCGGTACCGGGACCACTCGCCAGCTTTGTGAACTTGGAGAAGATCCGGTCTACGTCACCCGCCTGGATGCCGACTCCCTCGTCGGCGACCGCGATCTCGATCGCGTCGGAACGTCGCTCCACCGACACCGTGACCGTGCCGCCGCCCGGCGAGAACTTGACCGCGTTCGCCACCAACTGATCGAGAACCTGGCGCAGCTTGTCCGGATCGGCATGCGCGTGACCGGGGCTGCCGTCGACGTCTGCGACGAATCGATGCCCATTCGCATGATGGGAAGCCGTGTCGACCACGCTGTGCACGACGTCCACCACATCGGTCGGCGAGAGCGTGACCATCAGCTCGCCCCTGTCGAGCCGCGCCGCGTTCAGCAGCGCATCGACGATCGCCGTCAGTCCCTCCGACTCACGTGCGATGAACTCGAGGAACGTTCGCCGCTCGACGTCTGAGAATTCGACGTCCTCGCGGAGAAGCGTCTGGGCGAAGCCGTAGATCGACGTCAACGGCGTGCGCAACTCGACGGACACCGTCGAGACGAAATCCGTCTTCATCTGCTCCAGCTCGTGCTCCGCCGAGATGTCCCGGAAGGCGAAGATGCGGCCTGCCACGGCTCCCGTCGGGTCGCGCATCACCGTCTCCGAGAGCGACAGCCACACGTCGTCCTCGCCCCGAGTGATCGCAACGAGCCGATTCGTGCCGCCTGCATCGGATTCGAGCTCGCGCTGCAGTACCTGCGCCGGTGTTCTGCTCACGGCCTCGCTCGCAGGAACTCCGGTGATCTCCTCGGCCGCCCGGTTCCAGAGCACGACGTGGCCGTCCCGATCGACGGCGACGATCCCGTCAGCGATGTTCGAGAGGATCGCCACGCTCTGCTCCCGCTCGACGGCGACCCGCTGGTACAGCTCAGCATTCGTGAGCGCCGCGGCTGCGTTCGCGGCGAGCGCGAGGAGCGCCTGCACTTCTTCCTCGCGCCATACGCGGGGCGAGCGCCCGTAGACGGAGAGCACGCCGTAGAGCCCACCGTCGGGGGCGCTCAGCGGAACCCCCAGGTACGCGGCGTTGCCGGCAGCAAGGAAGACGTCGGCCTCGAGCAGCCTGTCGTTCTGCGACACATCCTCGTACGCCGCCGACGCGCGAGAACGCACGACGTCTCCCGCCGCGCTCGCGCCGAGCGGCGAGCGAACTCCGATCGCGCCATCGGCGCCGTCGCCGACGGCGGCTGTGACAACCAGCTCGCGGTCGTCGAGCGAGGTGAGCGCCGCAGCGTCGACGCGCAGGAGGTCGACAGCCTCGGCGACGACCGCGTCGAGGACAGCCGCGGGATCGAGCTCGGTGGCGAGCATGCTTCCGGTTCGCGCGAGCTGCTGCGCCAGCGACCGTGACGTCCGCTCGGCGTCGAAGAGGCGGCTGCGCTCCAATGCGCCGCGCGCAGCACGCGCAACTTGCTGAGCGAGCTCGAGATCGTCGCGCGAGAACGAATGAGCGTCCTCGAAGAAGACAACGACGAGCTCAGCCTGCTGGCCGCGCACCGGGATGGCGAGCAGGGCACTGAACGACACGTGGCGCCAGGCATCGCTGAAACGATCGTCATGTGCCAGCTCCGGGGCCGCGAGCATCTGGCCGTCCTCCGCGGCCTCCGCAAATGCCTGCGGGATGGGCAGGCCGTGGATGTCCGGCGACAGCTCGTGGCCCCCGACGAAGACGAGCCCCCCGGCGCCGCGCGCCAGCACGGCCGCGAAGTCGCCGCCAAGGGCTTCGGCCGCGGCCTGCGCCGCAGCGTCGTACGCCTCAGCGGGCGAGACGGACTCTCCGAGCAACGAGGCGATGCGGTAGAAGCCGCGCTGTACGCGCGCCTGGCGCGAGCTCTCGGCGAGCAGGGCCGCGGTGCGCACGGCCGCGCCGATCTCATACCTGACCATCTCGACGAGCGCAAGCTCGCCCTCGGTCAGCGGCGTCTCGCGCTCGACGTCGACACGAGCCTGGTCTCCGGACGCGTCGATCGTGATCGACGCGAGCGAGAGCGTGTCACTGAGCTCGTCGCGCGCGACGCGAACGACCGCCTCGGGATCGAGCTCGGCTCGCAGGCGACGCACGATCTCCGCGGCGCGCTTCTCGCGCTCGAGCGCCTCGGCGAGCGCGGCCGCCGATCGCAGCCGCTCGAACGCGAGTCCCGCCTCCGCCGCGACCGCTTGCAGGATCGAGAGTTCCTCCGCGCGGAACTCGCGATGCTCGTCGGTCGTCGCGAGCACCAGCACGCCGGCCACACGTTCTTCCGTGATCATCGGCACCCAGGCACCGCTGCGCGCTCCGACGAGCGTCGCAAGCCGTGGGCTCACCAGTGACGACCGCTCGATGTCGTGCACGGTGACCGGGGCGCGATCGAAGTACGCGCGGGCGATCCCGGACGGCTCCATCCGCAGGTCGATCCTCGTCTCCGGCCACCATTCCGCGGCCTCGCCCGCCGCCTCGGCGTACACACCTTGCGCCTCTCGCCCCTCGTCATCCACAAGCACGACGCCTACGAATCCGACGCGGAGGAACTTCGCGACCTGCGCCGCGAGCGGCCGGGCGACGTCGAGCGGTAGTCGGGCACGCGAGAGGGCGACCGAGATCTCCGAGACCGCGGCGAGCTCGCGATCGCGGGAGGAGGCACGCTCCTCGGCGACCAGAGAGCGACTGACACCGCGCGCGAGGAACGCCCGCTCGTGCCAGCGGACGAGGATCGGCAGGACAGGCAGGAACGCGGCGAGAGTCGCGGCGAACGACAGCCAGACGTGGCCGCCGAACGGACGGCGCTCGAGGAACGCGAGCGCCCCGAACACCCCGGCCGAGAAGGCGATCGCCGGAAACACGAGGACGACCGACCAGTCGAGCGGATGGGCGGCGCCCCGGTCGCGCCACAACGCGGGCACCACGGCGACGGTCACAGCCGCGTATGCGGCAGCGAGCAGCACCAACGGCACGCCGTTCAGCACGACCGCCTGGGTTGCGTCGGTCACTGAGCTCCTCTGATGGCCGTCGCATGGTATTCCGCGGGAGCGGTACGCGCCCTGCTTGTAAAGATGGGCCTCTCGGCCTATTCCGCCCCAGGGCGCCCGTCAAGTAGCGTCAACGCCACTGGGCGATGCGAACCGCGGCGCGCGTTCCTGGCCATATGCCGCGGTGAGCGATCACGCCAGGGCCCGTTGCGACGACCCCCCGAGCAGCGGGCCTTGGCGTTTCTCGGCCTAGATGGCCGAGAAA
>DASXOW010000033.1:0-2639 GCA_036493955.1 Gaiellaceae bacterium
GCGTCGGCAGCGGCAGGTCGGCGTCCTCGTGCAGCCACTTCGGATCGTCCGGCGCGAGCACGTGCGTCTCGATCCCGAGCGCCGGCAGGTGGCTCGCGAACTTCAGCGGACGCTGGACCCCTCCGCCGCCCGCAGGCGGGAAGTACAGCGTCACGAGTAGGAGTTTCACCGACGGGATGCTACGGTCCGAAGCGGTCCGTGGTGAGGGTAATGGTCGTCGTTGCGGCAGGCGTCGCGGCGCTCTGCGCGCCTTCGTTCGCGCGCGCCTACAGCTGGCCGGTCAAGCCGTTCAACCATCAGCATGCGATTCGGGGCGCTTTCGACGACCCGAGGCTGGGCGGGTCCTTCCACTTCGGCGTCGACATCTCGGTGCGGGACGGGACCGCGGTGTACGCAGTCGCGCCAGGGACGGTGTTCCGGTACTCGGACGCGATCGCGATCCGCCAGGCGGATGGACACGAGTTCTCGTACTGGCACGTGCGGGGCGTCGTGCCCGAGCACTCGTACGTCAAGGCCGGTGAGCAGATCGGCGTCGTGCGGTTCGGCTTCGGGCATGTGCACTTCGCCGAGTTCAACGGCAGAACGTACGTCAACCCGCTTCGCCGGGGCGCGCTCACGCCGTTCGTCGACAAGACGAAGCCGCTCGTCGGCCCGATCGTCATCGGCGACGCGAACGGCGAGCTGCAGGCGACGGTCGAGGCCTATGACCCGCCTCCGATCGTCCCTCCCGCACCGTGGCAGCACGCCATGTGGACGCCGTCGCTCATCCGCTGGCGGCTCGTGCAGAACGGCGTCGCGATCGTACCGTGGACGGTCGCGGTCGACTCCGCGATCTATCACCCGAAGAGGCAGTTCAACTCGGTGTACGCGCCGGGGACGCGGCAGAACCTGCCCGGGCGCGAAGGACGATTCGTCTTCTGGCTCACGCGCGGCATGAACGTCCTCGACGGCCGCTACGACCTCGAGGTGCTCGCGTCGGATACGCGCGGCAACACCGGCTCGGCGTCGTACCCGTTCGACGTGGCGACGGATCAGAGCTTGAGCAAGACGAAGCTCGCGTCGCGGTAGACCGGGCGCGCTCCCTGCGCCTCCGCGCGCGCGACCTGTTCGTGCGGCCGGAGGACGAGCCAGCCGGCGTGATACCGCCGCGGGACGGCGAGGTCGCCCGTCTTCAGGAAGGCGAGCCACGATGCGCGCCGCGCCGCCGGACGGTTCGCCCTCGTGTCGGCGACGTGCGCGGGCGGAGCGGCGCAGACGTACACGGGCGCATAGCCGGAGATGCGGTAGCTCGTCTCCAGGTCGGCGAAGACGACCGCCCCCTTGGGGACGTCGTCGCGGAGGTAGTGGAGGACACCCGGTGTCAGCGCCGAGGAATCCGCCGTCACCGCGGCGTGCCAGTGCGAGAGCCCGTGGACGATCACGGGGAGGACGAAGAGCGCCACCGCAGCGGCGGCGACGGGGCCCGGGCGCTCGAGCGGACGGCCGCGCCGGAAAACGGCGACGACGAGTGCGGCGATCCCGCCGAAGAGCGCGATCCACGCGACCACGCCGACGCCGCCGGGATACGCGAGCTGAATCGCGATCCCCGCTGCGAGTGCGGCCGGCAGGACCGCCGGGCCGATGAGCCGCGACAACACCGCGGCGCCTCCGGCGAGCGCGAACGCGAACGGGACGAACCCCGCCGCTCGACGGGATTGCGAGAGCGAGACGAGGTCCGAGAAGTGGGGAAAGACGAGCGACCACAGCTCGAGCACGAGCACGAGCACGCTGCCGCCGAGGACGAGCGCGCTCCAGCGCCGACGCGAGGCGAGCCCGGCGAGCGGAACGAGCACGAGCGCAGCGACCGCAATCGCGCCGCTGCGCGAGACCATCCCCGGTGCAAGGTGGAAGCTCCCCTGCGAGTGCACGACGAGGTCGCTCGCGTAGTGCCGCAGCTGCTGGGCCTTCTCTGCCGCGTTCGGGTTGTGCGAGAGAGTCTCCGAGACGACCGGCTCGAGCCACGCGAACACGAGCAGCACCGGCAGCCCGTAGGCGCAGAGCGCGACGACGTTGCGTCCGGCGTCCCGGCGCGCGCGCACGAGCACGTAGCCGATGAGCGGAATGGCGAGGAAGAGCGCGTACGTCGGATGCACGAAGGCGAGATCCATCCCGATGGCGGCCAGCGTCAGCCCGACCGGCCACGACGGTGCGCGCACGAACGCGAAGAAGAGCGCGATCGCCGCCGGGATGAGCAGCTGCCGCGCGAGGGTGCCCGGAAGCTCGAGCGACGTGTACGCACCGCCCGATACCGGGGCGAACGCGATCAGCGCGACCTGCGCGAGCATCGTCGCGATCCCGAGCCACGCAGAGCGAAAGACCGTGCGCCCCATCTCGTACGCGACGAGCAGCGCGAGCGGCGCCAGGATGCTCGGCTCGTGCAGCACGACGCGAGCGGGATCGACGTCCGCAACCCTCGCGACGAGCGCGAGCCAGCCATGCCAGAGCGGGAATGCATACCCGGGATGGAGGCCGCCGTCCTTGAACTCGTCCACCGTGCGCAGCGACAGCGCGCCGAAGTCTTCGAGCTTCCGGATGCGCCCGAGGTGGAAGATGGCGTCGCCGCGCAGGACGCCTTCGATCCCCCAGAGCAACGCGCCGAG
>DASXOW010000034.1:0-42803 GCA_036493955.1 Gaiellaceae bacterium
TTCGGCGCGTACAAGTACCCGCGCGAGCTGAACTGGATCATCGGCGTGCTGCTCCTCGCGATGGGTCTCGGCGAGGGCTTCACCGGCTACCTGCTGCCGTGGGACCAGACCTCGTACTGGGCGACCGTCGTCGGCGTGAACCTCAACGGCACCGCGCCGTTCCTCGGGCCGTTCCTCGCGCAGTTCCTGAACGGCGGCACGTACATCGGCACCGACACGCTGTCGCGCTTCTACGCCATCCACATGCTGATGATCCCCGGGGCGATCGCCGCGCTGATCGGGCTGCACCTGTATCTGGTCATCCGGCTCGGCGTGACGTCGCCGCCGTGGTCGAAGGAAGCAGCAGGCACAGGTCCGCTGAACGGCGGGACGCCGAACGGCCAGGCTTCCCGGTCAGGGTTGTCGCGGTTCCGGAGAGGGCGCTAGGCGATGGCGACCGACCGCATCGCCGAACGGCGCCGCGTCTTCAAGCAGTACAAGGAGGACGTCGAGGAGCGCGGCAAGCCCTTCTACCCGTTCGCGATGTTCCACGACACGGTGATGTCGCTCGTCGTCGTGTCTGTGATCACGGGGCTCGCGATCGTGTGGAAGTACTCGACGCCGGGTGACCACATCGGCACCGATCCGGGCTGGCTCGGGAAGCTGTACGACGCTCCCGCCGACCCGGGAACGTTCAGCTTCGTGCCGCGGCCGGATTGGTACTTCTACTTCCTCTTCTACCTGCTGCGGATCTTCAAGTGGCCGGACACGGTGGTGATCGGGACGGTCGGCCTGCCGACAGTCCTGCTCGTGATCCTGATCGCCGTGCCGTTCATCGACGTCCGTCCCGAACGTCGGCTGCTGCGTCGCCCGGTTGCGATTGTCGCGTCGGTTCTCGTCGTCGTCTCGATGGGCGTCCTGACCTACAAGGGCGCGACCGCCAAGGAGTCCCTCGGCAGCGAGCTGGTCGCGAAGGTTCCGTCGTGGGCGAAGACGCAGGGTTTCACCAACAACCCGAAAGCGGTCGCCGGCGCGAAGCTCTTCGCGGTCTCGGGCTGTCTCAATTGCCACACGTATCTCGGGCTGGGCGGCGGCTTCGCCGGCGCGCCCAACTTGAGCGCCGAGGGTGCGAAGAACAAGGGCATCGACTTCCAGATCAGGCACCTCGAGAATCCGGCCGGCGTCAACCCGGGCTCGCCGATGCCGTCGTTCCAGGGCCTCGGAGTGGCGAACCTCACGAAGCTCGCCAACTTCCTCGAGGCTTCCAAGGGCGGCAAGTAGCTCAAGGCCCGACCCTGCGGGCCACGGTTGTGTAGTACGGCTGCGCTGGATGCCCTGATGCCGTGTCCTCGGGCGTGCCGATAGCTCCACTATCGACGCGCCCTGCGTCCTTGCCTCAGAACATCCATCGCACCCGTACAACGAACAGCGACCCGCAGGGTCGGACTCGTCTCTACCCTTCGCGCTGAATGCGCGTCTTTCTCGGTATCACCGGCGCCTCCGGCGCGCCCTACGCACATCGCTTGCTGCACTCGCTGGCCGCCGCGGACTGCGAGGTGGGTGTGTCGGTGTCCGGCGCGGCGATCGAGGTGCTCGCCACGGAGCTGTACGGCGACGCGCGGCTCTCGCGCGACGAGACGCTCGCGCGGTTCACCGAGGGCGTCGGCGACAACGTCACGGTGTACGACCCGAACGACTGGAAGGCGCCGTACGCCTCGGGCTCGGCGAAGGTCGACGCGTACGTGATCTGCCCGTGCTCGATGGGGACGCTCGGAACGATCGCCTCGGGCGCGATGCAGAACCTGATCCACCGCGCCGCGTCCGTCGCGTTGAAGGAGGAGCGCAAGCTCGTGCTCTGCCCGCGCGAGACGCCGCTCTCGGCGATCCACCTCGAGAACATGCTGACGCTGAAACGCGCCGGCGCGACGATCCTCTTCCTCGCCCCCGGCTTCTACCACGGCGCCGAGAGCGTGGGCGACCTCGTCGACTTCGTCGTCGCACGCTGCCTCGACCACCTCGGACTCGAGAACGCGTTGATCCCGCGGTGGGGCCAATGAGACGGCGTTGCACTTCCGTTGTGGTGCCTGGCACCAGCCGTGTCTCGATCGGCACCCGCGTGTTTGCAGGCGGAGTTACACAGCCGTGGCACGGCCGACACGCTTCCGTTTCGGTGCCTGGCACCACGTCGGGCGCCGCCGTATGACGCTCGCGCCCGACGCCGTCCGGATGATGTTCGACCGGATTGCGCCCGTCTACGACGTGATGAACCGCGTGATGACGGTCGGGCTCGACACGCGCTGGCGCCGGCTCGCCGCACGGGCGGTCGTGCAGCCCGGGGACGCGGTGCTCGACGGCGCCTGTGGCACCGGCGACCTTGCGCTCGCCGACCTGAAGGCCGGCGCGATTCGCGTGACCGGGCTCGACTTCTCCGAGCGGATGCTCGAGCGTGCGCGCCGTAAGAGCACGCAGATCGAATGGATCCGCGGCGACCTGCTCGCGCTGCCGTTCAGCGACGGCTCGTTCGAGGCCGCGACCGTCGGCTTCGGCGTCCGCAACGTCGCCGACCTCGAGCGCGCGCTCGCGGAGCTGCGCCGGGTGCTTCGTCCTGGCGGCCGGGTCGCGATCCTCGAGATCACGCAGCCGCGCGGCATCCTGCGGCCCTTCTTTTCGCTGTGGTTCGACCGCGTCGTCCCGCTGCTCGGCAAGGTGCTGCCCGGAGGCTCGGCGTACACGTACCTTCCCGCGTCGGTGAGACGATTCCCCGACGCAGAGGCGCTCGCGGAACTGATGCGCGCTCACGGCTTCGGCGAAGTGCGCTTCCGCCTGCTCGGCGGCACGATCGTCGCCCTGCACACCGGGACGGCTCAATGACGCTCGCGCAAGTGCATGCGACACCTGGCGTGGCGGCGTACATGGCCGAGGTCGAGACGGGGCTCGCGCGCGCAGTGTCTGCGCGGCCGGGGCTCGCCGAGGAGGTTGCCGGCGAGGCGCTCGCTGCAGGCGGAAAGCGGCTTCGGCCGCTGCTCTGCTTCCTGACGGCGCGCGGCGAGCCGTCGGTCGCGGCCGGCGTGGCGGTCGAGATGGTCCACATGGCGACGCTCGTCCACGACGACCTCGTCGACGGTGCGCGACTCCGCCGCGGCCTGCCCGCTGCGTGGTCGGTGTACGGCGCCGATGCTGCGAAGGCGGCCGGCGATTACCTCTACGCACGCGCGTTCGGCGTGCTCGTCGAGACCGGCGACGAGCAGGCGGTGCGGACGCTCGCCGACGCGGCGCTTTGCCTTGCCCGCGGCGAGGCGATGCAGAAGCTGCAGACGCACGACCCCGACACGCCGATCGACGCGTATCTGGAGCGCTGCATGCTCAAGACCGCGAAGCTGATCGAAGCCGCGTGCCTGCTGGGCTCGGGAGGCGACGAGTCGCTGGGCCAGTACGGCGTCGCACTCGGCCTGGCGTTCCAGATCGCCGACGACATCCTCGACTGCGCGGGCCAGACGCAGGAGACGGGAAAAATCCCCGGTACCGACCTCCGGGAAGGAACGCCGACCATGCCGCTGCTCTTCGCCGCGGGCGAAGACGAGGTCGTTCGCAGCGCGCTTGCCGGCGGAGCGCTCGACGGCGCGCTGCTGCGCGTCGCCGCGACGGGCGCGATCGAGCAGTCGCGCGACTGGGCACTCGACTACGCCGCCCGCGCGCGGTCGTACCTCGGGGAGCATCCACATCGCGAGGAGCTCGAGGCCTTGACGTATGCCGTCGTGGATCGCGCAGGCTGATGGTCAGGTTGGGCCGCATCGGGTACGTGAACATGGCGCCGGTCTTCTTCCGGCTCGACGTCGAGGTGGAAGAGATCGTCGGTGTTCCGACGGAGCTCAATCGCCAGCTCGTCGCCGGCGATCTCGACGTCGCACCGATCTCGTCGATCGAGTACGCGCGACACGCGGACACGCTGCGCCTCATGCCGCGTTTGTGCGTGTCGAGCGAAGGTGCGGTCGAGTCGATCCAGCTCATCTCGAAGACACCGCTCGACAAGATCAGCTCGGTCGCCGTCACACCGGAGTCGGCGACGTCGGTGGTTCTGACCAAGGTGCTGTTCCCGGACGCGGAACAGGTGCCGCTCGGCGAGGACGCGGAGGCGAAGCTGCTGATCGGAGATGCGGCGCTGAAGTCTGCGTTCGAGGATCCGACACCGCATCACGATCTCGGGCGGCTGTGGCTCGAGCGGACAGGGCTACCGATGGTGTTCGCGGTATGGGCGGCGCCGGAGCCGACGCACCCCGACCTGCCTGAGCTCGAGGACGCGCTCGTCGAGTCGGTGCGTGCCGCGCGCGCCGAGCCGGAGCAACTCGCCTTCGAGTCGTCGGAGCGCTACGGCTATCCGCCCGGGTTCCTCGCGCGGTACTTCGAGAAGCTGCGCTATCGCTTCGGCCCGCGCGAGCGCGCCGGGCTGTACGCGTTCCTCGAGATGGCGCACGAGGTCGGCGAGCTCGCCGAAGTGCCGGAACTGCGGTTCATCAGCGCCGCCGGCGCACCGGTCTGAGCCGACCGCATCCTTTCTAGGGCGGCGGTTCGCGAACGCCGACGACGTCGAACGCCGCCACGGGGCTTCGAAACCCCTTGAGGATGAACTCGCCGGCAGGCACCACGTCGACGACGTCCTCGACCTCGGCGTAGAACCGCTGCGAGACGAGAATCTGTCCTGCCGACGCCTCGTCGGCGAGACGCGACGCGAGATTGGTCACTGCGCCGATTGCCGCATAGTCCGACCGGCCCTCGAATCCGACCTCGCCGCACGTCGCGTAGCCGAGGGAGGCGCCCGCGCCGAAGTCGAGGTCATAACCGCGTTTCCGCCAGCGTGGAATCAGCTCGTACATCTCATCGCGCAACGCGCAGCCGAGCTGCACGGCGCGCAGGGGCGCGTCCGGGATCTCGATCGGGTCATTGAAGAACAGCTGAACTCCGTCGCCTTCTAGGAAGCCGACGGTTGCGTCGAACCGCTTCACCAGGCGGCCGATCGCATTGTGGAACTCGCGCAGAACGCGCATCAGCTCCTCGGGCTCAACGATGTCCACGAAGCTCGTCCAACCCCGGAGGTCGGCGAAGAACATCGCGACCTGACGACGATGGCTTGCGAGGATCGACGCGTCACCCTGCAGCACCACCGCGTCGGCGATCTGTGCCGAGAGGAAGCGGCGCAAACGACCAAGCCGCTCCAGCTCGTCGACCTGGCTGCGCACCCGCTCCTCGAGCGTCCGGTTCAGTTCCTCGAGCTCCGCAGCCTGTGCCCTGATCTCGTCGTGATAACGCTTGATCCTGAGCAACGAGCGGACGCGCGCGAGCAGCTCCTCGCGATCGAACGGCTTCGGGATGAAGTCGTCGGCGCCCGCCTCGATCCCCTGCGTCTTGTCGTCGGCGGCACTCGAGGTGACCATGATCACGGGCAGCACCGCCGTCTTCTCGTTCGCGCGCAGTCGCCTGCAGACCGCGTAACCGTCGAGCCCGGGCATCATCACGTCGAGCAGGACGAGGTCGAGCTCCTCCGCCTCGATGATCTCGAGTGCGACGACTCCGTCGGTTGCGGTGACGACCTCGTAGCCGGAAGGAGCCAGCACCGCCTCGAGCAAGCGCACGTTCGCCGGGACGTCGTCGACGACCAGGACTCTGGGAGTGCGCTCGCTCATTGCCCGCCGGGCTCCTGAACGGTGCAGTGCTCGCGCACCGTGCGCATGAAGTCGCCGATGTCCACCGGTTTCGAGATGTACCCGTCGAAGCCGGCCGCCAGGAACCTCTCCCGGTCACCGTGCATCGCCTGCGCGGTCAATGCGAGGACCGGAATCCCCGCCGTGCGCTCGTCGCGTCGCAGGCGGTCCAGGGCCTCGACTCCGCCGATGCCGGGGAGCCGCACGTCCATGAGGACGAGCGCCGGTGACGCCGACAGTGCGAGCTCGATCGCGTCCTCGCCGGAGACCGCTTCGAGCGTGCGATAGCCGCCGGCCTGCAGCACGTCGCGGAAGAGCTTCATGTTCTTGACGTTGTCCTCGACGACGAGGATCTGCTCTCCCGCCACCGCTAGGCCTCGGCCGTCGGCAGCGTGAAGACGAAGCGGCTGCCGCGTCCGAGCTCGCTGTCGACCCAGATTCGCCCGCCGTGCAGCTCGACGAGCCGCCTCGAGAGTGCGAGACCGAGGCCAGTGCCCTCGCGATGCTCGGCACCCACGCCGGACTGCTGAAACTCCTCGAAGATCCGCTCCTGGTCGACCAGGGCGATGCCGGCGCCCGTGTCCGTGACCGACACCAGCACTTCACCGTTGACGCGTTCGGACGCGACCGAGACGCTCCCGCCGGCGGGTGTGAACTTGACCGCGTTCGAGAGCAGGTTGAAGACGATCTGGCGCACCCGCCGCGCGTCGCCGTTGACCAAGTCCACGTCCGGCGCGAGCTCGAGCGTGAGCTGCACCCGGCTCTGCGTCGCCCGCTCGCGCACCATCACGACGCCGCGCTCGAGCGCTTCACGCAGCGAGAACGTCGCGCGCTCGAGCTCTACCTGGCCCGCCTCGACCTTCGACAGATCAAGAACGTCGTTGATCAGCGAGAGTAGGTGATGGCCCGACGCAAGGATGTCCTCGAGGTACTCATCCTGCTTCGCGTTGATCTCGCCGAACAGCCGCTCGCGCAGGACCTGCGAGAAGCCAATGATCGCATTCAGCGGCGTGCGGAGCTCGTGCGACATGTTCGCGAGGAACTCGCTCTTGTGGCGACTCGCCGCCTCTAGCTCGCCGTACAGCCGTCGCAGCTCGTCGTTCATCCTGTTCACGTTCGCGCCGAGCGACCCGAGTTCGTCGCGGTTCGGCAGTTCGAGGCGTCCCGAGAAGTCACCGGCGGCGATCTCCGCGAGTCGTGTCTCCATCCGCTGGATCGGTCCGATCAACGCCCAGGAGAGGACGAAGCCGAGGCCGAGCGCCAGGGCGACGCTGATCGCTCCGACGACGACGAAGAGATCGCGGGACGACGTGTACGCCCTGCGGTTTGCGGCGATCAGAGCAGCTGTCCGGGCGCTCGTCCGCTCGGCAAGATCAGCAGTGAGCGTGTACAGCGCTCGGTCTGCGTTGATCGCGTCCGTCAGGAACGGCCGGGCCTCGTCGCCGGTGGCGTTCGCACTGTCGAGCGCAGAGATCTTCGTCAGGGCGCGGTCGAATTTTCGGTAGTCGAGCCGAATCCCCGACAGCAGCCTCTCGTCGTCGGGCGGCGGGACGAAGGTGTACGTCGCCTCGCTCGTAGACAGGCTCAGCTGCGAGAGAACGAACCCGATCTCCTTGTCGACCCGCGTCCAGGCACGGCCGCCTCGGGCCGAGTTCTTGGCTCCGGTCACCACCGCCGCGCCGGGATCGCTCGCCGCCCGGAGTGCGAGCAACTGCCTTAGCTCGTTCGCCTGGGTTTGCAGCTTCAGGTAGGTCGACGATCGCACCTGGAGCGCCCCCAGGCCCTCGACGCGGGCATTTGCCTGGCCGAGCACTCGGAATCCGAGTGCCGCCACCAGGATCAGGAGTGCGGCAATGCCGAGGATCGCGACCAGCAGTTTCGTGCGCACCTTCGCCGGCGCGCGCGCGACCACCCGTACGAGGCGGTTGTCCGTTCCGACAAGCGCCGCCCACCTTCGCCGGGAGGGCGGTGCCTCGAGTGCTTCAGGGCGCGCCATCGTTTTTCCGGTCAGGGCTGCAGCGTCGCCGTCGCTCCGGCCGTATTCACGATCAGCCACCGACCGCCGATCTTCTGCACGTCGTCGTCGATTCCGACGGGCGGCGCCACGGCCCCCGTCTTCACGTCGACGAAGTGGCATTCGAAGTAGAGCGTTCCCTTGTCGCCGTCCATTGTGATCCTGATCTTGTAGGACGGCGTGTCGGACTCCCAGTGGTTCTGCGGCTTGAACGCCGCATTCTCCGTGGCGAAGAAGTGCCTGATCTGGGCCTTCCCGGTCAGCGAGTTGGCGCCGAGACTGAACACCGCGCCCGGAGCGAACAGGGTCATCATCAGGTTGACGTCGTGCTTCGACATCGCCTTGTGGAAGGTCTGCTCGATCTGGTTGATCTGGTACAGGTTCGCTTCGCGGTCGACTGACTGCCCGGCTGCGGAGCCCTTGCTCGAGCCGCCGCACCCGGCGAGCGCCACGACGACGACGACGAGCAATGTGCCCCCGCCAAGGACCCTCTGGCCGACGTGTCGGCGGGTGTTCATGGACTGAGCACCGGCGTCGCACCGGCCGAGTCGACGATCAGCCACCTGCCGTTGATCTTCTGGAGGTCGTGATCGACGCCGACCGGCGGTTCCACCTTTGCCGTCTTCGGATCGATGTAGTGGCACTCGAAATACAGCGTTGCCTTGTCGCCGTTGACGGTGATCTTGATCTTGTAGGAAGGCGTGTCGGATTCCCAGTGATGCTGGAAAGCGCCGTTCTTCGTCGCGAACCAATGCCTGATCTGCGCCTTTCCGGTCAGCGTTTCAGTACCGATGTTGAACACCGCGCCCGGAGCCCAGAGCGACATCATCAAGTTCAAGTCGTGCGTCGACGTCGCCTTGTGCCAGCTTTGTTCGATCTGGTCGATCTCGTAGAGATTCGCGTCTCGCTGCGTGGTCACCTCGGCCGCCGAGTTGCGGCTCGAGCCGCCGCATCCCGCCAGCACTGCGACGAGCGTTGCGACTACGCATCCCACGATGAGTGCACGCATGGCGTTCCGCCTTCCTCTGCGCTCTTGTCGGTTTTCCCCGACGAACGTGCCGATCGTGTCACCGCGGTCGACGCGCGACCAGGGGGCCTGCATCCCAATTCGGGAGAAGCCCGCCTCCGTTCAATGGCTGCAGAAGCGGCGGACCTGCGCGGGCAGCTCCCGGACGTCGATCGGCTTCTCGATCGAGCCGGCGAAGCCCTCGTCGCCGAGGCGAACGCCCGCCTCGTGGAGATCGAGCGCGCTCAGCGCGACGATCGGAATGCTTCGTGTCCGTTCGTCGGCCTTGAGCCGCTGGGCCGCTTCCTCTCCGTCGAAGTCGGGCAGCCGCAGATCCATCAGCACCAGGTCGGGCCGATGCTGGATCGCCAGGTCGATACCTTCGCCCGCGGTGGCGGCGGAGAGCGTCCGGATCCCCGCTGCTTCGAGCACGTCGCGCACCAGCTTCGCGTTCTGCTCGTTGTCATCGACGATCAGCACGAGGTGCACTCGCACGGCCAAGGATCGAGTTGTCCGTGATCGCAGCGGCGGCGTCAAGTGGGATTGGCCCGGCGGCGCTGCACGCCGCCGGGCCTTCCTTCCTCGCGGAATCAGTCGTGGTCCCCGTTGCCCGAGAAGGCGCGTGAGAGGTCGTAGGTCGCGACCGCACGGCCCAGCGTGAGGCCGGCTTCGACCGAGAAGCGGTAGTGCACCCCGCCCCAGACGCGGGCGTTGACGATCTCCGTCCGCAGGGCCTGGGCTGTGGCGAAGTGACGAACCGCGTTCAGGTTGCCGGCCGGCCCAGTGGGATCGAACCCGTGGATGTCGAGATCGAGGTTGTCGGTGCCGAGGAACTGCGCCAGCACCTGAGCCTCGGCCGACGTGATCGTCCCGTGCGCGGCCGGGTACTCGGGGTGGTTCGGCGTCGTGATCAGCGGCCTCCATCCGGGCTGCTCGACGGTGGCCGGGTTGCCGTCGTCGAATCCGGTCGGTGTCGGGCCGAAGCCGTCACCGCCCGGCTCGACGGACGTCGGGTCGATTGCGGTCACCGGCCGCCAGAACAGGTAGTGGTACTTGGCGTGCAAGACCGAAATCTGGGCGTCGGCTGCGACGACGTTGATCATCGCGTCGAGTCTGGCGGTCGCGACGTCGCCGAGGTTCCGCGCAGTCGCGATGTCACGGCCCACACCGTTGTACTGCCGGATCGTGTTCGCCGTCCAGAACTTGGCGACGTTCGTCTCGGTCGTGTTCGGATTCGTGCTCGACCCGTGCTCTTTGATCTCGTTGAACGCTGCAACCCAGGTCGCACTCGTGAGCGACGGCGGTGGGGGCGGCAGGAACTGGTCGGCGTTCTTGAGGATGAACGGCTGCACCGAGCCGACCCACGGGGTCTGCGGCGCGAGATACGGCGGGGTCAGCCTCCACACGCCCGGCCCCGGTGGCAGGGTCGGGAACGGCGAGGTCGATCCGATCGGCGTGACCAGGCCGTCCCCGGCCCGTTCGGAAATGACGCCGTCGGCCGTCCGGGCGCCGTACCTGACGCCGACGGTCTTCGCCTGGCTGTCCGGAATCGCCGCAAGAGCCTCGGCGTGAAGCGCGTCGAGGTTCGCCTGCTGCGACGGGAAGTAGTGCGAGAGAATCGTGTAGGCGGCCTCGACCGCCGCCGCATCGCTCGAACGACCCTCGTGGTTGCCCGGCGAGATCGAGGCGTACATCGCACTCGTCACGTAGGCCATATAGATGAAGCCTTCGCTCTGGAACGCGCCGGATCCGACGACCGTGTCCTCGGCGATCTTGTCCCACTGCTGAACGGCATTGCCGGCCGGAAGCACGGCGTGGGCTTCACGCGCAGTGGTTCCCGCGGCAACTGCAACGACGATCATGACGGCGACCGCCACGATCGACGCGGCTGACTTGGAACGCATTGGAGCTCCTTTCGCTGCGGAACCGCATCGCGCGATCCCAACCGACCCGACGCTAGGTCGGCCGGGCTTGGCCGCCTACCGTGGCCGCAGGCGAATCGCGGGGGGCTGGCATCCCGAAAAGAAGGTGCGTTGTCGTACGGCGATGGTCGTCGGCCTATTGTTGTCCTGTGGCGATTCGCCTGGTGCTCGCCGACGACCACTACCTCGTGCGCGAGGGCGTCCGCCGGTTGCTCGAGACCGAGCCGGGATTCGAGGTCGTCGCGGTCTGCTCCGACCTCGAGTCGCTGCTTGCCGCGGTAGAGGCAGAGAGGCCCGACGTCGTCCTCACCGACATTCGCATGCCGCCGGACGGTGTCGACGAGGGCATCCAGGCAGCGGAGCGTCTCCGTGAGACCCACCCGGAAGTCGGCGTCGTCGTACTGAGCCAGTACGCGGAGCCGCGCTACGCGCTCGCACTCCTCGAAGGCGGGACCGCGCGTCGCGCCTACTTGCTCAAGGAGCGGGTGCAGGAGCTCTCCGAGCTCGTCGCCGCGATTCGCGCCGTCGCCGAAGGCAGCTCCGTGATCGACCCGAAAGTCGTCGAGGGTCTGGTTGCGGAGAAGGCACGGATGGAGGAGTCGCCGCTCCACCAGCTGACTCCGCGCGAGCACGATGTCCTCCGCGAGATGGCGAAGGGAAGGAACAACGCCGCGATCGCAAAGGAGCTCTATGTTGCCGAGCGGTCGGTCGAGAAGGTGATCCACTCGATCTTCCTGAAGCTCGGAATCGCCTGGGAGCCATCGGTGCACAAGCGCGTGACCGCGGTCATCCTCTACCTGGCCGACGACGCTTCTTAGAGAGGAAGCGTCACGAGGACGCAGGCCTCGCGGCCGGGCCTCGGCACGATCGCCACCTCGCCGCCCAAAACGTTGACGTGATCGCGCGCCCTGATGAGGCCGGGCTCGACCCCGTCTGCCGCGAGCTCCAGTCGAAGCGCCTGTGGGTCGGTGCGAATGCGAATCGTCGCGTGCGTGCCGCCCTGTGCGACGAGGTCCTCGAGGACGCTGCGGCAGCAGAAGAACGCGGCGGCCTCGAACTCAGGTGGGTGCCTCCCGACTCCGTCTGCGTCGATGTGTGCCCTCACGCCCGCGGCCGAGGCCGCGCTCCGCAGGGCGTCGGGGAGCCCGCGTGCCTCCAGCAGCGACGGATAAATGCCGTCGGCCAGAGTCCGAACGCGATCGAGCGCGTCCCGCACGTCGCTGCCCATCTCGTCGAGCAACGTCAGCGCGGCAGGCAGGTCGGAGGTGGTAAGCCGCCGGGCGAGCTGCAGACGAACAGCGATCGCGATCAGATCTTGCTGCACGCCGTCGTGGAGCGCGCGTTCGATGCCGCGCCGCTCGAGGCCGGCGGCCGTGATCCGGCGCGCATACGCAGCGCGCAGTTCCACGACGGAGATGTCGGTGCCGACCACGTTCTGACGAGTTGTCCGTCATCGGCGGCGGCCAGTCAAGCGCCGCCGCGCCCGAGCGTCATCCGAGCTCGTATTCCCAGCCCGGCCGCCAGTCGAATTCTTCGGCCGCGAGCTCCTCCAGCGTGCGCCCGTGCACGCGCTGGTCGAGCGCCCATCGGGTCGCGACGTGGCCGATCAGGAGCACGCGCCCGCCGGACACCTCGTCGAGGAACGACGAGACGCGTGCGACCGCCTGTTGCCACGACTCGCCGCCCGGCCACGGCTCGTCGACGTGCCGCACGCGCTGCTCGTCGAGCACGCTGCGCGGCATGCCGGTGAGCTCGCCGTAGTCGCACTCCCGCAGCCGCCAGTCGACGCGCAGCGGGAGCTCGCTGCCTTCGAAGGCGATCGCGGCCGTCTCGACCGCCCGCCACAGATCCGATGCGACGACGACCTCGATGCCGTCGTCCCGTCGGCGCTCGCCGAGCTCGACCGCCTGCGCGCGGCCGAGCGGCGACAGCGCACCGCCGAGCCATCCGGTGGCGATCCCGGCCTCGTTGTGCTCGCTCGTCGAATGCGTCTCGTAGACGACCGTCGTCACGCGGCGGCGCCGAAGCGGGCGGCGGAACGCGCCTTGCGCTTCTCCGCTTCGACCTCACGGTCGCGCGGCGGTGCCGTCGTCACGAGCTGCGACAGGAGCCGCGTCGTGACGTCGGAGATCTCGTCGATCGCGTGCGCGAAGACGTCTTCGTTTGCCTTCGACGGCTTGGTCATCCCGCTCACCTTGCGGACGAACTGCTCCGCGGCGGCGCGGACCTCGTCGTGGGACGTGGGAGGCGAGAAGTTGTAGAGGATGCGGATGTTCCGGCACATGCCCCGAGTGTAGACCCGAGGCACGTGCCGGACACCCGACCTACCTAATGACCGCGCTTCTCGATGCGGGTCAGCGTGTTCGCGCCGCCTGCGAAGTCGCACCGGATCTCGACGTTGTCACCGGTCTTGAACTTCGCGTTGATGTCCGCCGACTTGCTCGACGGCAGATTGCACGTGAGGCCTGCGACCGTCACGGACGCCGTCGACAGCGCCGAGATGGCGCCGCGCGCCGCGCTGTGCTCAGGGTGCGTGTTCGACGGCTTGCACGATCCGGCGCCGAGCTCGACGGCCGAGCCGCCGCTCGTGCCGCCGCCGATCTTCGCGCCGGCAGCGAAGCCCGAGGCCGGGTCGAACGTGGCCGACAGGTTGCCGACGATCTTCGCGCCGGGGCTGTGGGTGCGGCCGGTCGCGAGGCCGGCGATCGAACCGTTGTCGTATACGGTCGAGAACGCGCCGGTTGTGTCACGGCCGCTCACGTCGATGCGGAACGCACCGCCGACCGTCCCGACCTTGTCGGTCGTGTTGATGACGCTGCGTACCCGCAAGGTGATCGCGCCCGCAAGATCTGCATCTCCCGCAGCGGTGCCGGTGTACTTCCCGTCGGTCACCGTGATCGTCTTGCCGTCCGTTGTCGTGCACGTCCGTGACGTGGTCGTTCCCGCCGATGCGGAGAACGTCGCGGCGACGGCCTTCGCAGTCTTCGCCCCTTCGATCCCGTGCGCGACGGCGACGCTCGTCGTGACGAGTGCGGCGAGACCGGCCATCGTGAGAACTACCTTGCGCATTTCTCTCCCTCCGATCGCGTGGTCGGCGCACAGCGTCATGGCCGGTGATGTGGCGCGCGCGAAGCCGGTGTAAGACCGACGTAATACAGCTACCCTCGAACGAGGCATGCTCGCCCGCGCCGCGATCGTCCTCGTGCTCACGGCCGCGCTTGCGCCGCCCGCCGCAGCGCGGGGCACACAGCTACTGCCCGGGGTCACCTACGACCGGACGGTCGCGTTCACACCGCACGGCGTCGTCGTCATGCATGTCATCACCGCGTCACGTCCGGTGGGCCTGTACGGGCTGACACCGGTGCTCGCGCGCGGCACACTCACCGGTGGGCTCGAGCCGGTGACGCAGATCGAGCGGGACGTCTCCGCCACCGCGACGACGGCCGGGATCGAGGGCGACTTCTTCCGCGCCGACGGACGGCCGAGCGGAGTGTGGATCGGCGACGGCCTCCTCGTGCAGCCGCCCCTCGCGAGCCGGAGCTCGATCGGCATCGACGCGACCGGGACGTTGCACGTCGACCGCGTCAAGCTCTTCGGGACCTGGCAGGGGACCGGCCAGCGGCGCACATTGACCGGAATCAACGCACCGCCGGGGCCGGGGCAGACCGACCTCTTCACCTCCGCGCACGGGCCGCGCACCCCAGTCGTCGCCGGTGCGGCCGAAGCGGTTCTCGGCTCCTTCCCGCCCACTTCACCGAACATGGATCTCGCCGGCGCGGTGACTGCCACGGGTTCGGGCGGCGGCGAGCCGATCCCGCCCGGCGGCGCAGTGCTGATGGCCGCGGGCGGCGCGGCGGCGAAGCTGCAGGCGGAGGCTCGGATCGGAACCGCACTTCACCTGCGCCTCGGGCTCCAACCGGCCTGGGCCGGCGTCACCGCCGCCCTCGGCGGCGGCCCGGTCCTCGTCCGAAATGGAAAGGCAGTGTTCCGCTCGCTCGAGGACTTCACCAACGACCAGGTCGGCGCACGCACTGCGCGCGGCGCCGTCGGGCAGCTCGCAGACGGCCGTGTCGTCCTCGTCGCCGTCGACGGCGGCCGCCCGGGCTACAGCTCCGGCCTCACGAGCTTCGAGCTCGCCCAGGCGCTCGTCCGTCTCGGCGCCGTCACCGCCGCCGGCGTCGATCCCGGCGACTCGGTCACGGCCGCCTTCGACGGCCGGCTGCTCAACCGGCCGAGCGGACGCACCGAGCGCGCGGTCAAGGAGGCGCTGCTCATCCAGTACTTCGGCGTCTACGCGCCCGAGCCGACCGTGCCGCTGCTCACCGGCGAGCCCGGGCTGACGGCGGAGCCGCTGTCGTACAAGGTCGTGCGCCCGTCGACCGTGACCGCGATGCTGATCGGGCCGGACGGCGCGCAGCATGCCGTCGAGACCGCCGTCCCGCATCCGGCGGGAACGTACACGTTCGACGCCTCCGCGTTCGACCACGAGGGCACGTGGCGATGGGACGTCTCCGCCACGGACGACCTCGGCCGGACGTCGACGATCGAGCGCACGTTCAGATTCGACACCACCCTCCAGGCGCTCGTCGTCCCACGCTCCGCGCGCGGAACGGTTCGGGTCGGCTTCGCGTTGACGCGACCCGCCCAGGTGACGTTGCGGATCGAGACGACGAGCGGCGTCCTGCTCCGCGCACTCCCGGCGGCCGCGCTTCAGCCGGGCGCAGGCTCGGTCCGGTGGGACGGACGACTGCCGGGTGGCTCGCCCGCGTTCGGGGGCACCTACGTCGCTCACGTGCTCGTTGCGAGCGACGTGGGCACGTCGGAGCGATCTGTGTCCTTCAGATACCAACGTTAGAGTCGCCCCGTGACTTCGTTCGTCGGCAACCACGGATTGCTCGCGGTCTTCATCCTCATGTTCATCGCGGCCGTGCTCCCGGCGGCGAGCGAGTTGACGATGGTCTACGGCGGCGCACTGGCGTCGGGTGCGCTCGCGGGTCACATCGCTCACTTCCACTCGGGGTTCCGCGCCTACGTCGCGGTGGTCGTCGTCGGCACGGTCGGGAACACGCTCGGCGCAGTGCTCGGTTGGGCGATCGGCTACTACGGCGGCCATCCGCTGCTCGAGCGGCACGGCAAGCTCCTGCACGCGACGCCGGAGCGGATTGCGCGCGCGGAGCGCTGGTTCGAGCGCTTCGGCACCGTGGCGGTACCGCTCGGCTTCGCGACACCGCTCGTGCGCTCCTTCGTCGCTCTGCCGGCGGGGATCCTCGAGTGGCCGCTCCGTCGGCTCGTCCCGCTCGCCGCGAGCGGCTGCTTGGTCTTCTCGGCTGCGGTCGCCGGGATCGGCTGGGCGGTCGGCTCGAGCTGGCATACCGCGAGCCACGACCTGCGGTATGTCGACTACGCGGTCGTCGTCCTGGCGGTCGTGCTGGCGGGCTACATCATCTGGCGTCGGCGCCGCCCGGGTACCCTTCCGAGTCATGACGATTCCTCACGTTGACGTTCAGGCGCAGTACGCGCCCCTGATCCCCGAGCTCAAGGAGGCGTTCGCGCGCACGCTCGAGACCGGCCGCTTCATCTTCGGGCCTGAGGTCGAGGCGTTCGAGGGCGAAGCGGCAGAGAAGCTCGGCACCGCCGACACCGTCAGCTGCGCGAACGGCACCGACGCGATCGTGCTCGTTCTCGACGCGATGGGAATCGGGCCCGGTGACGAGGTGATCTGTCCCGCGTTCACGTTCTACGCGACCGCGGAGGCAATCGCGCGCCGCGGCGCAACGCCCGTGTTCGCTGACATCGATCCGGTGACGCTCAACCTCGAATCGAGTGACGTCGAGCGGCGCATTACCGAGCGCACGAAGGCGATCATGCCGGTGCACCTGTTCGGCCGCCCGGCCGCCGACTTCAGCGGCTTCGGTCTACCGGTGATCGAAGACGCTGCGCAGGCGTTCGGCGCCGGCGGGATCGCGACGAGCATGGTTTCGACGTTCAGCTTCTTCCCGACGAAGAATCTGTTCGCGCTCGGCGACGGTGGGCTGATCTCGGTCAACGACGCAGAGCTCGCGCAGCGCTTGCGCATGTTGCGCTTCCACGGGTCGGCCGCGAAGAAGGAGTTCCTCTACGTCGGCTACAACTCGCGCCTCGACGGGATGCAGGCTGCGTTCCTGCGCATCTTCCTCCGGCACATCGACGAGTGGAACGCGAGCCGGCGTGAAGCTGCCGCGCGCTACACGGAGATGCTCGATGGGATCGTCGAGACGCCAGAGGACGAGGACGGTCACGTGTACCACATGTATTGCGTCCGTTCGGCCGAGCGCGACCGGCTTTCCGCCGCGCTGAAGGGCGCCGACATCGGGCACGCCGTCTACTACGAGCCGCCGCTGCACCTGCAGCCTGCGCTGCGCTACCTCGGCTACTCGGAAGGCGACTTTCCCGAGACCGAGAAGGCGTCGCGCGAGAACCTCTGCCTGCCGCTCTGGGCGGGCATCACCGAAGAGCAGCAGGAAGCGGTCGTGTCGGTGATCAAGCGCGCGTCCGCGATCGTCCGGTCGTAATACATGAGATTCCCGGTCAATCGGCACCGGGTCTGGCAGCTTGTCTTCGATGCGGTCCTGATCGTCGTCGCGTGGCGGCTGACCTTCTTTCTCCGCTTCGACAAGACGACACCGATCTTCTACCGGCACCTGCTCGACTGGCAGGTCGTCACGCTGGTGGTCGCGATCAAGCTCGCGATCTTCGTGCTCTCGGGCTTCTACAACCGCTGGTGGCGGTACGTCTCGACTCGCGACATGTGGGGCGCCGCGCGCGGCGTGATCATCGCCTCGACGGTCACGTACCTCGTCCTCTACGCGTTCCCGCCGAATCACACCTCGCGGCTGCCGCACAGCATCGCGGCATTCGACTTTCTGCTCCTGCTCGCGTTCGTCGCCGGCACGCGCTTGCTCGCGCGTACGTTGATCGAGCGGCCGCGCGCGGGGCTCGTCGCCCGCGGCAAGGAGGTACTGATCGTCGGTGCGGGTGACGCAGGCCAGTTGATGGTGCGCGAGATGCAGCGGAACCGGCAGCTCGCGTACACGCCGATCGGGTTCGTGGACGACGACCCCCGCAAGCGCGGCACCCGCATCGTCGACGTGAAGGTGCTCGGCACGACCGACGACGTGCCGCACCTGCTTCGCGACAACAAGCCCGACGAGGTGCTGATCGCGATCCCGTCCGCGGCGGGCGCCGTGCGCCAGCGCATCGTCGAGAACTGCCGCGCGCAGCGCGTCCCGGTCAAGACTCTGCCGGGGCTCAACGAGCTGATCTCCGGCGACCTGAACCTGGCGGGGCAGATCCGCCCGGTGCAGGTGGAGGACGTGCTCGGTCGCCAGCAGGTCGTGGTCGACCTCCAAGCCGTCTCCGCCTACGTGAAGGACCGCGTCGTGATGGTGACCGGCGCCGGCGGCTCGATCGGCTCGGAGCTCTGCCGCCAACTGGCGCGGCTCGGTGCAGGCCGGCTCGTGCTCGTCGACAAGGGTGAGCCGCCGCTGTTCGAGATCGAGCGTGAGCTCCTCGAGGAACGCGAGTATCCCGCCGTCAGCGCGGTGCTCGCCGACTGCAGCGACCGCGCGCGGATGCGCGCGGTCTTCGAGCGCCACCACCCCGAGGTTGTCTTCCACGCTGCCGCGTACAAGCACGTCGCGATGCTCGAGTCGAACCCGATGCAGGCCGTGACGAACAACATCCTCGGCACGCGCAACCTCGTCGAGGCCGCGATCGAGGCCGGCGTCGACCGCTTCGTCCAGATCTCGACCGACAAGGCTGCCAATCCGCGCAACATGATGGGTCGGTCGAAGGCGGTGTGCGAGTGGCTGATCGAGTCGTATGCCCTTCGCCACGACGTCTCGACGCGGTTCGTCGCCGTGCGGTTCGGCAACGTGCTCGGCTCGTCCGGGTCGGTGATCCCGATCTTCCGGCGGCAGATCGAGCGCGGCGGTCCGGTGACGGTTCGCCATCCCGACCTGACGCGCTTCTTCATGACGATCCCGGAGGCCTCATCACTCGTGATCCAGGCGGGTGCGATGGGGGGTCGCGGCCAGGTCTACGTGCTCGACATGGGGGAGCCCGTGCGCATCCTCGATCTCGCGAAGGAGATGATCCGCCTCTCCGGCCGCAACGAGTCGGACATCCCGATCGTCTTCACCGGCGTGCTCGCCGGCGAGAAGATCCACGAAGTGCTGTGGAACGAGGGCGAGATGGTCGGCCCGACGTCGCACCAGAAGATCATGCGCGCCGCCCGGGCGACGATCGACCCGGAATGGCTCGAGGAGTGCCTCATCGAGTTGGAGCGGCTGGCCGAAAGCGCGGATACGCTCGGCGCGGTCGCGAAGGTCTCGTCGATGATCAAAGAGCCGCATCGCATCGGCACCGAAGCGGTTCTGGAAGACACGTTGCACTAACGACACAGGTACCCGCCGGGAGCGCCGATACGGTGCCCGGGTGGATCCCCTGGACGGCCTGAACCCGGAGCAGCGACGCGCTGCCGAGGCGGTGCGCGGACCGGTTTGCATCCTCGCGGGCGCCGGATCAGGCAAGACGACGACGATCACGCGGCGCATCGCCCAGCAGGTCGCGTCCGGGGCGTTTCCCGCCAACGCGATCATGGCGGTGACGTTCACCGACAAGGCTGCGGGAGAGCTTCGCTCGCGGCTCGCCGCGCTCGGCGCCGCCGGCGTGCGCGCGTCAACGTTCCACTCGGCGGCGCTGCGCCAGCTGCGTCACTTCGCGCCGGAGCGGCTCGGCCCGATCCTGCCGTCGAAGGTGCTCCTTCTTCGCCAGATCGCCAACCGGCTGCCGGCGCCGTACAAGTTCCGGCCCGCGGGCGACCTGGCGACGGAGATCGAGTGGGCGAAGAACCGCCGCATCCCGCCGGAGCGCTACGGCAACCGCGAGCCGCCGATCCCCGTCGATCTGATGACGCGCGTCTACGTCGAGTACGAGGAGCGCAAGGGTGCGAACGGCTCGATTGACTTCGAGGATCTGTTCGAGCTCGCGATCCGCATGTTCGAGGAAGACGCCGGCGCGCGCGACACGTTCCGCGCGCAGTACCGCGCGTTCACGGTCGACGAGTACCAGGACGTCAACCTCCTGCAGCAGACGTTGCTCGACCTCTGGCTCGGTGAGCGAGACGACCTCTGCGTCGTCGGCGACGACTACCAGTCGATCTACGCGTTCACCGGCGCCGGGCCGGAGCATCTGCTGGGGATGCCGGGGCGGTTCCCGCACGCGCAGGTGTTCCGACTCGAGGAGAACTACCGCTCGACGCCGCAGGTGCTCGAGCTCGCGAACAAGCTCGTCCCGCTGCTCGGCGGCGCCCCCAAGACCTTGCAACCGACTCGAGCCGACGGCCCCGAGCCGGTCCTCCGGCCGTATCCCGACGGGCCTTCGGAGGACGCAGCGCTGGTCGCGGCGATCCGTGCGCTCGGGTGCCCGCTCGAAGACGCCGCGATCCTCGCGCGCACGAACGCGCGGCTGACGGACTTCGAGCAGGTGCTGCACGACGCGCGCATCCCGTACCAGGGTGCCTCGCTGCTCGACCGTGACGCCGCTCGTCGTCTTTGCCGCCGCCTCGAGCGATCGCCGGTGCCCGCCGGTGACGCCGTGCGCGCGGAGGCAGTGGCGGCGGGATGGGTGCAGAACCGTCCGGACAAGCTGGGCGAGCGCGAGCAGGTGCGGCAGGACGACCTCGGCCGGCTCGTCGAGCTCGCGGCCGAGTTCGACGGCGACGCAGCGGCATTCGTCGCCGACCTGCGCGAACGCTTCGCACCGGGAAGCGACGCCGCGTGCGGGATCCACCTGATGACGTTCCACCGCGCGAAGGGGCTCGAGTTCGAGGCGGTGTTCCTGCCGCGCCTCCAGGACAAGGAGTTGCCCTCGAAGCAAGCGCGCACCGGCGACGAGATCGCCGAGGAGCGGCGGCTGCTCTACGTCGGGCTGACACGCGCGAAGCGAGTGCTCTGGCTCTCCTGGTGGGGCAAGCGGTCGCGGTTCCTGACGGAGCTCGGCGTCGCCGGATCCGCCCCCGGCGCGCCGAAGGCGGAGTGGACGGCCGATGGGCAGCGGCTGCGCGAGTGGCGGCTCGAGCGCGCCAAGGCCGACGACGTCCCGGCGTATGTGGTCTTTCCCGACTCGGTCCTGCACGCGATTGCAGCCGCGCGCCCCGGCACGCTGGGGGAGCTGGCGCAGATCAGCGGCGTCGGCCCGGCGAAGCTCGAGCGCTACGGCGAAGAAGTCCTAGCGCTCGTCGGAGGCTGAGAGCAGCAGATCCAGCATCAGCTGCGGGTCGCGCCGGTCGCGGTCGCCCGCGGTGGTCGTGCGCTTCTCGAGCTCGAGGGCGCGTGGATCGGTCAGTGGGCGCAGCCGCCCGTCGCGGATCAGCTGCTCGTCGACACCGCCGAGCCTGCCGCCGTACGTCGTGTAGACGGGGACACCGAGCGCCGCGGCCTCACGGTTCATCGTGCCCCCTGCGGAGACGACGAGGTCGGCGAATGCGATCAGGCTCTGCGCGTCTACCGCCTGCTCGGGAACCATCACCGACGGCAGCTCGAGCGACTCGACGTAGTCGCGCTGCTCGTCCGTGCGTGGGATGACGAACGCGTGCACGTGCTCCGCGCGGCCGAGGTGCTCGAGCGTCTGCGGGAAGAGTGGGTTCGAGTGCCGGTGATAGAGCGACACGTCCGGGGGCGGGCGCAGCACGACGAGTACGCGCGCCGGGTCGATCGACCAGTCGGCGAGCACCGTCTCGTTTGGCTCGAAGTCGGAGAGGTAGTACTCCTCCTTCAAGCCCGGGTACTGGCGGAGCTTCGGCGGCACTGCCGTGTACTTCGCCAGGCGCTCGGGCGGGATCGCGTCGGGGACGACCACGCGCGTTGCCGCGCGGCAGCCGAGCTGATGCTGGAGCCACGCCCATTCGTAGTCGAACGTCGTGGCGCTCGGGATGCCGAGCCGGTGCGCAGTCATGGTCAGCTCGTGGGAGCCGTGGGCGAGCGCGATGTCGAAGTCGCGGCCCTTCGCCCACTGCCGCAACGCCTTCAGTCGCGAGCGCATCTGCGCGAACTTGCCGAGGGCCGAGCGGCCGCCGTGGTGGCCGATCACGGTCGCGCTCATCCCGTGTGACTCGATCAGCTGCAGCGTCTGCGCGTAGTCGCGCGCCGTGATCTCCACCTCGTGGCCCTGCGCTTCCAGCCGCTCGACGAGCGGCCGGAACACGAGCGGATGCGCGCTCGCGGTGAAGTCGCACCAGACCCTCACGCGAGCACGCTCTCGAGCGGCGTGTCGCGCCGGATGCCCTCGACGTGGTGCTCGTGCCAGAGCGTGAACGCGAGCAGCCCCCACAGTTGCCGCGAGAGGTCTTCGCGGCCGGACACGTGTGCGTCAAGGACGCGCGTGACGGCCTCCGGCCGGAAGAAGCCCTGCCGCCTGATCGTCTCAGCCGAGAGAGTCTCGCGCGCGAACGGCTCGAGGTCGCCGCGCAGCCACGCCGCGGCCGGGATCGAGAAGCCACGCTTCCGGCCGTGAACCACCTCGCGCGGGAGCAGTTGCTCGACCGCCTGCCGCAGCAGCCGCTTCTTCGAGAGCCCGCGCACCTTGTGCTTCGCGGGCAGCGAGAAGGCGAAGTTCGCCACAACGGTGTCCATGAACGGGACGCGCGCCTCGAGCGACCAGGCCATCGAGGCGCGATCGGTCTTCGTCAGCAGGTCGTCGACGAGGTAGAGGCCGAAGTCGAGGTCTTGCAGCCGTGTCAGCAGCTCGTGACCGTCGGTCTCGGTGAAGCGCGCCCGATGTGCGGCCAGTGGATCGACCGTGCTCCGCCGGCCGGTGAGCTCCGCGCGTGCGTCGGCGGAGAAGATCTCCTTCCAGCCGTGATGGCGCTCGAGTGCGGGCAGGCCGGCAGCGCGCGTGAATCGCTTCGCCTTGTAGTCGAAGCTGGCCTTCTTCGTCGACGAGGGCAGCAGCTCGGCGAGTGGTCGTGCCGCCGCCGCCGCACGGCCGAAGCGGTTTGCGAGCAGGTCGGCGACGTACGTGTAGTACCCACCGAAGAGCTCGTCGCTCCCCTCGCCCGACAGCGCGACCTTCACATCATCGGCGGCGAGCTTCGAGACGAGGTAGGTCGGGAGCGCCGACGAGTCGGCGAACGGCTCGTCGAACGCCGCTGCGAGCGCGGGCAGGAGCAGGGCCGCGTCGGGCTCGAGCGTCAGCTCGCGGTGGATGGTGTCGTAGCGCTGCGACACCGCCCGCGCTCCGGCGAGCTCGTCGAACGACGCCTCGCTGAAGCCGATTGAGAACGTGCGCACCCGTTCCGACGACTCTTCCGCCGCGAGCGCCGCAAGCAGGCCCGAGTCGACGCCGCCCGAGAGCATCACGCCGACCGGCACGTCGGAGACGAGATGCGCGCGCACGGAATCGCGCAGCCGCGCGCGGCACTCCTCAACGAGCTCCGCTTCGTCCTCGCCGTGCCGCGCCTCCAGGGGGCCAGGCTGAGCGAAGCGCTCGAGCCGCGTTGCGCCGTCCGACCAGGTGAGCGTGTGACCCGGTGGCAGCTTGCGGATGTCGACGAAGATCGAGCGGGGAGATGGAACGCAGTTGAAGGCCAGGAACTCCTCGAGCGCGTCGAGGTCGACCTCGCCGTGCGGCAGCGCATCGAGCTCGGAGCCGAAGGTCAGCTCGCCGCCGAGCGCGCGGTAGTAGAGCGGCTTGATCCCGAAGCGGTCACGTGCGAGCACGAGCTGCCGCTTGCGCGCGTCCCAGATTGCGACCGCGAACATGCCGCGCAGCCGCTCCCACAGCCGCGCCCCCCACTCCTCGTAGCCGTGTGCGAGCACCTCCGTGTCGGAGCTGGTGCGGAAAACATGTCCAGCACGCTTTAGCTCGTGCCTCACGTCGCGGTAGTTGTAGATCTCGCCGTTCTGGACGACGACGACCGTGCCGTCCTCGTTCGCAAGCGGCTGGTCGCCGCCGGTCAGGTCGATGATCGCGAGTCGCCGTGCGGCGATGCCGACGCGCTCGTCCGTGTGCATGCCCTCCGAGTCGGGGCCTCGATGAATGAGCGTCTGCGACATCGCACGCAGCCGGTCGACGTCGAGCGGCGCGTGCGCGGACGCGATCCCGCAGATCCCGCACATGGCGACCTAGACTAGTTGCGGCGTCCGAAGACCTGCGCGACGACCCGGAAGCCGGTGACGATGACGGTGCGCAGGTACAGCCGAGCCGACCGGTCGGCGATCCATTCGAGGTCGTGCGCGAGCTTCTCCGCCATCGACGTCTCGTAGCCGCGGCGCACCTGCGCGAAGCCGGTCAGGCCGGGCCGCACGACGAGGCGCTGCCAGTACGCGGGCAGCTCGTGTGCGAGCTCCGCGAAGAAGCGCGGCCGGATCGGGCGTGGGCCGACGAACGACATGTCGCCGCGCAGGACGTTCCAGAGTTGCGGGATCTCGTCGAGCTGCGACACCTTGAGCCAGCGGCCGAGCCGCGTGAGCTCGGCGTCGGTCGCCTGCACGAGCTCCTCGCCGAGGTACTGGCCAATGCGCTCCTCGGCGCCGGCTCGCATCGTCCTGAACTTGAGCATCTCGAAGAAGCGCCCCCGCCGGCCGACGCGCTCTCCGCGGTAGAGGACGGGTCGTCCGCTCGCGACGAGCTGGATCGCCGCGATCACGAGTGCGAACGGCAGCGCGACCAGGCCGAACAGCGTCGCGAGCGTGACGTCGAGCGCGCGCAGCTCGAGATCGATACGGCGGTGCTCCGCTTGTGCCGCCAGTCGGACGTAGCCGCGAACGAGCGTCTCTTCGAGCGGTGGCGGCGCCGCCTGCATCGGATCGATGGTAGACCCCGGGGCATTGACCATTACAGGCATCGACCACGTTCAGGTTGCCGCGCCCGCCGGATGTGAAGAGGCGGCGCGCGCGTTCTACGGCGGGCTGCTCGAGCTCGTGGAGATCCCGAAGCCCGCCCTGCTCGCAGCGCGCGGCGGGTGCTGGTTCACAGCGGGTGCGCAAGAGCTCCATATCGGCGTCGACGACCCGTTCACCCCGGCCCGCAAGGCGCATCCCGGCCTCGTCGCCGACGACCTCGACGCGCTCGCGGCCCGGCTGAGCTCTGCGGGGCACGCGGTCGACTTCGACGACGCGATCCCAGGAGCGAAGCGATTCCACGTGCACGATCCGTTCGGCAACCGGCTCGAGATCCGACAAGCCTGACCTTCCGTACATCCCTGTCGACACTGCTCGACGAGGGAGGTTCGATCGTGAGACGCAATCGCTCAGTGCTGGTCGCGCTCGCCACTGTCGCAGCCGCCGCGCTGGTCGCGGCCGTCGCGAGTGCCGACGACGGCGGACGCAAGGGAGACGACGACCAGGGCAAGAACGGGAGAGGCGACGACGCGGCGAAGATCTTCAGCGCCGCGCTCGTCGGAAGTCAGCTGGTGGATCCGGCGATTCACGGCGTCACACGCGGCGGGGCGCCGTGGGTGCTGAAGCGCGGCCGAGTGCAGCTCGACGCGGATGGCCACATCAAGATCCAGCTCCGCGGGCTCGTGATCCCGATCGCGCACGGCACGTTCCCGGCGAACACGGCACTGCCCGTGACGACCGTGAGCGCATCGCTCTTCTGCGCCCCGGACTCGACCGGGCCCGCGGCCACAACGAAATCGGTGTCGATCTCGGCGGACGGCAACGCCGGCATTACCGACAAGCTCGGGCTGCCGGCGACGTGCCTCGCGCCGACCGTGCTGATCCATCCGAACGGAGGCCTCGGGGCGTATATCGCCCTTCCGGGCTGGCGTTCGTAAATCGCAGACTGTGTCGCGTGTCCATAAGATGTCCTTATGGACACGCGACAGCTGCGGGCCTTCTGCGAGGTCGTCGAGCGCAAGTCGTTCTCCCAGGCGGCCGAACGGCTCGGGGTCACGCAGCCGGCGGTCAGCCTCCAGGTGCGGGCGCTCGAAAAGCGGCTCGGCACGCAGCTCCTCGATCGGTCCGGGCGGCGCGTCGAGCCGACGGAAGCCGGCGCCAAGCTCTACCGGTCGGCGCAGCGCCTCCTCGCGCTCGAAGACGAGGTTCTCAACGAGCTCGCCGACGACGCGACGGGCGAGCTCGCCGGGACGCTCGAGATTGGCGCGTCGACTGGTCCCGGCGGCGTCGTCCTCTCGACGCTCCTCTGCAGCTTCGCCGAGCGACACCCCCAGTTGCACGTCGCGCTCTCCGTCTTCGACACGCAGTCGGTGGTCGAGCGTGTCGCCGACCGGACGCTCGAGCTCGGCGTGGTCGGAGCCGCGCCGCGCCATCGCGGCGTCGAGTACGAGCCGTTTCTCCGCGACACGATCGTGCTCATCTGCCCGCCGGCGCACCCGTTCGCGGGCCGGACGGTGACGCTCGACGACTTGCGCCGCGAGAATCTGATCTTGATGCAGGACGGCGCCGGCGTCAGGCAGATGGTCGAGGAAGCATTGCGTCGCGCCGGGACACGGCTGCGCGATCTCGATGTCCGCATCGAGCTCGGCCTGCAGGAGTCCGTCGCGCACGCCGTCCGTGCCGGATACGGCGTCACGTTCATTTCGCGCACGTCGGTCGAGTCGGACCTCGCTGCCGGCTCGCTCGTCGAGGCGCGCGTCGAGGGACTCGACCTCGAGCGCGAGATCCTGCTCGTCCGCGCCACCGGCAGGACCGAGACGCGCGCGGCGCGCGCCTTCGTCGAGTTCGCGCGCGAAACGCTCCCGTGATCGTTCGCTGGGGGCTCGCGGAACTGCCGGGCGTCCTCGCGGACGTCCACATCGAACGGCCGCTCGTGATCGCGAGCGAGCGCTGGCACGCGCTCGACGTTCCGCACGTCGCGTGGTCGTCGGAGGTGCCGTCCGTGCACGTCGACGTCCCCGCTGACGCCGACGGGATCGTCGCGATCGGCGGCGGCTCGGCGATCGACACCGGCAAGCACACCTCCGCGGAGACGGGGCTGCCGGTCGTGCACGTGCCGACGACGTACTCCGGTGCCGAGTGGACGACCTTCTACGGCGTCCGGTCGCCCGACCGCGTCATGCGCGGTGGCGGCGCGGGCGCGCGTCCGGTGGCGATCGTCTACGACGTCGACCTGACGCTCGACTTGCCGCGCGACCAGACGGCCGGCACGGCCATGAACGCGCTCGCGCACTGCGCGGAAGCGCTGTACGCAGCTGGACACAGCCCTCAGGGTGACGTGGAGGCACTCGCCGGCGCCCCACTGATCGCGGGCGCGCTCCCACGCGTCCTCGGCGATCTCGCCGATCGGGCGGCGCGCGCCGACCTTCTTCGCGGCGCGATGCACGCCGGGCACGCCCTCGGGCTCGCCGGGCTCGCGCTCGCACACGCGATGGCGCAGGCGCTCGGCGGTGCGTACGGCCTGCCGCACGGTGCGATGAACGCGCTCTGCCTCGCACCGGCACTTGGGTTCAACGCCGCGTTTGTCCCGGAGGCGGTCGAGGTGTTCGGCGACGCGATCGGGGGCGACGCGATCGACCGCTCGCGCGAGCTCGCCATCCTGGGCGGCTTCGAGCGGCTGCGCGACTTCGGCATCCCGGAGCAGGATCTGCCGGCGCTCGCGGCAGCCACCGCCCAGCGCGGCGGCAACCAGGCGAATCCGCGCCCGGCGACACCGGCGGAGATCCTCGAGCTGTTCCAGCAGGTCTACTAGAGATTAGTTTTCGTTATTTCAGGTATAGTCCGACCCGTGACGGAGCCGGTCCGCCAGTTCGACGTGCTCGTGATCGGGAGCGGAGCCTCGGGGCTCGCCGCCGCCGTGTCGGCGGAGCTGGCGGGAGCGCGGGTCGCGCTCGCGACCAAGGGCTCGCTCCAGGCGAACAACTCCTCCAAGGCGCAGGGCGGGATCCAGGCCTCGTTCGGCGACGACGACTCGCCGGAGCAGCACGCCGACGACGTCTTCCGGTCGTCGCACGACACCGCCGACCGCGAGCTCGTCGAGGTGCTCACCGGTGACGGGCAGTCCGCGATCCACTGGCTCGAGGAGCTCGGCGTCGAGTTCACGCGCGAGCCGGACGGCCGCTATCGCCTCGCCCGCTGCGGCGGCGCGAGCGCCAAGCGCCTCCTCCAGGTCGGCGACCGCACCGGTCACGCGATCACCAAGCAGTTGCGCGAGGCGTGGGAGTCCTCGAGCGGCACCAGCTTCCTCAACGCGCCGCTCCGCGAGCTCGCGCAGTCGAACGGCCATTGGCGCGCCCGCGTCGGTGAGCACGATGTCGAGACCGGCACGGTGATCCTCGCTGCCGGCGGTCGGTGTTACGCCGAGGCGGAGAAGCGCGGCGAGCTGTCGACCAACCACCCCAACGCGACCGGCGAGGTGACACAGATCGCGGTCGAGATCGGAGCAGAGTCGCGCGACCTCGATGCGCTGCAGTACCACCCGAACGGCGGCGCGTGGCCGCCGAACATGCAGGGCTACTCGATCCCGGAGACGACACGCGCCTACGGCGCGGTGCTCCTGAACGCCAACGGCGAGGAGTTCACCGACTCGCTCGGGCCGCGTGACGTGGTGAGCGAGGCGATCTTCGACGAGGTGGCGAAAGGACGTGGCGTCGAGACTCCCGATGGTCGCCCGGCGGTGTACCTCGACACGACGCGCATCGACGTCGCCGACGCGGAGATCTCACTCCCGTACATGCTACGCCGCTATCGCGGCTCGGGCATCGACCCGCTCAAGCAGCGCATCCTCACGTATCCGGTCCTCCACTACCAGAACGGCGGTCTCGTGATCGACACGCGCGCAGAGACGACGCTCGACGGCCTCTACGCGTGCGGCGAGATTGCCGGCGGAACACACGGACGCAATCGCATGATGGGCAACAGCCTTCTCGAGTGCGTCGTCTTCGGACGGCGCGCGGGGAAGTCCGCATCCGAAAAGGCAAGGAGCTAAATGGCGATCGACACCACAACCGACCTCCAGCACACGGTCGAGGACGCGGCCGCCCACCTCTACGTGTGGGCGCTCAAGGACATCCCGCAGGACCTGCGCGACGCCCTCGCCGCTGCGCGCGACAAGGAGACATCCGTTCCCGGAAAGCGCGTGCTCGAGGTGATCCATAGGAACGTCAACATCGCAGACAGCGAAAAGAACCTCGTCTGCCAGGACACGGGCATCGCCGTCTACCACGCGCGCGTGGGCGAGCACTTCCCGCTGCATCCCGCACGGATCTATGAAGGCCTGCGCGACGGCACCGCTCGCGCGACCGTCGAGCATCCGCTTCGGTCGAATGCCGTGCACACGATCACGCGCGAGAACACCGGCCCGAACATCGGCTACCGCCTTCCGATCGTGCACTGGGAGTTCATCCAGGACTGGGACGGCCTCGACGTGAAGTGCGTGCCGAAGGGCTCCGGCTCCGAGAACATGAGCTTCCTCAAGATGTGCGTCCCCGCCGACGGCGTGAAGGGGATCAAGCAGTTCGTGCTCGAGTCGATCGTTGGAGCGGGCGGCAAGCCGTGCCCGCCCGGGATCGTCGGCGTCGGCATCGGCGGCTCGGCCGACTACGCGATGCATCTCGCGAAGGAAGCGATCATGCGGCCGATCGGGACGCGCAACTCCGACCCGCTCGTCGCGCAGCTCGAGGACGAGCTGTTCGGGCTCCTCAACGAGACGGGCATCGGCCCGATGGGCCTCGGGGGCGACGTCACCGTCCTCCAGTGCCACATCGAGCACGCGGACACGCACATGACGCTGAACCCCGTCGCCGTCAACTACCAGTGCTGGGCCGCGCGGCGCGCCTCGGCGCACATCTCCGCGACCGGCGACATCGACTACGACCGGGAGTTCTAAATGGGGATCGTCTGTCACACACACGTACCGGTGCCTGGCACTGACCAGGCGTCGCTCCGCGGCCCCCTGAGCAGGGAGCTTTTCGATCCCGGCACGCTTTCGCGCGTCTCACGTGACGGTGCCTGGCACCAGAGAGGTCTCGACTAGCCATGGCTAACCACACCGTCACCTTCCCGATCACCGATCCGCAGGAGATCCTCAAGCTGCGCGCCGGCGACGAGGTCACCGTGCAGGGCCACATCATCGGCATCCGCGACCGGACGCAGATCCGGATCTTCGACCAGGGCGTCGAGCCGCCGATGGACCTGCGCGGCGCGTTCCTGCTCCACACGGCACCGAACGTGCGGAAGGTCGGCGAGGGCCGCTACGAGAAGATCTGCATCGGCACGACGACGAGCGCGCGCATGGTGCGGTTCACCGAGCCGCTCGGCAGTCAGTACGGTGTACGCGCGATCTGCGGCAAGGGTGGTTTCCCCGACGAGGCGATCGAGCCCATGCACCAGTTGGGGATGGTCTATTTCGCGATCGTCGGCGGCGCCGCTGCGCTCGAGACGACGCAGATCGAGGAGATCGAAGAGGTCGCGTGGGAAGAGCTCATGCCCGAGTGCCTCTGGAAGTTCCGCGTCAAGGACTTCGGCCCGCTCACGGTCGGCATCGACGCGCACGGCAACTCGCTGTACCGCGACGTGCAAGCGCGCGCCAAGGCGAAGCTGGAGGAGCTGTATGCCCGGCTTTGATCTCGGGCTGCCGAAGCACGTCGGGTTGACCCATGTGATCGACAAGGGTCTCGGGCCGCGCGCGTGGGAGGACGTCCTCGAGATTGCCGGCGATCACATCTCGATCGTCAAGCTCGGCTGGGGAACGGCGTACGTCACCCGCAACCTGCAGCGCAAGCTGGACGTGCTTCGCGGTCGCCCCGTCGTGATCGGCGGAACGTTCTTCGAGGTCGTCTACGCGCTCGGCAAGCTCGACGAGTACAAGCGCTGGCTGACCGATCTCGGTCTCACGCACGTCGAGATCTCCGACGGCACCGTCGACATCCCGCGCGAGCGCAAGCTTGAGTTGATCGCCGACTTCGCCCGCTACTTCACCGTTCTCTCCGAGGTCGGCTCGAAGGACTCCTCGATCGAGTACACGGCCGACGAGTGGACGACGTGGCTGAACGACGAGCTGGAGGCGGGCGCCTGGAAGGTGATCACCGAGGCGCGCGAGGGCGGCACGGCCGGGATCTTCGACAGCTCGGGCGGCATGCGCACGGATCTGATCGAGCAGATCGCAGACACTGTCGGGCCGGCGAACATCGTCTTCGAAGCACCGACGAAGGCCGCGCAGGCGTGGTTCATCAAGACGTTCGGCCCGTCGGTCAACCTCGGGAACATCCCGCCCGACGAGGTGATTCCGCTGCAGACTTTGCGATTGGGCCTCCGCGGCGACACGTTGAAGGAGGTGCTCCTTGACAGCAAGTCTGAAGCTGCCGTCTGAGCCGGAGCTGATGTCGGCGGAGGACATCGTTCTCTTCGGCCTGAAGCACTTCCCGCGAGTCGCACTCGCGTGTTCGTTTCAGAAGGAAGAGACCGTGCTGCTCGACATGATGTTCGCCATCGATCCGAAGGCGCGCGTCTTCGCAATCGACACGCACTACCTCTTCCCGGAGACCTACGAGCTGTGGCGCGAGGTCGAGAAGCACTACGACACGAAAGTCGAGCTGTTCGAGGGCGCCCCCGTCGAGGACAAGCTCTGGGAGACGAAGCCCGACCTCTACCTCTCGATTGCGAAGGTCGCGCCGCTCAACCAGGCGCTGCTCGATCTCGACTGCTGGATCACCGGCGTGCGGCGCGACCAGTCGCCGACGCGGGCCGACACGCCGAAGCTCGCCTGGGACGAGAAGCACGAGCTGTGGAAGGCGAGCCCGCTCGCCGACTGGAGCGACGCGGACTGCTGGGCCTACATCAAGGAGCGCGGGCTGCCCTACAACCCGCTGCACGACCAGGGCTACTCGTCGATCGGGGACACGCACTCGACTGTCGCCGGCACCGGCCGCGAAGGCCGCTGGGCGGGGACCGACCGCACGGAGTGTGGCCTCCACTCATGAAGACGCTGTCGCATCTCGACGCCCTCGAGTCCGAGGCGATCCACATCATGCGCGAGGTCGCTGCCGAGCGGGAGCGGCAGGTGCTGCTCTTCTCCGGCGGCAAGGACTCGATCGTCATGCTGCGGCTCGCCGAGAAGGCGTTCCGGCCGGCGAAGTTCCCGTTCCCGGTCATGCACGTCGATACGGGCCACAACTTCCCTGAGGTGATCGAGTACCGCGACCGCCGCGTCGCCGAGCTCGGCGAGCGTCTCGTCGTCGCAAGCGTGCAGGAGTCGATCGACAAGGGCCGCGTCGCCGATCAAACCGGGCCGCGCGCTTCGAGGAACCAGCTGCAGACGACGACGCTACTCGACGCGATCGAGGAGTACGGATTCGATGCGGCCATGGGCGGCGCGCGACGCGACGAGGAACGCGCCCGGGCGAAGGAGCGCATCTTCAGCTTCCGCGACGACTTCGGCCAGTGGAACCCGCGCGCGCAGCGCCCCGAGCTCTGGAACCTCTACAACGCGCGCATCCGCAAGGGAGAGCACATTCGTGTGTTCCCGATCTCGAACTGGACGGAGCTCGACGTGTGGCAGTACGTCGCGCGCGAGCAGCTGGAGCTGCCGTCGATCTACTTCGCGCACCAGCGCGACGTGTTCCGCCGCGACGGGATGCTGTACGCCGCTTCCGAGTTCGTCGAGCGGTTCCCGGACGAAGAGCCGTTCGCCGCGACCGTGCGTTTCCGCACCGTCGGCGACATGACCTGCACCGGCGGCGTGCTCAGCGACGCGCGGAGCCTCGAAGATGTGGTGGACGAGATCGCGGCGACGAACGTCACCGAGCGGGGCGAGACGCGCGCGGACGACCGCGTGTCGGAGGCTGCGATGGAAGACAGGAAACGCGTTGGCTACTTCTAGAGAGCTGCTCGATACCGAGCTCCTGCGCCTCGTCACTGCCGGCTCCGTCGACGACGGAAAGTCGACGTTGATCGGCCGCCTGCTGTACGACACGAAGCAGATCCTGGTCGACCAGCTCGAGCACATCGAGGACGCCTCTCGTCGGCGCGGCCACGACTACGTCGACCTGGCGCTGCTCACCGACGGGCTTCGGGCAGAGCGCGAGCAGGGAATCACGATCGACGTGGCGTACCGCTCGTTCGTCACCCCGCGCCGCCGCTTCCAGCTGGCCGACGCGCCGGGTCACGTCCAGTACACCCGCAACATGGTCACGGGCGCGTCGAACGCCGACGTCGCGGTCGTCCTCGTCGACGCCAGGCAGGGCGTGATCGAGCAGACACGCCGCCACTCGTACATCGTCTCGATGCTCGAGCTGCCCCACGTCGTGTACGCGGTCAACAAGATGGATCTGGTCGGCTACTCGGAAGAGCGCTTCGACGAGATCGTGCGCGACCTCTCCGAGCTCGCGTCACAGCTGCACGTCCACGACCCGGCGATGATCCCGATCTCGGCTCTGAAGGGCGACAACGTCGTGGAGAAGACCGACGCGATGCCGTGGTACGCGGGGACGACGCTCCTCGACCATCTCGAGTCGATCGAGCTCGCGGCCGACCTCAACGTCGCTGACCGCCGGTTCCCGGTGCAGTGGGTGATCCGTCCGATGGCGGACGAGCACCATGACTACCGCGGCTACGCCGGGCAGGTCGCCGGCGGAACGTGGCGCGCAGGCGACCCGGTTGTCGTCCTGCCTTCCGGTCACCGCAGCACGGTTGCAGCCGTCGACACCGCAGACGGGCCGGTCGACGAGGCGATTCCCGGGCAGTCGGTCACCATCTTGCTCGCCGACGACATCGACGTCTCGCGCGGCGACCTGCTTGCCGATCCCGACGACCTACCGGTCGTCGCGCGCGAGCTGACCGCCCGCGTCTGCTGGATGTCCGAACGGCCGGTCGAGGATCGCGCGCGCGTGCTCGTGAAGCACACGACGCGCACGGTCGCCGCCCGGATCGACGAGATCGTCTCGGTCCTCGACATCGCGACGCTCCAGGAGAGGCCGTCGCCCGGCCGGATGGAGCTGAACGATCTCGGCGTCGTGCGCTTCCGGCTTGCCGAGCCGCTCGCGGTCGATCCCTATGCGCAGAACCGCTCGACCGGTGCCTTCGTGCTCGTCGACGAGGCCACGAATGAGACGGTCGGCGCCGGCATGGTGGTCGGCGCCCGCCCATGACCTGGCAGTTCGTGATCGCCGGCCTCGCCGTCGGCACGCTGGTCGGCATGACCGGCATGGGCGGCGGGTCGCTGATGACGCCGATGCTCATCCTCATCTTCGGCTTCAACCCGAAGACCGCGGTCGGCACCGACATCCTCCACGGCGCGATCTTCAAGTCGTTCGGCGCGTGGCGCCATCGCCAGCTCGGCAACGTGCACACGCACCTCGCGCTCTGGATGCTCGTCGGCTCGGGGCCGCTGTCCCTCGTCGGGGTCCAGCTCGCGAGCTCGTTCTCCGACTCGGCCGAGTCGACGATGAGCAAGGTCGTGGGCGCGTCGCTCATTCTCGGCGGCCTCGGGTTCGCGGCCAAGACGTTTCTACCGATTGCGCAGCGCCAGGACGACGACGAGTTCGCGATCACCGCCCGCGTTCGCGTGATCGCGATCACTATCGGCGCCGTGTTCGGCTTCATCGTCGGGCTCACGTCCGTGGGCTCCGGCACGTTCTTCGGACTCGCGCTCGTGCTGCTGTTCCCGCTCTCGGCGACGCGCATGGTCGGCACCGACCTGCTGCACGCCGCGCTCCTCCTCTTCATCGCCGGCGCCGGTCACCTGCTCCACGGCAACGTCGACCTCCACGCGATGAGCTGGCTCCTCGTCGGCTCGATCCCGGGTGTCCTGGTCGGGTCGCACCTCTCGATCCGCGTGCCGGAACGCGCGCTCCGGTCGGTCTTCGCCCTGGTGCTCGTCCTGTCCGGCATCAAGCTGGTCAAGACCCCGGCGGCCGATCAGATCATCCTGGTCGGCGTCGTCGCGGGGGCGTTGGCGCTCGTCGCCTGGGCCGTCGCGACGCTCAAGGCCCGCCGGGTTCCCGCAGGCGACCCCGCGTAGACTTGCGCGGGCGTGGCCCGCCGCTCCCTGCCGATCGCACTTGTCATTGCTCTGCTCGCGGCGACCGCCGCAGCGTTCGCGCTGACCGAGCGTGCAAAGCTCGAGCTCTCGCCGATCTACGGCACGCAGCAGGCGCAGGTCTTCTCGCCCGACAGCAAGGACCCGGGCAAGAAGTACGCGGACATCCGGTTCCGGGTGCGGAAGGCGGAGACGATCGACGTCTGGATCGAGGACTCTCACGGGAAGAAGGTCGACGATCTTCTGACGCACCGCGCCGTGCGCCCGCGTCGGTTCGTCCGGCTGGAATGGGACGCGTTCACCCCGTCCGGGATCGGCGTTCCCGACGGGACGTATCGCGCGGTCGTGAAGCTCGAGCGCTCGCATCGCACGATCGTCATGCCGAGCGACATCAACGTCGATACTTCGCCGCCGCACATCACCGCGCGGTCCGCCAGCAAGTACCCGATCATCTCGCCGGACGGCGATGGCCACGCCGACACGTTCCGCATCCCGTACGAGGTGAGCGAGCCGGCGCACGCGATCCTCCTGCTGCGCGGCAAGCAGGTCGTGTACACGAACGGACAGAAGACGAGAGGGACGCTCGTCTGGAACGGGAAGGTGAAGGTCGGGGGTGTCGCGAAGGCGCTGCTTCCCGGCCGCTACGTGCTGGCGATCGCCGCGCGCGACCGGGCCGGCAACCAGTCGACCGGTGTTCGGATCGCGATCGGACAGGTGCGGTACCTCACGCTCGCGCGGACGCGGGTGGTCGTTCGCCCCGGCGGCCGGTTCGCGCTGCGCGTCTCGACCGATGCGCCGCAGGTCGATTGGCTCCTCCACGGACGACACGGCACGCTTCCGCGCGGGACGCTCCACCTGCGCGCACCCCAGTCGGCGGGCGTCTATCGCCTGTACCTCACGGTCGGGAGCCACACGGCGGTGTGCTCGGTGGTGGTGGCGTGAGCAGCGGAGTCGCACAGGTCGCCGGCGCACTCGGAGCCGTCGGGCTCGGGACGCTGATCGCCGCGCACCGTCGCGACCTGCGGCTCGCGGGTCTCGGCGCGTGGGCCGTCGGGTGTGCGGGCCTCGTCGTCTACCTCGCGCCGCACGGGCACCACCGCCTGCTCGCGGCGGCGGCGGTGCTCGGCCTGATCGCTGCTGCAGTCGGCAGTGCGCTCGTCCTCCGTGTTCCGTGGCTGCTCGCGCTCGCGACGCTCGCCTGCGCGCCGGCGCGTATCCCGGTTCACGTCGGCTCGACTCAGGCGAACCTGCTCCTCCCGCTCTACGGCGTTGTCGCCGTGGCGGCGATCGCTCTCGCGTGGGAGTTGTTCGGCGACGGAGAACGCTCGCGCGAGCTCGGGCCGCTGGCGAACCCGCTCGCGTTGTTCGTCGCCTGGGAGGGGCTGACGTTCCTCTGGACGAAGGACGTCCGCCAGGGCGCGATCGAGCTCCTCTTCTTCGTTCTCCCGTTCGGCCTGCTCGCGGTCGTGCTCGCACGCCTGCCGTGGTCGCGGGCGTGGGCGCTGACGCTGTACGTGCAGCTCGCGGCCATGGCGCTCGTGTTCGCGGCGATCGGGATCGTCCAGTACGAGACGCGCAACATCTTCTGGAACCCGAAGGTGAAGGTGGACAATGCGTACGCCCCGAGCGGCTGGTTCTACCGCGTCAACTCGGTGTTCTACGACCCGTCGATCTACGGACGCTTCCTCGTGATCGCGATCATCGCCAGCCTGGTCGTCGTGCTGCTCCGCCGCGGAGATCCGCTGTGGCGGGTCGCCGTCGTCCTCACGATCGGGATCACGTGGGCCGGGTTGCTGCCGTCGTTCTCGCAGTCGAGCTTCCTCGCGCTGATGGCGGCGATCGTGGTCGGCGGCGTCGTCGCGTGGCGCCGGGCCGGGTTGCTGCTCGTCGCGGCGGGTGTCCTCGCGCTGGTCGTCGCGATTGTCGTGTCGCCGGCGGTCCGGCATCGCGCCTCGCTGTCGCACGTCACGAGCGGCCGCTCGACGCTTGTGTCGAAAGGCGTCAAGGTCGCGATCCATCACCCGGTGATCGGCGTCGGCGTCGGCGGGTTCCGCCGCGCGTACAGCGATCTGGCGCACCTCCGCGGCAAGGAGCCGAAGGCGGCCGCCTCGCACACGACGCCGGTGACGGTGGCGGCAGAGCTGGGTTTGCCGGGCCTGCTCCTCTTCGCCTGGCTCGTCGCCGTCGCGCTCTACACGGCGTTCCGAAGGATCGTGCCGACGTTCGACGGCGCCGCTCGTCTTGCGTTCGGATTAGCCTTGGTCGCGATTCTCGTGCACTGCCTCTTCTACAACGCGCTCTTCGAAGACCCGGCGTTCTGGGCGCTGATCGCGCTCGTGGTCGTCGCGCCGCGGCGGCTCGTGGAGACACCGACGTGATCGAGGGCATCCGGCGGGCGCTCGTGCTCGCTCCGCACACGGACGACGGTGAGTTCGGCTGCGGCGGCACGATGGCGCGGCTCGTCGACCAGGGCGCCGACGTCCGCTACGTCGCGTTCTCGATTGCGACGCGCTCGCTGCCCGCAGGGTTCGCGCCCGACACGCTGGCGCGTGAGGTGCGCGAGGCGACCGCCGAGCTCGGCATCTCGGCGGAAAACCTGACGGTGCACGACTTCGATGTGCGCACGTTCCCCGATCATCGACAGGAGATCCTCGAGCTACTGATCGAGATCTGGAACGACTGGCAGCCCGACTGTGTGTTCCAGCCGTCGCTGCACGACGTGCACCAGGATCACCAGACGATCGCGAGCGAGGGCTTGCGCGCGTTCAAGCGCACGACGATCCTCGGCTACGAGATCCCGTGGAACAACTTCGACTTCAGCTACCAGGCGTACATCGCGCTCGAGCGTGGGCACGTGGAACGCAAGGTCGCGGCGCTCGAGAAGTACGCGTCACAGCAGCACCGCCGCTACGCGAACGCTGAGTACGTCTGGAACGTCGCGCGCACACACGGGATCAACGTGAACCGCGAGTACGCCGAGGTGTTCCAGGTGTACCGCGTCGTCGCCTAGTCGTCGGCTAGAAGACGCCGCCGACGAGGCTCTTGGTGCGCTGCTCCCCACGCTGGAGGCCGACGCGCGGATCGAGCACTACGTAGAGCGTGTCGACGACGAGATTGCCGACGATGACGATCAGGGTGATCAGCACGACGATCGCGAGCGTGGTCGGTAGAACCAGGAAGAAACCGGCGCCGCCGAGAACTGTGACGGCCGTGCGGCCGAGACCATTGATGCTGAAGGCCGATTCGATGTAGATGCAGACGCCGATTGCCGTGCCGATCTCCATGCCGACCATGGTGAGGACCCGGAGGCCCGCGCTCGGCAGGACGTGGCGCGCGAGGAGGCGGACGTGCGAGGCGCCCTTGGCGCGAGCGGTGCGCACGAAGTCCTCGTGGATCGTCTCGGCGACGCTCGCCCTGATCATGCGGGTGTAGAGCGCCAGGAAGAGGAGCGCGAAGGTAAGCCACGGGAGGATGAGGTGGCTCGCCCAGTCGACGGGCCCGCCGCACGGGCTCGTCGGGGGGAACGTGGCCGGGGCCGTGTGGTGGTCGATGAACGTGCAGTACCCGGTTGTCGGCAACCAGTCGAACCGTCCACCGGCGTTTCGGAGGATGAGCCCGAGCATCATCGGGTGGATGCAGACGAGGACAAGTGCGCCGAACGAGATGAATCGATCGGCCCACGAGCCGATCCGGCTGCCGGAGATCGCTCCGAGCGGTAGGGCGAGGAGCAGGACGAGCACTGCACCTCCGATCAGGATCGACAGCGTCGCGCGAAGCGCGCCGTACGGCGGCGCGACGGGCCCTGCGTCGACGACGTGGTCGTCCTGGATCGTCAGAAAATCGCCGAAATCACCGTGTGCCAGGCCCCCGACGTATTGGAGGTAGAGGCCGATCTTCGACCGGTCGAGGTAGAAGACGTGGTTCACCGCGGCAACTTGCTGCGGTGTGGCCGAGGCGCCGCGTGCGACGTTGGGGAAGAAGAACTGCGCCGGCGGCTGGCGCTCGATCGCGAAGTACAGCGCGAACGTGATTGCGATCATCAGGAGCAGCGTCAGCAAACCGCGAACGACGCGCCCGACGAGATAGCGAGCCACTCTCACCGCAGTGCTCCTCTCGGCTCGGTCGCGCGGCGGATCGCTTCGGACAGGCGGTTCAGCGAGACGACCGTGGTGACGATCAGGATCATCGGGAAGATCGTCTGCCACGGCGTGTGCTGCTGACTGTTGTACGGGACGGTGTTGTAGATCGTCCCCCAGATCTCCGAGAGCATCGAGCCGAGGCTTGGCGTCGAGGCCTGCACGCCGATCCCGAGGAAGCTCAGCCCGACTTCGGCGAGGATGTTCGTCCCGATCGCGATCGCACCCCACACGAGGAGGATCGGTGCGAGGTGTGGCAGCAGGTGGCGCCGGAGAATCCGCCAGTTCCGCGCTCCGACCATATGGGCGGCGTCGACGAACTCGGCGTGACGGAGGACGAAGAGCTGCGCGCGGATCAATCGAGTCGGATAGAAGGCGGTGAACACGCCGATCAGGGCGGCCTCGGCGAGCGCACCGTCCGGCACCACCCAGCTCCACCCGAGCGAGCGGAAGTCACCGATCAGGTAGCGGTTCGCGAATAGCAAGAACAGGAGCAGCGGGAATGCCATGAACGTCTCGGTGAGCTGCGAGACGACCGCGTCGACCGCACCGCCGAAATATCCCGCAGCAGCACCGAAGGGAAGCGCGATGGCCAGCGCGACGATCATTGCGCCAAGAGCGATTTCCAGCGATGTCCGCAAGCCGTCGAGCAGGCGGATCAGCTCATCGCGGCCGAGCGGCCCATCGGCTCCGAGCACGAACAGCACATGCGGCGTCCCTTTCGGAGGCGGCAGCAATGCGCCGTACTCGTTCAACTGCACACCCGGCGGATTCGGAACGTGCGTCCACGGCCCGACGGGGCGCGTGTTGTCACCCGCTGCATAGATGAACGGCCGGTTGCCGTCGTGCCCCACGAGCCGCGAGACGACAGCGCCGCCGAAGAGCGCCAGCGCCAGGAGCACGATGACGGAGACGAGTGCGAGGAAACCGGCTCGATCCCGCCGCAGCCGTCTCCAGCCGCTCCGCCATAGGCCTCTGGACCGTAGCGACGGTGGCTGTTCCATCGTTCTCCGAAGCTATCACCTGACTTCGATCACCTCTCGACGCGGGCGTAGTTATTGCGATCCGGCGAGGCGGTGTGAGCGTTCGCGATTGAGTCACCTGCCCCGCGTTCGCGAGAGTTCACTCGATGCGTGTCGCCGCGTTCCTTCGTGACTGCAAGCCGGACCTCCCGCGCGCCGTCTGGGTCATCCAGCTCGGGAACGTCGTCAACTTCTTTGGGTTCGGTCTCGTGTTGCCGTTCGAGCTGATCTATCTCCACGACCGTCGCGGATTCGCGCTCCCGACCTCGGGGTTGATCGTCTCGACGATCATGGCCGTGAACGTCGTCTGCGCCGCACCCGCTGGCGCTCTTGCCGATCGCCTCGGCGGCAAGCGCCTCCTCTTCTTCGGCGCGGCGGTCTCGGGCCTCGGCTACGGGTCGCTCGCGTTTGCCGTGCATCCGTGGCAGGCGTTCCTCGGCTCCGCGGTCGCCGGTGTCGGCGCCGGGTGCACACAGCCTGCCGCCGGCGCCCTTGTGACCGCGCTCTGCACGCGCGAGGAACGCATCGCCGCGTTCACGGTCGCGCGGATCGCGATCAATCTCGGGATCGGTGCGGGCGGGGTCGTCGCCGGGCTGATCGTCGCGTCCGGCTCGATCCGCTCGTTCCAGGTGATCTACCTGTTGAACGCGGCGACGTTCTTCGGCTACCTCTGCTTCCTCGCGTTCGTGCCCGATGCGCGGAGTGCGCACAAGGCGGAGACGGAACATGGTCCTCGCGGCTACCGCTTCGTCCTCGGCCACCGCTCGTTCCTCGGCGTGCTCGCCGCGAACTTCGTGTTCGTCGTCGTCGGCTACACGCTGTTCGGCTACACGATGCCGATCTACGCGCGCCATCACGCCCATGTCAGCTCGGAGGCGATCGGCGGCGTCTTTGCGGCGAACACCATCTTCATCATCCTGTTCGTCATCCCGATCGCACGGCTGTCGCGCGCCCGGAGCCGTGCGACTTTGCTGGGCTTCATGTGCACGGCGTGGGGCCTCGCGTGCCTGATCGCGATCGGCGCCGGTGCGATCGGCGGCCCACACACCGGCGTCGTCATCCTCGCCGTCTCCGGGGTCGTCTTTGCGGTCGGCGAGTGCCTGCACGCCGTCGTGCTGCAGCCGCTGATCGCGGAGCTCGCCCCGCCGGCGCTCGTCGGGAGATACATGGCGCTCTTCGGGATCACGTTCTCGGTCGGGCTCGCCGCCGGGCCGGCGGCGTCCGCATCGGCGCTGGCGGTCTCTCCCGATGCTCCCTGGCTCGCCGGCGCCGCCGCGATGCTCGCGCTCCTGCCGCTGCTCTCACCAGTCGTTCGCCGGGCACAAATCCCGCGCGCCCTCGCGCCAGAGCCGGGTTAGACTCGCGAGCCGCCGGGTACATCCGCGGCGAGGAGGTGATCGGCAGATCTCATGACCGCGATCGTCGAAAGGCTCGTCGCCGAGGAGCATCACCTGGAGGAGATCGCAAAAGACGGCTACGCACCGGCGACACTCCCGATCCTGCTCGGCCTCATCGTCGCATCACTTGCCGTGATCGTCGGGGTGGCCCTCGGGATCTCGATGGCCTTCTATTACCTCAGCTAGCGAGGCGTGGCGGCAGGTCGCGCGCGTGTAGGACGACGAGCGTCTTCGTCGGCCGTGTGAGTGCGACGTAGAGATCTCGCGGCGGAATCAGCGCGGGCTCGACCACGACCACGTGGTCGAACTCGAGCCCCTTTGCTTCGCGCGGAGTGAGCACCGGCACGAGCTCGCCGGACGGCACGTTCTCGGCGAGCCCCTCCGGCACGATCACCACGGGCAGCCCGTCGGGTGCCTCGGCAGCCGCGCGGAACGCGGCGACGAGCAGCTGCGCTTCCTCGACGCGCCGAAACTCGGGCGGTGCAGCGCCGGTTCGGTAGGCGATCGGCGGCGCCACGTCCGGCGCGATGTCCTCGAGGAGCGGCAACGCGATCTCCATGATCTCGCGCGGCACGCGATAGGCGTGAAGCAGCTCCTCGACGGTTGCCTCGTCGCCTCGCGGTAGGTGCGGGAGGACCTCGCGCCACGTCGAGTAATGAACCGGGCCGGTCGCCTGTGCGACGTCGCCGAGCGCCGTGAACGCGCCGTCGCGCGCGCGGCGGGCGACCATTCGCAGCTGCATCGGCGTCAAGTCCTGCGCCTCGTCGACGATCACGTGCCCGTACGCGTGCGGCGGCTCGACGAGTGCGGTACGCGCTTCGTCGAGCAACGCCACGTCGCCGTCCGACCAGCCCGCGCCCCGACGCTGCAGGAGGCGTTGCTCTGCGTCGTCGAGGATCCCGTTCGCCGCCTCGGCGAGGAACGCGCGCGACGTGAACAGCCGCTGCACGAGGCGGTCGGGCCCGACGCTCGGCCACGCAGCTTTCAGGACGCGGTCGAGGTAGCCCTTCGCACGAAGCGCCCGCTCGACCTCGTCGAAGCTCCGAACAGCGCCGGCCCCGTGGATCTGCCCGTACTCCTCGTAGAACCGGCGCAACAGGTTCATCCGGAAGCGCTCGCGCGCGGCGGCGCCGGTGCCGAGCTCCTCGCGAGCGTGTTCGACGAGCTCGCCGACCTCGCGCTCCGTCACCCACACGAACGAGCCCTCGAGCCGCGCCACGAGCTCTTCGGGCTGCGACACGAGCTGGAGCTCGACCGCGCGGTGCACGACGTCGGCAAGCCGTGTGTCCGCCTTCACCTCGGCGACGGCGGGCGGGTCGCGACGCACCGGAATGATTCCGTCGACGAGCTCGGACACGGCGCGCTGCTCGATCATGTCCTCGCCGAGCGCGGGCAGCACGTGCGAGACGTAGTCCATGAACGTCCGGCTCGGGCCGACGACGAGCACGCCGCGCCGCTGCAGCCGCTCGCCGAGCGTGTACACGAGCCACGACGCGCGATGCAGGCCGACCGCAGTCTTGCCGGTGCCGGGGCCGCCCTGGATCACGAGCACGCCGTCGGGATCGTGGGTGATCAGGCGATACTGGTCGGCCTGGATCGTCGCGACGATGTCGCGCATGTGCAGGTCGCGGTCGCGCTCGAGCTCCTCGAGCAGG
>DASXOW010000035.1:0-46979 GCA_036493955.1 Gaiellaceae bacterium
GCGGTGGGCGTGCGCGAGCGCGTCGGCGATCTGGCCGCACACCTCGAGCGCCGCGCGGTCGTCGAGCTCTCCGGCGCGGAGCGCCTCACGCATCGTGCGGCCCGGCACGTACTCGTACGCGATGTAGACGTGGGACGGGTCATGCGCCAGGGCGAGGATGCGCTGGCAGCGCGGGTGGCGAAGGGACGACGCGGCGCGGGCCTCACGCTCGGCGCGGTGGCCGCTCTTGCCCTCGCGGGCGACGATCTTCAGTGCGACGTCGAGGCCGCTCTTTTCGTCGCGGGCGAGCCAGACATGACCCATTCCGCCCGAGCCGAGAGGGCGGATCGGCCTGTACCGGCCCAGGAAGAGCTCGTGCGCAAGGGCCGGTTGAGACACGCTGGGTTTCTACGGTGCCGCGGGTGCATTTCCTCTCCGGCCGGGAAGGATGGTCTAATTCGCCGGTGGACCCGCGCGACGACGAACTCGAGTTCGATTTCTTCGACGAGCCCGCGACGAGGGAATCACAGGCGCCGCCGGCCCGGACGCGGCTGCCGCGGCGCGGTGGCCGTGGCACCGGGATGCGCCGGCCCGCCGGCCCGCCGCGCGGCATGACGCCGATCCTGCGGCTCCTGATCGCGATCGCGGCGCTCGTCACGCTGTTCGTCGTGTTCGGGCTGCTCATCCAGTCGTGCGCGTCGACGTCGAAGCACGACTCGTATGCGAACTACATGGACAACGTCGCGAAGATCGCGCGCGGATCGCAAGAGGATGGTGCTGCGGTCGCGAACGCCCTGACCAGTGCATCGAAGGCCGCGTCGATCTCGTCGACGCTGCGCGGGATCGCGGACCAGGAGCGGCAGAACGTGAAGCAGGCGCAGAGCCTCGACCCGCCCGGCCCGCTTCGGCCCGAGAACGAGCAGCTGATCGAGGCGCTGCAGCTGCGGGTCAGCGGCGTCGACGGCCTGGCGAAGACGATCGAGGTGCTCGCGCCGAAGAAGACCACCGGAGAGGCTGCGCTGCTCGAGCAGCAGTCGGACAAGCTGCTCGCGAGCGATGTCGTCTGGTCCGACCTCTTCCAAGGCCCGTCAAAGACCGTGATGACGACCCAGAGTGTCAAGGGCGTCGTGCCGCCCGACTCGACGTTCGTGGCCAACCGCCAGCTGTTCGCCGAGACGTCGTTGAACCTGATGCTCAGCCGCCTGCGTGGCGCGTCGACCGGCGGTCAGGTCTCCGGGCTGCACGGGACGAACATCGTCGGCACCAAGGCGCAGCCCGGGAACCAGACGCTGTCGACCAGTTCCGAGAACACGATCACCGCCACGCCGAGCCTTGCGTTCGCCGTCACCGTCGAAGACTCGGGCGACGCGCAGGAGGTCAACATCGTCGTGACGATGACCCTGAAGAAGGACGGCGGCGGCAAGGCGATCGTCCAGACGAAGAAGATCTCGGTGATCAATCCCGGCCAGAAGAAGATCGTCTCGTTCGCCGGGATCAACACCTCCGGGTACTTCGCGGTGAAGAGCCACCTGGACATCGACGTGAAGCCGGTGGCGGGCGAGACGCGCGTGGACAACAACCGGGCGAGCTACCCGGTCATCTTCTCGCTGGGCTAGTTACCCTCCGCGGGTGCACGTGACGGCGACAGGAGCATTGATCGTCGCGATCGTCGGCGGCGCGCTCGGCGCGGCCGGTGTCGGGATCGCGGTCTGGGCGTCGATCCGGGTGAAGCGGGTGCGGGACGCGCAGCGGTCGCTGCTCGGCGGCGGCCGGCGGGATCTCGTCGACTTCGCGGTCTCGCTGCAGGGCCGCGTCGACGACCTGCACCGCTCGGTGGACGAGGTCGCCGCCAGTCTCGCGCGCGTCGACCGGCGCGTCGACGGCACGGTCACGAACACGGCGATCGTGCGCTATGACGCATACGAGGACACGGGCGGCCACCAGTCGGCGTCGCTCGCGCTGCTCGACTCGGCGCGGACCGGCGTGGTGGTGACTGCGATCCAGGGCCGCGACTATGCGCGGATCTACATGAAGGAGCTCGACCGCGGCAAGGCGTCGGTCGCCCTCTCACCCGAGGAGCAGGAAGCGGTCGAGCGCGCGATGGGTCGCTGATCACCTGAAGCTCCGGCCAACCTGGTTCCCGCCGCAGGCGGAACCAGGTTGCTGACGATTCCGGCCACGTCCTGGAACCCCGGTTCTTCGGTACATTCCGGCCAAGGTGCAGCAAGTACTCGTCCTCAATGCGAGTTACGAGCCGCTCAACGTGTGCTCACTGCGCCGCGCCCACGTGCTGGTCTTCAAGGGAAAGGCAGAGGTCGTCGAAGAGCTCGACCGACCACTTCGCTCGGCCACGGACACGTTCCAGTGGCCGCACGTCATTCGCTTGGTGCACTACGTCCGCGTCCCGCGCATGGTGCAGCGCAAGATCTCGCGACGCGCGCTGTTCGCGCGTGACAACTGGCGGTGCGTGTACTGCGGAACCGCTAGCACCAGGCTGACGCTCGACCACGTGATCCCGCGATCGAAGGGCGGCGACTCGACGTGGGAGAACGTGGTCACCTCGTGCGCGCCTTGCAATCTGCGCAAGGGCAATCGCCTTCCGCACGAGGTGCAGATGGAGCTGTCCGCGCGCCCTCGCCCACCCGCGCCCGTGCTGTTCATCCGCCTCGCGACGCCGAAGATCCCGCAACGCTGGGAGCAGTACCTCGCGCCGTACGCCACGCCGACGCGCGCGGCGGCCGCCTAGCTCGCCAGGCGACCGCCACAACTGATCGGAGATCGTCATCTTCCGGCCGCCCGGGAGCGGTAGAACACTGAGGCAAGACGATGACGGTGCTCAGACTTGCGCTCGTTGTGCTCGCAGTCGTTGGGGCGACAGCCTGCGGCGCGGGCAATCCACGCCGGATCGACACCCCCGAACATGTTGCGTCGTTGATCCGCACGACCTGGGGATCGACGCGGGGCTCGCCGTCGTTCACCTACTCGTGCCGCGGCCTCGACGACCGTGGGCGCCTGTTCACCTGCGTGGTGAAGGACCAGAACCGCATCGTGCGGCTCGCGCGGTTCGATGTCACGTGCGACGCCTCACGTTGCAGGTGGACCGACTACCCCGCGTACGTCGGTTAGACCCCGTGCATGATGGGTTGCATGAGCCCTCTCGTGCAGAGGCCGGCCGCGGCAGGCGACGCCGCGGCGGTCGCCGAGATCGTGATCGCGTATGAGCGGTCCCTGTACGGCGAGACCACCTACACGCGCGACGACCTCGACGCGGAGTGGCGGGCGATCGACCTCGCCCGAGACACGCTCGTCCTCGTCGACGGCGAGGACGTGATTGCATTCGGCTCGCTTCATGACCGCGGTGAGCTGTGGCGAACCGACGCCTACGTGCATCCGGCGCAGCACGGGCGCGGGATCGGCACCGACCTCGCCCGCGCGCTCGAGATTCTCGTGAGTACACGCGGTGCGCACCGCATCCAGACCGGCGTCGCCGAGCCCGACGAGGCCGGGCGGCGGTTGTTCGCCGAGCTCGGGTACGAGCCCGTGCGCGTCTTTCGCGAGATGCGGATCGAGCTTGAAGCAGAGCCGCCTCGGCCGGATTGGCCGCCCGGGCTCGTCGCGAACGCATTCGACGCCGAACGCGACGCGCAGGCCTTCCACGCGGCGCAGCAGGAGGCGTTCGCCGATCACTGGGAGTTCCGCGCGCGCGACTTCACGGAGTGGCGTGACTTCCACCTCGTGCACGAACGGTTCGACCCGTCTCTGTGGGGAGTCGTGCGTGCGGGCGGCGAGATCGCGGCAGGCGCCATCTGCGTCGCGGATCGCTACGGCGGCGGCTGGGTCGCGGTCCTCTTCACGCGGCGGCAATGGCGCGGCCAAGGTGTCGGCCGCGCGCTCCTCCAGGACGCGTTCGCACGGTTCTGGGATCGGGGCGAGCAAAGCATCGGGCTCAGCGTCGACGCCGACGGGACGCTAGGGGCGTTCCAGCTCTACGAGGGCGTGGGCATGAGCCCGACGCTCGGCTGGGTGATGTTCGAGAAGTATCTCTAGCGTTCGACCGGGAGCTCGGGGTGCTGCTCCCACTCGGACCACGAACCGGGATAGAGGCGTCCGTCCCGTCCTGCGAGGTGCAGCTGGTACAGCGGTACGCAGGCGGTCACGCCCGAGCCGCAGTAGGCGACGACTTCGCCGGGCGGCACGTCGGGGAGGGGCTCGTTCCACGGTGCGCTCACCGCACCCGGGATGCGGCCGAAGACGCGGTCGACCGGGTTCTCCTCGCCGCGCCAGCGGAACGCGAGCCGCGCGTCGACCACCACGAGCGAATCGAGGGACGCCGCCAACTCGTCGCGCTCGATCGTGTCGTCCGCGCGCGGCCGCGACACGAACATGGCTCGCTCGACCGTCTCTCCGCCGGGGGTGCGCGGCCCGTGCCAACCCGCGAGGTCGAGCACCGCACAGGCGTCGTGGCCGTGGTGGCGAAGCAGCCACCAGAGGCGCTCGGCGCCCCCCATCGCGCCGTACGTGACGACATACGTCGAGTCGTCGACACCCGCGCACGACATCGCCTCGGCGAACCGCTCGGTCGACGGCAGCGGGTGTCGGCCGCGCACGCCGGGGGGATCCGACAGCTCCTGCTCGACGTCGACGAACACCGCACCAGGGACGTGCCCCTCGAGATAGGAGCGACGGCCGACGTCCGGATCGCCGATATCCCAGCGAGCGTCGACGAAGCGGTAACGCATGTGTGACATCAGAGCACGCGGCGGCGTACCAGGGGCATGAAACGGTTCCCGCTCGCTCTAGTTGCTGCCGTCGTCGCGCTCGTCGCGATCGCGGCCCTCGCCGGTGTCGGCCGCCCGGAGGCTGCGCGCGGCGACACCGGTGCAATCGCCGACAGCGTCACCACGACCGGTCACGGCGTCATCACCGTCGCGCCGGACGAGGCGACGGTCACGGCCGGTGTCCACACGCAGGCTGCGACCGCCGCAGAGGCGCTCTCGCAGAACTCGGCCCGGATGAACGACATGATCGCCGCGCTCAAGTCGCACGGCGGCAAGGACCTCCAGACGCAGCAGGTCTCGCTCTATCCACAGTCCAAGGAAGACGGCACGATCACCGGCTATTCGGCCGACAACTCGGTCAGTGCGTCCTCGTCGATCGCGGGCGCCGGTGCGTTGATCGACGCGGCGGTCGGTGCGGGTGCAAACACGGTCAGTGGGCCGACGCTCTCGATCTCCGACCAGGACGCCCAGTACCTCGACGCGCTGAAGAAGGCGGTCGTGGACGCTCGGGCGAAGGCGGTCGCGCTCGGCGAGGCCGGCGGTTTCGGTATCGGGCCTGTCGCGACCGTCGTCGAGCAGTCGACCTCCACGCCTCAGCCGCTCTTCGCGGCGGCCGCGAAGGATGCAGCGGCCCCGACCCCGATCGAGCCGGGCACGCAGGACGTGACCGCCGACGTCACCGTGACCTTCTCGATCAGGTGACGTCGGCGGGCATTCCGTTTCGGCTCACGTCAGTCTGAGCTGGAGCCGAAGGGGCCGTTCGCAGCGAGCGCAGACGCTGCGGGCGGCTCCTTTGCGTTCCGCCATGTGCACGGGCAGAGGCTTCTCGCACTCGCACCACTGCGGTGGCGGGGTCTCGTCCGGCGATATCAACGCGTGGTCGCCCATGTGACCAGTCCTTCCTGCTGGGAGTGTCCCGCGGAGGAGATGTGCTAGCCGGCGGCGGCGGGGAGGACGAAAGCGCCGGCTAGCGCACGTTGAGGAGCGCGACGATATTCGCCTGGAAGGCGAAACGCTTGAGGTTCATCGTCGGCGCAGCGTGCATCTCCTACAAGTATGCGGCGGCTGTCAAGCAGCCACCGCCTCGTCGACCGCGATCGCCATGTCGGCCTCGGTGATCGTCTCCAGGATCCGGCCCGCGATGCCGTACGGGTCGCCGAGCGAGTTCGGACGACGATCCTCGAGGTAGCCGCGGTAGCCGTCCTGGACGAAGCTCCACGGGATGCGGATCGACGCGCCGCGGTTCGCGACGCCGTAGGTGAACTCGTCGATCGCCGCCGTCTCGTGGAGGCCGGTGAGCCGCATGTGGTTGTCGGGGCCGTACACCGCGATGTGGTCGTCCTTGCGCTCGTCGAACGCCGTCATCAGCGCTGCGAAGTACGTCTCGCCGCCGACCTCCCGCAGGCGCTTCGTCGAGAAGTTGCAGTGCATACCCGAGCCGTTCCAGTCGTGCTCTGCGCCAAGCGGCTTCGGATGGAAGTTGATGTCGATGCCGTAGCGCTCGCACAGGCGCAGCAGCAGGTAGCGCGCGATCCAGACCTCGTCCGCGGCACGGCGTGAGCCCTTGCCGAAGATCTGGAACTCCCACTGGCTCTTCGCCACCTCGGCGTTGACGCCCTCGAGGTTGATCCCGGCTGCGAGGCAGAGGTCGATGTGCGCGTCGACGATCTCGCGCGCGACGTCGCCGACGTTCTTGAAGCCGACGCCGGTGTAGTACTCGCCCTGCGGTGCGGGGAACCCGTCGGCGGGGAAGCCGAGCGGCCGGCCGTCCTTGAACAGGAAGTACTCCTGCTCGAAGCCGAACCACGCGTCGGGGTCGTCCGGGATCGACGCGCGGCTGTTCGACGGATGCGGCGTCCCGTCCGGGAGCAGAACCTCGCACATCACGAGCATCGCGTTCATGCGGGCCGGATCGGGGAAGAGCGCGACCGGCTGCAGGAAGCAGTCGGAGTTCGAGCCCTCGGCCTGGCGCGTCGAGCTGCCGTCGAAGTTCCAGACCGGCACGTCCTCGAGGCTCGGCTCGCCGTCGAACGCGACGATCTTCGTCTTCGAGCGCAGGTTCGGCGTCGGCTCATACCCGTCCAGCCAGATGTACTCGAGCTTCGTCTTCATGTCCTTCCTCCTGTTCGGACCAACAAAAAAGGCGCCCACCACTCCCAGGAGTGGTGAAGCGCCATCGCTTCTGCCGGTGCCTCCATCGGCACCGTACGCCCGAAACGTTAGCGGTCCGGCTGGTCGGATCGCAAGGGGGTGATCCCGAGCAGGCGATCGGACGTGTGCTCGACCTGGAGCGTCGTGTGGTCGAGCCCGAACCGCTGGTGGAGCAGCGTCTCGAGCTCACGCCGGATCCGGTGGCAGTCCTCGTCCCGCGCCACGAGCACGTGCGCGGACATCGTCGGGAAGCCGCTCGAGATCTCCCAGACGTGGAGGTCGTGAAGGCTCGCGACGCCCGGATGGCCCGTGATCGCGCCCGCGACGTCTTCGGGTTTCAGGCTCTCAGGCGCCGCCTCGAGCAGGACGCGGCCCGTCCGGCGGAGGAGTGGCACCGCGGCGTACAGCATCGATGCCGCAACGGCGAGCGATGCGATCGGATCGGCGCGATCGAACCCGGTCATCCAGATGACGGTGCCCGCGACCACCGTCGCCGCGAACGCGAAGAAGTCCGTGACGAGGTGCTGGAAGCTGCCCTCGACGTTCAGGTTCTCACGGTTCGCGCGCGCGACCTGCCAGATCGCCACCACGTTCACGGCGGCGCCGACGAGTGCTGTGAAGACGACCGGCGGCGCGTCGACACTCGGCGGCGAGTTCAGTCGCTGCACCGCCTCGACGACGATCAGGACGCCGAGCACGAGCAGCGTGATCGCGTTCGCCTGCGCCGACAGGATCTCCGCGCGCCGAAAGCCGAACGTCATACGGCCTTCCGCTGGGCGGCGCGCGAGCCGAGCCGCCCAGACGGAAAGCGCGAGCGCGGCCGCGTCGATCAACATGTGCGCCGCGTCGGAGAGCAGCGCGAGCGAGTCGGCGAGTACCCCGACGACCACTTCGACGCCCATGAACGCGACGATCAGCGCCAGCGCGATCGCGAGCGGCCTGACCTCCGCATCGGCGCGGACACCGTGGTCGTGGTCATGCGCCATGCGCATAGTCTTCCGGAGATGGACGGCATCGTGTTCGTCGAGATCCCTGCCGGCTCTCGCAACAAGTACGAGTGGGACGAGGAGCTGGGTGGGATCGTCCTCGACCGCAGGCTCTTCACCTCGATGAGCTATCCGGCCGACTACGGGTTCGTCGAAGGAACCCTGGCCGAGGACGGTGACCCGCTCGACGCGCTCGTGCTCGTCGGCGAGCCGACGTTCCCCGGTTGCCGCATCCGCGTCCGCGCGGTCGGCGTGTTCCACATGGCCGACGAGAAAGGGCCGGACGAGAAGGTGCTCTGCGTGCCGCTCAACGACCCGTCGTGGAGCTCGATCTCCGACATCCACGACGTCCCGGCACAACTCCGGAACGAGATCGAGCACTTCTTCCAGGTCTACAAGGACCTCGAGGACAAGAAGACGGAGACGCGTGGCTTCGGGAACCGGGCCGAAGCGCAGGAGATCATCGCCGCGTGCCGCCGCCGGGTCCGCTAGTCTCGATTGAGTCATGTCCGGGATCACCAACGCAGACGTCAGTAGCGCTCGCTTCCCGCGGGCGTAGTGCGTCTTCGTTCGGTCCTCTGAGCTTCTGAATCTTTTGAACTTCAGTAGCTCTCTTTCGATCCCAAGGAGCATGGCGTGTCAGTTTCAGCAGTCGAAGTACGTGATCTCGAGAAGGTCTTCAGTCGCCGCAAAGGCCTCTGGCACCGCCGCAAACGCGCGGCGCTGAACAAGGTCTCGTTCACGATCGAGCGCGGCGAGTGTGTCGCGATCCTGGGCCAGAACGGCTCGGGGAAGTCGACGCTGGTCCGCCTGTTGTCGACGCTCCTCCTCGCCGACGGCGGCACCGCCGAGGTGTTCGGCTACGACGTGTTCAAGGAGGCGCGCACGGTGCGGCGCCTCGTCAACCGCGTCTCGGTCGAGGCGAGCTTCTTCAAGCGGATGAGCGCGGCCGAGAATCTCTCGTACGCCGCGCGGTTCTACGGCATGGGGCCGTCGGAGACGCGCCGGGAGATCCCGCGCATCCTGCAGCGGGTCGGGTTCCCGCCGAGCCGACGCGGCGAGGCGATGGAGAACCTGTCACGCGGCATGCAGCAGAAGGTGGCGCTCGCGCGTGCCCTGCTCACCTCGCCCGTGTTGCTGCTCCTCGACGAGCCGACGACGGGGCTCGACCCGCGCTCGAAGCAGGAGGTGCAGACGTTCATCCGCGAGATCCGCGAGCGGCACGACTCGACGATCCTCCTCTGCACGCACGACATGAAGGAGGCCGAGGAGCTCGCCGATCGTGTCGGCCTGCTCGACCGCGGCGAGCTGCTGTTCCTCGAGCCGGTCGCCGCCGTGCTCGAGCGCTACGAGGTCGAGACGCTCGAGGAGGCGTTCTTCGCCGCAACCGGGCGGACGTTCGAAGACGAGAAGACGGAAGACGACGAAGAGAGGGAGGTGTTCGCGTAAATGTCGGTCGACGTCACCCAGGCGTTCACACGCCGCCGGATCGTCCGGGACGAGCTCATCGGCCTCTTCGGGGTCGTCGAGCGCAACCTCTATCTGACGAAGCGCTACCTTCTCTGGGACCTCGCGTTCCTGCTCTGGACGGTGGCGAACACGCTGACGATCGTGTTCATCGCCCGCGGCGTCGGTATCGCACCGGCCGCGCGGAACGAGCTCGAGACGAAGCTGCTCGTCGGCGGCGTGATCTGGGCGTTCCTCGGGATCATCTTCGAGATCGTCACCGAGACCGTCGCGTGGGAGCGCTGGGAAGGGACGATCGAGTACACGTTCATGGCTCCGGTCTCGCGTCCGGTGCATCTCATCGGCATGGGTGTCTACGCGGTCATCTACGGCCTCGTCCGTGCTGCGCTCGTGTTCTTCGCTGTCGTCGTGTTCATCGGGATCCATCTCCCGCACGCGAACTACGGCGCCGCGATCGCGTTGCTCGGCATTGCCTCGATCTCATTCATCGGCGTCGGGATGATGACCGCGGTCCTGCCGCTCATCTCGCCGGAGAAGGGAACGCAGCTCGGCTTCGTCGCGCAAGGGCTGATGCTCGTCGTCTCCGGCGTCTATTACCCGGTGAATGTTCTGCCGGAATGGATGCAGTGGGTCGCGAAGATCTCGCCCGCGACGTACGCGTTGCGCGGCAACCGCGAACAGATCCTGAACGGCGCCGGCCTCGCGTGGGCCGACGTGTGGCCGCTGCTCGTGATCGGTGCGTTCTCGATCCCGATCGGCCTGTCGGTGTTCAAGGTCGGCGAGCGCTACGCGAAGAAGCGCGGGAAGCTCAAGCGGTCGGGTTAGGCATGCTCGACGAGACGGATCCGATGTTCGCGGACGAGGTCGTCGGCCCGACGGTCGACTTCCTCGCTCCGCTCGCTGCGGGCGGCGCCCTCGAGTTCGCGGTGGGCAGCGGCCGGATCGCGCTCCCGCTCGCCGAGCGAGGCATCCGCGTGCACGGGATCGACCTCTCGCCCTCCGTTCTCGAGCAGCTTCACGACAAGCCGGGATCCGACATCGTCACGACGACGCTCGGCGACTACACGACGTCGACCGTCGACGGGTCGTTCTCGCTCGTCTACCTCGTGTGGAACTCGCTCAGCAACGTCACGACCCAAGAGGGGCAGGTGGCGGCGTTCGCCAATGCGGCCGCGCACCTTTCCCCGGGCGGAAGTTTTGTCGTGGAGATGTTCGTGCCGCAGCTCCGCCGGCTTCCGCCGGGGCAGAGCTTCGTGCCGTTCGACGTCACCCCGGAGCATCTCGGGTTCGACGAGTACGACGTCCTGACGCAGCGGCTCGTGTCTCATCACTACTGGCCCGCGCGCGGCAAGCAGGGATCGGGCGAGTTTCGCTACGCGTGGCCGCCGGAGCTCGACCTGATGGCGCGGCTGGCCGGAATGACGCTTCGGGAGCGCTGGGCCGGCTGGCAGCGCGAACCGCTCACCGAGGAGAGCGAGTCGCATGTCTCCGTCTGGACGCTCGAATGATCGAGCTGCGCGCCGCGGAGTCCGACGCGGACCTCGAGGCATGGCGGTCGGTGCGGTCGGCGGTCATGCCGAACGAGCGCACTGCGTCGGTGGCCGAGCTTCGCGCCAGCACCGAGTCGGACACGCTGTTCCTGTTCCTGCTCGCGTTCGCAGACGGAGCGCTCGCCGGTAGCGGCATCACGAACACCGCTTCGACCGGCGGCGCCTTCACGCAGCCGCGGGTGCTTCCCGCGTTCCGTCGCCGCGGCGTCGGCACGAGGATCCTGCACGCGCTGGTCGATCATGCGCTCGCGTGCGGCTACGAAGAAGCCGGCTCGCAGCTCGAGGAGCCCGCGTCGGCCGCGTTCGCGGCACGGTTCGGATTCGTCGAGCGCAACAGGCAAATCGAACAGGTCTACACAGTGCGCGGCGATGAGCCCGACGTCGAGCTTCCGGACGGGGTCACGATCGTCCCGCTGCGGGGTCGCAACGATCTGCGCGCCCGGTTGTACGGGCAGCTTGTCGAGTCGGCGCTTGCCGATCTCGCCCTCGACCGCCCGATCGCGATCACGGAAGAGGAGTGGTGGTCGAGTTGGATCCCGTCGGACGAGTGGGCGTTTGTCGCGCTCGACGGCGACGAGCTCGCCGGCATGGCCGGGCTGCTCGACGACGACGACCACCCTGAGCGCGCCGAGAACCTCTTGACGGCGGTGCGGCGCGACTTGCGCGGCCGCGGCATCGCCCGGGCGCTCAAGCGGCACACGCTTCGGTGCGCCGCCGACCGCGGGCTCACCGAGGTTTACACCTGGACGCAGACCGGCAACGAGGCGATGCAGGCATTGAACCGGTCACTCGGCTACGTCGATCGGAACACGGTCGTCAGCGTTCGCGCCTCGTTACCTCTTCAGGGGTGATAGGAAGTCGAGCACCGATTCCGGGCCGAAAAGGAGCGACCACGACATGGGCATGATCGAGAGCAAGGACCGCGCGACGTCCGATCCTGAGGCGCGCAAGCAGGCGCTGAAGCAGATGGAGAAGGACGGCGTGGAGTACGCCCTCTTCTGGTTCACGGACATCGAAGGGCACCTGAAGAGCTTCGCGATAACGCCGTCGGAGCTCGCCGGCGCGCTCGACGACGGCATGGGCTTCGACGGCTCGTCGATCACCGGGTTCAACGCGATCGAGGAATCGGACATGGTCGCGATTCCCGACCCTTCGACCTACCGGTTGATGCCTGCGCGCGAAGGCGAGACGAAGGTTGGTCGCATGATCTGCGACGTCGTCACGCCGAACGGCGAGCCCTATGAGGGCGACCCGCGCTACGTCTTGCGCCGAGCGCTCGAGCGGATGGAGTCGATGGGATTCGACACGTTCAACATCGGCCCTGAGCTCGAGTACTTCCTGTTCGCTGACAACGAGTCGACGATCACGCTCGACGAAGGCGGGTATTTCGCGATGACCGCGCTCGACGCCGCGACCGAACTGCGGAACGAGACGATTCAGGCCCTCGAGGCGATGGGGATCGGGATCGAGTACCACCACCACGAGGTCGCACCCTCGCAGCACGAGATCGACATGCGCTACGCGAACGCGCTCGACATGGCCGACCAGACGATCACGTACCGGCTGATCGTGAAGGAGGTCGCGGCGAAGAACGGCGTCTACGCGACGTTCATGCCGAAGCCGCTGTTCGGCGAGAACGGGTCCGGCATGCACACCCACATGTCGCTGTTCAAGGACGGCCGCAACCAGTTCTTCGACGGCAGCGACCAGTACAACCTGTCACCGGCCGGCAAGCAGTTCATCGCCGGCCTGCTGCGCCACGCCCGCGAACTGTCGGCGGTCTTCGCGCAATGGGTCAACTCGTACAAGCGGCTCGTGCCGGGCTTCGAGGCGCCCGTGTACGTCGCGTGGTCGCAGCGCAACCGCTCGGCGCTCGTGCGGATCCCGCTCTACAAGCCGGGCTCCGAGCAGGCGACCCGCGCGGAGATCCGCTGTCCCGACCCGGCGTGCAACCCGTACCTGACGTTCGCCGCGCTGTTGCACGCGGGGCTCGAGGGGATCGAGCAGGGCTACGAGCTCGAGCCGCCGATGGAGACGAACCTCTACCACCTGACGCAGGAGGAGCGGCGCGACCAGGGCATCGTGTCGCTGCCCGAGACGCTCGGAGAGGCGATCGACGAGTTCGCCGCGAGCGACCTGATGCGTCGCGCGTTCGGCGACCACATCTTCGACAGCTACGTGAAGCTGAAGCGGAAGGAGTGGGACGAGTACCGCGTCCAGCTCACCCAGTGGGAGCTCGACCGCTACCTCGGGGTGCTCTAGAGGAACGTGCGGATCGACTCGCGGTCGACCCGGAGGCCGATCACCTTCGCGCCGCCGTCGATCTGCTCGATCGACTCGGCCGGCACGAGCCGGCGCCGGCGGGCGAAGAACCCGGAGCGGACCGACAGCGCGTCGGGCTCCTCGGGCGACGTTCCGTACATCGGGCACTCGACCGTTCCGACGACGCGGCCCTTCGCATCGGCGACGAGGAAGCCGGCAGTGGCACGAAGGTCGACGGCGAGTGCACTCACAGTGGCGAAGCTATTCCCCGACTACGAGGAAATACCTCTTCGGCCGTAAAGCTTTTGTGAAACGTGGTTCGTGTGGCTAGCTGCCCCACTTGCCCGACATCGCGAGCATCGCGACCGTCAGGAGCAAGAGGATGAGGGTCGCGAGCACCGCGACGATCCGGCCGGCGATCGTCTTCTCGCTCCGCTTCCACCAGTAGCCGACGCCGATCGTGATCAGGAGCAGCAGGATGCCGGCGTCGCTCGTGATGTACCCGATGCCGACCCAGGTCGGGTCCTTGCCGCCGAAGCCGTCCTTCTCGTCGCTGTACATGACCTCGGCGAAGACGCGAAGGAGGACGTAGAACGGGATCGCCGCCAGCAGGGCGGCGAAGGTCGCGCGGCGCAGGAAGGCAGCCTCCGGCCGATTCCAGGCGGCGTATGACAGGACGACGACGGCGAGGATCGCGCCGACTGTGGTCATCGCGCCGAGGACGTGCAGGAAGAGCGGCCAGAACGGCCGGCTGAAGTCGGCGACGATCACGAGCCCGGCTTCCAGATCATGATCACGAGGACTGCGAGGGTTGCGACGCCCGCGGCGTAGTTGACGGCGAGCGCCTTCGGGTCGCGGAGCCTGGCGCGTAGCTCGGCGCTCATCGTGTCGCCGGCGGCGGCCTCTTTTTCGGCCGCCTCGCGCACCTGCGCCTGGTGGCGCCCGCCGCGCCCGCCGAGGGCGCTGGCGAGAGCCCAGAAGACGAGCGCTGCCCAGATCCAACCGGTGCCGAAACCGAAGCCGAGATCGTGCCAGAGCCAGACACCGAAGATGAGCGTGCCGAGGACGCCGGCGAAGATGACCGGCAGCGAACGCCGGATCAGCTTCAGCAGGAAGGCGGCCTCGCTCGGCCGCTCCGAACGGAGCGCGAGCGCGTTGAGAACCGCGGCAGCCGTCGACCCGCCGACCAGGCAGAAGGCCGCGGCGATGTGGAGCATCAACAGCCACTGGGTCTTGTCCACGGTGCGAGCGTAACGTTCAACGTGGATGGACGCACGCGAGAGGCATCTCAGGCTCCTGACCGAGACGATCGAGGCGGTCAACTCGACCCTCGACCTGCAGGAGGTCCTCGCGCTCGTCGCGACGAAGGTCGCCGCTGCGCTCGAGGCCGACGCGTGCTTCGTGTACCTGTACGACGATCGGGCGGACGAACTGGTGCTGCGGGCGACCCACGGCACCCCGATCGACGAGATGACACGGCGGCCGCGGATGCGTCCGGGCGAGGGGATCACCGGCTCGGCAGCCGCGGCGCGCGCGCCGGTGATGCTCGAGGCGCAGGCGCACCTCGATCCGCGCTTCAAGAACTTCCCCAATCTGCCCGAGGACGAGTACGAGTCGATCCTCGCCGTGCCGATCCTCACCCGCGACGGCACACTCGAGGGCGCGCTCAACGTGCGCACCCGCGAGCAGCGCGCATTCTCGGAGGACGAGGTCGAGCTGCTGCTCGCGATCGCGGCGCAGGTGGCGCAGTCGATCGAGCACGCGAAGCTCTACTCCGAGGCGCAGCGGCGCGTGCACGAGCTCGAGGCGCTGGCGCGCATCTCGGAGGCCGTCCAGGACTCGCTGTACCTCGAGGAGTCGCTCGAGGCGATCGTCAAGACGACGATGGACGCACTGGGCGCGACCGGTGCGGCGCTCGTCCTCGACGACGGCCGCATCGCGTGGCCGGAGGGCAACGCGTCGACGCACGCGATGCGCCAGTCCCTCACCTGGCGCGGCCGGCAGATCGGCGAGCTCGTCGCCGACCGGGCGACGCCGTTCACGGATGCGGACCGCGAGCTGCTCGCGTCGATCGCGACCCATGCCGCGGTCGCGCTCGAGCACGGTCGTGCGGTCATGCGCGGCGTGCTCGCTCAGGAGATCCACCATCGCGTCAAGAACAACCTGCAGACGGTGGCGTCGCTGCTCCGCCTGCAGGCGCGGTCGGCCGACGCCGTCGATCCGCGTGAGGCGCTCGAGCATTCGGTCAACCGCATCCTCGCGATCGCCGCCGTCCACGAGCTGCTCACCGAGCGGCGCGAGGAGGACGTCGAGCTTGCAGACCTCTTCGATCGCTTGCGCTCGATGCTCGTCCAAGGTGTGGGCGGAGGCAAGGACGTTTCTGCGACGCTCGCGTCGGTGACGCTGCCGGGGGCGCGCGCCACGGCGGTCGCGCTCGTGTTCGCCGAGCTGTTGCAGAACGCTCTCGAGCACGGCGGCGACCGGATCCGGGTCGAGCTCGAGCAGCGGAACGGGGAGCTCGTCCTCGCGATCGCGGACGACGGCGCAGGCCTCGGCGACGCGGCCTCCGGGACCGGCCTGTCGATCGTCCGCGCACTGGTGCGGGACGAGCTGCGCGGGACGCTCGACCTGTCGTCAGGCCCCGGCGCGCGGGCCGAGGTCGTCTTTCCCGCGTAGGACTGCCGCGCCGCGCCTGGTCGTGCGGTAGACGGTCGACGGCGGGCGTGTCGGCAGGACTTCGCGGCGAACGAGGCGCGCGGCTTCGAGATCACGCAGCGCGAGCGCGAGCGCGCGCGGGGTGACGCCGGGCAGTGCCGCCCGAAGCTCGGAGAAGCGGCGGTCGCCGCGCAGCTCCGCGAGCACGGGCACCGACCACTTGCGGAGCAGCGTCTCGCGTGTTGATGCCTCGCTCGCGCTTCGCGCCACCCCGGCGGACGCGCGGCCGGCGGGAGTGATCACGTACTCCGGTCGGAGCGGGTGGCCGTAGCCGGGGTTGCGGCGCACATAGCCGAGCTCGATCAGCGCGTCGAGTGCGCGCCGCAGTGACTCGCGTCCGACGTCCAGGTTCCGCTGCAACTCGACGAAGCGCGCCCCGCCTCGATCATCGAGCAGCGCAAGCGCGGGCGGCGCCCAGCGGTGATGAAAAAGCTCGATCAGCGACTCGGTTGACATCAAACACTACGTAGTATAAAAACGGGACATGACGATGGACTACAACACATCCAACTGCGTGATCTCGGTCGGCGTCACCGACTACGACCGCTCCGTCGCCTGGTACCGCGACATCCTCGGGTTCGACCTGGTCTACGAGCTCAAGGAGTACGGCTGGTGCGAGCTGAAGACGCCGTTCAACTTCAATATCGGCCTCGGCCAGACCGAGACCGTCACGCCGGGCAACGTGACGCCGACGTTCGGCGTCAAGGACATCGACGCCGCGATCGCGTACCTGCGTGAGCACGACGTCGAGGTCGAGGACTGGCATGCGGTCGGGGACATGGTGCGGCTGTCGACGTTCTACGACCCCGACGGAACGTCATGGATGGTCGCCCAGACGCTCGACGGCGACAAGGGAGGCCGCGGGTAGTGGAGCTGGAGTCGTACGCGTTCGTCCTGCTGCGACGCGGGCCGAACGCGGACGGCTTCACGGACGCCGAGCGGGAGCAGTTACAGGCCGCGCATCTCGCGCACCTCGACGCAATGGCCGCAGCAGGCAAGCTCGCCGGCGCCGGGCCGTTCACCGAGCGGTTCGACGAGTCCCTGCGCGGGATCTGCTTCTACCGCTGCGGCGTCGACGAAGCACGCGCCCTTGCGGAGCAGGATCCCTCCGTGCGCGCCGGAAACATGCGCGCCGACGTCATGACCTGGTGGACGAAGAAGGGGTCGGTTAGCTTCCACCGCGGGTGACCGCGCTCTGGCACGTCAGCGACGATCCGTCGATTGTTCGGTTCGAGCCGCGCGCGAACAAGCGACACGATTCGCCGGAGGCGCTCGTCTGGGCGATCGACGACGAGCACGTGCCGGCGTACTGGTTCCCGCGCGACTGCCCGCGCGGCACGTGCTGGGCCGTCGCATCCACCTCGGACGAGGACGTGGAGCGGTTTCTCACCGGGGATCGTCAGCTGCGCGTCCACGCGCTGCAAACCGATTGGCTGGACGCGTTCCGCTCTGCGCGGCTCCTGGCCTATCGCTTGCCGGTGGAGACGTTCGAGCGGTACGAGCGGGCCGCGGGCTACTGGGTGTCGCGCCGGGCGGTGGAACCGGTGGAGGTAGTGGAGCTCGGCGATCTCTTCGATCGCCATTCCGCGGCCCGGATCGAGCTCCGCATCGTCCCCGATCTCGCGTCCGTGTGGAGCCGCGTGATCGGTTCAACACTCGAATTCAGCGGCATCCGGCTACGAAACCTGCGATGACACACTCGTGTGCGGGCTTTGTGACGGTGCCTGGCACCGGACGTGTCATTGGTGCGCGAGGCCGTATGCAGGAAACCTCGCGATTCCGGCACGTTCTCGTGCCGCTTCCGTCACGGTGCCTGGCACCAGCCGGGCCGCGACCAGCCCCGTCTACTCGGGCTGGTCGTCGAACGTGAAGTGGAAGTGGTCGCCGTGGGCGTCGACGCCGAGGACCTGGTCGGCCAGGACCTCCGCTGCGACGGGGTCAAGGAACACCTGCGCGCCGTCGCGCTCCACGACCTCGTCGCCTTCGTGCGGCTCCGTGGCGTCGTCGATCTGGAGCTCGACGCCGTCGTCGGCTTCCTGGGCGGTGATCCGTAGTGCGCCCATCCCCTTCAGCGGCTCGACCGCGTCCTCGTGGATCTCGAGCATCGCGGCAGTGTAAGACGTTTGCGGTGCGGGAGGCCAGGCGAGGGCCACCGCAGGAGCCTTCGAGCGGGCCTCCCACACCGCAGCTCTCATCCTGCTACGCCGCCCGCGTCCTGCCACTAGCCGTTAGGCCAGGGTGTACAACCCCCCGATGCGGATCCTGATCGCAGAGGACGAGACGATCATCCGCCTCGACCTCCGCGACCTGCTCGAGCGGGCGGGCCACGAGGTCGCCGGGGAGGCGCGCGACGGCGAAGAGGCGGTCGCGCTCGCGATGGAGCTCGAGCCCGACCTCGCGATCATGGACGTGAAGATGCCGCGGCTCGACGGGATCGAAGCCGCCCGGCGGATCCTCGACGACCGCCCGATGCCGATCGTGCTACTGACCGCCTACGGCCAGCAGGAGCTCGTCGCGCGCGCTGTCGAAGCCGGCGTCTTCGGCTACCTCGTCAAGCCGTTCCGTGAACAGGACCTGGTGCCGGCGATCGAGACGGCGCGGGCACGCCATGCCGAGCTCGCGGCCGTGCGTGAAGAGGCCGAATCGCTCGCCGACGCGCTCGCGGCCCGCAAGGCGATCGAGCGGGCGAAGGGGTTGCTGATGGAGAAGGAGGGCCTCTCCGAGGCGGATGCGTTCGACCGGCTCCGCCGCGCGAGCCAGGTGTCGGGCCGGCCGCTGAAGGTGATCGCCGAGGCCGTGGTCGATACGCTCGGCGGTGAATGACGTCCACGCTGACGCCTCCGAAGGAACGTGCGCGCACGGGGTCCGGCTCCGGCACCGGTGACGCCTGGCGCGTGATCGTCCGCAACGACAACCACAACACCTTCGAGGGTGTGGCGTTCGCGCTCGCGCAGACGGTCCCGGGCGTCGACTACACGAGGGGCATGGCGCTCGCGAACAAGATCCACTCGACCGGACAGGCGATCGTCTGGTCGGGCCATCGCGAGCTCGCCGAGCTCTACCACTCGCAGCTCGAGGGCTACGGCCTCACGCTTGCTCCACTTGAACGCTGACGACGGGATCAGGCGCGTCTTCGACGCCTTCGGCGGGGGTGACCCGCGCGCGCTCTTCGAGGTGATCGCGAACGACGCGGTCTGGATCGTCAACGGCACGGTGCCGGTCGCGAATGTCTACGACGGCCGCGAGCAGATCTTCGGTCTCTTCCGTGAGACACGCCGCCTCACGGACGGCACGTACCTGTCGACGCTGAAGTGGGCGTTGAGCGACGACGCGCACGCTGCCGTGGTGTACCGCGCGCAGGGAAAGCGTGCAGGGCGCGAGCTCGACATCGACCAGGTACTCGTGATCGACCATGTCGACGGCGTATGGCAGCGGATCGTCGCGATCCCGTCCGACCCGCCCGCGTTCGAGGAGTTCTGGGCCTGAGAGTCGGCATCCAGCTACCGGAGGTCGAGTATGAGGTGAGCCGCGACGAGGTGGCCGCGATGGCGCGTGCCGCCGAAGAGGTCGGGTTCGACTCGCTCTGGGTCGGCGACCATCTGCTGTATCGCGACCCGGTTCGCGGACCGTGGGACGCCTGGACGACGCTTGCGTGGCTCGCCGGGATCACCGAGCGCATCGAGCTCGGGCCGCTCGTTGCGTGCACCGCGTTCCATCCACCGGGCGTGTTGGCTCGGATGGCGGCCGCGACGCATGAGCTCTCAGGCGGACGGCTCGTGCTCGGGCTGGGCTGTGGGTGGAACGAGGTCGAGTTCCGCGCCTTCGGGCTCCCGTTCGACCACCTCGTCTCCCGGTTCGAGGAGGCGTTCACGATCGTCCGCGGGCTGCTCGGCGGCGAGCACGTGACCTTCCACGGCCGATACCACGACGTCGACGACGCCGTCCTGCTGCCACGGCCGGCGGCGCCGCCGAAGCTGATGCTCGGAGCGAACGCGCGGCGGATGCTGTCGATCGGGCTGCCGCACGTCGCGAGCTGGAACACCTGGTTCTCGCGCTACGGCAACTCGGTCGAAGGCTTCGCGATCGAGAACGCAGGCATCGATTCAGCCGCGGAGCGTGTCGGCCGTGACCCGGCGACGCTCGAGCGGAGCGCATGCGTCTTCGTCTCGGTCGAGAGCGCCGGCGTGCGGAACAATGACACCGGCACGCCGGCAGTTCCTGCCGGCGCGCTAGAAGAGCATCTTCGGTCGCTCGCCGAGGCCGGCGCGGACGAGGCGATCCTCGTCGCCGACCCGATCACCGAAGCGTCGATCCGCTCGCTTGGAACAGTGATTCCCACCGCCTGAGCAGTGCGTCGAGGTCGTCGCGCGCCCGCTTGTGCGCAGCGACCAGCTCGACGTCCGACCAGTCCGCGGCGAGCTTCTGCTCCACGTCCGCGAGCCGTGCCTCCGCCTGCTCCACCTCCGCCTCAACAAGGTCGAGCGCCGACGGCTTCGACTTGCCGGCTCGTTTCGGCCGGTCCGGCTTCGGCGCCTTCGGCGCGGGTGCAGGAGCCGCCTCCTGCGCCTCCTGGGCGCGGACGTAGTCGGCCCAACCACCGGGATACGACGCGATCGCGCGTCCCTCGACCGCGAGCAGCCGGTCGGCAACCGCGTCGAGCAGTGCGCGGTCGTGCGACACGAGTAGCACGGTTCCCGGGAACGCCTCGAGCGCGGCCTCGAGCGACTCGCGCGACTCGAGATCGAGATGGTTCGTCGGCTCGTCGAGCACGAGGAAGTTCGCGCCGGAGGCGACGACGATCGCCAGCGCGAGCCGGCGCCGCTCACCCCCTGAGAGCGAGACCACTCGCTTCTCGTGCTCGTCCCAGCCCGAGAAGAGGAAGCGGCCGAGCAGCGACTGCGCTTCCGGCCGCTTCAGGCCGGTGCCGGACATCGCCGCCTCGAGCACCGAGCCGCGCTCGTCGAGCTCGGCCTCGTGCTGCGAGAAGTACGCCGCCTCGACGCCGTGACCGAGGCGGATCCTCCCGCTCGCCGGGTTGCGCTGACCGAGCAGGGTCTCGAGAAGCGTCGTCTTGCCCGAGCCGTTCGGGCCGACGAGCGCGACGTGTTCGCCCCGCTCGATCGCGAACCCGGCGTCGTCGAGGAGCGCCTTGTCGCCGGCGCGCACCCGAAGCCCTTCAGCGACCGCGACGTCGCGACCCGAGCGTGCCGGCTTCAGGAACTCGAAGCCCATCGTGCGGCGGCGGTGATCCGGGGCGTGCACGCGGTTCGCTTGCAGCTTCTCGATCTGCCTGAGCTTCGACTGCGCCTGACGCGCCTTCGAGGCCTTGTAGCGGAAGCGCTCGACGAATCGCTCGAGGCGCGCGAGCTGCTCCGTCTGCCGCACGGCCGCCTTCGCCTGGTGGATGTCGCGAGCCGCCTGCTCGCGCCGCCACACATGCCACGCGCCGGGGAAGTACACCGACTTGCCCCGCTCGAGCTCGAGCACCGCCGTCGTTACCGCTTCGAGGAACCAGCGGTCGTGCGCGACGAGAATGACGCCGGCGTCGATCGTCTTCAGCATCTCCTCGAGCCACTCGAGCGACTCGATGTCGAGGTGGTTCGTTGGCTCGTCGAGGAGGAGCAAGTCCGGCTGCGAAGCCAGCGCGCGCGCCAGCGAAGCACGCGTGAGCTCGCCGCCGGAGAACGTGCGCAGTGGCCGGTCGAGGTCGTCGTCGGTGAACCCGAGCCCGCGCACCACCGATGCTGCGCGGTCGCGCCAGTCGTAGCCGCCCGCGTGCTCGAGCCGTGCCTGGGCCTCCGCGTAACGGCGCAGCAGCGACGGGTCGTGCTCGCCTGCTGCCATGCGCTCCTCGAGCGCGCGCAGCTCGGCTTCGACGGCAGCAAGGTCGGCGGTGCCGGCGAGCACGTAGTCGCGGAGCGGGCTGCCCGACTGATCCGGTGGGCGCTGGTCGTGGAGGGCGACCCGCGCGCCTTTCTCCCAGGCGAGCTCGCCACCCTCGAGCGTGATCTCGCGCGCGAGCGCCCTCAGCAGCGTCGTCTTCCCGGCGCCGTTCGGCCCGGCCAGGGCGAGCCGGTCGCGGCGCTCGACCTTGAACGAGACGCCGTCGAAGAGGACGTCGCCCGAGAACTCCTTGCGGAGCGCGGATGCGATCAGGACGGCCACGGCCTGCAAACTATCCTCACGCTCCTATGCGGATCGTGGCGCTCGACGTTGGCTCGTCCTCGGTGCGCGCGATCGCGTACGGGCAGGACGGGACGGCCGAGCCCGGCGACGCGCACCTGAACTACGACACGCTCGATCCCGACGAGCTGGTCGCCGCGTGTCGCGCGGTGCTGGCGCAGGTCGGGGAAGGTGACTCGACCGCGATCTCGTGCTTCTGGCACTCGCTCGTGGCGCTCGACGAGCACGATCGCCCGGCGTCGCCGGTCCTGACCTGGCGTGACGCCGAAGGCGATCCTCCGGTACTCGATCCAGCCGAGTACCACCGGCGGACGGGTTGTTTCCTCCATCCGTCGTTCTGGCCGGCGAAGCTCGCCGGCCTGTCCGCCGCGCGGTACGTCTCGTTCGCCGACTACCTCCTGCTCTGCCTCACCGGCGAGCTCGTCACCAGCGTCTCGATGGCGAGCGGCACCGGCGTCTTCGATCCGAACCGACTTGACTGGGACGCCGAGACCCTCGCTGCCGTCCGGGTCGACGTGTCGCAGTTGCCGACGGTCTCCGAGGAGCAGGTTGCCGGCGTGTGGCCTGCGCTCGGCGACGGGGCGTGCTCGAATGTCGGTGCGGGCTGCGTCGTGCGAGGTCGCGCGGCCGTGACGATCGGGACCTCTGCCGCTGGGCGCGTCGTCTACGAGGCGCCGTCCGCGGAGCCGAAGCACGGGCTGTTCCTCTACCGGCTCGACACGCGGCGCTATTGCGAAGGCGGCGCGCTCTCGGACGGCGGGAACCTGCACGCGTGGCTCGAGCACACCCTGCGCGACGCCGAGCCCACGGACGAGCCCGCACACGGGCTGAGCTTCCTGCCGTTCCTCGGCGGCGAGCGGTCACTCGGCTGGGATCCGCACCGCCGGGGGCTCCTGTCCGGTCTCACGTTCGAGACCTCGCCGGGAGAGATCGCGCAGGCGGCGCTCGAAGGTGTCGTCTATCGCCTGGCTGACGTCCTCGACGCGATCGGGGGAATCGAGTCGGTGGTCGCGACCGGGCACGCGCTGCTCGCGAACGGCTACTGGCTGCAGGCCCTCGCCGACGTGCTCGGGCGGCCGGTCGAGGTGTCCGGCGAGCCGGAGGGCTCCGCCCGTGGTGCAGCGGTCGTCGCGCTCGAGCGCCTCGGTGTCTCGGTGCCGCCGGCACCGGTCAAGCAGGTCATCGAGCCGCGGTTGGAGCGTTTCGAGATCCATCTGGCGGCCAGGGAAGAACAACGGAGACTGATGCGTTCACAGGAGGCGAGATGATCGGAATCATCGGAGGCGGCCTATCCGCCGCCAAAGTCGTCGAGAGCTATCGCGAAGCCGGCGGGACGGACGACATCGTCCTCTGGTCGCAGGATCCGCACGGGCCGTACCACCGGCCGCCGCTCACCAAGCGGCTGCTCCGCGGCGAGTCGAAGCCCGAGGACGCGCTGATCTCGCTCGAAGGGGTCGATGTGCGGCTCGGCGAGCGCGTCGAGTCGCTCGACGCCGTCGAGGCGGACACGATCGTGCTTGCGACGGGGGCGACGCCACGCAAGCTTGGGGACGCGCTCGCGTTCCGCACGCTCGACGACTCGCTCGACCTTCGCCGCCGCGCCGAGTCGGCGAAGACGGCGACGGTGATCGGCGGCGGCTTCATCGGCTGCGAGATCACTGCGTCACTGACGATGATCGGCCTGAAGGTGACCCAGATCGTGCGCGAGCCGATGCTGTTCGCGACGATCGACTGCCCGCCGCTCTCGGAGGCTCTGCACGAGATCTACCGGGCGAACGGCGTCGACCTGCGCCTCGAGGCGAGCGAGATCCCGGACGCCGACATCGTCGTCGCCGGCGTCGGCGTCGAGCCGAACGTCGAGCTCGCCCGTGATGCCGGTCTCGAGGTGCGGAGCGGTGTCGTGGTCGACGAGCAGTTCCGGACCGCACGCGACGGGCTGTATGCGATCGGCGACGTCGCCGAGTTCTTCGATCCGCTCTACGGCCGCCACCGCCGGATCGAGCACTGGTCGACCGCCGCCTATCACGGGACGACGCTCGGCAAGATCCTCGCGGGGGATACCGACGCGCGCTACGACACCGTCTCGTCGTTCTTCTCCGAGGAGTTCGGCCGGAGCTTCCGGGCGTTCGGCGACGCCGCCGGCCACGACGACACCTCCCTCGAAGGGGCCTTCGGCGGCGACCACGCCCTCTACCGGTTCCTGAAAGGTGGGGCCACGATCGCCGCGGTGGCGATCGGGCTCGACGACGAGGAGCAGGACGCGCTGAAGGACGAGATCAGAGCCGGCGCAGCGACTCAGGTATAGGCGTTACCCTCGCAGGGAAGTCGATTCCTGGAGGAGCGTTGGCGAACTCGGAGATCGAACAGCTCTCCATCGACACGATTAGGACGCTGTCGATGGACATGGTGCAGCAGGCGAACGCCGGCCACCCCGGCACGGCGATGGCGCTCGCGCCGCTCGCGTACCTGCTCTACGGCGAGGTCATGCGCCACAACCCGGCGAGCCCGCACTGGTCGAACCGCGACCGGTTCGTCCTCTCCGCGGGGCACGCGTGCGTCCTCCAGTACTCGGCCCTTCACCTCGCGGGCTACAACCTCTCGCTCGAAGAGCTGAAGCGCTTCCGGCAGTGGCAGTCGAAGACGCCGGGGCATCCCGAGTTCCGCCACACCGAAGGCGTCGAGGTGACGACCGGCCCGCTCGGGCAGGGCTTTGCCAATGGTGTGGGCATGGGCTTCGCGGAGCGGTTCCTCGCCGCGACGTTCAACCGGCCTGCGCACGAGCCGATCGTCGACCACCGGGTCTACGTGATCTGCTCGGACGGCGACCTGATGGAGGGCCTCTCGTACGAGGCGGCGTCGATCGCCGGGACGAACGGTCTCGGCAAGCTCGTCTACTTCTACGACGACAACCACATTACGATCGACGGGACGACCTCGATCTCGTTCACCGAGGATCGAGGCGCCCGCTTCGAGGCGCTCGGCTGGCACGTTCAGCACGTGGAGGACGTCAACGACCTCGACGTGCTGCGCGAGGCGATCGCGAACGCACAGGCCGAGACCTCGCGGCCGTCCATCATCATCTGCCGCACGCACATCGCCTTCGGCGCACCGCAGGCGATCGACACCGCGAAGGCGCATGGCTCGCCGCTCGGCGCCGATGAGGTGGCGGCGGCGAAGAAAGCGCTCGGGTGGGATCCGGGCAAGCACTTCTTCATCCCGGATGAGGTCGCGGCGCACCTGAACCAGGTCGACCGCGGCAATGCACTCGAGACCGAGTGGGAGACGCGCTTCTCCCGGTGGTCGGAGAAGTTCCCGACCGATCGCGAGCGTTGGGACGCGGCCTGGGACGGGCGCATCGCCGCGTGGGAGTTGCCGGAGTGGAAGGCGGGCGAGGAGCTCGCGACCCGCGACGCCGGCAAGGTGACGATGCAGGCATTCAAGGACGCGGTGCCCACGATGATCGGCGGCGCAGCCGACCTCGTCGAGTCGACGAAGACCGAGTTCGTCGGCGGCGGTCTCTTCTCCGACAGCTGGGTCGGCCGCAACATCCCGTTCGGCATCCGCGAGCACGCGATGGGATCGATCGTCAACGGCATCGCGGCGCACGGCGGTTGTGTGAAGCCGTACGGCTCGACGTTCCTCATCTTCAGCGACTACATGCGGCCGGCGGTGCGCCTGTCCGCGCTCATGGGGCTGCCCGTCGTGTGGGCGTGGACGCACGACTCGGTCGGGCTCGGCGAGGACGGGCCGACGCACCAGCCGGTCGAGACGTACGCCGCGCTGCGCGCGATCCCGAACCTCTGGTTCGTGCGCCCGGCCGATGCGAACGAGACCGCGGTCGCGTGGAAGGTCGCGCTCGAGCGCCCCGACGGGCCTGTCGCGCTGTCGCTGTCGCGGCAGAAGGTGGCGACGCTCGACCGGTCCGACCTCGCTCCTGCCTCCGGCCTCGAGCGCGGGGCGTACACATTGTGGGAGTCGGGCGCTTCGCCCGACCTGATCCTGATCGCCACCGGCGCCGAGGTCGGCCTCACCCTCGAAGCGGGCCGCAAGCTCGCCGAGGACGGCACCGTCGTCCGCGTCGTGTCGATGCCGTGCTGGGAGTTGTTCGAGGCGCAGTCGACCGAGTACCGCGACGAGGTGCTGCCGCCGGAGGTGAAGGCGCGGCTCTCGGTCGAGCCGGGTGTGGCGCTCGGCTGGGCGAAGTGGGTCGGGGACCGCGGGGGCTCGATCTCGATCGAGCACTTCGGTGCCTCCGCGCCGGGTGGCACGGTCCTCGAGCAGTTCGGCTACAACCTGGACAACGTCGTTGCGCGCGCCTCGGCTCTCCTGGAGCGTGTCTCATGAAGGAGACGGAGGCGGTGAAGACGTTCCTGTCGGTGGTCGGGCCGGGGTTCTGCATGGAGGGCGAGCTGCCCGCCGTGCGACTCGAAGGCATCGAGGTACGCAAAGACGGGCACGCCGTCGCGATGGTGCAGGCCGACGGCCGCACGCTGCCGCTCCGGTTCACGTTCGACGAGGGACGCATCGCGCGCGTCGAAGTGCTGTGAAGGTCGCGGTGGCGTTCGACCACCGCGGCGTCCATCTGCGTAACGCGGTACTCGAAGTCTTGTCAGAGCACGAAGTGATCGACTTCGGCACCGACACCGATGCGATTCGCATCGACTATCCCGACAAGGCACGCGAGGTCGGCCAGGCGATTCAGCGCGGCGATGCGGAGCGGGCGGTGCTCGTGTGCGGCTCCGGAGTCGGTGCGTCGGTCGCTGCCTGCAAGCTCACCGGCATCCGCGCGGCGATCTGCCACGACGCCTACTCCGCGCATCAGGGTGTCGAGCACGACGACATGAACGTGCTCTGCCTCGGCTCCGAGGTGATCGGGCCGTCGCTCGCGCGCGAGCTCGTGGTGACCTTCTTGAATGCGACGTTCGACGGAGGCGCGCGGTACGTCGAGCGCCTGGCGAAGGTCGCCGAGCTGGAAAGGATGATGAAGAATGGCGAAGTCACGGCTGCATGAGCTCGCGGCGCGCGGGCAGTCGATCTGGTTCGACACGCTCTCGCGCGACCTCGTTCACTCGGGCGAGCTGAAGCGGATGATGGCGGCCGACGCCGTCACCGGCGTCACCTCGAACCCGACGATCTTCCAGAAGGCGCTCTCGTCCGGGACGGCCTACGACGAGGACATGAAGAAGCTGCTCGGGGAGGCCGACGACCCGGAACAGATCTTCTTCTCGCTCGCGCTGCAGGACATCCGTGACGCGTGTGACGTGCTGAAGCCCGCGTACGACGCGTCGAACGGCGTCGATGGCTACGTGTCGATGGAGGTACTACCCGGCCTGGCGTACGACACCGAAAGAACGTTCGCGCAGGCGCAGTGGATCTCGAAGGAGGTCGAGCGTCCGAATCTGTACGTGAAGATCCCGGCGACGATGGCGGGCCTGCCCGCGATCGAGGACTCGATCGCCCACGGCACGTCGATCAACATCACGCTGATCTTCTCGCTCGAGCGGTACAAGGCCGTCGCCGAGGCGTACCTGCGTGGGCTCGAACGGCTGGTCGCAGGCGGCGGCGATCCCTCGCAGGTCGCGTCGGTCGCCTCCTTCTTCGTGTCGCGCGTCGACACCGAGGCGGACAAGCGGCTCGAAGGTCATCCCAAGCTGCAGGGCAAGCTCGCCGTCGCGAACGCGAAACTCGCCTACCAGCACTATCTCGAGACGTTCAAGGGGCCTCGCTGGGACTACCTCGCAGCCAAGGGTGCGACGAAACAGCGCTGCCTGTGGGCGTCGACGTCGACGAAGAATCCCGCCTACCGCGACGTGATGTACGTCGAGGATCTGATCGGGCCGGAGACGGTGAACACGATGCCGCTCGAGACGATCGAGGCGTTCCAGGATCACGGCGAGGTCAACGGCGACACCGTCCTCGAGGGCGTCGACGAGGCGCGCGACCTGCTGGTGCAACTCGAGAAGGTCGGCGTCTCCTACGACGACATCGTCGAGACGATCGAGGCGGAAGGCGTGCAGAAGTTCGCCGACTCGTTCGACCAGATCATCGAGGAGGTGCGGGCGAAGCGCGGAGCGCTCGCTGCTGCATGACGAACGCAGAGATCGTCGAGCGGATCTGGGGGCGGGACGCGGCGTTCTGGACCGGCGCCGACGAGGCGAAGTGGCTCGGGTGGCTCGACGAGCCCTGGCGCATGCGCGAGGACGTCGACCTGCTCCTGACGTTCGCGGACTCCGTGTCGGGTGACGTCGACGACGTCGTGCTGCTCGGAATGGGCGGCTCGTCGCTCGCGCCAGAGGTGATTCGGCTCACGTTCGGGCACGACCGGTTTCACGTTCTCGACACGACGCACCCGCAGGCAATCCGCGACCTCGAGGCGAAGATCGACATCGCGCGCACGTTGTTCATCTCCGCGTCGAAGTCGGGGTCGACGCTCGAGACGCGCTCGCACACCGACTACTTCCATGCGAAGGGCGGCGTGTGGGCGGCGATCACCGATCCGGGCTCTGAGCTGGAGGCGCTCGCCGCGACGGAGAACTTCGCCGCGACGTTCTCAGGTGAGCCCACGATTGGCGGCCGGTACTCGGCGCTCTCCGCGTTCGGCATGGTCCCTGCCGCGCTAATGGGCATCGACGTCGCGCGTCTGCTCGACCGCGCGCAGGAGATGGCCGATGCCTGCCGGAACGCGGAGGGCAACCCGGGGCTCGATCTCGGCCTTTCGCTGGGAGAGAACTGGCGCGATGGCCGCGACAAGGTGTGCATCGAGGCGAGCGCCTCCGGGTTCGGGCTGTGGGCCGAGCAGTTGCTCGCGGAGTCGACGGGGAAGCTCGGCAAGGGACTTGTGCCCGCGCCGGGCGAGTCGCCCGACGGGCCGGACCGCCAGGCGCAGGAGGTGCGGCTCGCCAACGAGTACGAGCTCGGACAGGAGTTTTTCCGGTGGGAGTTCGCGACCGCGGTCGCCGGCTCCCTCCTCGGCATCAACCCGTTAGACCAGCCCGACGTGCAGTCGGCGAAGGACAAGACACGGCAGATCCTCGCCTCCGGCGACGATCCGCTAGTGGAGCCTTCTGGTTCCCCAGACGAACTGTTCGCCCAGGCTCAACCTGGCGACTACGTCGCGATCCTCGCCTTCGTGAACCCGACCAAAGAGACCGATGAGAAGCTGGCGCTGCTTGCGCAGCGAGCAGCGCGTGAGACAGGCTGCGCGGTGACCCACGGTTATGGGCCGCGGTACCTGCACTCGACCGGGCAGCTGCACAAGGGGGGCCCGCCGACGGGGCTCTTCCTGCAGGTCGTCGACGACACCGGCGAGGAGATCGCGATCCCGAACCAGCCGTTCGGCTTCGGCAAGTTGATTCGCGCGCAAGCGGCCGGGGACTTTGCGTCGCTGCAAGAGCGCGGCCGCCGGGTCGCGCGCGTCCGTCTCGAGGAGGTCTAGATGCAACTCGGCATGATCGGCCTCGGCCGTATGGGCGGCAACATGACGAAGCGCCTGTCGGAGCGTGGCCACGATATGAAGACGTACGACCCGAGCGTCGAGTCGACGGCAAAGACGCTCCAGGAGCTGCGCGATCAGCTCGACGCGCCGCGCTCGTTCTGGATGATGGTGCCCGCCGGGAAGATCACGGAGGACACGTTCCAGACGCTGCTCGATGTCGGCGCACCGGGTGACGTGATCGTCGACGGCGGCAACTCCAACTTCCACGACTCGCAGCGGCGTTACGCCGACGCGAAGGCGAAGGGCATCCACTTCGTCGACGCGGGGGTGTCGGGCGGCGTGTGGGGGCTCGCGAACGGCTACTGCCTGATGGTCGGCGGCGACGCCGACGCGGTCGCGCAGGTCGAGCCGGTCTTCCGCGACCTCGCTCCCGAGGACGGCTACGCGCACGTCGGCGCGGCCGGTGCAGGCCACTTCGTGAAGATGGTGCACAACGGGATCGAGTACGGCCTCATGCAGGCGTACGCCGAGGGCTTTGAGGTGATGGAGAAGTCGGAGTTCGATCTCGATCTCCACGACATCGCCGGCATCTGGCGGTACGGGTCGGTGGTGCGGTCGTGGCTGCTCGAGCTGCTGGTGAACGCGTTCGAGGATGAGGGCTCGCACCTCGAGAAGATCCGCGGCTACGTCGACGACTCCGGCGAGGGTCGCTGGACGATCCACGAGGCGATGGCGGAGGACGTGCCGGTACCGGTGATCACCGCCGCGCTGTTCGCACGGTTCGCATCGCGACAGGACGAGTCGTTCGCCGCCAAGGTGAACGCCGCGCTGCGGAACCAGTTCGGCGGCCATGCCGTCAAGCTCGAGGGTTCATGAGCGTCGCCGAGCAGAATCCGCTGCTCGAAGGGCTTCGCCTGCGGCGGCGCCCGGACCCGTGCATCCTCGTCATCTTCGGTGCTTCCGGTGACCTGACGTCGAAGAAGCTGATGCCGGCGCTGTACGCGCTCGCCGTGCGAGACCTACTGCCAGAGAAGTTCGGCGTCGTCGGCGCGGCGCGTACACAGGAGACGCACGACGATTTCCGCGCGCGGATGAAGCAGGCGGTGCAAGATCACGCACGCGATCCGTTCGACGAGGAAACGTGGTCGAAACTCGCGGACGGGATGCGCTACGTCACGCTCGACTTCGCGGACGACAAGGGCGAGGACGAGTTGAAGGACGTGCTGACGTCGCTTGACGACGAGCGGGGTACGGGCGCCAACCGCGTCTACTACTTCGCCGTTCCGCCGTCGGCGATCGGGACGCTCGTCGCGGAGATCGCGCAGAGGCGCGCCGCCGAGGGGTGGATCCGCCTCGTCATCGAAAAGCCGTTCGGTCACGACCTCGAGTCGGCGAAGGAGCTGACCACCGAGATCAAGCAGCACTTCGCGGAGAACGAGGTCTTCCGGATCGATCACTACCTCGGCAAGGAGACCGTCCAGAACATGCTGGCGCTGCGGTTCGCGAACGGCATCTTCGAGCCGATCTGGAACCGGCAGTTCATCGACCACGTGCAGATCACGGTCGCCGAGTCGATCGGGATCGAGAGTCGAGCGGGTTACTACGAGCAGGCGGGCGCGATCCGCGACATCTTCCAGAACCATCTGCTGCAGCTCGTCGCGATCACGGCAATGGAACCGCCGATCGACTTCACCGCCGACTCGGTGCGCAACGAGAAGGTGAAGGTGCTGAAGGCGCTGCACACACCCGGGCCGAAGCATCTGGTGCGCGGGCAGTACGGCCCGGGGTTCGTCGAAGGGGAGCAGGTGCGCGGGTACCGCGAGGAGGAGGGTGTCGCTCCCGGCTCGATGACCGAGACGTTCGTCGCAGCGAAGCTGTACGTCGACAACTGGCGGTGGGCGGACACGCCGTTCTACGTGCGGATGGGCAAGCGGCTTGCGCGGCGCGAGACGACGATCGCGATCCAGTTCAAGCGGGCGCCGCACCCGCCGTTCGAGGACGGGGCTTCTGAGGGCTTGCGGCCCAACGTTCTGTTGATCCACGTGCAGCCGAACGAAGGCGTGTCGCTCGCGATCGGCGCGAAGGTGCCCGGGCAAGGCATGACGATCCGCACGGTGCACATGGACTTCCTGTACGGCGGCACGTTCCGCGAGGGCTTGCCGGATGCGTACGAGCGGCTGATCGTCGACGCGATGCTCGGCGACCAGACGCTGTTCACGCGGTCGGACGAGATCGAGGAGCAATGGGGGCTCGTCGACGCAATCGTCGGCCTGTGGCGGCGCGACCGGCTGTCGTTCCCGAACTACGCAGCCGGCACGTGGGGGCCGACGGCTTCCGATGAGTTGATTCACCGGGACGGGCGGTCGTGGCGACGCAACTGACCGACGACTGGACGGGCGAGGACATCACGATCGGTGAGATCGAGCGCGAGCTCGCGCGGCTGCGTGACGAGTCGTCGGCCGGGATGTCGCAGCCGAACCTGCGCACGTCGGTGATGACGCACATCGCGTGGGTGCCGCCGGAGTGGCAGCACGCCGCCGAGGAGACGCTCGCGGGGATGGCGGAGCGCCATCCGTCGCGGACGCTGTTGCTCGTCCCGCGGCCGGAGCTCGAGGATGGGCTCGATGCGCTCGTCTCGGTGCGTTGCTTCCCGTTCGGCGACCGCGCGATCTGCGGCGAGGTGATCGAGTTGACGCTGCGCGGTTCTCGCGCGGCGGCGCCGGCGTCGATCGTGCTGCCGCTGCTGATCTCGGACCTGCCGGTGTTCTGCCGCTGGCGAGGTCGGCCGGAGTGGGAGTCACCGGCGTTCGAGCAACTGGTCGAGGTGATCGATCGGCTGGTCGTCGATTCGACGGAGTGGCCGGATGTGCCGGCCGACTATGCGGATCTGGCGGGGTTGTTCGACCGTGTCGCGGTGTCGGACATCGCGTGGGACCGCACGGAGCGCTGGCGCGGGCTGCTGGCGTCGCTGTGGCCGGGCATCGCGGACGTGAAGGCAATCACCGTGCGCGGCACACGTCCGCAGGCGCATCTGCTGCGAGGGTGGCTCGTGTCACGCCTGGGCCATCCGGTGGGCCTGGAACTGGACGAGCGCGAGCTGCTGGAGGGCATCGACCTTGACGGCAAGCCTGCCCCCTTCCCGCCCGGCAATCCGCCAAATGCGAGCGATGTCCTCTCAGCCCAACTCGACCGCTTCTCCCGGAATGCGGTGTACGAAGCGGCTGCGCGCGCCGCCGCAGGCGTCTGAGCCGCGTCCGACGCCGCTCAGACGCGGCTCAGAGGAAGCTCAGAGGACCGTTCGCGGAACAGAAACAAATGCGCGCCGATTTCGGAACGGACACTGGCGTGTGATCGTCCGCGCACGCACTCTCAACGCGTGTCCAACTCCTGCCGCATTGAAGAGATCGGAGCCTTCTACCACGTCAACGCGAACGCGCTGAACGACATGCCTCTCTTCCGCGACGACGTCGACCGGATGCGGTTCCTGGGGCTCCTAGAGGACGAGGTCGAGGAGAGTGACTGGACCCTGCTCGAGTACACGCTGATGACGACGCACTATCACTTGCTGCTCCGCCTCAACAAATGCACGCTGAGCAGCGGATTTCGGCGTCTTCAGAGCCGTTACGCCCGCACCTACAACCGCCGGCACAACCGCCGCGGTCCGCTCTGGCTGCGGCGGTTTGACGACGTCATGCCCGTGTCGGAACGTCACCTGTTCGAAGTGATCCGTTACATCGCATTGAACGCTCCGCGCGCCGGAATGGTGAAGAAAGCGGACGACTGGCCGTGGTGTTCGTACGGCGCTGCGATCGGCGTCCATCCGCCGGATCCGCTCGTCGACGAAGAGGCCCTCCTCGGGCTCTTCTCACCGAGACCGGCGGTCGCGCGTAGGCAGCTGCGGCAATTTGTGGAGGAAGTGAATCCGCGGGAACGGTGGCGTCAGACGCAGCTCCGACGCGGCTCTGAGCCGGCTCAGGCGCGGCTCTGAGCAGGCTCAGTCGTACGCCAGATCGGCGTTCACTCGAACAACCGGCCGACGCCTAGCACCAACGCGTCGTCGCCGGGGCGGCCGACGACCTGCACGTTCCCGACCGCCAGCGCCGGCCACCCGAGTGCGTTGAACGGGAACGTGTAGCGGGTCATCGCCGCACGCACTTCGATCTCTTCGCAGTCCGCGGGTGGCACCGGACACGACAGCACGGGCGTGACCAGCACGTCGAACCCGTCGAGCGCCGACTCCGCGCGCTCCCGCAGCTCTTCACGCGCGCGCACAGCCGCTGCGTACTCCGCATCCGACACCGCGATGCACCGCTCGACCTTGCTGCGGATGTTCTCGCCGTACAACTCGTCGTTCTCCGCATACAGCTCGCGGTGCACGTCACCCACTTCGCGCATGAACGCCGGCACGACCGACTCCGCGGTCGGGAACTCGATCGGCTCACCGTGAACACCGCCCCACGCAGAGGCGACGCGCACGCCGTCGATCACCGGGACGTCCACCCCGAGCAGCTCGGCGCACCCGTCCACCGTCGACGCCATCGGACCTGCGTGATCGAACGTCGGCGCCAAAGGAAACACACCGTCCGTCGACACCAGCCCGTACGTCGGTTTCAACCCGACGACGCCACAGCAGGCGGCGGGGATGCGGATCGACCCACCCGTGTCGGTTCCGAGAGCAGCGTCGGCGAGCCCCTGCACCAGCGCTGCTGCCGATCCACCCGACGAGCCGCCGGCGGTGAGCGACGGATCGCGTGGGTTCGGCACCACACCGTAGTGCAGGTTCTGTGACGTGACGCCGTACGCGAACTCGTGGAGGTTCGTCTTGCCGACGTTCACCCAGCCGCGCGACTCGAGCTCCATCACCCACGCGGCGGTCGAAGACGGCACGTGGTCGGAGAACACCGCCGATCCGTACGTCGAGCGAATGCCCGCGGTGTCGAAGAGATCCTTGACCGCCAGCCGCCGGCCGGCCGGGCCGTCAGCGAGCCGCGTGATCCAGACCGCGTCGCTCAGTCGAGCCAGAGGTAGACGAACGCGACGCCGACAGTCCCTGCGAACAGCACCAAGAAGAGACCGAAGAGCGCCCAGCCCCAGCGCAGGTTCTTGCGCTCGAGCTCGAGCTCGGCCTGCGTCTTTGCCATCTAGATCACCACCGCGTCGATCGCCATCGCAACGAAGAGAAGCGCCAGGTAGAGCAGCGAGAAGTGGAACAACCGGACCGCCGCCGCGCGCGCCAGCGTCCGCCGCAGCTCCACCGCGAGCCACAGGAACGCCGCACCGAGCAGTGCCGCGCAAAGGCCATAGAGAACCCCGAACGTCCCGAACGCGACCGGCGCGAGCGTCACCGCGACGAGCACCACCGTATACCAGAGGATCTGCCGAGCGGTCTCACGGTCGCCGCGCGTCACCGGCAGCATCGGTACCCCTGCCTTCGCGTAGTGCTCCTTGATCATCAGCGCGAGCGCCCAGAAATGCGGGGGCGTCCACACGAACACGATCGCGAACATAAAGACGGCCGCCCAGCCGAAGTGTCCCGACGCACCGGCGAAACCGACCAGCGGCGGCACCGCGCCGGCCGCGCCGCCGATGACGATGTTCTGCGCCGTCGAGCGCTTCAACCACCGCGTATACACGACGACGTAGAAGAGATTCCCGGCGAGTGCGAGCAGCGCCGTCGGCAGGTTGACGAGCGAGTCGAGCAGGACGAACGAGAACGCCGAAAGTGCCAGCCCGAACTCGAGCGCGGCGGGCGCGGGAACGCGACCGGACGCCACCGGGCGCTGTTCCGTACGAGAGCCCATGAGCTTGTCGATGTCCCGATCCAGGTAGTGATTCAGCGCCGAGGCGCCGCCGCAGGCCAACGCCAGGCCGAGCATCGTCAGCCCGAACGCGCCGAGTGACGAGAACCGACCCGCGCCGACGAAGAACCCGGCCGCACCGGTGAGCAGGAGCAGCGACATGATCCGCGGTTTCGTCAACGTGACGTAGTCGCGCCACGGCCCCGACTCGGGGGACGAGCGGAACGTGAATGCCGCCGTCCAGACGCACGCCGCAAATGCGAGCGAGGCAAACGTGATGTGCGCGGCGCGCCCGACGAGCAAGGCCGCGAGCCCGAACAGCACCAGCGCGATGACCGACGACACGAGCAGTCGCCGAGCCGAGATCCAGGCCGCGGCGACGAGCGCCGCGAGGGGCGGCAGAGCGATCGCCGCGAGCACGCGGTGCGCGGTGTCCCAGCCCGCGGCACCCGAGACGACCGCAAGGCCCGTCCCACCGACCGCGAGCAACGCCGTGATGCGCATCCAGACGCCCATCAGAACCCGCGCGTCTCCGCGAGCCGACGCCGGAGGTCGCGCAGCGGGCGGGCGCTCGTCACGTACGGAACCTGGTCGAAGTTCCAGGGCGGCGGCGGGGACGTCGTGTACCACTCGAGCGTATCGGCCACCCACGGGTCGTTGCCGACGCGCGCGCCGACGCGCGAAGTCCGCACGACGTTGTAGACGAACACGAGCATCCCGACGCCCATCACGTACGAGCCGATCGACGAGATCAGGTTGTACGCGAGCCAGAGGCCGTGTTCGTTGTACGTGTACGTGCGCCGCGGCATCCCGAGCATCCCGAGCATGTGCTGCGGGAAGAACGCCAGGTTGAACCCGATGAACACCAGCCAGAAGTGCACCTTGCCGAGCCGCTCGTCGAGCTGGCGCCCGAACATCTTCGGCCACCAGTAGTAGAGACCGCCGAAGATCCCGAAGATCGAGCCCCCGAAGAGCACGTAGTGCAGGTGCGCGACGACGAAATACGTGTCGGTCAACGCCCAGTCGACCGTGAATGCGGCGAGGAAGATCCCGGAGATGCCGCCGAGCGTGAAGACGCCGATGAATCCGAGCGCCCACAGCATCGGTGTGTCGAACGAGATGTTCCCGCGCCAGATCGTCGCGAGCCAGTTGAAGATCTTCACGCCCGTCGGGATCGCGATGATCATCGAGCTGATCATGAAGAAGATGTCGAGGCCGATCGGCAGGCCGACCGCGAACATGTGGTGCGCCCACACGAGCAGCGAGTAGAACGCGATCCCGACGGTGGAGATCGCGACCGCCTTGTAGCCGAAGATCGGCTTGCGCGCGAAGACAGGAATGATCTCCGAGACGATCCCCATCGCCGGCAGGATCATGATGTAGACCTCGGGATGCCCGAAGAACCAGAACACGTGCTGGTAGAGCAGCGGGCTCCCACCGTGCGCGGCGTCGAAGAAGTGCGTACCTGCCTGGCGGTCGAGGAGCATGAGCGTCAACCCGGCCGACAACGTCGGCAGGACGATCACGAGCATCCAGGCGTAGGTGACCATCGTCCAGACGAACAGTGGGATGCGCGTCCACGACATCCCGGGCGCTCGCATGTTGTGGACTGTCACGATGAGGTTGATCGCACCCGCCAGCGACGAGGCCGACAGGATGTGCAGCCCGAGGATCCAGAGATCCTGGCCGTGCCCGGGTGAATGCATCGTCGCGAGCGGCGCGTACGACGTCCACCCGTTGCCCGCTGCACCGCCGCTGGCGAAGAAGCTCAAGTACAGCACCACGCCGCCGAGCACGAACAACCAATAGGACAGCGCGTTCAGCCGTGGGAATGCCATGTCGCGTGCACCGATCATCAGCGGCACGAGGTAGTTCCCGAAGCCCGCGAGGATCGGGACGATGACGAGGAAGATCATCGTCGTTCCGTGCATCGTCACGACGGCGTTGTACGAATGCTTGGTCACCAGGTGCTCGTTAGGCGTCGCGAGCTGCGAGCGGATCAGCAAGGCGAGCACGCCGCCCGCCGCGAAGAAGATCAGCGACGTGACGATGTAGAGGATCCCGATTCGCTTGTGGTCGACGGTCGTCAGCCACGATGCGACGCGGCCGGTCCGCCAGTCGGCGCGGTACGGGCGCGACTCGACGTTGACCGCCATTAGCCGCCCGCCTTCGCGAACCGCTTCGTGTACGCGACGAGCGCGTCGATCTGCGCGTCGGTCCAGTCCTTGCCCACAGACGGCATCTGACCCTGCCCGTTCCTCAGCAGCGTCTCGATGCCCTTACGGTCGCTGAGCAACGGGTTCCCTTGAAGTGCGGGGCCGATGTACTTGTGGTCGAGCCGGTGGCAGCTCTGACAGACGCCGGTCCACTCCTCGCGGCCGAGGTCGAGCTGCCCGGCCGGCGACGCGCGTTTGGCGATGAACGCCTCGTACTGCGGCCGCGGCACGACCTTCACCGTCGCCTTCATCGCGGCGTGCTGGATCCCGCAGAGCTCGTAGCACCGTGCGACGTACGTTCCGGCCGGCGCGTCGAACCAGGTCTTGTTCACGTTGCCCGGGATCGCGTCGTACTTGCCGCCGAAGTCCGGCACCCACCACGAGTGGATGACGTCCCAGTCAGGCGCCGTGATCCGCTCGTTCACGACCTCGCCCGCGGGCGCAACCATCGTGCCCACCGAGATCGCATTGTTCGGATACGTGAACTGCCAGTAGAACTGCGCGCCCTGCACGCCGATGTTCGTCTCGTCAGCGGCAGCTGCCTTCGGTGCGTCGGCGATGCCCGGCAGCTTGTAGAAGACGAACGTCCCGATCGCGGCGAGGAAGAGCACTGGCACGACCGTCCAGATGATCTCGAGCCTCGTCGCGCCGTGGATCTGCGGCCCCTCGGCGGTGCGCTCGCGCCTGCCGCGGCGGTACTTGATGATGAACGCGATCAGTGCCCCTTCGACCCCGATGAAGATCACACCGGTGAAGATCGAGACGAAGATGAACGAGTCGTGGACACGGTGCGCGTTCGGCGAGTGGGGCTCGCCGGGCAGGAATCCTCCGTTGCCTGCCAGCGCCACCGGCACAAGCACGAGCGCCGTCAGGCTCGTGACGAGAGTGGCAAGGCGAGCACGACGCACAGCGAGTGGCATCGTATAGAGCGTGGAATCGGCGAGTCAGGTCGAGCTGCCCGAAGGCGTCACCGCTCCGTTCCACGTGTTCGTGAACGGCGTCGAGCAGCACCCTGGCACCGACTTCGACCAGGTGGGGGCGACCCTCGTCTTCCGCCGCGAGCTCGCGCCCGAGGGCCGGCTCGGGTTCTGGCGCTGGCTGTCGTTGTTCCTCGGCGTCGCAGGCACCTACCGGAGCAACGACACGGTCGACGTCGTCTACTCGGACGGGGGGAGCCGGCGCGTGCTGACGCTCGAGCCGCGCGCGCCCCACACTCCCTGACGCTCTAAGCTCCTCGGTCGTGGCGATCGTCGACGAGGCACGAGCCCGCTTCGACGCGATCGTCGGTTCGCGGTGGCTCGTCCCGATCGGGCTTCCGCTCCTCGTCCTCCTCTCGTTGTTCGTCCGCTCCCGCCAGCTGCACGCCGGGTTCTGGATCGACGAGGGGATCTCGGTCGGCATCTCGCACGAGCACTGGACGTCGATCCCCCACCTGCTACGCCAGGATGGCTCGCCGCCGCTCTACTACATGCTGCTCGGGATCTGGGTGCGCCTGTTCGGCGACAGCGAAGCCGCGACGCACACGCTCTCCCTCGTCTTCGGGTTGGCGTGCGTGCCGCTCGCGTACTTCGCGGGGCGCGCCGTGTTCGGCCGGACGGCCGCGCTCGCGGCTGCGGTGCTCACGTCGCTCGATCCGTTCCTCACCTACTACGCGCAGGAGACGCGCATGTACGAGCTCGAGGCGCTGCTCTCGCTCGTCGTCGCCTGGTCGTATGTCGAAGGGATCCTGCGCGGGAAGCGCGCGTGGACCCCGGTTTTCGTGCTCGCCACCGCGCTGCTCGCGTACAGTCACAACTGGGGCCTCTTCCTCTGCGTCGGGCTCGCCGCCGCCACGTTCGGGTTCGCCCGCGACCGGCTGGGTCTGTTCGGCGTCGCAGCGGCCGGCGTCGCGGTGCTCTACGTACCGTGGGTCCCGACGCTGCTTTCCCAGGCTCGGCACACGGGTGCGCCGTGGTCGACGCGCCCCAGCGTTCACGACCTCTTCCTCTCCGCGGGCACGGTGATCGGCGGAGACGCGGCGTTCGTCGCGCTCATCCTCGTCGGCGGCGCGGCGCTCGGCGGCCTCCTTCTGCACGAGCGCACGCAGGAGCGACGCGAGATCGCCGCGCTCCTCACGGTTGTCTGGGTGACGGTGGTCGTCGCGTTCATCTCGTCGCAGATCTCGCCGGCGTGGACCGCGCGGTACTTCGCGGTGCTCTTCGGCCCGGTGATCCTCGTCGCCGGCCGGGCCCTCGCCCGCGCGCGCGGCCTGGGGCTCGCAACGCTTGTTGTCCTCGTGTTCGTCTTCGCCGGGTACTCCGTCAAGAACGACAAGGAGAATGCAAAGGGGATCACGACCGGCGCGCGCGCGTATCTGAAGACCGGTGACCTGATCATCTCGACGCATCCCGAGCAGGTGCCCGTGCTTCGCTACTACCTCGGTCCCGGGTATCGCTGGGCGACCACCCTCGGGCCGACGCGCGATCCGCAGATCTTCGACTGGCGCGACGCGGTCTCGCGTCTGCGGGCGGCGAAGGAGCAGCCGACGATCGACGAGCTCCTTCGAACGGTGCCGCCGGGCGGGACGTTCGTCGTGTTCGAGCCGGTTTTCCGGGACTATCGCGCCTGGCGCGCGCAGTGGACGAAGCTCGTCTGGCGCAAGGCTTCCGACTGGTCGTGGCTGCTCGAGCACGACCCGCGCCTCCAGCTCGTCGCCCATATCCGCAGCGACGAGATCGCGCTCAAGAAGAACTACTTCAAGCCGCTTCAGGCGTTTGTCTACCGTCGAAAGCGGTAGCAAGGGTACGATCGCACGGCGCTTGCCGGCCCCTCTCCCCATGGTGAAAGAGATCACGCAGACGACGCTCGTCCTCGGCGGCGGCCCCGCCGGGCTGACCGCGGGCTACCTGCTCGGGAAGCGCGACCACGACGTCGTCGTCCTCGAGGCCGAGGATCAGGTCGGTGGGCTCGCAAAGACGGTCGAGCGTGATGGCTACCGCTTCGACCTCGGCGGCCACCGCTTCTTCACCAAGGCGCTCGAGGTCGACAACCTCTGGCACGAGGTGCTCGGAGACGAGTTCCTCCGCCGTCCGCGCATGTCACGGATCTACTGGAACAAGAAGTACCTCGACTACCCGCTGCGCGGACCGGATGTGATCAAGAAGCTCGGCCCAATCGAGCTCGCGCGGTGCATGGGCTCGTACCTCGCCGCTGCGGCGCGTCCGAAGGGCGAGGAGGAGTCGCTCGAGCAGTGGGTGACGAACCGCTTCGGCCGCCGCCTCTTCGAGCTCTTCTTCCAGAGCTACAACGAGAAGGTCTGGGGAGTCCCCGCGTCGGAGATCCGCGCCGAGTGGGCAGCGCAGCGCATCAAGGGACTGTCGTTCTTCTCCGCTGCGAGGGCTGCGTTCTTCGGCAACCGCGGCAACAAGATCAAGAGCCTCATTTCCGAGTTCAACTATCCGCGCTACGGCCCCGGCCAGATGTGGGACGCGATGACCGACGCGATCCGCGCGCAGGGCGGGGAGGTCCTCCTCTCGGCGCCCGTCACACGACTCGAGCTCGCCGGCAGCCGCATCGTCGAGGTCGAAGCCGGTGAGACGTCGTACACGCTTCCCGAAGCCGTTATCTCCTCGCTTCCGCTGCGCGAGGTCGTGCGCATGGTGAGCCCGGCCGCGCCGCAGCACGTGATCGATGCGGCGAACGGTCTTCGCTACCGCGACTTCCTCACGGTCGCGCTCGTGGTCGACGGGGAGGATCTGTTCCCGGACAACTGGATCTACATCCACGAGCCCGGCGTGCGCGTCGGCCGCATCCAGAACTTCAGGTCGTGGTCGCCGTGGATGGTCCCCGACCCGTCCAAGGCCTGCGTCGGTATGGAGTACTTCTGCTTCGCCGGGGACGATCTCTGGTCGATGGACGACGACGACCTCGTCGCGCTCGCCGCCGACGAGCTCGAGCGGCTCCGGCTTGCGCCGAAGTCGAAGGTCGAGCGCGGCTACGCGATCCGCGTGCCGAAGGCGTATCCGATCTACGACGCCGACTACGCAGAGCGCGTGCAGGTGATCCGGGCCTGGCTCGACGGCATCGACAACCTGCAGCAGGTAGGCCGCAACGGCCTGCACCGCTACAACAACTCCGACCATTCGATGTTGACGGCGATGCGTGCCGTCGACAACCTCTTGAGCGGTGCCGAGCACGACATCTGGGCCGTCAACGCCGAAAGCGTCTACCACGAGACGCACGTCGAAGACGAGCATCCGTATCGCTCGGCGCCTGAGACGCCCGAGATCGAAGCGCTCGCTGCTTCAGGCACGGACTAACAGAGTCGTTCTTCCGGCCGCCGTCGTCGGTGCGGCCGCCGGGCTCGTCTGGATCGCGCTTCCCACCGTCTGGTGGACGCCGCTGAACGTCGACGAGGAGCTGACGCTGCGGCTTGGCGACTTCTCGTTCCGCCACATCTTCCACATCGTCTCGACGCAGCGTGGCGGTGGGCCGATCCACTTCTGGCTCGAGCACTTCCTGCTCGACTGGTGGCCGGGCATCGCGGCGTTGCGGGTGCCGTCGCTCGTCTTCTCGTGCCTTGCGCTGCCCGCCGTCGCATTGATCGTCCGTCGGCTCACCGCCGACGAGCTGCCGGCCGCGGCTGTCGTTGTGCTGACCGCGCTCTCGCCGATCCCCGTCATGTACGCGACGTTCGGCCGGCCCCACACGTTGCTCTTCGCCTGGCTGATGTGGGCGACGGTGGTTGCGCTCGCCGCGGCCGACTCGGGTGACCGCCGGCTCTGGATCGCGGCGGGTGCGCTGCTCGGACTCACCGTCTTCGTGCATCCAACTGCGCCGCTCTACGCGTTGACCGCGTTCGGCGCCGCCTGGCTCTACGCGCCCGGGCCCCTACGAGGGAAGGTCCGGGCCGCCTGGCCCGGCGCCGTCGCGCTACTCGTGGTGTTCGTCCCGTACTACGTCAAGACGCTGCATGTGCTGAGCGACCGCTACGGCGTGGGCGGCAGCGGGCAGTCCGGGCGCACGTTCTCCGGTCGACCGGTGTGGGAGGACGCGCTCCACTTCGTCGCGCCGGGGCGGCACGACGTCAACTACTTCACGGTGCTCGCCGCACTCGGTGTTGTCGTTCTGCTCGCTCGTAGGTCGTACCGGCCGCTCGCGTTCTGCGTCGCCACCGTCGCCGCTCCGGTCGTCTTCTTCTCCGTGGTTCCGACGAGCGGCGACTCTGCGCTCTTCTTCGACCGCTACATGATCCCGGTCACGCCCGCGTTCCTCGTTCTCGTCTGCGTGGGCATCTTCACGATTGCGTCGTGGGCGGGCACCTGGCGCGTGCTCGTCGCCGTCGCGCTCGTGGCGGGGCTGGCGGCGATCGAGGTTCGCTTCGATCTCGACCATCGACGTGCCGCGCAGCGCATCGGCATCGACACCGTCGTCGCAGCGGTCAGGCACGAACCGTCGGGCACCGTGCTCTTCGGCTCGACGGGGACGAGCGGCGCGAACTTCTCGGCCTTCGACTACGGTCACCCGGCGAACCTGCTCGACCATCTCGTCGCACTGCGCGTCCCGTCGCTCACGCGCGTCGACGACGAGACGTGCACCAACCTCGAGCCGTTCCTGAAGCGCACACCGCCGCGGTACGGGCTGTGGCTCTTCTATGCGGCGTCGCCCGACGAAGCGGCGGCCGCGCAACAGGCGCTCGGCGTGGCACCGGTCGGCGGCCACTACTTCGCGGTCCGCTCGAGCAGGCCGCTCGCGGCTCGCGCGCTCGTCCGCGAAGGAGAGCGGCTGCGGCTGGCGTGGAAGCAGTCGGTTCCCATCAATCGCCGTGTCGACGAGCTCCTGGCCGCTGATCGCAGCGCGCTCGCGGGAACCTGCGTTCCGTACGGCGACCTCGGCGATCCCGGGATCTCGCCGCACTGGCCGCCGGTCAAGACGACACATCAGTAGTCTCGGGGTCATGGCACATCGTCCGAGGTGGACGTTTCTCACCTCGCACGGTTCGGTATTGCTGGAGGTTGCGCGTGAACCGGACGCAACCGTGCGGGAGATCGCCGAGCGTGCGGGCTTGACGGAGCGGCAGGCGCACCGGGTGCTCGCCGATCTCGTGGACGACGGCTACCTCGAGCGCGAGCGAGTGGGGCGGCGCAACCACTACCGAATCGACGCGGCACGGCCGATGCGGCATCCGTCGGTCGCCGACCGGCGAGTCGGCGAGCTGCTCGAAGCGCTCAGCCGGTAAGGCCGGCTTCGCGCAGCGGCCGCCGCGCCCACGCGAACGTGCGGGTGTACCAGCCGTCGAACGGCAGCAGCGTGACGCCCTCGCCGCTCGACTGCACGAACCAGCCGTTGCCGAGGTAGAGAGCGGTGTGGTCGACGACGCCTGGCTTCGACTTCGGGCCGTTCGCTCCGAAGAACATCACGTCGCCGGGCTGCAGGTTCGCCGCCGTGATGCGCGCCGACCGAGGCACCTCGCCGCTCATCTGGTACGTCGTGCGTCCGCGCAACACGCTCGCGAGCGTGCCTTCACCGGAGTAAGGCGTGAGCTTGTAGACGCGCCACACGAAGCCGGAGCAGTCGAAACCGCCGCCCGAGCTGACGCCGAACAGTGTCTCCGCGCCGGGGCTCGTCCCGCCCCAGATGTACGGATAGCCGACGTAGTGGACCGCCGTCGTCAGCAGACGCTGCTGCCACGACGTGAGTGCCGGGAGAGTGAACGTATCGGCGGCCGCCTGGACGGACTCGAGCGACGCGTCGTCGAGCGTGAGCAGCTGCGCGAACGAGTAGGCCGCCTCGGCTCGCGTGATCGCCTGGAGCGGACGAAGCTCGAGGCCGTCCTGCGCCGCCGGGTGGTTGAGGCGGAGGGCGAGCATCCGCGCGACCGCCTCGGTGCCGGTGTTCGCCGGCGGCTTCAACCCGGCGTCGGTGAGCGTCTTCTGGATCTCGCGCGCGGCGCCGCCCAGCCCGAGGTAGCCGACGAGCACCGCGTCGAGCTTCTTCACGCTCACGACCGCCCCGGGAGTGAGGGCTCGATACAGCGTGCGTACGGGCGCTGTCGTGGGATCCGCGGGCAGCTTCGACTTCACGATCGTGAGCGGCACCGTCACGTCCGTCGGCGTGAGAACAGAGCCGGGCGCGTTCGCGACCGTGACCTGCCAGGTTGCGATCGCGTACCCACCGTTCACGAACGCGACGTTCACTGCCAGTGCATGGACGCCGTCGGCGAGCGAGCTCGTGTCGAGCTCGAGCGAGTACGGTGCCTCGTTCGTCGAGACGACGCCGGTCCCGTCGAGCGCGAACGCAACATGATCGACCTCGGGACCGGTCACGTCGAGCTCGACGGAGACGAAGCCGGCGACCGTTGCGTCGGGGCCGACGTTCGTCGCGAGCTCCACGGCCGGCGGGGGAGCGGCAACCGGGTGTTGGAGCGCATCGGTGGCCGCGATCGCGGCGGCGAGCTGCGACTGCGTGAGCGGAGATTGCGGCTTGAAGGACGCCGTCGAGGCGCCGAGGATGCCGACCTGGGTGACGGCCTGGATCTGTGGCGCCGCCCAGTTCGACGGCGCCGCGCGGGCCGCGCACGCAAAGATGCAGCCGATGGCGGCCAGGATCACGACGCGGCGGAGCACTCTGTTCCTATCGACCCGCATTGGCTCCGCCTTGAACCCCTTTCAGTCGCGGTCGGAAGCGGCGTACGATAGGCCGATGCCGCGGAGCTTGACGACGCACATCGACTCGGCGAAGGACGTCGGTCGGCGTCTGCGGGACGCGCGCACGAAAGCCGGGCTGTCGCAGCGCCAGCTGGCGTTCCCGGGCTGCACGGCTGCGTACATCTCCCGACTCGAGGCCGGCGCACGCATCCCGTCGCTGCAGATGGTGAACCAGCTCGCCGTGCGGCTCGACGTGACGGGCTCCTGGCTCGCGACGGGCGTCGACGCGGTCGCCGTCGAGCCGGCCGATCTCGTCGAGGCGGAAGTCGCCCTTCGGCTCGGTGAGCTCGACACCGCCGAGGCGCTCTACCGCGCGCACGCCGAAGCAGGCGATCCCGTCCGTGCGACCGCGCTCGCGGGTCTCGGTCAGGTGGCGTTCGCGCGCGGTCGGGCAGAGGAGGCGGTGCAGTTGCTCGAGCAGGCGTTCAGCCTGCGCAACGGCCGCGCACTCGTCGATCCCGGTGCGGTCGACACGCTCGGTCGCGCGTACATGCAGATCGGCGACCTCACGCCGTCGATCGAGCTGTACGAGCGCGCCGTCGAGGAGGCGGTCGAAGCAGAGGCCGTGCTCGAGGAGCTGCGGTTCTCGGTCATCCTCGCGAACGTGCTCATCGACCGCGGCGACTTCTCGCGCGCGGAGGCGGTGCTCGCTCGCGTGATCCGCATCACCGACGAGAGCGGCGACCCGATCGCGCTCGCGCGGTTGTACTGGTCGCAGTCGCGGCTGCATTCACGTCGCGACGAACCTCGGCTCGCAGGCCGGTACGCGAGACGCGCCCTCGAGATCCTCGAGCGCACGGAGAACGAGACGTTCGTCTCGCTCGCCTATCACCTACTCGCGACGACCGAGATCGAGGCGGGGAACGGCGGCGAGGCGCTGCGGCTGCTCGAGTACGGACGCGAGGTCCGTGGTGGCGAGCTCGGCGTGGTCGACGAGGCGCGGTTCGGAGCCCTCGAGGCACGGGCGCTCATGCTTGCCGGGCGGCCCGCCGACGGGGCTCGCGCCGCGGCGCGGGTGCTCGGCTCGCTCGAGGCGCTCGGGCCGGGCGATCGTGGGCTCACCTTCGTCGTGCTGGCGGAGGTGTTCGCGGCCGCCGGAGACGGGGAGCGGGCCAGGCACCTGTTCGCGGAGGCGCTCGACCTTCTCCTCACCCATCGGCCCCGCCGGGCGCTGGAAGCCGCGCGGAAGCTGGCGGATCTGCTCGAGGCGCAGGGGGACACGTCCGGCGCGCTCGAGGTCTTGAAGCGCGCGACACGTGACTAGTTCGTCAGCCGCGGCTACACTGCGCCCTGCAATTTGAGCGAGTTGGATGGTGCCGGTTTGCACCTTTCTTGCCCGTTCAGTGAAGTTGGCAAGGAGGTGAAAGAAAGTAATGGCAACCGGAACTGTTAAGTGGTTCAACGCGGACAAGGGCTACGGGTTCATCACCCCCGACGAGGGAGGTAAGGACCTGTTCGTCCACTTCAGCGCGATCCAGGGCGCGGGCTACCGCTCGCTCGACGAAGGCGCAAAGGTGGAGTACGAGGCCCAGCAGGGCGAGAAAGGCCCTCAGGCCGCGAACGTGACCGTGATCTAGCGTTTCCCGGGGTGCCTTGCGCGCCCCGGGAAATGCCTCTCTCCAAGGAGGCGGAGATACCTCAGAAGGAAGACAAGGTCGAGATGACCGGTGAGATCGTCGAGGCGCTTCGGAACGGCATGTTCCGGATCAAGCTCGACAACGGTCACGAGACACTGGGCTACACCGCCGGGAAGATGCGGCGGTTTCGCATTCGC
>DASXOW010000036.1:0-1882 GCA_036493955.1 Gaiellaceae bacterium
CGGCGAGCTTGCCGACGTCGGTGCGCTGGCCGTCGACGGGCGTGTGGTCGATCTTGTAGTCGCCGGTGTGCACGACTCGGCCGCCCGGCGTCTCGAGGACGACGGCCGCCGCGTCCGGGATGGAGTGCGCCATGCGCACGAACTCGATCCGGAACGCGCCGAGCTGGAAGGGCTCGTCGCCGGGGGCGACCTCCCGCAGCTCCGCCTCGCGCCCGAGACCGTGCTCGTCGAGCTTCGACTTGATCAGGCCGAGCGTGAGCCGTGTCGCGACGACGACCGGCACGTGCACCTCGCGCATGAGATACGGCAGCGAGCCGACGTGGTCCTCGTGGCCGTGCGTGAGCACGACGCCGCGGATCATGTCCGCGCGCTCGACGAGGTACGAGAAGTCCGGGAGCACGAGATCGACGCCGAGGTGCTCGTCGCGCGGGAACGCGAGGCCGGCATCGACGATGACGATCGAGCCGTCCGCCTCGTAGGCGGTCATGTTCTTCCCCACCTCGCCGAGGCCGCCGAGCGGGATGATCCGGCAGACGCCCACTACGCGCGCGCCGCCTCGAGCATGCCCGCTCGCTCGAGGCAGGAACGCACCTGCGTCAGCTCTTCCTCCGTCGGGTCGACCATGGGTAGACGGTAGCCGCCCACCTCGTGCCCGAGAAGGTTGACCGCCGCCTTGATCGGAATCGGGTTCGTCTGGATCTTCAGGAGCTCGAACGCCGGCGCCATCTCCTCGTTCAGCGCCTTCGCGCCGGCGGCGTCGCCGCTCTTGTACCGGGTGACCATCTCCTTCGTCTGCAGGCCCCACACGTGCGTGTGCACGCAGATGCCGCCTTCGCCGCCGATCTCGAGGAACGGGAGGACGAGATTGTCGTCGCCCGCGTACAGCGTGAGGCCGACATCGACGATGTGGCGCGCCTCGTCGAGGTCGTCGTGCGCCTGCTTGACGCCGGTGACGTTCTCGATCCGCGCGAGCTCGTCCATCGTTGCCGGCTCGATGTTGACGACGACGCGGCTCGGGATGTTGTAGGCGAGCACGGGCTTGTCGGTCATGCAGGCGATCTCCTGGAAATGGCGGACGATCGCGCGCTGCGGCGGCTTGTTGTAGTACGGCGTGATCACGAGGATGCCGTGGACGCCGAGGTCGTGCGCCTCGCCGGTGAGGTGCGCCGAGTGATGCGTGTCGTACGTGCCGGTGTTGGCGACGACGGTGGCCCGGTCGCCGACGGCGTCGAGCGCGGCGGCGAAGAGCTCGAGCTTCTCCGGGTCGGTCAGGGTCGGGCCCTCCCCCGTGGTACCGGCCACGACGAGCCCGTCCGAGCCGTTGTCGACGAGGTGGGTCGCAAGCCGGCGGAACGCGTCCACGTCGAGGGAGCCGTCCGCATGAAACGGCGTCACCATCGCGGTCAGGACCTCACCGAGCATGCTCCTCATTTTACGCGACCTTTTGGTGACACACCCGTAACGGGGCCAGGCCCTGTTACGGCGGTGTCACGGCTCGGCGCCCGCGAGCCCGTTCGTTTGGGGCCGTCACACAGTCGTATCGGTACCAGGTACCCGAACGGCGGTGTCACGGAAGTGCGTCGGCGAGGTCGCGGAGGCACCAGAAGATGCCCTCGGAGAAGCTCGGGAACGGCTGGATGGTGTCGAGGAGCGTTTCCACCGGGACGGCCGCGCGGACGGCGAGCGTCAGCTGCCCGAGCCACTCCGCTGCCAGCGGCCCGACCGCGACCGCGCCGACGAGAACCCGCTCGTTCGGGTCGGCGAAGAGTCGGAGGAAGCCCTCCCGCTTCGGCTTCTCGTACGTCGCCATGCGCGACGTGGCCGTCAGCTCCCAGCGCGCTGAGACGAGGTCGTCACCGTCGGTGCGACCGACGGTCGCCAC
>DASXOW010000037.1:0-10723 GCA_036493955.1 Gaiellaceae bacterium
ATCCGGCTGCAGCCGGAGAACTCGACGATGGAGCCGATCTACGCCGACCACGTCCAGGTCATCGGTCGCGTCGTGGGAGTGTTCCGGGAGCTCTAATGGGCGCGCTCGCCTCGTTTCAGCGGACGCTCGACCAGGAGCTCGTCGCGCTGCTGCGCGGCGCCTCGCTCGAGTGCCTGGCGTGCGGCGAGTTCGTCATGCACGCGCGTGGCGGCAACGTGTTCTGCCCCGAATGCGGCGCCCAGGCGGGCGATGAGGAATCGGTTGCGAACGGGGTAGAATTCACCGCGCAGGCCGGGTGACCGCGGCGTGGGCAACCGCGTCGAGGAAAGTCCGGACACCGAAGGGCAGGACGCTCCCGTGAGGGAGGCGGCGAAAGCCGACGGAAAGTGGAACAGAAAGGACACCGCCTCGGACGCATCTCCGGAGACGTCCGAGGTAAGGGTGAAACGGTGGGGTAAGAGCCCACCAGCGTCGCGGCGACGCGGCGGCTTGCCAAACCCCGTCCGGTGCAAGGCGAACAGGGCCCGTTGACGCAGCCCGCCGAGGGCCCGGGTAGCTGCCAAGAGGGATGGTCACCCTCGACAGAATCCGGCTTACAGGCCTGCTAACGAGAAAGCCCCGGCGACGGGGCTTTCTCCACGTTTCAGTCTTGGCGCGCGCCCGAGCCGAGGTCGTCGAGCGAAGCGATCTCGTCCTCGGTCAGCGCAAAACCGAAGACGTCGGCGTTCTCGTCGATCCGCTTCGGCTTCGTCGACTTCGGGATCACGACGATCTGGTGCTCGAGGTGCCAGCGGATGACGACTTGTGCCGGCGTCGCGTCGTGCGCGTCGGCGATCTCGCCAAGCCGCCGGTTCCGAAGATCGGTCGTCTTCAACGGGCTGTAACCCTCGAGTTGCACGCCACGCGCGCGGTGCTCGTCGAGCACGCGTGCGTCGTAGAGCGCCGGTCCCCACTCGATCTGATTGACCGCCGGCATCCTCCCGGTAGCCGCGTGAAGCTCGTCCAGCTGCGCGACGCTGTAGTTGCTGACTCCGACCACGCGAGCGAGCCCGTCGGCCTCGGCCTCCAAGAAGCGCTCCCACACGTCGGGGCGGGCGCCTCCGGCGGGCGGCCAGTGGATCAGCCACAGGTCGACGTGGTCCAGCCCGAGTGCCTCCAGGCTCTCCTCGATCGACGTGCGCTCGTCGCCCGCGCGGTCCGGCCACATCTTCGTCGTGACGAACACGTCCTCGCGCGCGACCCCGCTTGCGGCGAGTGCGCGTCCGACGTCTGCCTCGTTGCCGTACATGCCCGCCGTATCGATGTGCCGGTAGCCGGCGTCCAGCGCATGGGCGACGGCGTTCTCGGCCGTCTTGCCGCGGGCCTCCCACGTGCCGAAGCCGAGCAGAGGCATCGACACGCCCGGCGCGATCTCGACTTCCACTCCTGTCACGCTAGTCGACGATGTGCCCGTCCTCGATGCGCCACACGCGGTCGGCGTGGCGCGAAGCGGCCTCGTCGTGGGTCGCGACGAGGCACGCAGTCCCCTCGGCGCAGGCTGCGTCGAGCGCGTGCCACACGAGCGCTGCCGAGGCTGTGTCCTGGTGTGACGTCGGCTCGTCTGCGAGGAGCGCCGAGGGGCGGTCGGCGAGTGCGCGGGCAAGCGCGGTGCGTTGCTGCTGTCCGATCGACGTCTCCTCCGGCAGGCGAGCGTGCAGTTCGGCGAGCCCGAGCTGCTCGAGCACGTGGGCGACGAATGCATCGTCGGTCGAACCTCGAAGTCTGAGCGGCAGGCCGACGTTCTCAGCCACGCTCAACTCGGGGATGAGCCCGAACCGCTGCGCGAGGTGCGCGGTCTCGTGCCAGCGCGGGCCGGGCGTGCGGACGGTTCCGTGGTCGGGGCTCAACCATCCGCCCGCCGCCATCAGGAGCGTCGACTTGCCGGACCCCGACCGGCCGAGAAGCACGGCGAGCTCGCCTGCGCGCACATCGAGCGATGCGTCACCGACGACTGCGGCGCCCGCGTAACTCTTCGTCACGTGCTCGAGCACGATGATCGGCTCGTCGCTCGTCCTTCGAACGTGCTGCGCATGTGGAACTGCGATCGTTGGCAGCGTCAGCTCGAGTCGGGCATCTGCCAGTGCGACGAGCTCCGCGTCGTGTGTGGCGACGATGACCGTTCGCCCGTCCGCGGCGGCCGTGCGCAACTCGGCGATGACGAGAGCGGCAGCGTGACGGTCGAGCTCGGCGGTCGGCTCGTCCAGCAGGATCACCGGCGTCCCGCGCGACAGCCCGACGGCGAGCGCAGCGCGAGCCTGCTCGCCGCCCGACAGCGCGCTGGCGATCGCGTCGATTCTGTGGGACAACCCGACGCGCCCGGCCTGCTCGAGGCCGTTCGGGCCGAGCTGTTCGCGCAGCGTGAGCTGTGGGACGAGGTTCGCCGCCGCCCTTTGGGCAAGGAACCCGACGCTCTCACGCCGGAAGCGGCGCAGAGCGGCACCGCGGAGACGCCGAACGTCGATGCCGTCGACGGTTACCGTCCCGGCGTCGGCCGCGTCGATGCCGCCGAGGACCCGAAGCAAGGTCGATTTCCCGGAGCCGGACGGGCCGACGAGCGCGCCGATCGCGCCGGGCGCGAACGCGCCATCGGCGGCATGAAGCGCCTCGACCGAACCGGCCGCCGAGCGGTAGACCCGCCGCACGCCCGTAAAGCGCGTGCCGTCACGCGACACGAAGCGCCTCCGCGACGTCGGAGCGACTTGCGACCGCCACGGTGATTGCGCCGAACACTGCTCCCGCGAGAACGGCGGCCGCGAGGCCGAGTGCGAGCGCCGTCCAAGGGACGATCAACGTCGGCGACGGCGCATACAGTGGCAGTGCATCGACGTGGTGCGCGATCGGTGCTGCGACTGCGGTCGCAACTGCGGCCCCGACCGCGCCGGCAAGCAGAACGATGCTGCCTGCCTCGAGCGCGACGGCGGCGACGTCACGGCGGCGACTCAGCCCCATGCGCGCGACCAGCGCCGACGCGATCAGTTGCGAGCGCTGCCTCGCCTGCAGGTACAGGAGCAGCGCGACCAGCGACATCACTGCTGCGGCGGCACCGATCACGGTCACGTATCGGTAGCTCCGCCTGGCGGCGCCGACGGAAGCGTCGTCGTAGATGTGAGCGACGGTCGTCAGGTACGCCGGCGCCAGTTCGGAGGTCTCGAGCACGGGCACGATCGTGTGCGGGTCGCCCTTGGCCCAGAGGTACCCGGTCGCGAGGGGCGCTGGATCGAGGATCTTTGCCTTCCGCGCGATCCGGTGCAGAGCTGCGCGCGAGACGAGCAGTGCAGGGCGACCCGCCGTCGAGCCTGGGACGGGGGCATGCCCGACGACGTGGATCGGGATCCGCGCACCTTGCTCGATGATCGCGTCCGACACTCGCGCGCCTGGCGTTGCGATCGCGGCGAGTCCAGCCCCGGTGTAGCTCGCAACCTTTGGCAGGAGCTTGCGTGGGTCGTCACTCCAGCCATCACCCCAGCGGATCGTGCGCTCGAGCGCACGTGGATCGCCGGCGATCACGTCGACCCGTTCTCCGGTCGTGAACGTCGCGTAGGAGTCGTCGATCTCGACGAGTGCGACGGGAAATGGGAACGGCTTGTTCACACGGACGAGCGGGTCGACGAGCCCTTGCACGTCGCTCCCGTTCGCCACGAACGACTTCTCGGCGACGCTGCGATTGAGCGAGCTTGAGAGGATTGTTGCGCACGCGAACGTCCCGAACGCTGTTGCTGCCGCGACGATGACGGCGACGAGAAGACCTCGGGCGGCAGCGATGCGCCGGAGCGCGAAGAAGACCTCGGGTGGGGCGTTGCCGCCGCGCTGCGCGAGCCCTCGGCGAAGCAGTCGGACGGCGAGCCCGCCAATGCCCGCGACGGCGAACACGGGGACGAGGAACACCGCGAGCCGCGGGTGGCTCGCACCCGTCGAGTCGTGCGCGACGCCGTGGCCGCTCATGACGAGGCCGAGCAGAACGGCCGCGATGACGAGCGGCACAACCTCCCAAGGGATGCGCGTGAGATGGCGTCGCCGCTCGTGCTCGCCGGTTCGGCGCGGGAACGCGGCTCCCGCGCCGACTGCCACGCAGATCAGTCCGGCTGCCGCCGCGACCGCCGCACGCGCGGCGCTCCCCCCGACGATCCCGCCGGTCACCGTCCCGGCGGGGGCGAGGGATCGGAGCGCGAGCACCGCGATCCCGAGCCCTGCGCCGAGGCCGAAGAGCGTCGGCAGGAGCGCTTCGAGGCCGGCGCGCGCGGCGAAGACGGCTGCTGCCTCGCCGCGTACGAAGAGCACGTGCGCCTCGTCCGCGCGGCGCCGCACGAGGAACAGCCCCGCGGCGACGCACAGTCCGAACGCAATCACGAGGCCGATCGCTGAGAGGAGCGTGATCGTCGGTGTCACCGACGCCACGTCGGTCGATGCGATGGTGAGCGCGGCATTCAGCGATGAGCTCGTTTCGCATACGCGCGGCCGGCAGCCGAGCGTGCTGCCGACGGCCGAGTCCGGCGCGAACAGCTGCCGCCGGAGCTCGCGGAACCGGTGTTGCAAGCGTTGCGCGTCGGCGAACGAGAGACGGCGCGGGTCGACCGGGAACTCGAGGCGGTTCTCGACAAACGGGGACAGCCCGCTCGCGATGCGCTGCAGCGACCCTTCGTCCATCAGGACGAACGGCGGCGGCGGCGAGGAGTCGGGATCCGGGTTGCGGATGTCCTGCTGCCAGTTCGCCCAGTACGGGTTGTCGCGATCCGCTTCGAGCGTGTGGTAGATGCCGGCGATCGGCAACGCGACGACGCGCGGCCTGGAGATGAAGCCTTGGATCGTGAGGCGGAGCGTGCCGCCGGGCCGCAGGTGCGTCACCTTCGCCATCGAGTCCGCGATCCAAACGCCGGGCCCGGCCTGCGGCGTCACGTGCTTGACGTGTGCGATCGCGCCCGTCCGCGCGAGCGGAACGACGGCGAACCCCGGCGCGGCCGAGCCGGAGACCTGGATTCCGCCGGTCGTGAGCGACGAGAGCACGGGCTCTCCGAGGAAGCGAACCGACCGGCCTAGTCGCACCGCGGCGGCGCGTCGCGCACCGTCGCCGCCGGGGCGACCCCCCTCCACGCGGATCTCGAAGCCGGCCGCGAGCGGCGACATCGAGCGGAGCTGTCCGTTCAAGGACTCGCTCTCGACCCCGGCGCGGACGAGTGGAACGGCGGCGGCGGCGAGCGCCGCAAGGGAGATCGAGAGGACGACCGCGGCCAAGACCGGCGGGTGCCGGCGCAGGAGCAGAGGCGCCTTGACCCACAGGACCCGCACTTCGGAACCCTAAGCGATCAGTTCGTTGAGAAGCCGTCGAGAGCCGCCTCGACGAGCGCCGGCAACGTGCGTACGTTGTAGCCGCCTTCAAGCACCGCGCCGACGCGCGGCGCGAGCTGCGACGCGCGACGCGCGAACTCCGCGAACGTGTCCGTCGATACGTACATCTGGGCGAGCGGGTCCTCCGCGTGCGCGTCGAAGCCGGCCGACACGAGAAGCAGGTCAGGCTCGAACGTCGTCACTGCGTCCTCGACGGTCTCCCATGCCTCGAGGTAACCCGCGTCGCCGGTGCCCGCGGGCAGCGGCAGGTTGACGAGCGTCGGCCCTTGCTCGTCGGGTCCGCCTGTGCCGGGATAGAACGGCCACTGGTGCATGGACACGAACAGGATCGAGTCGTCGCCCGCGACGATCTCCTGCGTGCCGTTCCCGTGGTGCACGTCCCAGTCGACGATTGCCACGCGCCCGACGCCCATTTCCGCCTGCGCCCACCGCGCCGCGATCGCGATCGAGTCGAAGAGGCAGAAGCCCATTGCGCGATGACGCTCGGCGTGATGCCCGGGTGGCCGCACGAGCGCGAAGCCGCCCGTTCGCGCCGCTTCGATCGCCGCTCCGGCCGCGAGCAGCGCCGCGTCGAACGTCGTCTCGGTGCAGAGCGTGTCGCCGTCGAGGAAGCCGCGCGCAGTCCGCACCTGCTCGACGAGCTCGGGCGTGTGACAGCGAAGAAGGTCGGCTTCGGTTGCCGGTGCGCACTCGACGAACGGGAAGCGCTGATGCAGCGCAGCAATGCGCTGTTGCGACTCGGGGTGCGCGCCCGTCGGATGGAGGCGGACGAAATCGGGGTGGCTTATGAGCTCCGTTGCAGTTCCTCGAGGATCTGCTGCGGCGACGCGCCGCTCCGGCCGACGAGGTAGGTGAGCAGGGGAGCGCTGCGCCGGTCGTCGCTCGTGTGTGCGGCGATGCGCGCAATCTTCAGCAGGGCGTCGGCGTCATCGTCCGACAGCTGCCCGTCGAGCTTGAGCTCGGTCGTGACACGGTCGAGCCATTCGTTCACGGCATCGACTCTAGACGGCCCGCGAGGTTTCCCAGACCGAGCTCCGTGGCGTGCGCCGCCGCGCGCTTCCAGTCGGGCGGCGTCGCCTTCAGGTTCGGCAGCGGTGCCTTGACGTCCATCGTCGCAATCTCGCGATAGAGAAGAAGGTCGTCCGCGATCTGCGGGAATCGTCCGTCGGCGAGAGCCTGCGCGAGCGTGCCGTGCTGCTTGAGGACATCCGCCGCCTTCTTCGGGCCGACGCCGGGCGCGCCGGGGATCTTGTCCGACGGGTCGCCGCGCAGCGCGATGAAGTCCGGCACCTGCTCCGGCTCGACGCCGTAGCGCTCGCGCACCTCCGCGATGCCGATCCGCGCGAGCTCGCTGACGCCCTTGATCGGCTGGAGGATCGACACGTGGTCGTTGACGAGCTGGAACGCGTCGCGGTCGGAGGTCGCGACGAGCACCGGCCCTTTCCAGGCCTGCGCTGCCGCGGCGAGGAAGTCGTCGGCTTCGTAGCCGCCGGCCTTCGCGACGGCGAAGCCAAACGACTCGACGAGTGCAGGCAGCATGTTGAGCTGCTGCAGGATCGACGCCTCGAACTCGCGGCCCGACTGGTACGCCGGGAGCGCCTGGTGGCGGTAGGTCGGGATCTCGAGCGTGTCCCACGCGACGACCACCGACTCGGGCTGCTCCGCTTCCCACAGGCGCATCAGGAAGTTCGAGAAGCCCACTAGTGCGTTGAGGCGGATCGATTTCGGCAATGCGTGGTACGCCCGGTGCGCGAGCGAGTCGCCGTCGATGGCGAGAAGCAGTCCTGGGGTCACAGTGACTCCTCGAGCTCGTGGATCGCCGCCATCAGCCGCTCCGTCGTCTCCGCGGGATCGTCCGACAGTTCGACCGGCGCGCCGTAGCTCACGCGCCAGCGCTCCAGGTGGCGCAGGCCGTTCGTCCCGCGGATCCCCGCCGGCACGAGCGGCACGCCGGCGTCGATCGCGATCCGCGCTGCGCCCGAATGCGCACCTGCCGTGTGCTTCTTCCGCAGTCCCTTCCGGCGCCGTGTTCCTTCTGGGAACATCGCGATCACGTGGCCGTCGCGCGCGAGCTGCACGGCTGTCTCGATCGCCTCGCGGTCGGCGCGGCCGCGATGAACCTTGAACGCGCCGCACGCCGCGATCGCCGGGCCGAGCGGGAACCAGAAGAGCTCCGACTTCGCCATGAAGCGGAGAAACCGCTTCGGCCAGAGGTCGAGCGCGAGTGGCCAGGGATCGAGATTCGAGACATGTCCGGCGGCGATCACGTAACCGCCTTCTGCCGGGAGATTCGCGCGCCCGAAGGCGCGATAGCGGAAGAGGATCCGCACGAGCGGCCAGGAAACAAGCGCGATCGCGGAGTACAGAGGGGATGGCCGGGGCGGACGGGGCATCGAGGGCGAGTATCGCGAATGTTGACCCTGGCGCTAGGCTGGCGCGCGAAATGAAGCTGGTGATCGTCGAATCTCCGGCAAAGGCAAAGACCATTGCTGGATATCTGGGCAAGGACTTCGTGGTCGAATCTTCGGTCGGCCACGTTCGCGACCTTCCGCACAACGCCGCTGAGATCCCGGCGAAGTACAAGGCCGAGCCGTGGTCGCGCCTCGGCGTCGACGTCGATAACGACTTCCAGCCGCTGTACGTCGTCGACTCGCGCAAGAAGAAGGTCGTCTCGGACCTCAAGGCGAAGCTGAAGAACGCGGACGAGCTCCTACTCGCGACGGACGAAGACCGCGAGGGCGAGGCGATCGCCTGGCATCTCCGCGAGGTGCTGCAGCCCAAGGTGCCTGTGCGGCGGATGGTGTTCCACGAGATCACGCGTCCTGCGATCGAGCGCGCCCTCACGCAGACGCGTGACATCGACGACGACCTCGTCGACGCGCAGGAGACGCGGCGCATCCTCGACCGCCTCTATGGGTACGAGGTCTCGCCGGTCCTTTGGCGCAAGATCATGCAAGGGTTGTCCGCCGGTCGCGTGCAGTCCGTTGCGACACGGCTCGTCGTCGAGCGCGAGCGCGAGCGGATGCGCTTCGTCGCCGCGGGCTACTGGGACATCGTCGCGACGTTCGACCCCGGCGCCTTCGACGCACGTCTCTCTGCGGTCGACGGGCGCCGCGTTGCGCAGGGCCGCGACTTCGACCAGCAAGGCGTGCTCCGCACGGCCGACGCCGTTCAGCTCGGCGAGGACGACGCGCGTGCGCTCGCCTCTGCGCTCGACGGCTCGGCGTTCGCCGTGTCGTCGGTCGAGGAGAAGCCGTACACCCGTCGGCCGGCGCCGCCGTTCATGACGTCGACGCTGCAGCAGGAGGCGAGCCGCAAGCTTCGGCTCAGCTCGCAGCAGACGATGCGCGTCGCCCAGCGCCTCTACGAGAATGGCTACATCACCTACATGCGCACCGACTCGACGACACTGTCCGAGTCGGCGCTCACGGCGGCGCGCGACCAGGCGCGCGAGCTGTACGGCGCAGAAACGGTTCCGGCCGAGCCGCGCCAGTACACGCGCAAGGTCAAGAACGCGCAGGAGGCGCATGAGGCGATCCGCCCGGCGGGCGACAAGTTCCGCACGCCCGACGAGGTGCGCCGCGAGCTGTCGGCGGACGAGTTCAACGTCTACGACCTGATCTGGAAGCGCACCGTCGCGTCGCAAATGGCGGACGCGCGCGGGCAGACCGTCTCGGTGCGCATCACCGGTACCGCAAGCGACGGGCGCACGGCCGAGTTCGCGACCGCAGGCACCGTGATCACGTTCCGCGGCTTCCTGCTCGCGTACGAGGAAGGTCGGGACGAGCCGTCGACCGATGCAGAGGAGCGGCTCCTGCCGAAGCTCGCGGAAGGTGACGCACTCGACGCGTCGCGCCTCGATCCCGACGGCCACTCGACCTCGCCGCCGTCGCGCTTCACCGAGGCGACGCTCGTGAAGGCACTCGAAGAGCGGGGCATCGGGCGGCCGTCGACGTACGCGGCGATCATGGGAACGATCCTCGACCGCGGCTATGTGCGGAAGCAGGGCCAGGCGCTCGTACCGGAGTTCCTCGCCTTCGCCGTCGTCAACCTGCTCGAGAAGCATTTCGCGCGGCTCGTCGACTACGAGTTCACCGCGCGCCTCGAGGACGACCTCGACGAGATCGCCTCCGGCGAGGAGAAGCGGGACGAGTGGCTGCGGCGGTTCTACTTCGGCGCCGACGGCAACGCCGGGCTCAAGGAGCTGGTCGAAGGGCGCTTGGCCGAGATCGACGCTCGCGAGGTCAACACCGTCGAGCTGCCGGGTACGGACATCGTCGTCCGCGTCGGCCGCTACGGCCCGTACCTCGAGCGCGGTGAAGATCGCCAGACCCTCCCGCCGGACATCGCGCCGGACGAGCTGAAGCCCGAGCGCGCCGAGGAGTTGCTCGCCCAGGGGCAGCACGACCAGGAGCTCGGCGTCGACGCCGAGACCGGCCGCACGATCATCGTGAAGGCGGGGCGCTACGGCCCGTATGTGACCGAGGTCGTGGACGGCGACGAGAAGCCGCGCACCGCGTCGCTGTTCTCCTCGATGTCGCCCGAGACCGTGACCCTCGACGACGCCCTGCGCCTTCTGACGCTCCCCCGCACCATCGGCGAATCGGACGGCGAAGAGGTCGTCGCCGCGAACGGGCGCTACGGGCCGTACGTGAAGAAGGGCAAGGAATCCCGGTCGATCGACAGTGAGGATCAGCTCTTCACGATCTCCCTCGAGGAGGCGCTCGCGAAGCTCGCCGAGCCTCGTCAGCGCGGCCGCAGCGCCGCGGCTCCGCCGCTCAAGGAACTAGGCGACGACCCTGTGAGCGGCAAGCCGGTGGTGCTGAAAGAAGGGCGTTTCGGCCCCTACGTGACGGACGGCGAGACCAACGCGTCCCTTCGGGCCGGGGACACCGTGGACACGATCGGCCCCGAGCGCGCCTACACCCTGATCCAGGAGCGGCGGGACCGCGGGCCGGCCAAGAAGCGCACGAAGCGGAAGTCGTAACGGACTCGCAACATCGCTGTTCAACATTTTCGTCCCGAAACCGTCCATAATCAGGAGGTCGGGGGAGGAATGGGCCCACAGCGCCGCGCGTTCGGATGGGCGGGTACCCTGCGCCGCCGTAGGCAGGTCTGTGGCGCCGCTCGGAGAAACGAAAGGACATCGATTCAGATTTGACCCAGAGCCAGCTGACCGAATTGCTTGAAACCGAGAGCGCCGTCGCGTTGATCGCGGCGGGGGAGGAGCGCGGCTGGATCGAACCGGCCGAGCTCGAAGCGTTCGCGGTCGAGAACGACCTCGGCGATCCCGAGGTGCAGGAGGTGGTGCGCGAGCTTGAGCGCGTCGGGCTCGAGGTCC
>DASXOW010000038.1:0-22108 GCA_036493955.1 Gaiellaceae bacterium
ACCGGGCCGGCGATCGTCGACGACGAACGTGTGCCGGCACGGCACCGAGGCGGCCGGCGCCGCTTCGGTGAGATTCGCTGTGTAGATGTTCTGCAACATGGTCTTCATGGTCGTATGCCGGAGCGGAGGGTAGACCAAACCTCGGACCTCCGCAAGGGCTCTCCCAATAACTTAACCGACACTTCTGACGAGCTCCGCGGAAATGCGACACGGAAATCAGTTCGTGATTGCCCGGGTCGGCACGCTGCTCGCGCGTACGCTCTGGGTATGGCGGGGGTCGTTGGCCGCGAGCCTGAACTGAAGGCAGTCGACGCGTGTCTCGACGGAACGACCCGAGCGCTCGCGATCGTCGGTGAGCCTGGTATCGGCAAGACGACCGTCTGGCGCGAGGCCGTCGAGCGGGCGCGGGCGCGCGGCGCAACGGTGCTGGCGGCGCGGCCGGCCGAGTCGGAGGTGCGACTCTCGTTCGGCGGCGTGGCCGACCTCACCTCGACGGTTTTGCCGGAGGCATTCGACGCGCTACCGGCGCCGCAGCGGCGCGGGCTCGACGTCGCGCTTCTCCGGGCCGACTCCACCGGCCCACCCGCGCGACGCGTGGTCGCGACCGCCCTCCTCACTCTCGTCCGCGGGCTCGCCGCCGAGTCCGCCGTCGTGATCGCGATCGACGACCTGCACTGGCTCGACCCACCGTCGAGCGTCGCACTCGAGTTCATGCTGCGTCGCCTCGAAGACGAGAACGTCCGCATGATCTTCTCGCTGCGCCCCGATGCGACCGCGCTGCCGGGTCTCGAGACGGAGCGCATCGAGATCGGCTCGCTGTCGGTCGCGGCGCTTCACCGCATCCTGGGCGACGCGCTCGGCCGAACATTCGCACGGCCTATCCTGATCCGCATCGCCGACGCGTCGGGCGGCAACCCGCTGCACGCGCTCGAGATCGCGCGCGAGCTCGAGCGACGGGGGGTGCAGGACTCCGTCGCACCGCTGCCCGTGCCGGACAGCTTGGGTGCGCTCGTCCGGGCACGTGTGCGGGCGCTACCCGCGCCGACGCGCGATGCACTGCTGCGCGTTGCCGCGCTCGCACGGCCGGACATCGCGCTGGTCGAACAGACCTCTCTCGCGGCAGCCGAGGAGGCGGGCCTCGTGTCGATCGATCCTTCGGGACGCGTGCGCTTTACGCATCCGCTGTTCGCGTCCGCGGTCTACGCCGCTGCCGCGACGACGAGGCGACGAGCGGTGCACGCCGACCTGGCAGCCGTCGTCGTCGATCCGATCGAACGCGCACATCACCTCGCGCTCGCCAGCAACGCTCCTGATCCAGAGGTCGTGGCCGAGCTCGAATCGGCCGCACAGATTGCGCGCTCGCGCGCGGCGCCGGACACGGCGGCGAGCCTCCTCGACCTCGCGCTGCGCCTCGTGCCGCCGGCGAGCGAGGAGTCGCAGCGGCTGCGACTCGAGCTCGCGGAGCATCTCTATTTCGCGAGCGACTTCGCGCGGTCGCGCACCGTGCTGGAGGAGTTGCTCGACGCGCTTGCGCCGGGCGACCTCCGCTCGCGCGCGCTCGCCGCGCTGGCCGAGATCGACTACTGGCACAAGGGCGAATCGACAGCAGCGGGACTGATGGAGGAAGCCCTCGAGTGCGCGGACAGCGTGCTGCAGCGGGCTCGCTGCCTGACCCAGTTCGCGATGTACGCGGGCACAGTCGACCTTGAGCGCGCCAGGAGCGCAGCCAGCGCGGCCTGCGAGCTGCTCGAGGGACACGAAGCGGAAGAGCCGGCGCTGGCCGCCTCGGCGCTCGGCGCACGTGTGCGTGCCGAGCTCTTCCTCGGCTACGGATACGACGCGGCGGCAGCCGGGCGCGCGCAGGCGTTGGAGCTCGCGGCGCCGTCGCTGCCGGTGGCGGTCGACGGCCGGGTCGTGTTCAAGCTGGGTCAGTGGCTCCGCTATATCGACGACCTCGACGGCGCGCGCACGCGGCTCGACGAAGCCGAGCAGCAAGCGCGCGAAGAAGGCGACGACGCGTCCCTCGGGAACATCCTGCTGAACCAGGTCGTGGTCGAGACATGGGCCGGCAACTGGGACGACGCCACCGCGCTGACGCAGCGAATGAGCGATGCGTTCGACCAGCAGGGCGTCGCGCCGGAGGGAATCGGCCCGTGGCGTGCGTACGTGCATGCATACGCCGGGCGCCTCGACGAAACGCTGGCCGCAGCCGGGCCGCCACCGTCGGAGCCTCTGATCGCCGCGATCCACGACCGGTGCGTCGGGCTCGCCCAACTCGCTGCCGGCGACGTGGCCGCGGCCGACCGGCATCTCGCGCGCGCCGTCGAGGTCTTCGAACGCGTCGATTTCCGCGAGCCGGCGATCTGGCGCGTCGACGGCGACGCGATCGAAGCGGCCGTTGCCTTAGGGGAGCTCGAGCGTGCGGAGCGACTCGTCGCCCGAGTCGAGGAACAGGCCGAACGAACCGGCATCCCCTGGAGCCGAGTGACGGCGGCGCGGGGTCGCGGCCTGCTCCTCGCGGCGGCCGGCGAGCTCGAGCAGGCGGCGGCCTCTCTCGAGCGCGCTCTCGCCGAGCAGATGTCGTGCCCGATGCCTTACGAGCGCGCGCGGACGCTGCTGGTGCAAGGACAGGTGCTGCGACGGCTGAAGCGCAAACGGGAAGCGCGTATCGCACTCGACGAGGCTGCGGAGGCGTTTGCCCGTCTCGGTGCCGACGCCTGGGTCGCCCGTGCGACCGCGGAGCGGCAGCGCGTGGCCTCGCGCCAGGCGCCGGAAGGGCTCACCCCGAGCGAGTTGCGCGTGGCACGCCTCGCCGCAGATGGCCTGACGAATCCCGAGATCGCGGCGCAGGTGTTCGTCTCCCGGAAAACGGTTGAAGCGACGCTCGCGCGCGTCTACCGCAAGCTCTCGATCTCCTCCCGCGGGCAGCTCGACCGAGCGCTTCGAGAGACCGAGCACATTACGTAGGGAGCTCACCGTTTCCGCGGCGGGCCACCGGCCCTACCGTCGGCGGAGATGAACACTGAACCTTGCGGCTTCATCGCCGAGTGCTTCTGGCCTGACGTGAGCGAGGCCGACCTCGAGGCGCTCGACGTGCGCGTCGCGCAGGCGGTCACGGGACTCGACGTCCGCTACCTCGGCTCGATCCTCCTGCGCGAGGACGAGGTCGTCCTCTGCCAGTTCGACGGCCCGGCCGACACGGTGCGCGCCGTCGCGGAACGGGCGCAGGTCCCGTTCGAGCGCATCCTGCACGCGGCGCGTGCGCCTTGGACTCAATCGACATCAAGGAGAGACTGATGAACGTTCGCATCGCCCTCGCGTTCGCATGCCTCGCCGCGCTGTTCGCAGCGACCGCGGCGCGTGCGCACACAATGTCGTTGAACCCGTGCACGCTCCTGTCCGCGAGGCAGGTTGCCGCTGTTCACGTGGACACGAGCTACACGGTCTTGCGCGGCAAGTCGAACCCGCTGTATGCGGGTGTCCAGGCCACGTGGGGCAAGCTCGCCGGTAAGGGCTCGGTGATCGTCTCGATCGATCGCGCGAAGAGTCACTCCTACGTGACCATGCGGGAGACAGATTCCGCACCTGGAAAGTCGTGGGGCGTCGGGAACTGGTCACGCGGAACCTGCACGATGGGCGGGACGTACTGCTACGCCACTTTCGTCGTCGGCGAGAACATCGTCGTGATTCAGGTCGCGGCGCCGCAGGCCAAGCCCATCTCGGTCACGAAGCCGACGCTCGCGATGGCGAAGCTGATCGCGAAGAAGCTCTGACGCTATCGGCCAGTGAACGCGATGTGGACAGGGAAGTCCTCGATCTGCTCCGGCTCCGGCAGGCCGTGGCGTTCGCGCAGCATGCGGACGCCGGGGTTACCGACGAACGCGTCGAACGCTTCCTTGGTCGGGCACGTGTCGACGACGACGATCCCGTCGGGCGCGCGCAGACACAGGTGGAGCTTCATGTTCGCGGCCGGGATCTCAGACGCCATCGCGTCGTAGGAGCGAAGCAGCCGATTTGGATCGCCTCGGAATCTCCAGATCGATGCGTGCATCACAGCCTCGCGTAATGCGTCCGTGAATACGGCAGGCTGAAGCCCAGCCGCGCGAAGTACTCGTACGAGGGCGTGTCCATCGCAGGCGACGCGACCTCAATGTCGGTGATGAAGCTCGTCGCTCCACGACGGAGGCCGTCCTGGACTATGTGCGCGCAAAGGGCCGCGTCGAGCGCGAAGTCGTCCGTCATCAGACCGGGCACCGGCCCGTCCATCCCGAGCCATGCGGAGCCGTCGGTGCCGACGTACATGCCGCGAGCGCCTGCGACTTCACCACCGTCGCGCACGACGTACTGATGCCAACCGGGGCGATCGACGAGCGCCTGCAGCCACGGCCCGGCGTCGAGGCGATAGACGCCTTGCAGGTACTCAGCCCACTCGTCGGCGGTCGCGGCGACAACGCGCTCGACGGCAAGTTCACGCTCAGGCGTCTCCGGTGCGGAGACGAAAGGGCGCCCGTCGCGCACGATCCGGTCCTGAACGTCGAACGGCTCGAGCCCACGCTCGCGAAGCCACCGCTCGTAGTTGGCGGGCTCGCAGTGCGGGAGGGACTGCAGGAGGAACATCGTGATCCCAGCCTGCTCGTAGCCGGCGAGGATCTCGTCGATCGCCTCCTCGGTGGCGGGCTCGGCGATGCCGAGCCCGATCACGCGACTGAAGTAGCGGCGCCCGGTCGCCGCCCACGTGATGACGAGGACGCTGCCGAGCCAACGAGATGAGAGGCCCGCAACCGCAGCCCACTCCGCCGGCGCGGCCGCGTACAGATCGGCCCAGGCACGCGCCTCCGCCAACTCGCTCGCAGCGGCGATCCGGCGATCGACCGGCGTCGTGTCGATATCTGTGATGGCCGTCGTCACGGCGCTCAGCCGGCCGCAGCCATGTTGCGGGCAACGACCTCGAGAGTACGGTGGTACTCCTCGGACGGGCTGAACTCGACGACTTCGGTGTCGGCGGTCACGACCGGGATGTGCCCGGGTGGCGCGTAGTACGCATCCCCGGCCTCGTAGACCTCGTCCCGGTCCGCGTAGCGGAACGTCAGCTTGCCGCGGACGACATAGCCCCAGTGCGGGCTCTGGCACCGGTCGTCCGGCAACCCCTTGAACACGGGCGTTCCGTCGGCGTCCTCCCGGAAGGTCGTGAACTCGATCGTGTAGCCGTCGATCTCCTCCATGCGGCTCTCCATCACGCCCACGTCGACGACGTGCGACGCGGTCTCCTTCGACGTCTTCGGCATCATGCGCCTCCTGCTAGACAGTTGATCTAGACAATGTGTCCATCTTTTACCACTATCCGGACCAAATGTCTAGACTCTATGTCTATGTCAGCTCGCGCGTATCGCGCCCGCGGCCGGACGAAGCGCTCGGAGGAGACGCGTGAGCGGATCAAGACGGCGGTTCGCGAGCTGCTGGCCGAAGGGGCGTTTCACGAGTCGACGGTCGAGCAGGTCGCCGACCGGGCCGGCGTTGCGCGGGCGACCGTCTACCAGCACTTTCGCTCTCGGCTCGAGCTTGTCGACGCGATCTGCGAGACGCTCGACCAGAACCCCGCATTGCGCCGAATCCGCGAAACGGTCAAAGGTCCGGACGTCGACACTGCGCTCACGGAGACGGTTGCGGAATCGATGCGCTTCTGGTCGTCGGAGGACCCGGTGCTCCGTCATCTCTACGGCGTCGCGTCGATCGACCCTGCCGCCCAGGACCTGATCGATCGGCAGCGCTCCGACCGCCGCGGCGAGCTCGAGCGCCTCGTGCACACCATCGCCCGCGCAGGCCGACTGCGCGCCGGGACGAACGACCGGCGCGCGCTCAGCCTCCTCCTCGTGCTGACGAGCTACGAGACGTTCCGTGAGCTCCGCGAGGCCGACCTCACCGACCGCCAGCTCACGACGACGCTCCAACAGGCCGCGCGCGATCTCCTCTTGGTGTAGCCGCTCCCGCGGCGGCCCTCACGGGGTAGGTGCGGCGTGCGGTCGGGCGAACAGCGAGCTCTCGAGCACGTAGAAGATCGCGATCAGCGCGAACAGCACGACGGCCAGCCACGCGGAGATCAACGCGCTCAAGGTCGCGCCGAGGTAGATGATCGATCCCGGCGCGAACGACCGGCTGATCCCGGAGACGGTGGGCTGGTCGGCGCCCTCGGCGATCAGCCGCCGCCGGAACGCCGCGTAGAACCACAGCGCGCCGTAGCAGATCGACATCGCAGTGAACGTCAGCCCGTACGCGAAGGCCGCAGACCTGGAACCTTCGCGGAGGTGCTCGGCGAGCACCCGCGTGGGGAACGGGATGAAGGCGATCACCATCAGGAACAGGACATTGATGAAGAGAAAGGTGCGGTCGATGCGATCGATCTGCTCGAACACGGTGTGGTGATTGACCCAGATGATTCCGAGCGTCGCGAACGAGATCGCGTACGCCGCGTATGCGGGCCACGCATGAACGAGCTGGTGGGTGACAGAGCCGCGACCGGCGAGCTTGACGTCGAGAATGAGCAACGTCGCTGCGATCGCGAACACGCCGTCGCTGAAGGCCTCGAGCCGCGCCGTCTTGCTCACGTTGGATCAATCGTTGCAGACGACCTGCCCGGTACCCCGGGTCCAGTGATCGAACAGGTGCACGTCTGCTATACTGAACCCGATGGTTCAGTATGCGACTCCCGTCGACCGCGCGTTCGCTGCGCTCGCCGACCCGACAAGGCGCGCCGTGCTCGAGCGGCTCGGCCTCGGTCACGCGACGATCAGCGAGCTCGCCCAGCCCTTCGGCATGTCGCTCACCGGCATGAAGAAGCACATCCGGCTGCTCGAAGAGGCGGAGCTCGTCACGACGGAGAAGGTTGGCCGCGTCCGGCGCTGCATGCTCACGCCGTACGCGTTTGAGGGGATCACCACGTGGCTACAGCGGCTCGACCGCTTCGCCCGAGTCGTCGAACGGACGAAAGGAACGCGATGAACACCACTACGGTCACCAAGCCGAGCGAGGTCGAGATCAGAGTCGAGCGCATCTTCGACGCGCCACGGGCGCATGTCTTCTCCGTGTGGACGGATCCGGAGCTGATCCCCGAATGGTGGGGCGACGGCACGGTCGTCGAGGAGATGGACGTCCGCGCCGGCGGGCGGTACCGCTTCAACACCGGGTTCGGCGTCGTCGAGGGTGAGTTCCGCGAGGTCGAGCCACCCGTGCGGCTCGTGCAGACGTTTCAGAACCATCTGCAGACGCTCGAGTTCGAAGAGCTCGGCGAGCAGACCAAATTGACACAGACAATGCTCTTCGCGACGCCCGAAGAGCGCGACACGACCATGAACTACGGCGTCGAGGAAGGTGCGAAGGGTGGCTTCGCACGAATCGACGAAGTGCTGGCACGACTGGCGGAGGTGCACAATGGCTGAGAAGAAAGGCTTCACCGCCGAAGAGAAGGCGGCAATGAGGGCACGCGCGAGGGAGCTGAAGGCGCAGGAGGATGGCGAGACCGCCGTCCGCGACGCGATCGCCGCGATGTCGCCCAAGGATCGCGCGGTCGCGAAGCGCGTCGACGAGCTCATCACGTCCGCAGCGCCCGGGCTCACACCGAAGACGTGGTACGGAATGCCTGCCTACGCGAACAAGGAAGGCAAAGTCATCTGCTTCTTCAAGAACTCCGGGAAGTTCAAGTCGCGGTACTCGAACCTCGGCTTCAGCGACCAAGCGAACCTCGACGCAGGCTCGATGTGGCCGACCGAGTTCGCGATCACGACGCTGAGCCCCGCCGACGAGAAGCAGATCACCTCGCTCGTGAAGAAAGCCGTGGGCTGATGCAAGTCACCCGGAACAGCCTCGAGACCGGCCGCGGCCCGAGCGAGTGGTTCACGGGCACGGTGTTCCTCGATCAGATCGCGGCGCCGTCCGGCAGCTCGCGCGCGAGCGCGGTACGGGTTCACTTCACACCCGGCGCACGCACGGCGTGGCACACGCATCCGCACGGCCAGACCATCTACATCCTCGAAGGGATCGGGCGGGCGCAGCGGCGAGGCGGCGCGGTCGAGGTCCTCCAACCGGGCGACCGCGTGTTCTTCGAGCCCGGTGAGGAGCACTGGCACGGTGCCGCGCCAGACCGCTTCATGAGCCATCTGGCGCTCCTCGACGTCGACGACGAAGGCGGGAATGCGACCTGGGGTCAGCACGTGAGCGACGACGAATACGGCGACGACTGACGCCCGCCACTGGCGTCCAGGGCCGCGAACGACGACAATCCGAGGATGATCGGTAGCCGGGCGGTCGTGGAAGACGAGGCGATCGCCGCCGTTCTTCGGCTCTACATCGAGGGAGTTGCGGACGGTGACGGCGCCAAACTGAAACAGGCGTTTCACGAGCACGCGCGGACCTACGGATCGCTGAACGGGACGCGACACGACATGTCGGTCGCCGAGATGGTCGCGATCGAAGAGCGCGCGCCGCGTAACCGCGACGGCCGGTACTCGGCGCACATCATGTCGATCGGTCAGGCGGGCGACGTCGCCACCGCGACGATCGAAGAGGACGGGTGCTGGGGCACCGCTTCGTTCACGAGCTTCGTCTCGCTCGTGAGGTTCGACGGCCGCTGGCAGATCGTCTCCCGGGTCGTCGCGCACGTCTCCGGCGCGCTGCCGCCGGCATCACCGCTAACATCGGTACACGATGTTCATGCGGAGCAGCCACAACTTCCGCGGTAACCCGTACCTCTTCCTGGGGCGCAGGCCGTTCCGCGAGGCGCGACTGCGCGCGTACCTCCTCCGGCAACACGCTGCGGGACGACCGCTGCGCGAGATTCTGGCCGACCCGTACATCAGCCGGTGGGGTAGCGACAGCCTGTGCAGACGCGTACTGGTCGACCGACGGACGATCGAGGCGCTCGAGGGACACGTGCGCGACGAACTCTCGCGCCTTCATCCTTAACGCCTTCCGAACGGATCAATCTGACGCCCATCGACGCGCGTAGAGACGGGTGGTCATCAACCCCCGACTGAAGGAGCACGTCATCTCTGCCATCGAACCCTCCGACGATGCCGTCTCGCGACGGACATTCCTCAGCCGCGCGACCGCAGCGCTCGGCGGCCTGGTCGCGCTCGGTGTGACCTTGCCCGCCGCCGGCCTCGCGATCGTCCCGTCGTTCGTGCGCCGGCGTACGCGGCCGGTGGACCTCGGTCCGATCAGCGCGTTCCGCGACGGCGAGTACACCGCCGTCACGTTTCTCACCGATCCTGCAGCCGGCGAGATCTCTCGGCGCGCAGCGTACGTCCGATACAACGGTCTGCTCGGCACGGATCCGAGCTTCACGATCATGTCGAGCCGCTGCACCCACGTCGGGTGCCCGACACAGCCGAACGGGCCACTCTTCGAGGATCGGCAGCGGGAAGCCGACGGCGTGACGATCGTGCCGACGCGGCCCTCCGGTTTTGGCTGTCCCTGCCACGGCAGCCAGTTCGATACCGAAGGGAACCGCACCGCCGGGCCGGCGCCGCGCGCGCTCGACCGCTACGAGTTCTCGATCCGCGACGGGCGGCTGTACCTCGGCAAGCCCTACAGCGTCAGCCGCGTCGACGGAGCGGCCTCCGACGCGCGCATCCACGGGTACGCCCTGCAGGGCGCCGGGCAGCCGGTCAGTGGCGCGGAGTCGTGGCTGTATCCGCTCGAGCCGTCGGCCTGAACCACTGTGTCTCCGGACGCTCCTGTTGCAAGCCGTCGAGCTCGAGGTCGACTCGCTCACCGTAGAAGGCGATCAGGCCTCGCACGCGCTCGCCGTCGGACAGAGGCTCGGGGTACGTCCACGCGACGTCTTCGTGTCCGAGCGCGTGGAAGTGGGAGGCCCGCCCCTTGTAGGCGCAGAGCGTCTCGGTCGCGCTCGGCTCGAGGAGCTCCGTGCGCACGTCGTCGACCGGGAAGTACCAGCGCGGCGGATGGCCGGTCTCGAACAGCGCCTTCACCCGCGTGCTGTCGGCGATGCACTCACCGTCGAGCAGCACGCGCACGTGCCGGCTCGTCGGATAGATGTCGACGCGGTGGTACGGGTCACGCGCATGCGCGTGGACGCGCTCGTCCTCGACGAGCCATTCGTCCGCCTTCCGCCAGTAGAGGGCTAGCTGTCCTGCGATGAACGCCACGTTCTCGAGCGGCTCACGGTACTCCCAGACGAGATCCTCGACGATGCGATCGCCGACGCGGCAGGAGTAGTAGTTCGCCTCGCCCTTGTACGGGCACTCGGACGTCCTCTCGGACGGGACGAGGACCTCGCTACGAACGTCCTCCGGCGGGAAGTAATAGATGGGCAGGTGGCCCGTCTCGTGGAGCAGGTGTACGTTGCGGGAGTCGGCGACGATCTCGCCTGCGACGACTGCGCGGACGCGGTACGGGACCGGCTCCCAGAAGATCGCGGAGCCCGGCGGGGCCGGCTCGAAGTTGAAGCTGCCGGCCGGCCGCTTGCCGAACGGGCCGGATCCGGCGGTCAGCGACATCCGCCTATCGAAGCACGAGCGACCTCGGCCCTGCCGGCATCTTCAAGATGTAGGCGTGGATGCACCGACGTTCGCCGAAGTGCTCGAGGCACGCACGCGGATCGCGCCGTACCTGAGCCCCACTCCGCTCCGTGAGTATCCCCCGCTCGGACAACTGCTCGACGCGACGGTGTTCGTCAAGCACGAGAACCATCTCCCGACCGGCGCGTTCAAGGTGCGCGGCGGTGTCAACCTCGTCTCGCAACTCGCGCCGGACGAGCGCGAGCGTGGCGTCGTCGCCTCATCGACCGGGAACCACGGCCAGTCGATCGCGTTCGGCGCGCGCATCTTCGGCGTCAGAGCGACGATCTGCGTGCCTGAGGTCGCCAATCCGGTCAAGGTCGCGGCGATGCGCGACCTCGGCGCGGAGGTCGTGCCGAACGGCGTCGACTTCGACGAGGCACGCGAGCTGGCCGAGCAACTCGCGGCCGAGCACGGCTTTCGCTATATCCACTCGGGGAACGAGCCGCATTTGATCTCCGGCGTCGGCACGGCGACGCTCGAGCTGATCGAGAGCGAGCCTCGCATCGACACGATCATCGTCCCGGTCGGCGGCGGAAGCGGCGCCGCCGGTGCTTCGATCGTCGCGAAGACGCTCAACCGGTCGATTCGGGTCATCGGCGTGCAGTCGGAGGCGGCTCCTGCTGCGTATCGCTCGTGGCGCGAGCGGCAACTGGTCGAGGACGAGATGAGGACGTTCGCCGAGGGCCTCGCGACGCGCGTCGCATTCGATCTGCCGCAGCGGATCATGTGGGAGTTGCTCGACGACTTCGTGCTCGTCTCGGACGACGAGATCCGTGCAGCGCAGCGCATCATGATCGAGTCGACGCGCAACCTGATCGAAGCCGCGGGCGCCTCGCCGCTCGCCGCGGCGGTGAAGATCCGCGACGAGCTGGCTGGGAAGCGCGTGGCGCTGATCGCCAGCGGCGGGAACGCGAGCCCCGACCAGCTCCGCGAACTGCTCGCCTGACTACTTCCGCCGGTCGACAGCGCGCTCGAGCGACGCTTTGTTCATCTTCGAGCGGCCCGCGATGCCGAGATGTTTCGCCTCCTCGTAGAGCTGGTCCCTGGTGCGTCCCTTCGGACGGTTCGTCCCCGAGCGCAACCCGCCGCGCCGACCGGACGAGATGTCGTCCGTTGACGTGCGCGACCGCTGACGCGACTCGCCGGCGCGTGCGCGCTCCTTGTTGACGGTGCGGGCTGCAATCTCCTCAGCCAGGTCCTCCGACCGGCCCTGTTCAAGCTCGCTTTCCTTGACGTGCTCGTACTGGCGAGCGCGCTTCGTTCCCTTCTTGACCCCGCGTGGCGGCATCAGACCCTCCTCGGTAGCTCACCGACGAGGTACCGCTAGTGGCGGCGGAGCAAACGCGCGAAGTTGATGTCGTACCCCCAGCCGAACCACCTTGGCGTGAAAACACGCGGGTCGTCGGGGTTCCACAAGCGCGACTTCGCACGGGCGACCGTCGGGCGGCGCCAGTCGTACGGGATGCCGAGGAACTGACCGGTGTTTGCCATGCCTGCAGACTAGTACGAGCGCGGCAGGCCGAGCACATGCTCGCCGAGGTAGGCGAGGATCAGGTTGTTCGAGACCGGCGCAATCGAGTAGAGACGCGTCTCCCGGAACTTCCGTTCGACGTCGAAGTCGGCGGCGAAGCCGAAGCCGCCGTGTGCGTCGAGACACGCGTTTGCGGCGAGCCACGACGCCTCGGAGGCGATCAGCTTCGCCATGTTCGCTTCGGCGCCGCACTCAGCGCCTCGGTCGAACAGGCCGGCCGCCTCGCGGCGGACGAGGTCGGCGGCGTGCACGGCTGCGTGCGCGCGTGCGATCGGGAACTGCACGCCCTGGTTCGCGCCGATCGGCCGGCCGAAGACAACGCGATCCGACGCGTACCGCGCCGCCTTCTCGACGAACCAGCTTCCGTCGCCGACGCACTCGGCGGCGATCAGGATCCGCTCGGCGTTCATTCCGTCGAGGATCTGCCGGAACCCGCTTCCCTCGGCGCCGACGAGCGCGTCTGCCGGGAGCTCGACTCCGTCGAAGAACACTTCGGTGGTTGCGTGATTCATCATCGTCTTGATCGGCCGGATCGTCAGCGTCCCGGCAGCGGTCGCCGCGCGGAGGTCGACGATGAATGTCGACAGTCCGTGCGTGCGCTTCTCGACCTCGTCGAGCGGCGTCGTGCGCGCGAGGAGCAGCATGAGATCGGAGTGGAGCGCGCGCGACGTCCAGATCTTCTGGCCGCGCACGACGTATCCGTTCGCGGTGCGCTCCGCAGTCGTCTCGATACGGGTCGTGTCGCTGCCCGCTGTCGGCTCCGTGACGCCGAATGCCTGGAGGCGCAGCGACCCGCTCGCGATCTGGGGTAGCCACCGCTGCTTCTGCTCAGGGGATCCGTACCGCAGGATCGTGCCCATCGTGTACATCTGCGCGTGGCACGCCGCGCCGTTGCCCCCCGACGCGTTGATCTCCTCGAGCACGACGCTCGCCTCGTCGAGACCGAGTCCGGCGCCGCCGAACTGCTCGGGGATCAGGATGCTCAGCCAGCCGCCTGCGGTCAGTGCGGCGACGAACTCTTCCGGGTACCCGTCCGGCTCGAGCGCCCGCCAGTACTCGCCGGGGAAGCCTGCGCAGAGGTCGCCGATCGCAGCGCGGATGTCGGCGTGGTCGTTCACCGACCTAGCCTACGTCGCGTTTCGCGATCGGCGGCCCGAGTAGAACGAAGTTGTGGCCGAGCGCGAACGCGTGAAGAGAGCGGTCGAGGCACCAGTGGAAGAGGCCGCGAAGCTGCTCTCGGAGGCTTCGGGTGCAGACCTGGAGACACGCCTCGCGATGCGGATCGACGGTTGGGGCCGTGGTCTCGCCGCCGGGATCGAAGAGCTCGCGCTTGCCGTCGAGACCCTGCGACTCGGGCAGCAGGTCGATGAGCCACGGCCGCCTCGGCCCGTCGCTTCAGGCGGCGCCGACGACGAGCCGCACGGCGACCACGAGCGGCACACGAAGAGCGAGCCACCCACGGAGGACGAACTGCGCGCCGACGCCGCGCGATCGCGCGAGGAGACGGCTGCGCTGCGGGAGGAGAGCAAGAGCGAGTAGAGCCGAGGCCGTCGGGATACGCGGGTGCCTTGATCAGACGGTCAAAACCCCGGGGACTGTCCCCGGTTTTACGCGCTGCTGCTCGGCCCGTACGCCGTGCGCGAAATGCGGCGGATGTGGCCTTCCGCTTCGGCCTCGGACAACGCGTTCCGGAAGCGGCCGGGGCCCCAGCGGCGGGCGCCGACACGACGCGCGATCTCCTCACGCTGCAATGGGCCGCCGTCCTGGATGGCGGCCGCGATCGCGTCGATCTCGCGGTCGAGGATCGCCTGCGACACCGGCCGCGAACGCACAGCCGTGCCGAGCATCCCAGGCGAATAGAACGTCTCGCCCAGCCCCGGGCCTGGCCGGTACCGCCGCCGTCCCGACCGCTCCTGACTCGTCCGGCGCTCGCCGCGCTCCTGCCACCTGCGCTCACGCGCGGACGGCTCATCGGCGGCAGCCTCGTCGTCCCCCGCGAGCGTCCCCGTCTCCGCCTCGTCGGCGGTCAGCGGCTTCGCGATGTCCTCCAACTGCTCCTGCTCCGCATTGACGCCGAGGAAGATCTCGGCGATTCCGCCGATCGCCATCACGGCCGCGCCGATCAGGAACGCAACCATCACCCACGTGCGGTCGTTCGTGCCGATTAGGTGCCCGAAGAGCAGCGGCCCGATGATTCCGCCGAGGCCCGTCCCGATTGCGTAGAAGAACGCGATCGCGAGCGCACGCGTCTCCATCGGGAACACCTCGCTCACCGTCAAGTAGGCCGCACTGGCGCCTGCCGACGCGAGGAAGAACGTGACGAAGATGAGCGCTTCGAACGCCCACGGCGAGGAGAGCGCGTTGCCGGCGAAGAGGAACGCGAGCATCGCCGCGACCGCAGCGGAGCCGAGATAGGTGCCGGCGATCATCGGGATGCGGCCCACCGTGTCGAACAGCCGGCCGAGCACGAGCGGCCCGAGAAAGTTGCCGGCCGCGAAGACGATGATGTACACAGGAACGAACCCGGACGACACGTTGTAGAACGTGCTGAAGAGATCACCGAGGTTGAACGTCAACCCGTTGTAGATGAATGCCTGGCCGACGAACAGCGCGACGCCGAGAATCGCGCGGCGCGGATACAGCTTGAACGCCGTCGCGCCGATCGTCCGAAGCGGGATCACCTCTCGCTGGCGCACTTCGATCTCGTCGTCGACCTCGTCGAGAGTCTCGCCCGTGTCCTCGGCGACCCCACGCTCGATGCTTTTCACGATGCGCTCGGCTTCGTCCTCGCGGCCGTGGATGAAGAGCCAGCGCGGGCTCTCCGGAACGTTGCGTCGAACGAACATGATCGAGAGCGCGAGCACTGCTCCCATCCCGAAGGTGATGCGCCAGCCGATGTTCGTCGGGAAGACGGAACTGAGGAAGAAGATCGCCGCAGCCGAGCCGGCGATCGAGCCGACCCAGTACGAGCCGTTGATGATCAGATCGACGCGTCCGCGGACGCGAGCCGGGATCAACTCGTCGATCGCGGAGTTGATGGCCGAATACTCACCGCCGATTCCGGCACCGGTGACGAAACGGCACAGGTAGAAGTACCAGGGCGTCCAAGCGAACGCTGTCGCAGCGGTCGCGACGAAGTAGACGCCGAGCGTGATGATGAACAGCTTCTTCCGGCCGAACCGGTCGGTGAGCTGGCCGAAAAACAGCGCCCCGACGCACGCGCCGGCGACGTAGATCGCGGCCGCGGTGCCGATCGAGCCGGCGCTCAGCGCGATGCCGCTGCCCTTCTCCGTCAGCCGAGGCGCAATGGCGCCGACGATCGTCACCTCGAGCCCATCGAGGATCCAGACCGTCCCGAGCCCACCGATCACGAGCCAGTGGAAGCGCGCCCAAGGAAGCCGGTCGAGACGACCGGGAATGTTCGTCTTGATCGTGTCGGCGGTCGCGCTCATGGCGCCGCGTTACCCGCGTCGACAACTTTTAGTCTTCGTGGATGGTTCGTTGCGGAATCTTCGGCCACCGCTATCGGTTCGTCGCCGACGACAAGACGATGTCGTGGGCCTGCGAGCGCTGCGGCACGCTGGGCGGCAGCAAGCAGTACGCGTCCGCCGAAGAGGCAGAACGGTTTGCGAGAGTATTCGACCGGGAAGATCGTTCCGACCTCGGCCGGCGCGCGCCGCTGATCGGCCTGCTGCCGTTGCGGGTCTGGCGCGCGTGGCGCGACCGCAGATGAGCGCCGAGATCCGCGTCCACGGGCCGGTGGACGGGCCGGCCGTCATCTGCGTCAACGGCGGCCGCGCGAAGGCGGTCGCAGGAACCTGGAGCACATCGCTCGAGTGGCTCGTCGGCAGACTTGCACCCCGCTTCCCGGAGCTGCGCTTCGCCGAGGTCAAGTACCGGATCAAGTCGTGGAACCACTTCGACTCTTGCGTCGAGGACGCACGCGAGGCGATCGAACGTCTCGACGCCGAACGCACGCTGCTGCTCGGGTTCTCGATGGGCGGTGCCGTCGCGATCTCCGTCGCCGACGACCCGCGCGTCGAGCGCGTGGTCGGGCTCGCGCCGTGGATCCCCGACCGGCTCTCGGTCGAGACGCTCCGCGGTCGCCGGCTCGATGTGATTCACGGCGCGCTCGACCGCGCGCTTCCGGGCATTCCCGGCGTGTCGCCCGCCAACTCGCGCCGCGGCTTCGAGCGCGCGCAGGCACTCGGCGTCCCGGGCACGTACACGCTGATCCGCGGCGCGCTGCACGCGATCGCCCTCCGCGCCGGCCGGCCGGTGCCGCTGCCGCGGGCCCGAATGTGGGCGCAACTCGTCGAGGCCCAGCTCGACGCGTTCGTCACAGCGCGCTGAACGAGCGCCGCGCGTGCGAGACGCCCCAGCCGATCAGCACGAGCACGAACGGCGAGCCGGTGAGGATCGAGACGACGACGAATCCACCGACGCCGGTCGCGAGCAGCGCCCAGAGCCGCAGCGCCGCCCGCGCCAGATAGAAGGCGCCGAAGACAGCGGACTGCACGGAGAACTCGCGACGAAACGCATCGCTCGCGCGGAACCACGGCGGGAACGGGTACCACGCGCCGGCCAGCAACCCGATCAGCGGCCGCCGGATCATGATCGACGCAAAGCAGGCGACCCCCCACAGCGCGTTCAGGACCACCGGCTGCGCGAGGTAGACCGTCGTGCTGTGCGCCGCGAGCCCGACGACTGCCTGGACGACGATGAACGCCGCGCCGAGAGCGACAAGCGTCACGTCGCGCCCGCGCCGCGCCAGCACGCCGGCGAGGGCGAGCGACACGACCGTCGCGGCCGCGATCCCTGCTCCCAGCCCGGCAGCACGCCACACGCCGTAGAAGACGAGGACGGGCAACACGGCCTCCGCGGCGAACTGAGGCAGGCCGCGGCCGAGGATCGACCGCCAGGTCGGATCCGGGAGCTCCGCTAGGCGGCCCGGCGCAACCGGCGTTCCTGCCGCTCGCACCATTCGATCCCCCACTCGCAGTAGTCGAGAGCCCAGCGGTAGACCAGGTCGACGAACGGCGGATCCGGGCCGGTGCCGTCGTCGAGCGAGCGCAGGTACGCCAGCATCTGTGCGTACCCCTCGCGGCGCCCTGCGAGTAGCCCAAGCGCGTCGCCGCGAGGCAGCGTGTCCGCGAAGAAGAGGCGGAGCAGCGACTCGTCGCGCAACTCGATCCGGGTCTCGGTCCCGGCTAGCCAGGAGCGCAGTTCCCGCCGCCCGGCGGATGTGATCACGTACACGCGACGCGAACGTCCGCCGCGCGAGCCGTCGCTACCCTCGATCCAACCCGCTGCTTCGAGCCGCTTCAGCTCCGGATAGATCTGGCCGTAGCTCGCCGCCCAGAAGTGACGGATCGTCCGGTCGATCGCACCCTTGATGTCGTAGCCGCAACGCGGCCCACGCGCCAACAACCCGAGTACAGCCCACGTCACCGCCGTCGGCTCCATATATCGTCATGATATATCGAAAAGAGACATTCAGCAAGCCTCACCCAGAAAGGGGTCTCAGTCCATGTTCCGCCTGATCGCCATCACGTCCTCGGCCGCAGCACTGCTCGTTCTCGCCGCGCCCGTCGAGGCATCCGCGCCGCCCGTCGGAAAGCTCCCGAAAGGGCCGGTCACGACCGTCCGCGCCCCGAAAGGCACGCTCGTCGCGCTTGCCTTGCCGCAGCTGAAGGGGCTCTCGTGGCGGCTCGCGCGCCCGGTTGACGGAAAGATCATCACGCAGGTCGGCGAAGGCGATATCGGCGCGTCCGTCGTCATTACCTTCCGCGCGAAGGCCGCCGGCCACACGAAGGTGATCTACGCGGCGACGCGCGGAGAGTCGACCGTCGCTCGCGCTGCACGGACGCTCGACGTCACCGTCGACTAACTGTCGAACGGCGCAGCGAGCACGCGCGCGGCGAAGGCGGGGTTTGCCGCCAACGGCCCGAGGTGACACCACGGCTTCGCCGCCGCCTGCTTCTCCACCAGCTCGATGAACTGCTGCTTGAAGCCGTCCCGCGGCGCCGTCGCGACGACGTCGTCGAACGTGTCCCGGTCGAACTCCGGGACGCGCCACCCGCCGACGTCAACCGACGTCCCGTAGGCAAGCAGCAGCGACTCGACTTCCGCCTCGTTCTCGGGGCCGTTCCAATGGTCGCGGATCGCATGCGCCGCACGGTCGGCGCGCACGTCGTCCCACCCAACCGACGTGAGCAGCTCGCGCGCGGCGGCGGCGCCGTCGGCTTCGAAGTCGTTGCCTTGATCGTGTGATTCGAGGAGCCCGATGTCGTGCAGCAGCGCAGCGATGTAGAGCACCTCGCTCTCGAACGCACGCGACTCGGAGAGACCGAGTAGCGCGCCCCAGGCGTACGAGCGCACACCATGGTTCGTGAGCGCGCTCGGCTGCGCCGAGGTTGCGAGCTCCTCGGCGGCCCGTGCCGCGGCGCTGTCCGGGATCGTGAGGCGCTCGAGGTCGTGCCGGTCGAGCCGCACACCGTCGATGCTGACGCCGCGCGAGGCGAGCCGGGTCACGAGCTGGCGGAGGCCCTCGTTGGTCATCCGCCTCTTTCTACCGGTCTCGGGCAACCACGCTGCCGTTCCGAGGTGGTCGATCCAGAAGTGGGCGTCGCGAACCTTGGCGGGCCGCATCCGCTCAACCGTAGGGTCGATCGGACGTCGGACGTATGCAGGATCGGCATCGCGCGTTCTCCATCGTGCGGGATACGCTCGCGCGGTGCGGAGCCTCGTCGTGCTGGTGGCGCTCGTCGCCGTAGCCGCGGCTCATGCCGGCACGCCGCCGAGCGAGGCCGAGTACCACAAGCTCTGCCGCGCGATCAAGCCGATTCACGTCCGTACGCTCTTCACCGCGCCGGCCGCACCGATCCAGCTCGGCGGCTCACAGGACTGTGCGTTCTTCCCGCGCGGCGGCAACGCGCTCGTGAACGGCGTGCGCGTCTTCCTTCGCATCGACGACGGCGACCAGACGCTCTGGAAGCACACTGGCGACCACCCGTACGGCACGTTCCGCTCGCTCGTGGGGATCACCGCGCAGGCGAAGTGGGGCTACCAGTCCGGCCGGCTCCCGTCGGTCGTCGACGCGCGACACGGCACCTTCACCTGCACGGTGATCCCGACCGTCGGCGGCGCGAAGTTCACGCCGTCCTCGGGGACGGCACTCGCGGCCGCGCGACGGTACGCGCAGAGGCTGCTCCTACTCTGCGGGGATGTCTTCGCTGCGTACCACTAGCCCCAAGCCGTTCCGCTGGAAGTCGTCGTCGGCGTCGGCGCCGCGACCGCGCTCTTGACGAGGGCGCCGCTCGTGTTGACGACGTACCACTCTTTCTCGAACGCCTGTCCCTTGGTCTGCCCGGCAGCCGAGTCCCCAGCGAAGTAGTAGAGCGGCCACCCGCCGTAGGTCACCTGGCGCATGCCGTTATTGGCCTTGATCGTGTCGAGCCTCGACGCCTTGGCGCCCGCTCCAGCGGTCGGCTTCGCGCCCGCCTTGACGAGCAGCGGCGGCCAGTACTTGTTGCACGCCGCGTTCGAGCTGCAGCGGTTCACGTTCTTCCGATCGACCGTGTAGCGGTAGAGCGTCCGCCCTTGCGAGCTGACGAGGATCGTCCCGAACGTCTTGCTCTTCACCGCCTTGACGGTGCCTGTCGCGGTCGACGACGAGGATGCCGCCATTGCAACCCCGACGCCCAGCGGCACGAGGAGCAGGAGCGGCAGTACCCACCGAATCATCCTGCCTGTCATCTCCATCTCCTTTCGTTCAGATCCTGCCTCGACTTGCACTACGGGCCGACCGACCATTCGGATTCGTCTAGATGATTGAGGCGTGCAGGGCCGGCGCCACGTGCTGCTTCGGCTGACCGGGCGCGCGGGACGTGCGCTCGCGTCGCACATCGAGGTGCGTCTCGGCGGCGCCACCCGCGCCCGGGTGGTGGTCGTGCTCGCGTGCGTGCTCGGCCTGAGCGGTGCCGACTTCGCCACGGTGGGCGCCTCGGCGACCGAGCTCCGCAGCGGGCTCGGGATCACGAACACCGACATCGGCCTGCTCGTCGCCGTGACCTCGCTCGTGGCCGCGGTGGCGACGATGCCGTTCGGCGTCCTCGCAGACCGCGTCCGCCGCACGTGGACGCTCGGCGCCGCGATCGCCCTTTGGAGTATCGCGATGTTCTGGAGCGCGATCGTGACGAGCTTCGACGAGCTGCTGCTGTCGCGACTCTTCCTCGGCATCGTTACTGCGGCGGCCGGCCCGCTCGTGGCGTCGCTCGTCGGCGACTACTTCCCCGCCACGGAGCGGGGTCGCATCTACGGCTACATCCTCGCGGGCGAGTTGCTCGGCGCCGGCTTCGGATTCGCCGTCACGGGCGACATCGCGACAATCTCGTGGCGGGCGGCCTTCGTCGTGCTTGCCGTCCCGGCGCTCGCGCTCGCGTGGTTCGTCGTCAGGCTGCCGGAGCCGCCGCGCGGTGCGACCGCGCCGCTCGAGAGCGTGTATCCGACATCCGAGCGCACGCGACCGCAGGAAGAAGGCAAGCCGAGCGACGCCCAACAGCTCGCGCGCGAGCACGGAATCGAGCCCGACCCGGCGCTCGTGCTCCGAAAGGAGAAGGTCGGTTTCGCGGCTGCGGTCAGCCACGTGCTGCGCGTACGGACGAACCTGGTGCTGATCGCGGCCAGCGCCTGCGGCTACTACTTCCTCGCCGGCATCCAGACGTTCGGCTCCGAGTTCGCGAAGGAGCAGTACCGGATCGATCAGGCGTTCGCGAACGTGTTGCTGCTGCTCGTCGGCGTCGGCGCGGTGGTCGGTGTGCTGGCGGGCGGCTTCCTCGGCGACTGGCTCGTGCGGAGGCGGTACCTGAAGGGCCGCATCCTGGTCAGCGTGATCGCGGCCACCGGCGCGACGGTGCTGTTCGTGCCCGCGCTCTTCGCCCGGACCGCATGGGGCGCCCTCCCCTATCTTGCACTTGCCGCGCTCGCCCTGTCGGCGCAAAACCCGCCGCTCGATGCGGCGCGGCTCGACATCATGCCGGCACAGCTCTGGGGCCGCGCCGAGGCAATCCGCACCGTGTTGCGCGGCGTCGCCCAGGCGCTCGCGCCACTCATCTTCGGACTCGTCTCCGACTACGTCTTCGGCGGCGGCCGTGTCGGCCTCCAGCTGACGTTCGTCGTGATGCTGCTGCCATTGGCCGCCAGCGCCGCACTGCTTTACCGGGCGCTCGACACCTACCCGCGCGACGTCGCGTCTGCGGCGGCCTCCGCCGACGCAACCGACGAGTGGAGTTGGGACGATCACCACCCACGAGGGCCGAACCGCTCGGCCCACTGATGCGCGTCGAGCTCGCGCGGCAGGGCGCCGCCCACGCGACGGCCGTTTCGGAACGCGTCGGCGACGAACCCTCGGTAGGCCGGCAGCTCCGCGGGTGAGATCAGCGGCCGGGCTCGGCGCGTCGCGACGAGGAGGCCGGCGTCGCAGGACGGCGGCGGGTCGAACGCCGACGCCGGGAGCCTGCGCTCGACGCGCAGCTCGTGGAACGCGCCCCAGAGGACGCCGCTGACAGTGCTCGGCGCGGGCAGGCCGCGCTTGACAGCGACCCCCCACTCGACGATCAGGTCGGCACGCTCGAGCGGCATCCTCGGATCGTCGAGCAAGCGATGCAGGAGGTCGTTCGTGCGCGCAAACGGGATGTTCGCGACGACGCGGAACGGCTCGTCGGGAAGTGCGACCGAGAGGGCGTCGCCCGCGACGACGTCCACGTTCGGCCAGCGGCCTCGCAGGCGGTCGGCTAGATCGGAGTCGAGCTCGATCGCGACGACGCGACGGGCGACGCGCGCCAACTCGGCGGTCAGCCGACCGGAGCCCGCACCGATGTCGACGACGAGGTCGCGCGACGAGATGTCCGCACCAGCGACGATCGCGGCAGCGAGCGAACGGCTGCGAAGAAAGTGACGGCTACGCGGACGAAGCGGCCGCGCGGAAGCGCGGCGACCTGCC
>DASXOW010000039.1:0-19160 GCA_036493955.1 Gaiellaceae bacterium
GACGGCGCATTCACGGACGACGGATATGCGAAGAAACATCACCTGGTCGTCGGCTCGCCGATCGATATGACGTTCGCGAGCGGCGCCCACAAGACGTTCTTCATCCGCGGCATCTTCAACCCGCCGACGGGTGGCTCACCGTTCGGTACCGTCACGATCTCGCAATCCGCGTGGGACAAGCTCAACGCGAACCCGGAGAACCTCTATTCGTTCATCCGCATGACCGGGGGCGACACACCCGAGAACGCGGCGAAGCTCGACGCGGCGCTGAAGCGGTTCCCGGACGCCAAGGAAGCTACGCGGAAGAAGTTCATCGACAACCAGATCAGCGGTCTGAACTCGATCTTGAACATCTTCTACGTGCTCCTCGCGCTGTCGGTCATCGTGAGCCTGTTCGGCATCGTCAACACGCTCGTGCTGACGGTCTTCGAACGGACGCGTGAGATCGGGATGTTGCGTGCAATCGGAATGACACGCCGGCAGGTGCGCCGGATGATCCGGCACGAGAGCATCATCACCGCGCTGATCGGCGGCGCTCTCGGGATCGCGCTCGGGATCGTGCTCGGCGGCATGCTGATCGCACGGGTCGACTTCATCATCTTCTCGCTGCCCGTGGTCTCACTGATCGTCCTCGCGATCGCGACGATCGTGGTCGGGATCCTGGCGGCGATCTTCCCGGCCCGCCGGGCGGCGAGGCTCAACGTGCTCGAGGCGCTGCAATACGAGTGATGCTCGAGCAGTTGCTCCGCGCGCATGTCGCCTCGGACGATCGCGAGGAGGCGGACCGTATCGCCATGTTGCGCCTCGCGACGGAGCTCGAGGAGCCGACCTCGCGCGACCAGGCGCGCGCCCACTTCACCGCCTCTGCGCTCGTGATCGATGCGGAATGTGCGCGTGTGTGCCTGGTCGAACACGCGAAGCTCGGCCGTCTCCTGCAGCCCGGTGGGCACATCGAGCCAACCGACGCGTCGGTCGAGGCAGCGGCGCTGCGCGAGGCGACCGAGGAGACGCGCCTCGAGCTCGATCTCCACCCCGACGCACCGCGGCCGTTTGACCTCGACATCCACGAGATCCCCGAGCGGCCGGACGAGCCGGCGCACTTCCACCTCGACATTCGGTATCTGCTCGTCGGCTCCGGCGATCCGTGCGCCGGCGCAGCGTGGTACGCGTTTGGCGAAGCGGGTGACGGCTCGGTCGAGCGCTTGACAGCGAAAGCAGCAGTGTTCCGCAGGCCGCTCTACGGCGAGTGCTCGCGCCGCGGCGACTTCCCCGACTGACGGGACGCCCACCGTCCCGTCGTCGAAGGAGGTCGTTCGTGGTCACGTTTCTGGCGGCAGTCGCCGCCTCCTGGGGTGTGGCAATGGCGCTGGCGCCGCTGCTCCAGATCAGACAGATACGGCGTCACCGCAGTTCGCGGAGCGTCTCGGTTGCCTACCAGCAGGTCTTGCTCGTCGGCTTCGTGCTGTGGCTTGCCTACGGCGTCGCCGACTCGAACTGGGCGCTGATCGTGCCGAACACGGTCGCCGCCGTGGTGTCGATTGCGACGATCGCCGTGGTGTTTCGGTACCGCCGCGGCTAGCAGCCCAACGCGTGCACGTCGCGCTTCGGGATGTCGGCGGGACGCGCGCCCGCGTACGTGATCGTGAGTCGTGCGTAGTAGTGCGCGCTGCTGCAGCGCGACAGATGGTCGACGGTCACCGTCGCTGCGTACGAGTGGAAATGTCCCGCGGCGCAGTACGGCTTGCAGTCGTTCGCGCGCACCGTTCCCGACGCGGTGGCGACTGGCCGGCCCCAGTGCTGCCAGCGGAGATGCGTGAGCAAGTAGTTGCCGTCGCCGCACGCCAGGATCAGCTGTGCCGGCGCGCTCACGAGCGGGCCGCAGTCGTTGATCCACGCGGTGGCACCCGGCGGCTCGCAGCCGACCTTGAGCTCGCGGAGAACCGCGGCGGGACCGACGTCGCAACCCAAGGACGATCCGAACTCGAGCACCCACCAGGTGGAGCGACTGCGGTGTAAGACCATCAGCGCCGATCCGACGGTCGGCGAGGTCACGTGCACGGCGGCGTAGCGGGAATCGATCGACGAGACCGCGATCGTCGTGATCCGGTTGTCGTGCGCTGCCGGCGAGTGAGCCGTGGTGATGTAGGCGTGAACCGTTTCGGTGATGGCGGCCCGCTCGCTCGTGGTTGGCCGTCGAGCGGCAGCAGGAGCCGCGAGAATCGCGACCGCGGCGAGGAGGAGGAAAAGCTTGCGGATCACCGCGGCGACGCTAGCACTGCAGTCGGCGACCTCTGGTTCCGGCTCGGTTCAGCTTCGGATCTGCACCGTCAGCACCTGGTGAGGCAGATAGGGCAGCACGATGCTGCCGCCCTCGATCTCGATCTTTCCCAGCGGTTCCTCCAACGCCGATGCGAGCCAGGCCTCGCGTGGAGCCGTGCGCAACGCGATGCGCGCGGTGCCGCGGGCGCCGTGCGCTTCGTAGAGGCGGAGCACCAGGTCGTTGCTTCGCTCAGCGAGCTTGACCGTGTCGAGGACGAGGTTCGGGTCGTCGACGGCTGCGAACGACTTGCCGATGCCGCTCGTCCAGCGGATCGGGGCGTTAAAGCGGATCGCCTCGGCGAGGACGCCCGCCTCACGCCAGCCGTTGGCGTGAGGGACGAGCGCGTACGCGAACGCGTGGTGTCCTATGTCTGCAGCTGGGTCAGGCGACTTGGGCGCACGCAGCAGGCTTACTCTCAATTCGCTGCCGAGGCAGCTGTAGCCATACTTGGAGTCGGTCAGCAGCGCCGCGCCGAACCCGTGCTCCGAGAGGTCGGCGAAGCGGTGCCCCGGCACCTCGTACCGCGCCCGGTCGAACGCAGTCGAGAAATGCGTCGGCCGCTCGGCGAAGCCGAACGCAGCCTCGTAAGTCGCGACTCCGGAACGAACTGCGAGCGGGAAACACACCTTCAAGAGCACGTGCTCCTCGCGCCAGTCGACCTCCGTGCGGAACTCCAAACGACGTGAGTCTGCATCGAGCCGCACCACCTGGCGGAGCGAGCTCCTCTCGCCGACGCGCCGCTGGAATTCGACCTCGGCGCGCAGAGGCTCGCTCGAGAGGACGGTGCATGAGTCGGCCGGCTCGCAGTCGTGCCGGGTATCGAGATGCGATGGATCGATGTCCCACGCGTCGAACCTCACGGGCCGGTCCTCGTACAGCTCGAGTCGGTTCCCCGGCGCCGCGAGCGTCTCTCGGCCGGACGACTTCTCGACAATGGAGACGACAGTCCCGTTCTCTGCAAGCTCGGCGCGGAGATAGGCGTTCTCGAGGACGAGCCCGTCCGCCGTGACCGTCTCGGCTGGCTCGACGATCGTGCCGTCGCCGAACGGCGGTGCCTCGACCACCGCGAGCCCGGTCGGTGTTTCGATGACCTCGTGACGTGGTGAGCCGACGGTGTTCACCGGTGTCGTGCCGGCCCCGATCAACCGCTCGAGCGACGACTCGAGCTCGTCGAAGTCCCGGCGGGCATCGTCGTAGACGAGGCCGATCGACGAGCCCGGGAGAATGTCGTGGAACTGTTGCAGGAGGTGGAGCTTCCAGAGTCGGTCGAGCTCGGCTCGCGGATACTCGCCACGCGCCGCGCCGAGCAACTCGACGTCGTGGAGGAGCTGCTCGCACACCCGGTTGCCACGCTTGACAAACGCTTGCGAGGTGTAGGTCCCGCGGTGAAACTCGAAGTACAGCTCGCCGACGACGGTTGGTCGTTGTGTGGTTTCGGTCTCGAGAGTCGAGAAGAACTCGTCGCTCGTCCCGGTGCGTATGCGAGGCAGGCCTTGGAGGTTCCGCATGCGCCGCAGTCGCTCGAGCATCGCGCGCGTCGGACCGCCGCCGCCGTCCCCATAGCCGTAGACGAGCATGCTCGTGCCGCTCGAGTCGTGATCGTGGAAATCGCGCTCCGCCCGCACCACCTCGTCGACCGAAGCTTCGCTGTTGTACGTGTTCGCAGGTGGGTAATGCGCGAGCACTTCGCTTCCGTCGATCCCTTGCCAGGTGAACGTGTGGGTGTCCGGCGGGTTGAAGCGGTTCCACGAGAGCTTCTGCGTCACGAAGCGGTCGATGCCCGAGAGCCGGAGCAGCTGCGGGAGCTGGCCGCAGTACCCGAACGCATCGGGCGACCAGAACTCGCGGCAGCGAACGCCGAACGTCTCCTCGAAATATCGCTGCCCATGCATGAACTGACGAAGCAGCGATTCCCCCGAGGTGAGGATGCAGTCCGGTTCGACCCACGTGCCTCCGACTGGGACGAACTGGCCCGAGCGCACCTTTTCGACGATGCGTTCCCAGAGATCGGGGTCGCTCTCCTCGATCCACACGTAGTGCTGTGCCTGCGAGCAGGCGAAGCGGTACTCCGGGTAGGCGTCCATGTAACGGGTCTGGCTGCTGAATGTGCGCACGAGCTTGCGCCGTGTTTCGGCGAGCGGCCATAGCCAGGCAGTGTCGATGTGCGCGTGCCCGATCGCGACCATCTCGTGTACCCGGCTTGCCGTCCCGTGCTCGTAGAGCGCTGCGAGTATCGCCGGATCGCCTTGGTTGCAAAAGCGGTTCAGCTCCGCCCGCAGATGGCCGATGAACCCTGGGTCTGCCGCATCGGATGCCTCCAACGCGCGCAGCACCTCGAAGTCGAAGTAGAGCTGCCACGCGTCGGCGTCGAAGAGCGCGAGCTCGCATCGCTCGACCGTGGGTGGTGCGCCCAGGTCGCCGAACAGCCCGTTGCAGCCGAGCTCGAGTGCGAGCTTCAGGCACTCCCCACCGTGGGCTTCGTCCAGCACGGTGGCGTCGGGCCGCTCGTGCGGCTGGACGCCGTGCAGGCCCTGGACAGCTTGTCCGTCGATCCAGAGAGTCGATTCGGCGGGCGAAGCCCACAGCAGGTCGACCCGGCCGCCGCTCCACCGGGCAGGTACGGTCGCGGTGAGCTGGAACCAATGCGTCGCCCACAGCGGCCCGAGGTGCTCTCCGGGGACGGCCGGCCTGTAGTCGAGGTGCTGCGCCTCGTCATGGGAAATGCGGCCGACAGGCCCTGCAACGAGCAGCTCGTCTGGAGCGATCCTTTCGGCCCTGACGCCGTCCCACAGCCGTCCCGACGTCGCGGCGAGCCGCTCGCGGGTGTACTCCGGGTGGCGGATCAACCTCGAAAGCCAAGCTTCGATTCGAGCAGGACCGGCGAGGCTTCCAGGCCGGCCACAGGTGACGCGGCGTTGTACTCGCGCGGTGCGACGTCGTTCGGCGCGTCGGCGTGGAACAGCGAGGCGAGGAGCTGGATCTGGTCCCGACCGGGGCCGAGTTCGAACTGACCGCCGCCGTAGAGCGCGATCCCTTCGCGCGCACACGCGTCGTAGAAGTCGAAGAGCCGCTTCACCGAGCCGAACCGAGACGGCTTGCAGTTCAGGCACTTCGGCTTGAACGGGAGCGCTTCGACGTCGCTCCACTCGTGGATCGCGGCGTCCCACGTGATGCGGTCGCGGTGCGGCTCGAGCGCGCGCATCGTCTCCGGTGTCAGAGCGGGATCCTCGATCCAGGCGTCGGAGAAAGCGGCGGAGACGCGCGCGTAGAGCTCGGCGTCCGGTGGCCCGCCGAACGCACCGCGGTAGATCCCTTTGAAGTCGACCGTCTCGACGTTGCGCAGCGTCGAGATGACCTCGTCCGTCCAGTCGCGATCTGGGTCCAGCTTGAAATGCAGGTCGGGATACAGGTCGAGCCAGTCCGGGACGTTCGCCGTGCGCGTCGAGACGACGAATCGAAGCGGCTGCGGCTGACGGCCGATCGCGTCACCCAGTGCAAGGTTGGCCTGGCGGAGCGCAAGGTCGAGCGCGGCCGACTCGAACCCCCACCGCCGGTACTCGGTCTGGCCGGCCTGGAGCAACGAGAACGAGTCAAGCGTGTGCTCGCCCGGGAAGGGCAGCTTCCCGTCGTCGGCCTGGAACTGCTCTTGCGCGCGCGGGTCGTAGTCGACCTCCTCGCCGCGTCCCTCCTCTCCCTCGCCGTACAGCACGACGACCGTCCGCTTCAGCGTGAACCCACGCGCCACCTCGTGCTCGAGCGGCTCGAGGCGATAGCCGTCGATGCGGAGCGGCAGGTCGCGGACGGTGTCGTAGAGGCTCATCTGCGGTGGCGTGTGAGGTGTGACCGGAGTGCGTCGAGGCGATCGTCCCATTCCGCGCCGGCGTCCGTCAGCCGGAACCGCGTCTCGCGGCCGCGACGCTCCGATTCGACGAGCCCCGCGTCGGCGAGCGTCGCGAGATGTTTCGCGACCGCCTGCCGCGTCATCGGCAGCTCACCCGTCAGCTCGGTCGCGGTCGCGGTGCCTCGCGCCGACAGGTAGCCGATCACCTGGCGGCGCGACGGGTCGGCGAGCGCGCCGAAGACCTGTCCCAGGGGATCAGACAAGCGCGAACGCGGCTGCCTGGAGCTCGAGCGCGGTCGACCACGCGGGCGACGACTCCACGACGACGAGCCTCGTGCCGTCGACGTCGTCGTCGAGCGTGAACTCGACCGTTCCCTCGTCCTCCCAGTCGAACGCGAGGCGCCGCTCGGGCTCCACCTCGGTCACCGTCGCATGCCGCTCCTCGCCGTTCGACCAGCGAAAGCTCGCGCCGCCGCCGGGACGCAGGTCGAGCTCGACGTCGTTCGCGAACCAGTCCTCGAGCCTTTCTTCGTCTGTGAGCGCAGCCCACACGTCGTCGCGTGTGGCAGGCAGGACAATCTCCTTACGAATCATTTCCCGCTCCGGCGCCGCGCATGTCGGCGCCTGCGCTCTTTGCTGAGCTCCGTCAAGCCTACGCTCATGTGCAACCTCCTAGTTGCGCTATTATGCAACGAATAGGTTGCACATTACAGGGAGGTCGCATGCTGGTGGGCTCAGTCATTCCGATGGTGGTCGAGCAGGACGGGCGGCACGAGCGGTCGTTCGACATCTACTCGCGGCTGCTGCGGGAGCGCATCGTCTTCCTCGGGCAAGAGGTCAACGACGACATCGCGAACCTGATCGCGGCGCAGCTTCTGCACCTCGACGCGCAGGATCCGGGCCGCGACATCTCGCTCTACGTCAATTCGCCGGGCGGCTCAGCGTATGCCGGCATGGCGATCTACGACGCTATGCAGTACGTGCAGTCGGACGTGTCGACGGTCTGCCTCGGGATGGGCATGAGCGCGGCGGCGATGATCCTCAGCGGCGGCGCGCCGGGGAAGCGCTATGCGCTGCCGAACGCGAAGATCATGATCCACCAGGGCTCGGCGGGGTACCGCGGCACGCCGGCGGACATCCAGATCGCCGCGCGCGAAGTCCTCTCGATGACGCGGCGGATGGCAGAGATCATCTCGCGCCACACGAACCAGGACGTCGAGCAGGTGATGAAGGACATCGACCGCGATCGCTTCATGACGCCGGAAGAGGCCGTCGAGTACGGAATCGTCGACGCGATCATGGAGAACCGCACCCCCGCCAACGCGAGCAACGGGGTCGGGCTGGGAAGTAGCTAGGCGCCGCGGGTCGTCCGCGGCGCGCGGCGCGCGCTCGCGACTACCCGCTCGACGGCTTGCCGGAGCGCACCCGGGACGTCGCCGTTCCCGTCCTGAAACCGCCTGAACGCGGCGGCCGGCTTTGCACGTCGCGCGCGCACGCCCGCCACGCCCTCGAAGTCCGGGACAAGCGCAATCGTGCGGCGGCGGCCCGCGGCGCGCACGATCGCCTCGTTCGAGATCCGCTCGGCCTCGGTCGGGGGCTGGCCGCGTGCCGCATCGCGGTCGTGCACGACGACGTACGGGATCTGGCACGCGTTGCAGACCTCGGCGAACAGCGGGATGTTCCCTTTGCCCGCGCAGTCGATGATCGCGATCGCCTCTTGATCGGCGTCGAAGCCGAGCGCGCGGAACACGAACGGAAACGCGAGTTTCTCGGTTCGTCCTTCGACGAGCATCACCGCGCGCGAGAGGAAGATCTCCGCCCGCTCCGCGTCGAGCTCGGTGAACAGACGGAGCGCCTGATCCTGCGGGAGCTCGTCGGGCTGGAGGAGCGTCGTCCCCGTTCGGTGGTCGTGGCGGACGAGCACCAGTTGTTCGAGCCGGTCGACGCCGAGAAAGACCGGGGAGTGCGTCGAGTACAGCACCTGATTGCGGTCGCGCGCGGCGAGTCGATGAAGCTGCGTGTGCAGGTGGCGCTGCGACGGCGGGCTCAGGTAGAGCTCCGGCTCCTCGATCAGGATCACGTGCCCCCGGATGCGTGCGTCGGCAAGGGCGGCGACCGCGCGCACGAGCGACAGCCCACCGTCTTCGGTCCGTCGCTCCTCGACGACCGACACCGCCCGCTTGGCATGCCGGTCCGTCGGCGCGAGGAGCGACGTCACGCGCAGGTTCGCGGGGAAAAACAGCGCCGGCGGCGCTCCCTCGCGATTCAGGTTGAGCGTGCCGGGCGGCTTCGAGTCGAGGAAGAGCGTTCGGCCGCCCGCGTCCGCCTCGACGTGGATCCGGGTGTACCCGTGCGAGAGGTCGGCGACGGTCGGCATCGGCGCCGCCGCTTCGAGGAGCGTCCAGACCGCCGCGAGGACGGTCGACTTGCCGGACGACGACTCGCCGACGAGGACGCACACGGCGCCCGGCTCGAGCTCGACGTCGCGCGCGCCGCGGAAGCCGTGGATCGAGACGCGGTCGAGGACCGCCACTACCCGCGGAACGTGTTCTTCACGAAGAACAGGAGGTTCGCGGGCCGCTCGCCCAGTCGCCGCATGAGATACGGGTACCACTCCGGGCCGTACGGCGTCGCGACGAGCACCTTGTAGCCGCGACGGACGAGGTCGAGCTGCAGCTGCGTCCGCACGCCGTACAGCATCTGGAACTCGAACCGGTCGCGCGGGATGCCGTGCTCCTCCGTGTAGCGGATCGTGTGGTCGATCAGCGTCTCGTCGTGCGTCGCGATCGCGACGTGGCCGGTGCCGGAGAGCATGCGCTCGGCTAGGCGCGCGTACACCGCGTCAACATCCGCCTTGCGCGGGTACGCGATGTCCGTGGGCTCGAGGTAGGCACCTTTGACGAGCCTCAGGTTTGGGGCGAGCGAGAGCAGCGAGTCGAGATCGTCCGGAGTCCGGTAGAGATAGGCCTGCAGGACGGTGCCGACGTTGTCGAAGCCGTCGTGGCGAAGGCGGCGGTAGATGCGAACGGTCGCGTCGACGAATTGGGACTGCTCCATGTCGATGCGGATGAACTCGCCCTTGCCGAGCAGCTGCGCCATGTTCGCGTAGGCGAGCTCCTCGTCGATCTCGAGGCCGAGGTGCGTCAGCTTCAAGGCGACGTTTGCGCGCAGCTCCTCGGCGGCGATCCGGTCGAGCACTTCCTCGTACGCCGAGACGACGCGCTCGGTCGCGCCCGGCTCGAGAACGCCTTCGCCGAGCAGCGTCGTGTTCGCGTACAGGCCCTGGTCGTTCAGGCGGCGCAACACGGCGATGCACTCATCGAGTGTCTCTCCCGCCACGAACCGCCCTGCTCCGAGCCGCATGCCGTGCCGCCGGACGAGCGACTGCACGCGCCTGCTGTCGGCGGCCGCCAGGATCGCCTTCCGCGCCGTCGCGTTGAAGGCGCTATTCAGCTGTGTGACTGCAGCCAGCTGTGGACCTCCGGCACGAGATGCTCGGCGAGCGTGAGATGACCGTGCGCGTCGTCGATGCGCGACTCGCACCCCGGAATGTTGGCCGCAAGCCATTCCCCGTGCTGTCGCGGCACCATTAGGTCCTCGCCGCCCTGCACGACGAGGACGGGCCGCTCGATCTCGGCCAGCTCGAACCCCCACGGCTTGACGAATGCGAGGTTGTCGTCGATCCAGCCGTCGGCGCCGATCCCGAGGGCGTGCGTCATGTTCGAGTGGAAGTACTCGGCGAGGCCCGCCGTGAGCGCGTCGCTGTCCGTCGGGCTGAGGTGCGGGGCCATCGCGTCTCGGAGTTGCTCTGCGGTAGTGCCGAGCAGGTCGCCGCGCTCGCGCTCGAGCGCAGGTCGCAACGATTCTTCGCCGGCGAGCACGAGGTCGAACTCCTTGAGATTCCCTTCGCCCATGCCCGCGAGCCAGTCGAGGCCGTCTGCACCCCAAGGCCCGACCCCGGCGAGCGTTGCCGCGGCCACGAGGCGCTCGTCGCAGAGTGCGGCGCACGCGAGCGAATGAGGCCCGCCTCCCGAGAGCCCCCAGGTCGCAAACCGCTCGAGCCCGAGCGTGTCGGCGACCGCGGTGATGTCGGCGACGACGTCGACGACGGCCCGGCCCGGTTGACGCGTCGAACCGCCGTAGCCGGCGCGGTCGTAGGCGATGACGCGCACGCCGGGTGCCGCCCAGCGCTCGTAGATCGTCCCGGCGCCGGGAGTGCCGTGGTGGAAGACGATCGGGAACCCGCCGGGGTCGCCGAGCTCGTGCACCTCGAGTGAGCGCCCGTCGGGAAGCCCGACGCTGCGGGTCGTCTCAGACGACACGCGACGTCGCGATCGGACGCTTGTGGGCGTCGAGTGCCTTCACGGCGATGTGGGCCGGCGCGTTGCGCACCGAGATCGCCGTCTCGAACCCGTCCTTTTTCGCGACCGTTACCGGCCTGAGCGCATTGCGCGCCGGGCCACCGACGACGCTCCAGTACGCCGTCTCGGTGCTGCCGTTGAAGCTCGCGTACACCGTCGCACCGGCACCATGCCGCTTGACGGCGATCGACGGTGGATGCGACGGCTTCGCGGCCCAGGTGTTGCGGAAGGCGCGGTAGTTCCAGGCGCCGCCTTCGAACGTCGCGTCGAACCGCACGTCGCCAAGCGGGCCGAACTCGGTCACGAACGGCGCCGTTCCCCAGCCGACGACGACGTTCCCGTTCGCGAGGAACTGTGCGTTCCCCATCGCGACCGCGGTGATCGGGCTCGGGTGGAGGAACTCCTGCAGCAACACCGCGCGGCGATCGGCCATGCTCAAGCCGATGCGGATCGCGCGCGACTGGTGCGACGCGTTACCCGGCCCGTCGTCGTAGAGCGTGATCGTGCCGTCGGGATGCGCGCGCGCATCGTGCTGGTACATGAACTGCACGCCGGGACCGAGCTGGAAGTCCGTCGACTTGGTGCCGAGCTGCCAGACCACCGCGCCCGACTTCCGGTCGAGCTTGTAGACGCCCCACGTATTGCGTGCCGAGACGAGCAGGTTGCCGTCGAGGTCGACGTCGATCGAGTTGATGTGGAAATAGTCGAACGGCGTGAGGATCGGCGACCAGCTGTCCGTGATCCCGATGTGGTCGAGGCTGTGCCATTCGAAGAGCACCTTGCCGGTCGCGATGTCGATCTCCTGGATGATCGAGTCGAGCGTGGGGTGCGCAGCGGGGCCGCCGATCGGTGTCAGGTCGACCGTCTTCTCCGCATAGATCGTGATCAGTGCGGTGTTGTCGGCGGTGATCAGGAACTCGTGCACGTCCGCAGCGAGCCCGTTGCCGGCGCGGACGCGGGCGATCTCCTTGTAGGTCGAGTCGACGATGACGCCCTCGCCTTGGCCCGTGCCGATGTTCGAGATCGTTCCCTCCCACCACGTGAGTACCGGGCGTCCCTTGTAGATCTGACGGCGGAAGTTGATCGCGACGTTCTTCGTCTTCTTGAACCACAGGAGCTGCCCGTGGTCGTCGAGGATCATCGGCCCGCGCTGACCAGGTCCGGTCAGCGTCGTCACGAACAGCGCGCCCGCGCTGGGGCTTGACCGCTTGAGGACGCTGAGCGTCGGAACCTGGAACGACGGCTCGGATAGGAAGGTCGCGACGCCGGTCGCCTGCTGGGTTGCGGCAGCAAGGCGCGGGAATGCGAGCCCGAGCCCTGCGCCTGCGGCCGCTGTCAGGAACTCGCGCCGGGTCCGCTTCACGAGGTCGAATCCTACGGATCGGCCCTACGGGCCTGCAGCTGCACGGCGGAACCGGCGGCTGCGGACGAGCGCGACGGCGCCGAGGCTGAGCGGGAAGAGGATGACGCCGCCGAAGATGACGAACAGCGGGATCGCGTACCAATGGGAGAGGCGTGCGTGATTCGTCGCCGGGCTCGGGCTGCTCGCCGGGGCGGCGAAGTCGTTCGGGCCGACGACCTGCGTCCGTTTCGCGCTCGGATGGCTGAACGTCGCGATCGTGTAGAGGCGGTTGACGCGCCAGTCCGTTCCGTGGCGAACCACTTGCCCCGAGAGCTCATACGACGGGAGGATCACCTTCGGGCGGGGGTGCAGAAGGATGTTGAAGAGCACCTCGTTCTTCCCGACATACACGACCGTCCAGTAATGGAACTTCGTGCCGCGCGCGGGGTACTGCGGCACCGGCGAGTTGCCTGCCCGCCACCGGGCGACGCTCGAGTAGGCGCGCAGCTCCGGACCTGCGAGCGCCCACGCGGTCTTCGCCGAGCGACGCTCGACCGCGGCCGGGATGAAGCGGTCCAGCAGTGCGTCGATCTTCGCGCGGTCGGCGCGGCTCAGGTGGTAGACGTGGGTGTCGGCAAGCTGCGCCGGTCCTTCGTCGGTCGTGATCGCGTCCTCGATTGCCCCCCGCTCGGGCACGAGCGCCACCACGAGCGCGATCCCGGTGATCGGCACGGCTGCCACGAGCAGCCAGATGAACCGGCGGCGCCAGCGTGCGGAGCGTCTCGTCACCTCGGCTCGACGATAGCTCCGGTTGCGTGAGACTGTCGGGACCGTGACCGAGGTTCTCGAAATCGCAACACCGCACGGCCCCGCGCGCGCGCATCTGCATCCGGCCGACGGTGCGCGCGGCGGCCTCGTCCTCGGCCACGGCGCCGGCGGCGGTGTCAACGCACCGGATCTGGTGGCCGCGACGCGCGCGGCTGTTGCGACCGGGCTATCGGTGGCGCTCGTCGAGCAGCCGTACCGCGTCGCAGGTCGTCGATCGCCTGCCCCGGCAGCGCAGCTGGACGCTGCCTGGACCGCGGTCGTCATAGAGCTGTGCGGTGGTGTGCTCGCCGGTTTGTCGGTCGTCACGGGCGGACGGTCTTCGGGTGCTCGCGTCGCCTGCCGGACCGCAGCGGCGAGTGGAGCGGCCGGGGTGCTGTGCCTCGCCTTCCCGGTTCATCCGCCGGGTCGGCCCGAGAAGAGTCGGCTCGATGAGCTCGACGCCGTGGCTGTCCCCGTACTCGTGATCCAGGGCGAGCGCGACCCGTTCGGGATGCCGCCCGATGCGCCGGGGCGCACCGTCGTGCGCATCGCGGGCGACCACGGCCTCAAAGCGGACCGTGCTGGGCTCGAGTCGGCCGTGGTCGCGTGGCTATCCTCGCTGGGTGGCAGTCGCAGACGAGCGCGCGCTTCGCGAAGTGATCGGGCAGCCGAGTGACCTCGTCGCCGCGAAGATCGCCGACCGGCTGAACGACCTCACCAGGCAGTTCGTCGAGCGCTCGCCGTTCGTCTGCGTCGCGACGTCACGCCCGGGCGGCGGGCTCGACGTGTCGCCGCGCGGCGACCCCGCCGGCTTCGTGCGCATCCTCGACGAGCGCACGTTGCTGATCCCCGACCGGCCGGGGAACAAGCTCGCCGACACGCTCACGAACCTGCTCGAGGATCCGCGCATCGGGCTGCTGTTCCTGATCCCTGGGATCGGCGACTCGTTCCGCGTGAACGGCCGCGCGCGGATCGTGGACGACAGGGAGTTGCTCGCCGCGAGCACGGTCGAAGGTAAGGCGCCGAAGCTCGGGATCCTCGTGGAGATCGACGAGGCGTTCACGCAGTGCTCGAAGGCGCTCGTCCGCTCGGACCTGTGGAACCCCGAGAAGCACGTCGACCGCTCAGAGCTTCCGAAGTCCGGCGCGATCCTCGCTTCGATCGCCGACCCCGACCTCGACGTAGAGGAGTACGAACGCGCGCGCACCGAGCGCTATGCGCGTCGCGAAGGCTTCTACTGAGATCGGCGCCTGACGAGCTTCGCCGCGAGGAGCGTGCCGGCGACGGTGAGAACGAGCTTCACCGCTTTCGAGCCACGGAGCTTCGACTCGCCGCTCGCGCGCGCCTCCATCACGACCGGAACCTCCTCGAGGTGGAGGCCGGCGTTGGCGATCCGGACGAGCGCCTCCACCTCCGGCGCCCGGCTCGTGTAGTTCTCGGCCAGCAGCGGTAGCGCGAGTGCATTGACCACGTAGAGGCCGCTCGTGGCATCGCCGAACGTCCGGCCGAGCGCCAGCCGCATCGCGCGACGGAGCACCGCCGTTCCGAATCGGCGCGCGGGGCTTGGGAGGTAGCGATAGGCCGGATAGCCGTCGCCGGAGACGAAGCGCGAGCCGACTGCGACATCACACTCCCCGCGCCGGACCATTGCGAGTAGCCGAACGAGCTCCCCGGGTGGATGCTGCCCGTCTGCATCGACGCGGCCGCAGTACGCGTACCCATGCTCGAGCGCGTATCGGTAGCCCGCGGCGATACCGAAGCGCAGGCCGAGATTCGTCCCGAGTGAGTGCACCTCCGCGCCGTGTGCGCGTGCGACCTCGGCGGTTCGATCGGTCGAGCCGTCGTCGACGACGAGCACGTCGCTGTCCGGCAGCTCGCGGTGCAGCGCGTCGAGGACCGCGGGAAGGTTGTCCTCCTCGTTCCAGGCCGGGATGAAGACGAGCGTGTCGCTCATCGGTGCTGCCTGACCTGCCGGCGGGCGACGGTCGCCGCTCCGAGCTCGTAGACGAGCGCGGCAGGCGTCGGCAGCACGCGGGCCGGCCGGACGCGGACGCGAATCCCGTGTGGACCGTAGAGCCGCCGGAAGATCCAGCCTGCACGCAACGCGTGTGCGGGTGCGCAGACGACGATCGCCTCCCGCACAGCTCGCTCGATCAGGGCGGGCAGCGTCCGCGCCGCATTCTCGGCGGTGGTGGTCGCCGTCTCGTCGACCACGAGTTCGACGTCTGGCCCGCGCCACAGGTTCCGCATGTGCTCCGCCTCGTCCTGCCCGCTGAAGACGACGAGCTCGGCGTGGAATCGCCGGGCGGTGCGTTCCGCTCCGCGGACCAGACGCTCGCGTGTGCGTCGCAGGGTGCTGCCGGGGACGACGACCGCGACCATGACGGCAGGGTAGAGCCCTCGGCGATTTCGTAGGGAGCTCCCGCCTTTCGCCAACGCCCGTCGCGGCGCAAACTCGCTGGCAGGACGCATCAGACCAAAAGGGAGGCATCAGCAATGCATCGCCGCAGGATCTCCATCGCAGCCGCGGTCTTCACGGTCGCCCTGCTCGCTCTCGCCGGCGCGGTGACGGCCGCCACCACCCGGAGCGCCACGCCGACGCTCACCGGCACGTGGTCCGGGACATACGGCGGCGCCGTCTCGGGCACGTTCACCGTGACCTGGACGCAGAACCCCCGCAGCGGAAAGCTCACGGGAGGGATCAAGCTCTCGAAACCGTCGGGGAACTACCCAATCACGGGCAGCGTCACGAGGTCAGGGATCAGGTTCGGCGCCGTCGGTGTCGGGGCGACCTACACCGGGACGGTGAACGCCGCCGGGCTGAAGATGTCGGGTCACTGGGCGAGCGGGCGGGCCGGCGGCACGTGGAGCGCCCACAAGCTCCTCAAGGTCGTCAAGATCAAGCTGCCCTAGCCATTAGTCGGGGGGAGACCGACTGGGGCCGCGTCGTGGCGGCCCCAGTCAGTACGGGCATGCGAGGTCGGCTCAGCCGCAGCCGGTCGACGTGCCGCAGTCGCGGCACGTGTAGCACGTGCCTGCGCGCACCATGCGGCCGCCGCAGCGGTTGCACTCGATCGCATCCTCGAAGGAGTTGAAGAGCGCGGTCTGGCCGGGCGCGGGTGCCTCGGCAACCGAGGTCGCCCCGCCGTTGGCGTACTGGTCGGCGAGCTTCGCCCGGACCTCGGCGGACAGGATCCCCGCCTCCTCCTGCTGGTCGACGTCGAGGAACTTCTTGCCGAACCAGCGGAAGATGTAGTCGACGAGTGACTTCGCGGTGCGGATGTCGGCGTCGTTCGTCGGGCCCGACGGCTCGAAGCGGAGGTGCGAAAGCTTCGAGACGTAGACCTCTGGCGGTACGCCGTACTGCAGACCCATCGAGACCGCGATCATCAGCGAGTTCATCAGGCCGGCCATCGTCGTGCCGTCCTTGGCGATATCGACGAAGATGTCGCCGGGCGTGCCGTCGTCGTGAACGCCGACGTGGATGTAGCCCTCGTGCTCGCCGACGCGGAACTTGCGCCCGACCTCGGTGCGGTCCTCCGGCAGCCGGCGGCGCCTTGGCGCGGCGCCACCCACGGGAGCGAGCACCTGCTGGCCCTTCTCGCTCTTCCCTGAGAGCGGCTGCGCAACCTTGCAGTTGTCGCGGTAGATCGCGATCGCCTTGACGCCGAGCTGCCAGGCCTCGGTGTACAGCGTGGCGACCTCGTCGATCGTCGCGGTCTCGGGCAGGTTCACCGTCTTCGAGATCGCGCCCGAGATGAACGGCTGGATCGCGCCCATCATCTTCACGTGGCCGCGGTAGTGGATCGCCCGCTCGCCGACGGCGCAGTCGAACACCGGGAAGTGCTCGCTCTTCACGTAGGGCGCGCCGACGACGGTGTTGCGCTCGTCGATGTAAGCGACGATCTCGTCGACTTCGCTCGGCGCATACCCGAGTTTCTCGAGCCCGAGCGGCACCGTCTTGTTGACGATCGTGATCTCGCCGCCCCCGACCAGCTTCTTCGACTTGACGAGCGAGAAGTCCGGCTCGACGCCCGTCGTGTCGCAATCCATCATGAAGCTGATCGTCCCGGTCGGGGCGAGCACCGTCGACTGCGCATTCCGGTAGCCGTACACCTCGCCGAGGTCGAGCGCGTCGTCCCACGCCTTCCGCGCGGCACCGATCAGGTCGGCCGGCACCGTCTCGGCGTGCGCGATGTTGCCGACCGCTGCACGGTGCTTCGAGATGACGCTGACCATTGCCCCTGCGTTCGGGCGATAGCCGGCGAACGGCCCCATGCGCTTCGCGATCTCGGCCGACTTGCGGTACGCACGGCCGGTCATCAACGCGGTGATCGCGGCTGCATACGCCCGACCCTCGTCCGAGTCGTAGGCGAGACCGCGTGCCATGAGGAGCGCACCGAGGTTCGCATAGCCCAGACCGAGCTGGCGATACGCCTTGGCGTTCTTCTCGATCTCCGGCGTCGGATACGACGAGTTGCCGACGAGGATCTCCTGCGCGAGGAACACCACGTCGCAGGCATGCTCGAACGCCTCGACGTCGAGCTCGCCGTCCTCGCGGCGGAACTTCATCAGGTTCAGCGACGCGAGGTTGCACGCCGAGTCGTCGATCGACATGTACTCGGAGCACGGGTTCGAGGCATTGATACGTCCCGTGTTCGGAAGCGTGTGCCACGAGTTGATCGTCGTGTCGTACTGCACGCCCGGGTCCGCGCAGCGCCACGCTGCCTCGGCGATGTCGTGCAGGAGCTTCCGCGCCTTCATCGTGTCGACGACCGCGCCGTCGGTGCGCGCGGTGAGGTTCCAGTCGGCGTCGTTCTCGACCGCTTCCATGAACGCGTCCGACACGCGAACCGAGTTGTTTGCGTTCTGGTACTGGATCGACGCCCAGTCGGGTGAGTCGAGCGACATGTCGTAGCCGGCAGCCTCGAGGACGCGCGCCTTCTCCTCCTCGTGCGCCTTGCACCAGATGAACTCGACGATGTCGGGATGGTCGACGTCGAGGACGACCATCTTCGCCGCGCGGCGCGTCTTGCCGCCCGACTTGATCGTCCCGGCGGACGCGTCGGCGCCGCGCATGAACGACACCGGGCCAGACGCATAGCCGCCCTTCGAGAGCTGCTCCTTCGAGGAGCGGAGCCTGGACAGGTTGACGCCCGAGCCCGAGCCGCCGCGGAAGATGATCCCCTCGCGCCGGATCCAGTCGAGGATGGCGTCCATCGAGTCGTCGATCGACAGGATGAAGCAGGCGGAGCACTGCGGCTTCTCCTCGAACCCGACGTTGAACCAGACCGGCGAGTTGAACGCGGCGAGCTGGTTCACGAGGATCGCCTTCAGCTCGTCCTCGAACGTCTGCGCCTCGGCCTCGGTCGCGAAGTAGCCGCCGTCGCGGCCCCACGTGCCGACCGTCGTGACGATCCGGCCGATCATCTGCTTGACCGAGCGCTCGCGCTCCGGGCTCGACATGCGGCCGCGGAAGTACTTCTGCGCGACGATGTTGGTCGCCGTCTGCGACCAGAACTTGGGGAACTCGACGCCGCGCTGCTCGAACGCCGGCCCGTTCTTGCCGGGGATGTGCGCGTCGCGCGTCTCCCAGTCGACCTCGTCGTAGGGGTCGCGGCCTTCGATCGTGAAATGCCTGCGAACGGCGAGGCTGGCGTCCTCGTCGATGACGCTGTTGATCAGCTCATCGGGATGGATCGAGACGGTCATTTGCTGTGCTGTCTTGGAAAGCTCCGTGGACGCCATGTTGCCTCCTCCGCGCGTGACTGGCGCGCGAACATCGTGAGTGCCGGTCTTGAAAGGGAAAGGGACCCTAGAACCAGCACCGGACGGACATGGTACCCGCCGGAAAACGGCTCACAGAGCGGAAAAAACGGCCAATTAGCGGCCCTGGCGGCGCTTGGCCAGCAGGCCGATCCCGCCGGCCGCAACCAGCAGCAGGGCGAGCGCTCCGAGCACAATCAGGGGCAGGGGCACGGACGACGGGCTCGAGTGGTTCACCTTGTCGACGGCGCTCGGGAGGCCGCCGTTCGGAGGCTTCCGGCCGGGCGGTGTGGTGCCTGTCGTGGTGTTCGAGTTCGTGGACGTGGTCCCCGTTTTGGTGGGCGTCGTCGTCGGCTTCGACGCCGGCGGCACGGGGGTGTTCGGAGTGATCTTCGTCCCGTTCTTCTTCAGCTCTGCCTTCGCGTTCTGGAGAGCACGGAGGATGTCGTCGTGGGCGCTCGAGTAGGTCTGTACGTCCGCGGGCAGGTGCGTCAGCGCCTCCGAGTAGCAATGGAGCGGATACGTGTTGTCGATCCGGCCGTCGTACCAGTCATTCAGGAGCGCCTTCCAGCACGGGGTGGCCGCGGCGGCCGGAAGCGGCCGCGCGACCGCAGCCGCGAGCGACAGCGCGGCGACGCCGACGCCGATCAGGATCCGCAGTCTCATGCTCCGACCCACGGTCCGGGCGAGCCTACGGCGGGGCTGTAAGGCTTCTGTGTGCGG
>DASXOW010000040.1:0-9643 GCA_036493955.1 Gaiellaceae bacterium
TCATCTGATGCACCGCAGGCGTGAGCGGAATCGACGCGCCCGCCATGCGCGCGATCTTCGGCGCCCACACGCCGCAGCAGATGACGATCGTGCCGGTGGCGATGTCGCCCTTCGACGTGTGCAGCCCCGTGACACGGCCGCCGGCGACGTCGATTCCGAGCACCTCGGTGTTCGCGAACACCTGCAGCGCGCCGAGCTCCTGCGCCTGCTCGCGCGCGATCGTCCCGAAGCGCAGCGAATCGACGATCCCGACACCCTGTGTGTAGAAGCCGCCGACGATCACGAACTCGTCGATGTACGGCACGAGCTCCTTGACGCGCGCCGGTGTGATGAGCTCGCAGCCGTCGATCCCCCATGCTTTCGCCGACGACATGCGTCGCTGCAGCTCTTGCATGCGCTCTTCCGTGCGCGCAACCTCGATGCCGCCGCTCTCGGTGAAGACGTCCCACTCCTTGTACTGCCGCACCGAATCGGCAGTGAGCTGAGTCATCTCCTTCGAGTGGTCGACCGGGAAGATGAAGTTGGACGCATGGCCGGTCGAGCCGCCCGGGTTCGGGAGCGGCCCCTTGTCGATCAGCACGAGGTCGCGCCAGCCGAGTCGCGCGAGGTGGTAGACGAGGCTGTTCCCGACGATCCCGGCGCCGACGACGACGGCGCGGGCGCTCGCGGGCAGCGAGGAGGAGTCAGTCATACCGCTGATATATCACTCCGCGAGGAGGACGTCACGAACGGCCTCCTCGAAGGACTCGACGTGCTCGCGCATGAGCCGACCGGCCCGCGCGCCGTCACCGCGCACAACAGCCTCGAGAACGGCGTGATGCCCGCCGACCGCTGCACCGATGTCGGTGCGGGCGAGTGCCACCATCCAGATCCGGAGCGCGTGCGCGTAGTACTGCTCGAGCGTCTCCGCGAGATACGGGTTGTGGCTCGCGTGGTAGATCGCGCGATGGATCCGCTCGTCGAGGTCGATGAGCGCCCGTGGGTCGCGCTTGCGCCCACCGTCGAGCTCCGCGAGAACAGCGCGTAGCTCGGCCAGATCGGCCTGAGTCGCCCGCTCTGCGGCAAGCCGCGCGGCCTCGGGCTCGAGCGCGAGGCGCACCTCGCACAGCCGAGCCAGGTCGCGTGCATCGACCTCCGTGACGAACATGCCACGCCGCGGGAACACCTCGACGAGCCGCTCCTGTGCGAGCCGGCGTAGCGCCTCGCGGACGGGCGTGCGGCCGATGCCGAGCCGCTCCGTCAGCTCAGGCTCGCGTACGACGGCGCCGGGGGGCAGCTCGAGCGTGACGATCAGCTCGCGAATCGCGTAGTACGCGCGGTCCGCGAACGACGCAACTTCCCGCGTGCGCGGAGAGAGGATTGCATTCGCCATCGAGATATATTAGGCATCCCCTCGTGAAAGGACCGCCTTTGTCGGCCACGATGCCCTCGTCGCTGGAGATCGCGCAGCGAGCGACGCTCCGTCCCATCACCGAGATCGCCGACGCCGCCGGCCTATTGCCGGACGAGATCGACCCGTACGGCAAATACAAGGCGAAGGTCTCCCTCGACGTGCTCGACCGCCTCGCCGACCGGCCCGACGGGAAGCTGATCAATGTCACGGCGATCACGCCGACGAAGGCGGGCGAGGGCAAGACGACGACGTCGGTCTCGGTGACTCAGGGCCTCGGCCACCTCGGGAAGAACGTGGCGCTCTGCCTGCGCGAGGCATCGCTCGGACCGGTGTTCGGCATCAAGGGCGGCGCCGCGGGCGGCGGCTACACCCAGGTCGTGCCGATGGAGGACATGAACCTCCACTTCACCGGCGACATCCACGCGATCGGCGCGGCGAACAACTTGCTTGCAGCGATGGTCGAGGCGCACATCCTGCACGGCAACGCACTCGACATCGAGCCGCTCTCGGTGAGCTGGCGCCGTTGCATGGACATCAACGACCGCGCGCTGCGCGACCTCGTCCTCGGGCTCGGAGGGAAGGCGAACGGCTACCCGAGGCAGACCGGCTTCGACATCACCGCGGCCTCCGAGGTGATGGCGATCGTCGCGGTGGCAGCCGATCTCTTCGACCTGCGCCGGCGGCTCGGCGCGATTACCGTTGCGCAGAGCCGCGGCGGCGAACCGGTCACGGCGGAGCAGATCGGCGCCGCCGGCTCGATGGCGGTGCTGCTGAAGGAGACGATCAAGCCGAACCTCGTCCAGACGCTCGAGGGGCAACCCGCGTTCGTGCACTGCGGTCCGTTCGCGAACATCGCGCACGGCAACAACTCCCTAGTCGCCGACCGAGTCGCGCTGAAGCTCGCCGACTACGTCGTCACCGAGAGCGGCTTCGCCTCGGACATGGGGATGGAGAAGTTCATGGACATCGTGTGCCGGCTCGGGAACATCCGGCCAGACGCGGTCGTCCTGGTCGCGACGGTGAAGGCGCTCAAGCACCATGCGGGCGATCCCGACGGCGGCCTCGACGCGATCGAGACCGGTGCCGCCAACATGCTGCGCCACATCGGGATCGTCCGCGAGTTCGGGATCAACCCGGTCGTCGCGGTGAACCGGTTCCCGGACGACTCCGACGAGGCAGTCGAGCTCGTCAAGAAGCTCGCCCTCGAAGGCGGCGCCTACGGCTGTGAGGTGAACGACGGCTTTTCGCACGGCGGCGCCGGCGCTGCGGAACTGGCGGAGATCGTGACTGCCGCAGCGGACGAGAAGACCGATTTCGACTTCATCTACCCGCTCCACGCAACGATCGAGGACAAGATCGACGCGATCGCAAAACGCGTCTACGGGGCCGACGGGGTCTTCCTTCAGCCGGCTGCACGTGCAAAGGTCAAGGAGTTCACGAGGCTCGGGCTGACCGAGCTCCCGATCTGCATGGCGAAGACGCATCTCTCGCTCTCGCACGACCCGAAGCTCGCGAACGCGCCGGTGGGGTTCACCGTGGGCGTTCGCGACCTCCGTGCGTACACGGGCGCCGGGTGGATCGTCGCGCTCTGCGGCGACATGCAGACGATGCCGGGCTACGGCAAGACGCCCGCGGCGATGAACGTCGACATCGACGAACGGGGTGAGATTGTCGGTCTCTTCTAACGGCCTGCGACACACCGGCCCGCCGCTCATCAAGGCGGAGGGGATCTGGAAGATCTTCGGCCGGAACGCCGGGAAGGTGATCGGCACTCCGGACGCCGACCTCTCACGTGCCGAGCTCCGCGAGAAGACCGGCTGCGTCGCCGCGGTGCGCGACGTGTCATTCGAGGTGTACCCGGGCGAGGTGTTCGTCGTCATGGGCCTCTCCGGCTCCGGCAAGTCGACGCTCGTCCGTACGCTGATCCGGCTGATCGAGCCGACGGCAGGGCGCATCGAGCTCGACGGTCGCGACGTCACCGCTGCCTCGCACGACGAGCTCCTGCAGCTGCGCCGTCACACCTCGTCGATGGTGTTCCAGCACTTCGGGCTCCTCGCCCACCGGACCGTCATCGACAACGTCGCGTTCGGCCTCGAAGTGCAAGGTGTGTCGAAGGCGCAGCGCCACGCGCGCGCCGCGGAGATCCTGAAGCTCGTCGGGCTGGAGGACGCGGCGAGCCAGTTCCCGAGCGAGCTCTCCGGCGGCATGCAGCAGCGCGTCGGCCTGGCGCGCGCGTTCGCGGTCGACCCGAAGGTGCTCCTCTACGACGAGCCGTTCAGCGCACTCGACCCGCTCATCCGTCGCGACATGCAGGACGAGGTGATCCGCCTCCAGCAGGAGACCGGCAAGACGACGGTGTTCATCACGCACGACCTTCCCGAGGCGCTGCGGCTCGGCGACCGGATCGCGATCATGCGCGACGGCCGGATCGTCCAGCTCGGCACACCGGAAGACCTCGTCGGCTCACCTGCCGACGAATACGTCGAGAACTTCGTGCGCGACATCCCGCGCAGCCACGTCCTCACGCTTCGCTGGATCATGCGCGAGGCGCGCGCCGGCGAGGAGGACGGGCCGAAGCTCGACGTGGCGACGACCGTGCGGAACGCCGTGCCGGTGATCGCGTCGAGCGAACGGCCATGTTGCGCCGTCGACGACGGCCGGATCGTCGGCGTCGTCGACAAGGACGCCGTCCTCACCGCAATCGCAGGCGAGGAGTAGCGCCCTGGCCGCCGCTTCCACGATCGCGGCCTCCCCGGCAATCGTGCTCGACCACCGGCCATGGTGGCGGAGTCGCAGCACGATCGTCGCGGCGACCGTCGGCGTCATGGTGATCTGCCACCTGACCCTGTCGCGGACGATGAGCTGGCCCGACTCGCTCGTCTGGCATTCGCTCACCCACTACCTCGACAACATGCAGAACTGGCTCGCAGCGGAGAGCGCGAAGACTCATCCGAACTTCGCGTACCAGCTGATCCACTGGATCTCGAGCGGCCTCGACACACTCGTCCGCTGGCTCTACCACCTCCTCTCCAAGTGGCTTACGTGGCCGGGCACGACGCTCCTCGGCGGCCTCCTTGCGTGGCGGTTCGGCGGCCGGCGCGCGGGCGTGATCATGGTCGCGAGCTTCGCGTCGTTCGCCGCGCTTGGGCTCTGGGACGACAGCATGCAGACGCTCGCGCTGATGCTCGTGGCCGTCGCACTGTCGCTCCTCGTCGGCGTGCCGCTCGGCCTCGTGGCCGGGCGTTCCGACCGCTTCAACGCATTCATCACGCCGGTCCTCGACGCGGCGCAGATCATTCCCGCCTTCGCGTATCTGATGCCGGTCGTCATCTTCTTCTCGGTCGGCCCGGCGGCCGCGGTGATCACGACGATGGTGTACTCGGTGCCGCCGGCGGTACGGATCACGGCGCTCGGGATCCGCAGCGTGCCGGCGAACACGGTCGAAGCCGCACTCGCACTCGGCTCGACAGGACGACAGGTGCTCTGGAAGGTGCAGCTGCCGCTCGCGCGCCGCCTGCTCCTGCTGTCGGTCAACCAGACGATCCTGTTCGCACTTTCGATGGTGGTGATCGCGGGATTGATCAACACGGAAGGCGGTCTCGGCGCGCCGGTGACCAACGGCCTCAACTCGGATCCGGCACTCGCGATCCTCGCCGGAGTGGCGATCGTCGTGATGGCGATCGCCCTCGACCGAGTGACCGAGGCGATCGCGAACCGCACGGATCCCGCCAAGCGGCATCTCGACGCGGCGGGCCGGAAGCGCGCGCGGATCTTGACCGCTGCGGTACTCGGGAGCGTCACGGCGGCGGCGGTCGTCGGCCACCTCCTCTCCGCCGGCTCGGCCTACACGCGCTGGACGGCCCAGGACTGGCTGCGCACCCAGGTGCAGAACGTCCTCGACTACGTCCAGAAGCCGACGACGTTCCTGTTCAACGACATCACGAACCCGCTCGGCAACTTCCTCGTTGCTCACATGCTGCAGCCGCTCGACACGTTCCTCGTCGAGACGCCATGGTTCATCACGCTCGCCGGCCTCACGCTGATCGCGTTCGTGTTGAGCGGGCTACGACCGGCGATCACCACGGTGCTGATGTTCGCGCTGATCGGCGCGATCGGCGAGTGGCAGGACGCGATGGACACGTTCTCGCAGGTGCTCGTCGCCACCGCGATCGCGGTCGTGATCGGAGTCGTCCTCGGGGTGCTCGCAGCAGAGATCCCGTGGGTCAGCCGCGTCATCCGGCCGGTCAACGACGTCCTGCAGACACTGCCGCAGCTCGTCTACGTGATCCCGTTCGTCTACATCTTCCCGATCTCGTATGTGCCCGGGCTGATCGCGTCAGTGCTCTATGCGTTCCCGGTCGTGGTGCGACTCGTCGAGCGCGGGGTGCTCGACGTCGCGCCGCAGACGGTCGAGGCCGCCGGCGCGTTCGGCGCGACGCGACTGCAGACGCTCGTCAAGGTCAAGATCCCGCTCGCGCGCGACGCGATCATGCTCGGGGTCAACCAGGGGATCATCATGGTCCTTGCAGTCGTCGTGATCGCCGGGCTCGTCGGCTCCGGCGCGCTCGGCTACGCAGTCGCCGCAGGCTTGCAGCGCGGCCAGTTCGGCATCGGTGTGGTTGCGTCGATCGCCATCCTCGCGATGGGCATCGCACTCGACCGTGTCACAAGAGGTAATCGAAGTGCAGCGAAGGGAGGTCGGAGTTGAGAGGGAAGTGGCTTTACGGAACGGTTGGCGTCGTCGCGGCTCTCGCCGCGGTTACGGGGCTCATCGTCGCGAGCGGTGCGACGGCGAAGCCGAGTGCGGCAAAGAGCTGCGGCACGATCACGCTGAACGAACAGGCGTGGACGGGCTCGACCGCCAACACCTACGTCGCCAAGTACGTGCTGGAGAAGTACCTCGGCTGCAAGGTGAAGGTCACCGACATCGCCGAGATCCCGGTCTACCAGGCAATGGCGCAGGGCAAGGTCGACGCGGTGCTGGAGGACTGGCAGCACGTCGCGCAGTACAAGCAGTACGCGACGAAGCAGAAGACCGTCGTGCTCGAGGGCTCGAACGGCCTCACGGGACACATCGGGTGGTTCATCCCGAAGTACCTGCTCCAGAAGTACCCGTCGTTCGCGACCTGGAAGGGCATCAAGGGTCACGAGAAGGTGTTCGCGTCGCCTGAGGCTCCGGGCGGCATGTTCCTCGGCGGCGACCCGTCGTATGAGCAGAAGGACACCCAGCTGATCCAGGCGCTCGGCCTGAAGCTGAAGCACGTGACGGTCGGCGCCGAGACGGCCGAGGTCGCGCGCTACAGCCAGCTGATCGCGCAGAAGAAGCCGGTGATCTTCTACTGGTGGACGCCGGAGTACCGCAACGCCGAGTTCAACCTCGTCGAAGTCAAGCTGCCGGCGCGGCCGAAGAACTGCCAGGACGACGGAAGTACGAACGCACCGATCGCGCAGTACCGGTGCGCCTACTCGTCCTACCCGCTGGAGAAGGTGTTCAGCAAGAAGTTCGTCAGCAGCGGTTCACCCGCCGTCTCGGTTCTCAAGCGGTGGGGGTGGCCCTCGAACGCAGACCAGAACCTGGTCTCGAGCTGGATCTCGGGCCAGCACATGGATCCGCAGAAGGCCGCCGAGAAGTACGTGAAGTCGCACATGGCTGTCGTCAATAAGTGGCTCGGTAAGTAGCAACGCAACACGTGGGGGCGCCGCACGGCGCCCCCACGTCTCGCTAGTTCACGAGCGGATGCGGAGATTCGTCGGGTCGTAGAGCGCGTCCGCCGTGACGACCGCGGGCACGAGCTCGCCCATCACGTCCACTTGGAGCTCCGTCCCTTCTCTCAGGTTCGCCGGGATCTTCGCGAGGGCGACGTTCCGTTCGACGGTGAACCCGTAGGCGGCGCTGCGGACGCGGCCCACGACCGTCCCTCCGGCGTGCACTGCCTCGCCGCCGTACACGGTCAGGTACTCGCGTCCGCCGACGACAAGAGTGCGCAGCCGCAGCGGCGGCTCGCGCGTTAGCGCCGGCAGCTTGCCTGTCGCCACACAGAAACCGACTCCGGCCTCGAACGGCGTATCCGAGCCGCTCATGTCGGTGAAGGAGCGGTAGCCCTTCTCGATGCGCAGCGAGTCAAGCGCCTGATAGCCGATCGGCTCGGGCGACGCTACCTCGGTGAGCGCGTCCCACACGGCGACCGCACGCTCACGCGGCACGTAGAGCTCGTAGCCCAGCTCGCCGACGTAGGTGATGCGCTGCGCGAGCCCGAACTCGAGCTCCTTCGCGGTGCGAAACGGGAATGCGTCGTTCGAGACGTCGCGCTCGGTGACCGACGCGAGGGCAGTACGTGCCTCAGGGCCCCAGATCCCGATCACCGCGTGGTCCTCCGTCACGTCGGCGACCGACGCGCCGTTCAGCTCGAGGAACCCGCGGTCGCTGTCGACCGCGCCGGCGCCGGTGACGATCCGGAAGCGATCGGCCGCGAGCCGGGTCACGGTCACGTCGCCGACGATGCGGCCGCGCTGGTCAACGAGTTGCGTGTACACGACCGCACCGACGGGGCGGTCGATGCGGTTGTCGCACACACGCTCGAGCACCTCGAGGTCACCCGTCTCGAGCTTCCCGAACGATGTCAGGTCGATCATCCCCAGCCGCTCGCGGATCGCCCGGTGCTCGACCGCGACGCGGTCGTACCAGGGCGGCCGCGCCCAGCCCACCTCGCGCTGGTCCTCGCCGGCGCGACGGGACGGCGCCCCCGGACGGAAGTACTCGGCACGCTCCCAGCCGTTCTTCGTGCCGAGCACGGCCCCGAGCACCTCGAGACGCTCGTGTAGCGCGCTGAGCCGTTTGGGCCGGCCCGCCTGCGAGACGTCGAGCGGGTAGCGGAGGCGGTAGTAGTACTTGTAGACCTCGCGCGCAGTCGCAGCGGCGAAGTCGGCGTCGCGGTACGGGCCGCCGAAGCGCCATGGCCGGTACGGCTGGACGTCGACCTCGGCCTCGCCCTCGGTCACAAGCTCGGCGAGCGCCTTGCCCAGACCGCCCGCGCCGCCGAAGCCGTTCAGGGAAAGCCCGGCGGCGGCCCAGAGCCCCCGCACGCCCGGGGTCGGACCGAGCAGCGGATTGCCGTCCGGGGTCATCGCATCCGGATGGCAGACAAGCGCAATGACGCCCGCGTCGTCGAGGAACGGGAAGCGGCGAACGGCACCGGCCATCAGCTGCTCGAACCGGGGGTGGTCCGGCGGCACGGACTGTGCGCCGTGCTCCCACGGAACACCACCCTCCCAGCGCGAGACCGGATTCGGTTCGTATCCACCGAAGAGCACGCCTCCGCTCTCCGCCTTGCCGTAGACCAGGTTGTCCGTGTCGCGGAAGCACGGCGTCTCGCGCGACAGGGCATGCCCCTCGACCGCGTGGAGCGCGACGTGCTGATGGTCGACCGGGATCGAGCAGAGGAACACACCGGCCAGCTGTGCGATGCGCGGGGCCCACATCCCCGCTGCGTTCACGACGGTGTCCGCGTCGATGCGCCCCTGCTCCGTCTCGACACCGGCCACGCCGCCGTCGCGAACCGTGATCCCGGTGACCATCGTGCGCGTCCGGATCTCGGCGCCGAGCTTGCGTGCCGCGTCGGCGACCGCATACGTCGCGATGTGCGGGTCGACGTAGCCGTCGCCGGGCATCCAAACGGCGCCGAAGAGCGAGTCCGGTGAGGCTTCCGGCAGCAACCGGCGAACCTCGTCCGGCCCGACCAGCTCGGCGTCGAGCCCGATGCCGTGGGCGCGGCTGACGCCGCGTTGCAAGTCCAGCCAGCTCTCGCGGCTCGATGCGATTCGAACGGAGCCCACAGCGGCGAACACGCCCAGCTCTTCGTAGAGCTGCACGCTGTAGCGCCGGAAGCGCATCATCGTCGGCGACGGGTTGAACTGCGTGACGAGGCCGGCCGCGTGATGGGTCGAGCCGCTCGTCAGCTCGCCCTTCTCGACGAGCACGACGTCCTTCACACCCGCCTTCGCCAGGTGATACGCACAGCTGACACCGGCGATGCCGCCGCCGATCACAACAGCGCTCATGCGCGCACGAGCTCCGACGTCCACGCGACGATGCGCGTGCGGTCGCCGCGAAAGACGTCGCGCGCCGTCTCGACGACGAGCCCGGCCTCGTCATAGGCGACGCGATCGACGAGCATCAGCGGCGCGCCGACGCGCAAACCGAGCGCAGCGGCATCCTCTGCATCCGCGAGCACCGGCTCGATCCGCTCGACC
>DASXOW010000041.1:0-42193 GCA_036493955.1 Gaiellaceae bacterium
CTCGTCGATCCCGCGGTGATCGTGCTCGACGAGGCGACCTCTTCGCTCGACCCGCGCACGGAAGCAGCCGTCGAGCATGCGCTGTCCGTCCTCGCACACGGCCGCACCGTGATCACGATCGCGCACCGACTCTCGACGGCCGAGCGCGCGGACCGCGTCGCGGTCATGGAGCATGGCCGCCTTGTCGAGATCGCGTCGCACGACGAGCTGGTCGCGCAGGGCGACCGCTACGCCCGCCTCTGGGCGAGCTGGCAGGCAGGCCTAGTGGTCTAGGAACGCGAGGATCCGCTCGCGGATCCCGCGCACGTCGAGTCCAAGCGCGGAGTCGTGCTCGGCGCCTGTCCCGTACCTGTCGATGAACCGACGCGGGACACCGATCGACAGCAGCTGGGTCGGGCGGTGGATGAGCGCCGCGGCGATCTGCGCGGCGGACGTTCCCTCGTACGCCGGCTCCACGAGCACGACCTTCGGGCCGGCGGCCGCTTCGCGGGCGAGTGTGTCCGCGTCGAGCGGCACGAGTGTGGTCGCGTAGAGGACGGTCGCGTCGACACCGTCGAGCGCGTCGAGCGTGCGCGAGAGAAACGGCCCGGCGGCGACCACCGTCAGGTCGGCGCCGCGGCGGACGACGGTCAGGCCGCCGGGTGCGAGCTCGACCGACTCGCGATTCTCGACGACGCTCGTGCGCAGGTACGTCGGTCTGCCGTTCGCGTAGCTGCCGCGGAGCAGCGCGTCGGTCTCCGGCCCCGAGCCGGGGACGAGAACCTCGAGCCCGGGGATGCTGCCGAGCGCCTGGATGTCGCCGGGGGCGTGGTGCGTCCCGCCCGACTCGCCGTAGTCGTAGGGGGCGCCGGCGGAGACGAACGTGCCGCCGAGACCCTGGTAGCCGAAGTCGAGCTTGATCTGCTCGAGCGGCCGCTCCGCGAGAAACGGCGCGAGCGTGTGCACGATCGGATGGAATCCCTCGAGCGCGAAGCCGGCTGCGATGCCGACGGCGCTCTGCTCCATGATCCCGGCGTTTACCGCGCGGCGTGGGTCGTACTCGACGGCAGGACGAAGGTAGTCGAGGCTGATGTCGGCCATCACGATCGCGACGCGGTCGTCGTGCTCGAAAAGATCGACGGCAGTGGCCATCGCCTGTTCGCGCATCGTCGTCACGCGACCACCGCCACGACTGCGGTCGGCGCGTCGCTCCGGCGTTCGTACGCCGCGCGCAGCGCGTCGCGATCGCGGCCGTCAACGGTGACCGCATCCCACCCGAACGCCGCGAGCTTGCCGGCGATGTCGCCCATCTGCACGGTGCTCGAGCGGTTGTCGACGACGATCAGCGTCAGGTTCGACAGACCAACGGAACCTGCGTGCAGGATCGCCTCCCAGTTCGAGCCTTCGTTGAGCTCCGCGTCGCCCGTCAGGACGAAGACGCGCTGCTCGTCGGCGCCGCGCGCGCGGAGTGCGTAGGCGACGCCGACGGCCATCGGGAGCCCGTGACCGAGCGAGCCGGTCGAAGCTTCGACGCCGGGCACGCGGTTGCGATCGGGATGACTACCGAGGATGCCGTCCCACGCCAGGAACCGGTCGAGCTCCTCGGCGGGGAAGAACTCATGCTTCACGAGGACGGCGTAGAACGCCAGCGGTCCGTGGCCCTTGGAGAGGATGAACCGGTCGCGTCCCTCCCACGCCGGCCGCTCCGGGTCGGAGCGCATCACGTCGTAGAGGACGTCCACGACCTCGAGCGTCGAGTAGGAGCTCTCGTCGTGCTTCTCGTCGCCGCGCGCTCGCGCGATCAGATCCATAAGCATTCCCATATATTAGCGAATGATGATATAGTCAGCGCAAGTGGACGCGTCCCCGAAGCTCAAGGCACTCGGTCACCCGGTGCGGCTCGGCATCGCTCTCCGCCTCGCGGCGGAAGGCGGGACGTGTGCCTGCGACTTCGCCGAGATCTTCGGGATCAGCCAGCCGGCCGTCAGCCAGCACCTGAAGGTGCTGCGGGAGGCCGGGCTCGTGAAGACCCGCCGCGAAGGGACGCAGATCTACTACTCGCTGGATCTCGGCGGCGTACAGGTTCTGCAGACCGCGGTCGCGCAGCTCGCCGCCTGAATGTAGTCGGCCGCACTGGCCGAGCTCGACGACCTGCTCCCCGGGCTGGTCTCAGCGGCCGGTGTCGCGCGCGAGCAGGCCGAGCTCGCAGACGCCGTGACGAACGTCTGCGACCGCGTCGCGTTCCACTTCCCGTTCGAGGAGGCTGCGAGCGGCGAGGTGCGCGAAATCTCGTTTCGTCTCGACGGGCTCGGGACGGTCGAGGTCGAACCATGGCCGCTCAGCGTTCCGTCGCTGCGCGGGCTCGTGCCCGCGTTCGAGGCAGACGCCTATCCCAGGCGGTTGGTTCCGGTCGTCGTGCCGTTCGAGCTACGACCGGGGTAGCCAGGGCGCATCCGTCGCCTGCGACCCGCAATGCCTGATGCGACCGGCAGCCATGCGGATCCTATGCGCGCACCGCGGAGACTCCGCTCGACGGTAGCCACCAGACGTCGATGCGATGAAACACACAGAGGAGTCCGAAATGAATTGGAAGAAGAGCGTGCGCAAGCCCGTCGGAGTCGCCGCCACACTGGGACTCGTCGTCGGCGTCTCGGCGACCACGGCCGGCGCAGGCGCCTCCGCCACTGCGACCTGCTCGCAGCTAGCCAAAGCTCAGATCCAGCCCCTTCTGATCCACCACGTAACCAAGCTGACGGTCAAGCCAGTGCCGGGCGTCCTGTACTTCAGCTCCGCAAAACAGGTCGGACAGACCTGCGTCTTCGCGGACACGGAAAGCACAGCCGCGCTGACGGTGGTCGTGATCGGAGGAGCGGCAGCTGCTCGCGCGTACCAAAGTGACTTGCACAGCCTCGGGCCCGCGCTCGCATCGGTGCCCATGGTGAGCGGCGGCAAGGCGGTACGGGAACGGGCAGACAGCCGCGGGGCGGTGGGCTCGGCGGAGGTGAGCTCGATCAAGGGCAGCACGTACTGCGCAGTCATCCCGCAGACCGACGAGATTCCGAGCGTGGCCAAGCTCGAACAGGCGGCCGGTTACACGGCCGACATCGGAGACAAGGCCTACGCAAACATCGCGGCCGCGATCGGCACGGTGTGCAACCGCATCTATGGCAGCGGCAGCACCAATCCAAGCCCGGCCCTCGCTGCGCTGAAGAAGATCAAGCCCAAGAAGACCAGCGGCGGCGGCCTCCCGGTGCCGAAACTGCCACCGGCCCCCTAAAAGCAGCCGCACGTCGGCGCGGCGTGTGAGCCGCGCCGACGTGCAGGATCTGAGCGATGCGAGAGTTGGATTCGGGCATCGCGAGGGCTGTCGGATCACGTCCGGTCGAGTACCTTCCGCGTCCCGGCGGCTACACGACCGCGGACAGGTTCTCGGTCGACCTCGCTGACGGCAGCCGCGCTTTCGTGAAGTCGGCAGTCGAGCCGCTCCTCGTGGAATGGTTGCGTCGCGAATACGAGGTGTACGCGGCGCTCGAGGCATCGTTCATGCCGAGGTTGCTGGGTTGGGACGACGACGGCGAACGCGCGCTGCTCGTTCTCGAAGACTTGCGCGACGCCGAGTGGAGGTGGTCGTGGGACAGTGCTCGCGTCGACGCAGTCGTGAGCGTCATCGACAAGCTCGGGGTCGCGCCGCTTCCTCCGAATACTCCGTCACTTCGAGACGCTCAACCAGGCTTGTTCGACCGATGGCGCGAGGTGGAACGCGACCCTGACCCGTTCCTCTCACTTGAGCTCCGAGACGGAGCGTGGCTGGAGCGACACCTGCCGACGATCATTACCGCTGCGAAATCGGCACCGGTGGACGGCGATGCCCTCTGCCATTTCGACGTGCGCAGCGACAACATCTGCTTCCGTGACGGGGACTGCGTCTTGGTCGACTGGAACTGGGCGCTGCGAGCGAGCGCTCGTCTCGACTTGATCGGCTGGCTTCCGAGCCTTGCGACCGAAGGCGGGCCGATGCCGTGGGAGCTCCTGTCGGGGGAGACCCTCGGCCCCGTCGCGCTGCTCAGCGGCGTCTGGGCTTCAGTCGCGGGCCTACCCCCGCCGCCGACCGCGCCCCAGGTACGCGAGCTACAGCGACGGCAACTCGCGGTCGTACTCGACTGGCTCGACCGCCAACTCAGTGCGTAGACCAAGGCGAGGTGCGGCGCACCCCGAGGCGAGCTAGCTGGCTTCGGGCTCGGGCGGCTGCATGGCCGCGCCGCCGGGCAGCGGGAACGGCCGCGGCTTGACCTGCGGGCGGCGCTGCGGCTCCTTCTCAGGCTCCGCTGCGGGCTCGGGCTCCGGCGGGAACACCGCGTCCTCGTCCTCGCCGGCGAGCAGGCGCACGAACTGATCCTTGTCGATCGTCTCGCGCTCGATGAGGATCTGCGAGATCCGGTGCAGGTCGTCGATGTGCTCGAGGAGCACCTTGCGAGCAATGTCGTGCCCGTCTTCGATGATCCGCCGGATTTCGTCGTCGATCTCCCGCGCGACCTCCTCGGAGTAGTCGGGCTCGGCGCCCATCTCGCGGCCGAGGAACGGCATGTCGTGGTTGCGTCCGAGCACGCGCGGACCGAGCTTCTCGCTCATCCCGAAACGCATGACCATCGCCTTCGCCGTCGACGTCACCTTCTCGATGTCGTTCGACGCACCCGTCGTGATCTCGTTGAAGACGATCTCTTCCGCGGCGCGGCCGCCCATCGTCATCGCGATCTGCTCGAGCAGCGCGGTGCGCGTGGTCAGGTAGCGGTCCTCGGTCGGCAGCGAGATCGTCAGGCCGAGCGCTTGCCCGCGCGACACGATCGTGATCTTGTGCACCGGGTCGGTGTTCTCGAGGAAGTGGCCGACAAGTGCGTGACCCATCTCGTGGTACGCCGTGATCCGCTGCTCCTTCTCGGAGAGCAGGCGGGCCTTCTTCTCCGGCCCGGCGATCACGCGCATGATCCCTTCCTCGAGCTCTTCCTGCTCGATCACCTTCTTGCCTCGGCGCGCTGCGAGGAGCGCGGCCTCGTTGACGAGATTGCGCAGGTCTGCGCCGGTGAAGCCGGGCGTCCCCGCAGCGAGCGAGTCGAGGTCGATCGAGGACGCGAGCGGCTTCCCCTTCGAATGCACCTCGAGGATCTTGCGGCGGCCGTTGCGGTCGGGCCGGTCGACGACGATCTGCCGGTCGAAGCGGCCCGGGCGCAGCAGCGCCGGGTCGAGGATGTCGGGACGGTTCGTGGCGGCGATCAGGATGATGTTGTCCTTCATCTCGAACCCGTCCATCTCTACGAGCAGCTGGTTCAGCGTCTGCTCGCGCTCGTCGTGACCGCCGCCGAGACCCGCACCGCGGTGACGGCCGACAGCATCGATCTCGTCCATGAAGACGATGCACGGCGACGCCTGCTTCGCCTGCTCGAACAGGTCGCGCACGCGCGACGCGCCGACGCCGACGAACATCTCGACAAAGTCCGAGCCGGATATGGAGAAGAACGGCACGCCCGCCTCGCCTGCGACGGCGCGCGCGAGCAGCGTCTTACCGGTACCAGGAGGCCCGTAGAGCAAGACGCCCTTCGGGATCGACGCGCCGAGCGCCTGAAACTTCTTCGGGTTCTCGAGGAACTCCTTGATCTCCTGAAGCTCTTCGACCGCCTCGTCGACGCCGGCGACGTCCTTGAAGCCGATCTTCGGCGAGTCCGGTGCCATGCGCTTCGCGCGTGACTTGCCGAAGCTCATCACCTTCGAGCCTCCGCCCTGCACCTGGTTCATCAGGAAGATCCAGAAACCGATCAGCAACAGGAACGGCAGGAACGATCCGATCAGCGCCGTCCACGAGAAACCGCCGGTGCCCTTCGAGTCCCACTTGACGCCGGCCTGCGTCAGCTCGTTCTGGAACTGGAGCTGCGCCTGGTCGGACGCGTAGTGCACGGTCGCCTTGTCGCCGTTGACGAGCTTCAGCGCGATCGAGCGCTTGCTCGGATTGAAGACGGCGTCCTGCACCTGGCCGGCCTTGACCTGCCCCATCGCCTCGGACGTCGTCAGCTTCGGGGCGCTCGACGACTTCGGGATCAGGGTCTGGCTCGCGAGCCAGACCAGCAGGACGATCACGAGGAGTGGGAAGAATGCGCTGCGGAAGAAACGATTCACGTCGTAATCTCTTCGCTCAGGGTAGCCGAGTGGATGTTCGTGCGGGTATCGGCATTACCCTCCCCATACTCCAACGGGTCAAGCCCCTTCCGGCATCAGATCCGGGTGCAGAACCCCCACGTAGGGGAGGTTCCGGTACCGCTCGGCGAAATCGAGGCCGTAGCCGATCACAAACCGGTTCGGGATCTCGAAGCCCACGTAGCGGACGGGCACGTCGATCTCGCGCCGGTCGGGCTTCGTCAGCAGGGCGCAGATCTCGAGGCTGGCAGGCTCGCGCGACTCCAGGTTCCGGAGCAGGTAGGACAGCGTCAGGCCGGAGTCGATGATGTCCTCGACGACGAGCACGTGGCGTCCTTCGATGTTGATGTCCAGGTCCTTGAGGATCCGGACGACGCCGGAGGAGTCGGTCGCGGCGCCGTAGCTCGAGATCGCCATGAAGTCGATCTCGCAGGGCACCGTCACTGAACGCATCAGGTCGGCCATGAAGAACACGGCGCCTTTCAAGACGCCGACGAGCAAGAGCTCGCGTCCGGCGTAGTCGGACGACACCTCACGACCGAGCTCGCGGATCCGCTCCTGCAAGCGGTCCTCGTCGATCAGCACCTCGCCGACTCCCCGTTCGAGCTCAGTCTGCGACACGAGCAACACTCACCCCCTCGAGGTCGACGATTCCGGGTACCGCCACGACCTCGTTGCCCCGCACGACGAGCGGCCAGCCGTCGCGGTCGGAGCGCGGGATCTTGGCGTCGACGAACACGTCCTGCACCTTCTTCGTGCGGCCGGCGAGCCGGTCGCCGGGCCGCCAGCCTCGTACTCTAAGACCGGGCAGCCGCGATTCGATGCGCCAACCGCCCCAGACGACCGGACGGTCGAGGTCGCGCGGTACCGACTCGAGCCACAACCGATCGTGCTCGCGCACCGCTTGCACACCGTTGCCGAGGTCGACGCGCTTCGAACCGACGGGCGAGGAGAGCAGCTCCGCGAGCGCCGGCGTCATCGTCTCCCGTTCGTCCAGCACGCGAAGGACGTTCTCGCGGGCTGCCGGATGGATGCGTTGGAGCAGCGGGAGAATCTCGTCGCGGATCAACCCGCGCAGCGTCGCCGGATTCGACGAATCGGTCCGCCACTCGAGACCACGCTCGCGGCAGAACGCTTCCGTCTCCTCGCGCCACACGCAAAGAAGCGGCCGCACGACGTCGTCGTGGCGGCGAACCTCGATCCCCTTCGTCGTCCCACGCGACGCGAGCCGGTAGAGGATCGTCTCGACCTGGTCCGAGAGCGTGTGGCCGGTCGCGCGCACCTCGCTCGCGCGGAACGAGTAGCGGACGTCGCGCAGCTCCGCCTCGGTGGCGCAGCGGGCGGCACCTTGCACCACCTCGGCGTCGAACTGCTCCGCACACCAGGCCGCATCGGCGTCGGACTCCGCGCCGCGGAGGCCGTGGTCGACGTGCAGCGCGGACACCCGATAGCCGAGCTCGCGGAGCGCGTGGTAGAGACAGGTCGAATCTGCGCCGCCCGAGACGAGGCAGAGCACGGCACCGCCCGGCTCGATCAGCTCGTGGCGTCGGACGTGCTGCTCGATGCGCTCGAGAACGCTCAGGCGGCTATTCAAGCACCTGGTGGCGGCTTTCGAGGCGCGCCGCGATCTCACGGCCCAGCCAACGCGCGATCCAGAACATCAACGCGTACTTGAGCACCCGTCTCAAAACAGCACGCTCCGGTACTCGAGCACCTTCCGCATCCCCACCTTCTCGTAGAGCCCGATCGCCGCGTTGTTCTCGCTGCGGACGAACAGGGTAACGACCGGCACCCATTCCAGCAGCAGCCGGCAGAGGTCGGCGAAGCCACGCGTCGCGTAGCCGTGCCCTCGGGCCTCGGGGTCCGTCCAGACCTGGGCGACCTGCACCGCGTGAGGCGTCCAGGCGGACGCCTCCGCCTTGAACAGCACCACGCCGTCCTCGATCCAGAGCCACGATCGCCCTTCCTCGACCTGCGTCGACGTCCGCCAGCGAAACCCGTCGGCGTCGCGGCTCAGCGGATCGATCCCGAGCTCGAGCTGGTGCGCGGCCGCGCACGCGGGCACGAGGATCTCGAGGTCGCCTTCGCGAGCCACTCGCAGCCCGGAGTCGCCGGGCGGGGGCGCTTCGCTGATCGCGTACACCGGCTGGCCGGGGCGATCCTCGCGTGCCGGCGGCAACCGATCCTCCGCCGCGCGCCAGACCGCTCCGACGGCCCGCGTCTCCCCGATGATCATCCGCGCTTGCGAGCGGATCGCGAGCGGCGCGAACGCCTCGCAGCCTTCGCCGGAGGGGACGAGGTTCGCGCCGCTGTGGCAGAGCGCCGTGATCGCGCCGTCGCTTTTCGTAACTGCGGCGAAGCGGCCGAAACCTCGGCGAGCGGCGTCCTCGAGGAACACGCGCTCGACCGGATCGTGCGCGCAGTACTCCAGCACCTGTGTCCGCGTCGGCTCGAGCAAAGTCACCGGCGCATTTCTATAGGGTGAGGCGCCATGCCGATCCACGTTCGCGCCGAACCGGGACAATACGCGGAGGCGGTCCTCCTCCCCGGCGACCCGCTTCGCGCCAAATACATCGCCGAGACGTACTTCGACGACGCCGTCCAGCGGAACAGCGAGCGCGGTCTGCTCGGGTACACCGGCACCTACAAGGGCAAGCCGGTCTCCGTGCAAGGAACCGGAATGGGCTGCCCCGGTGCGACGATCGTCTTCGAGGAGCTCGTCCAGCTCGGCTGCAAGAAGCTGATCCGCGTCGGGACGTGCGGCGGTCTCCAGCCGCACCACCAGCTCGGCGATCTGATCGTCGCGCTGACGGCGGTCCCGGCCGACTCGACCGCGATGCACCTCGTCGGGAACGAGCCTCACTGCCCGACTGCATCGTGGTCGATCATCCACGGCGCGGTGCACACGGCGAAGGAGACGGGGCAGGACCTGCACGTCGGGCCGATCGTCTCGAGCGACGTCTTCTACAACCCTGACGGCGGGCAGTACGAGCGCTGGTCGAAGCGTGGTGTCCTCGCGGTCGAGATGGAGGCTTCGGCACTCTTCACCGTCGGCGCGCTGCGCGGGGTCGAGACCGGGTGCCTGCTCACGGTCAGCGACATCGTCGTCGAGGGCGAGTTCAAGCGCATCTCCGACGACGAACTGCGCGCCGCCGTCGATCGCATGACTCGGATTGCGTTGGATGTTGCCATCTCCGCAAAATGACGCTGCCGCGTCATTTCGCTAGTTGCCTACCGTCTTCTTAGTCAATCCGGCCTCCGCAAACGGCGCGACCGGCAAGCGCTGGCCGTTGCTCGCGAACCGTGCCGCACAACTCGGGCTGAGTGGCGAGACGCTTCTCTCCGAACGTCCCGGCCACCTGATCGAGCTCGCGCGCGACGCGGTCGCGGGCGGCGCGAAGCTCGTCGTCGCGGTGGGCGGCGACGGGACGCTCAACGAGGTCGTGAACGGCGTCGCCGGACGCGACGTCGACCTGGCGACGATCCCGCTCGGCACGGGGATGGACTTCGGGCGTACGTACCGGATCCCGACGAAGTTCGACGACGCCGTTCGCGTCGCGCTCGAAGGTGACGTGCGCACGATCGACGCAGGACGTGTCACGTACCGCACGTGGGCGGGCGAGACGGCCGAGCGGTACTTTGCGAACGTCTCGTCGGTCGGGATGAGCGGCGCGGTCGCGCAGCGCGCGAACGGGATGTCGAAGGCGCTCAGCGGCAAGGTGACGTTCTTCTACGCGCTGACGCGCGTGTTCCTCGAGTGGCAGAACACAGAGGTGACGGTTCGGCTCGACGACACCGAGCGCCACGGTCGCATGCACGACGTGATCGTCGCGAACGGCGTCTGGCACGGAGGTGGGATGAAGCTCGCCCCGGACGCGGCGCCGGATGACGGGCAGTTCGACGTGGTGCTGATCGGCGACGTGTCGAAGGCGGACTTCCTGACGACCGCGCCGAAGATCTACAAGGGCAAGCACGTGCACCACCCGAAGGTGGAAGTCCTGCGCTCGAAGCGTGTCGAGGTGGACGCTCCCGTCCACCTGCCGATCGAGCTCGAAGGCGAGCAGGTCGGAACGACACCGGCGACCTTCGAGGTCGTGCCGGCGGCGTTGCGCGTGCGCGTACCTAAGACTTAGGCTCGGCCGGCTTCTTCGCAGCCGCCGTCCCGCGCTTCTGCGCGCTCTCGAGCTTCTTCAGCCGCCCCTCGAGCTCGGCGATCCTCTTCTCCATCGCCTCGAGCCCGCGGACGCGCTTCGAGAGATCGTCGACGCGATCCTTCAGCTGCGTCGCGGCGCCGACGACGCGGGCGAGACTCGGATTCTGCGACGCCTTGCCGATCACCTCTTCGCCGAGGCTCGTCAAACGGTCGAGTGTGCTCTTCGTCATCGGCGCTCCTTCTGTCGTTAGGGATGGATTATCACCTGCGTCCCAGGTGGGACGATCTTGAAGAGGCGCGAGAGCGTGTCATTCGGGAGCCTGATGCAGCCGTTCGAGACCGCGTGACCGATCGACCACGGCTCGTTCGTCCCGTGGATTGCGACCGGCCCGCCCTGCGCCCAGCCGGTGAGGACGGGCGAGAACGCGGAGATGCCGAGCGCTCCCGGCCCGTACGGCCCACTGGTGTCGGTCGGGACGAGGCGCTGGTTCACGTAGTAGCGGCCGATCGGCGTCGGCGTCGCGGACGCCCCCACCGCGACGGTCGCTTCCAACACGCGCTTGCCGGTCCGGAACAGCGTGAGCTGCCTGCGGGAGACGTCGACCTCGATGCGCAGGTCGACCGGCTGCAGCTCGATCGCCGACGCGCGCACCCAGCCGACCGCGCCGTTCGGTCGGATCGGCAGCTGGACGCGGTACCAGAGAGCGCGACAGTCCTTGCCGACGCGCTTGCCGAGCACGCCGAAGTAGGTCGGATACCCGTTGACGTTCTCGCGGCCGAAGCGCGCGACCACGGCTCCACCCGGGGTGCGGTAAGCGACCGCGCCGTTCGGTGCGAAGCCGGCGTACGAGGCGCGCGCGGACGTGAGCGTGCGTTCCGTCGCCCCCGAGCAGCTCGGCGCCACCCGCATCCGCTTCGCGGCGACAGGCGTCGGCGTGGGCTTCTGCGCAACAGTGGCAGGCGGCGACTTGGCCGCCGCATGATGCGAGCGCTTGGCGCCGCAGCCCGTGGCCACGAGCACCATGAATCCCAATCCGAGAACCGCCAGGCGCATCTCTAGTCTCCCCACATGATTGTCGCTCATCTCGACCTGGATGCGTTCTTTGCCGCGGTCGAGGAGCTGGAAAACCCTGCGCTACGAACGGTTCCCCTGATCGTCGGCGGCGACCCGCACGGCCGCGGCGTGGTCGCCACCGCGAACTACGTGGCCCGCTCGTTCGGGATCCACTCCGCCATGTCGGCCGCCGAAGCGCTCCGGCGGTGCCCCCACGCGGTGTTCGTGCGGCCTCGCCACACGCTGTACCGCGACTACTCGCGGGAGGTCTGGTCGACCGTGCGGGAGATCGTGCCGTCGGTCGAGCAAGCCGGGATCGACGAGGGCTACCTCGACCTCGAGAGCGTGACGGAGGCGTTCGACGACGCGCGCGCCGTCGCCGAAGCCGTGCGCGCGGTCGTCCGTGCGCGCACTCATCTCTCGTGCTCGCTCGGCGTCGCGACGTCGAAGGTCGTCGCGAAGGTCGCGTCCGACCGCCGCAAGCCGGGCGGCCTGACCGTCGTGCGGCCCGGACGCGAAGCAGCGTTCCTCGCGCCGTTCCCGATCCGCCTGCTTCCCGGTGTCGGGCCGAAGGCCGAGGAGAGGCTGAACCGCATCGGCATCGAGACGATCGGACAGCTCGCGGCGATCCGTGACGACGACCTCGCGGGCGTCATGCGCGGAAAGGTCGGCCGCGAGTTGCGCGATCGCGCGATCGGAATCGACCCACGGCCGCTCGAGATGTCGGTCGAGCGGATCTCGATCTCGCAGGAGGAGACGTTCTCGCGCGACATCTCCGATCCGGAGCGGCTGCACGACGAGCTCCGGCGGATGGCGGTGCAGATCGCCGGCTACCTCGAGGCGCGCGGTCAGGTCGCGCGCACGGTGACGACCAAGGTGCGCTATCCCGACTTCGCGATCCGGACACGTTCGACCTCCCTCCCGGTCGGAACCGGCGACGCCGACCGCATCGGCGAGCTCGCCTGCGGGCTGCTCGACCGCGCGTTGCGCGACCGCCCCGCCCCGTTGCGGCTCGTCGGCGTCGGCGTGTCCGGGCTGGACGAGCACGTGCAGCTTTCGCTCGCATCGCTCGTCTGACCCGTCACCGAACCGTCGCAGGAAATTCACCCTTTCGGTCTACGCGGATCGCACCGATGCACTTACCGTTCGACATGACGATGACCCAGCGTCCAACCCATCAGCACGTCGCCAAGCAGGTGCACGTGGTCGTGCAGCGCGCGGGTGTCCCCTACGAGGTCGAGCGGCAGGTCTGTGCGGGCTGCTCACACGTCCTCGTCGAGCGTCCGGTCAAGCGCGCAGCGGCCTGAGCGTGGCCCCTGCCGAGTTGTGAACCACCAGCGCCGCCCGCGCGTCGTAACGCGTCGGCTCACGGTTCACGATCGCGAGCCTGCCGCCGTGGGCGAGCGTCTCTTCGGGAAGGCCGGCGACCGGCCAGACCTCGAGCGACGAGCCGACGACGAGTAGAAGTGCCGCCGACCGCGCCAGTTCGATCGCCCGATCCATCGCTGCGTCGGGCAGAACCTCACCGAACATGACGACCCCCGGCTTGAGTACCTCGCCGCAGCGCGGGCACGATGGCAGCGGCAGGAGGCGGCGCAGCTCGTCGCGCGCTACCTCGGCTCCGCACGCGAGGCATACCGCCCGCTCGATCGAACCGTGCATTTCGATCACGTCGCGCGATCCGGCGGCCGCGTGCAGGCGGTCGACGTTCTGCGTGATCACCGCGTCGAGCAGGCCGACCGCCTCGAGCCGCGCCAGCGCGTGGTGCGCTGTATTCGGCTCGGCATCGGCAAGCACGCCGAGCCGGAGCGCGTAGAACTCCCAGACTCTGGCCGGGTCGCGGCGGAACGCGTCGATCGAGCCGACCTCGTACGGGTCGTAGCTCGACCAGATCCCACCGGCGCTCCGAAAGTCGGGAATGCCGCTCTCGGTGCTCACCCCGGCGCCGGTCAACGCCACGCACGGCTGATTCGCGCGGATGAGTTCTGCGAGCATGACTGCCTCGTGCATCGCGATGGCTTCAGTTTCTCAACCGACGTGAAAGTCCGGTTCGCCGAGACCGACGCGCAGGGAATCGTCCACAACTCGAACTACTTCATCTGGTTCGAGGTGGCCCGCGTCGAGTACCTCGAGCGCTACGCCGGCGGGTATCAGCGGCTGCGCGACCTCGGTGTCGAGGCGCTCGTCCTCGAGACGCACGTGCGCTACCTCCAGCCGGCGAAGTTCGACGATCGCCTCATCGTCCACGCGCGCTGCCTCGACGTCCGCGGTGCGCGCTTCCGCTACGAGTACGCGATCGAGCGGGCCGGCGAGTTGCTCGCCGACGGTTGGACCACCCATGCCACTGTCGACTCGACGACGATGCGCCCCACCCGCGTGCCGACTTGGCTGATCGAGGCGATCGGGAGGGCCGAGGGCGGGGCAGCCGGGGCGGCGGGCACGACTCAGACCGAGCAGCTCGCACCGGGCGATCGAAGCGCGTAGGGGGCCTACCCTCAGTGCGGAGGCTCAGGCGTCGACGTAGTGCTCGTCGTCGCCGGAGGCTTCTTCTTCGGCGTCGTCTTCTTCGGGCCGACGCGAACGATCTTCGGCTCCGCGCGGTAGCTCGAGTACCACGTGGCGTCCGAGAGGAGCTTGCCGCTCGGGGAGTAGACCTTGCGCTCGACCGACGTCGCCTGCGCCGGGACACCCGGATCGTCGACCACGACCTGACCCGGCTTCAGCGTCGCGTCGACAGTCTTCTGCACCGGCGGCGCCGCCACGTACCGCAACGGCTGGGCGATCGACTCGACGCGCCGGTGCACCGGCGTCCCGTACAGCGTCACGACGAGTGACGACGAGCCGACAACGGTGCGCAGCAGCAGCCAGTGATCGGTGTTGTTGACGAACTTGAGATCGACGTCGGGGTAGTTGACGGTCGCGTCCCGGCCGAGCGGATAGTGCGAGATGTACAGCGCGTGATTCGTCCGCTCAGTGATCGGCAGGCCCGCCTCGTACGCCGCGTTGAACACGGTCGTCGAGACCTGGCAGACGCCGCCGCCGAGCCCCGTCTGCAGCTCGCCGTTCACGATCACCGGCGCCTCGAGGAATCCCTTGGCCGCGCTCCGTTCACCCGTCGTCCCGTTGAACGAGAAGGTCGCGCCGGGCGCGATCAGCTTGTTGTCGACAAGGTGGGCGACGAGCTGCACGTTGTGGATGCGGTTCGCCTCGCCGCCGTAGAACGTCTCGTAGGCGCCGACCACGCCGCTGATCCCCATCGCCTGCGCCGCAGCAGTCGACCGCTTCGGCTGAGCGACCGCCAGCGGCAGCCGAGTGACGCGATTGGACGGACGGGCGGCGGCGGCGAGAACAGCAGCTGCTGCGCGCGGGACGTCGAGCTGAAGCCCGGTCTCGGCAGGCACGACAGTGATCTCGTGGCTCACGACCGCGAAGCCGGCATCCTTGGGCGCGCGGTCCACCTGCTTCTCGAGCCGCGCGAAGTACCGATCAGCGGCAGGCCCCGTGAAGCGCACTGTCCGGAGATCGAGGATCGTCGCGAGGCGCCACCGCGGGATACGCAGCGTCGTGTCGCCGACGATCACTCGGACGGGCGCGGAGACGACGAGGGATGCTCGACGCTGCGCGGCGGTCAGCGACGCGATCGTCGCGTGCGGTGTCGTACCCGCGACCGGGAGCGACACCGGGGCGCGCGAGAACGATGCGAGCGCGCCGATGATCTCCGTACGCGCGGCCGCGCGGTCGAGCGTGTGTCCGGAGTAGCCGCCGGCGATCGTGATGTGCAGCCCGCGCCGAACGAGCTTTGCGTCGCGGGCCGGAGCGTCGACCGCCTGCTGGATCAACTGGAGCTCGTAGTCGAGCCCGGCGTCATAGGCGCGCGTCGGCGGCGCCACGTCGTGCGGGAAGAGCTCGAGCGACAGCCGCCGGTACCCGCGGACGATCCCGATCCCGCCGCCGTTCTGCCTCGCGCTGTCGACCGCCGCGCTCCAGTCGGCGACCACGCCGAGCTGCTTCGCGGTCAGCTTGAACTGCCTGCCGCCGGCGCTGAACGTGACCGGGACGGTCGCGAGCCGGGCCGCCTGGTTCGCGAGCTGCGACTTCGCCTGGGCGGCGGTGAGGCCCCCGACGTCGATCCCGCCGATCCGCGTCCCTTCGGCGAGCCGGTTCTTGGAGCCGGCGAAGAAGAGCGGGAGCACCAGGACAACCGCGATCGCCGCTACCCCGGCGACACCGAGCCGGGTCCAGAGCCGGGACCGCGCGGGCGCGCGACGGCGAACGGCCGGGGACGAGGCGGCCACGCAAGCAGAGTAGCTTGACTTCTAGAACACGAAGAGCTCGACGCCGCCCGAGACGTTGAGCTCGATGCCCGTGATGTACGCCGCGAGGTCGGAGCAGAGGAAGGCGATCGCGTTCGCGATGTCCTGCGGCTCGCCGGGGCGCTTGAAGACCGTCCGGTTCGCGATCCGCTCGTTCATCGCCGGGTTCGCGAAATGGAACGCCTCCGTGCCGATGATCCCGGGCACGATCGCGTTGGCGGTGATCCCGTGGCGGCCGCCCTCCATGGCGAGTGTCTTCGTGAGCCCGAGGAGGCCGGCCTTCGTCGTCGAGTAGGACGCCTGCCCGAACCCACCGAGCGTGCCTGCGACCGACGCCATGTTCACGACTCGCCCCCACTTCCGCTCCCGCATGTGCGGCCAGACCGCCTGGGCGCAGTTGAAGGCGCCGGTGAGATTGACGCGCAGGTCGCGCTCCCAGAGCGCGGGGTTCTGGTCGTGGAACTGACCGACGTGGTCGAGCGTGCCGGCGTTGTTGACCAGGATGTCGACGGAGCCGAGCTCGTCGACGGCCCGCGCGACAGCCGCTGCAACCCGACCAGCGTCCGTGACGTCGCACTTGACCGCAAACGCGCGACGTCCCATCGCCCGGATCTCCTCGGCGGCCGACTCCGTGCCGACGAGTCCCTGGGCACGCGCGACGGTCGCCAGCGGGCCGTAGTCGTCGGTCTCCTCCGAGAGCTCCGACTCGACGAGCAGGTCGACGATCACGACGTCGGCGCCCGCGCGCGCAAGCGTCAGCGCGTCCATCCGCCCGAGCCCGCGGGAACCGCCGGTGACGAGCGCGACACGCCCGCTGAGATCGATCTCAATAGCCACTAGTTGCGCGGGGTGAAGATTTCCTTGGCGATCACGAGCCGCTGGATCTGGGACGTGCCCTCGTAGATCTGGAAGAGCTTCGCGTCGCGCATCAGCTTCTCGACCGGATACTCCTTCATGTAGCCGTACCCGCCGAACACCTGCACCGCGTCGGTGGTGACCTTCATCGCGGTGTCGGCGGCGAACCGCTTCGCGAACGACGAGTAGAGCGTTGCGCGCTCGCCCTGGTCGAGCATCCACGCTGCCTGCCAGGTGAGGAGGCGCGCCGCTTCGATCTCGGTAGCCATGTCGGCGATCATGAAGTTGACGCCCTGGTGCATCGCGATCGGGACGTCGAAGGTGACCCGTTCCTTCGCGTACTCGACCGCGAGCTCGTAGGCGGCCTGCGCGACACCGACCGCGCCGATCGCCGTGCCGGGGCGCGTGAAGTCGAGCGTCTGCATCGCGATCTTGAAGCCCTGCCCTTCTTCCCCGAGGCGGTTCGCGGCCGGGACGACGACATCCTGGAGCGCGAACGCCGACGTGTCGGTCGCGCGCTGCCCCATCTTGTCGAGGTGCTGCTCGATCCTGACGCCGGGCGTGTCCATCGGGACGATGAACGCAGAGACGCCGCGATGGCCCTTCGCCGGATCGGTCTTCGCGAAGACGACGGTCCAGTCCGCATAGCCAGCGTTACTGATGAACGTCTTCGACCCGTTGAGCACGTACTCCTCGCCGCTTCGCACCGCGGTCGTCTTCATCCGCGCGACGTCCGAGCCCGCATCGGGCTCGGACAGGCCGAAGGAGCAGAGGATCGGCGCGTCGAGGAGCGGCGGCAGCCAGGCCCCCTTCTGTTCGTCGGTGCCCGCGATGATCACCGGCCCGGCGCCGAGGCCGTTCGCGCCGAGGGACGTGCCGATCCCCGAGCAGCCCCAGTTGAGCTCCTCGCCGACGAGCATCCCGTCGAACGCATTCAGGCCGAGGCCGCCGTACTCGGTCGGCACGTGGACGTTCGTCAGCCCGAGCTCGTGCGCCTTCGCGATCACCTCGACCGGATGACGCATCGCGACGTCATGCTCGGCGGCGACCGGCCGGATCTCCTTCGCCGCGAACTCGCGCGCCAGCGCGCGGAGCTCCTTCTGCTCGTCGGTCAGGGCGAACGAGACGCCCGCGATCGTTGCCTGACTAGTCAATCAAGCCAGGGTAGCGGAGCACGGGCGACGGGCCATGCACCCGCCGCCCGCACCCATCACACCCTTAGTGCACGAGGAGGTCGTTCATCGGCACAACGCCGCCGGCGGTGTCGCCGGCGTTGCCGATGTGACCGAGGTGCCAGTTGTCCTCGATCGTCGTCAACAGTGAGTAGTGGTTGTACGGCGTCATGCTCACGTAGCCGCGAGGGCCGTTCGTGGTGACCACGATCGCGGGGGTGCGGCCGCCGCCGAAGATCCCACCCGCCCAGACGAAGCCTGGCTTGCCGGGGTTGTCCGGGAAGTCTCCGGCCGGCAGATACGGCGAGTCACAGCATCCGCTCGTGTCCGCCCACTGGTCGTTTCCGAGCTGAGTTCCGTCGAAGTCGGCCTCGTCGGCGACTATGAAGATGGCCGAGTTCCCGGTCCAGGCCTTCGAGTGCATGATCATCGAGACCGTGGAGTTCAGCCACGCGTCGGCCTTCGCCTTGAGTTGCTGGTCCGCGGCATCCCCTGAAACGGTGTCGTACGGACACGGGCTTCCGTCGCCGGGATCGATCGTCGCGTAGACCCCGCCGTGCATGTCGTGACACTGGTTCGGCACGATCAGATTGAAGTCCGCAACGTGGTTGCTCGACAGGTCAGCCGCGAAAGCCGTGAACGGCTTGACGTTCTGCAACCGTGTCGGGCTGTTGAGCACATCGTCGAAATGCGCGAACGGATTGTGCTTGCTCGCGTACAACGCGCCTTGCGGCGGGTATGACACGCCCAGATAGCCGGCGGAGGGCATCGATTCTTCGTACGACGCCCACGTGTAGCCATGCGACTCGAGTTGGTCTGCGAGGTTCGGTGCGGCGAAATGCGCGGTCGCGTCATCGACGTTCAGACCGAAGTTCGACCCACCGACCAGCGCTATGTAGTTCGGCAGGCTCGGATGCGTGACGCCGTAGTAGTTCTCCGCAACCCCGTAGCTGTGCGCGAGACTGGTAAACGTCGGCGCGTCCGGGTCACCGATCACCCCGCCGAGCGAGTGGTTCTCCTCCATGATCACGAACACGTGCTTCAGGTGTGCATTGGCACTGTTCGGCGAGCTCGCCGATGCACCAGCCGCCGCAAAAGCAGCGATCGCGACAAGCGCCGCAAACGCCGGCAAAAGCGGACTCCGCAAGCTTCGGAGCACTGGTTCTCCCCTTTCTGTCGTCTCTCAGGATCGAGCACCGCCTGCACGGCGCCGCGCCACACCCTTTCAAACTCGTCAGGCGGGCGCGCCGCTACCCGACCACTGCGCAACGTAGTCTCGGAACTTCTTCGCCTGGAGCTCCGGGTTGAACAGGCGCCGCGTGTTCGCCACCACCCACACCCAGTTACCGCGGTTCGACGCCACGTCGCCGTCCAGGAGCAACGCCTCGAAGTGCCGGGCACCGAGGCGCCAGTCGATGCCGCAGGCGTGGACGAGGTACTGCGCGCAGATCATCCGGATCCGGTTCGGCATCCATCCCTCGTCGCGGAGCTGGCGCATCCCGGCATCGACGATCGCGACGCCGGTGCGTGACTCCCGCCAGGCGTCGAAGTGGTCGTCGGCCGGCGGCGGCGTGCCGAGCGCAAACCGTTCGGGCTCGGCGCGGAGCAGCTGCAGGTAGAAGTCGCGCCACGCGAGCTCGCGGATCCACTCCGGCTTGTGCTCGGCCCGCACGACCGCCTCGAGCGGCGACAGCGCTCCGAGATGGAAGTACGGGCTGAGTCGAGAGCCGAGCTTCGCAGCGCTTTCGAGCCAGGTGGTAAGCGCCTTGCGCGCGTCGGTGTCGGGAGCCTCGAACGGTGCGTCCTCGACGGCGCGCACCGGCAGCTCCAGGTAGCGGCGGAACCACGGCGTGAACACGCCGTAGGTCTTCAGCTCGTCGAACGGGTGGATCGTGATTCCCGGGAAGACGTGCAGGTCGAAGCGGTCGCCCAGCCTCCGTTCACGCAGCCTCGCGTACGGGCTCGCGTCCTCGGAGCAGAAGACCGCCTCCGGAGCGTGGCGCGCGACGGCCTCGACCGGGTCGCCGTGCTCGATGACGAGGCCGGGAATGTCGGCGAGCAGCCGCTCGAGCAGTTCGAGCCGGCGCGCCGGCGCGCGGATCGCTGCGTCGCGGACGAAGAGCGGGACGACCCGGTCCGCGGTGCGGTGGGCGGCCGCCAGGGCGGGGTTATCGTGGACGCGCAGGTCGCGCGTGAAGAGCACGACCGCCCTCTTCACATCGCTAGTGTTGCCGCCATGGACTTCGAGCTAACCGACGAGCAGCGCCTGATCCAGGAGACCGTCCGCAACTTCGTCGACGAACGCGTCCTCCCGGTTGCCGTGCAGAACGACATCGACCACAAGCTGGACATGGAGCTGATCGAGGGCATGGCCGAGCTCGGGATCCTCGGGATCGTGATCCCCGAGGAGTACGGCGGCGCCGGTCTCGACTACGTGGCCGAGGCGCTGTCGTGCGAGGAGATCGAGCGCGGCGAGGCGGCCTTCCGGACGCTGATCTCCGTGCACGTCGGCCTCAACTCGCTGTCGATTCTCAAGTACGGCAGCGAGGAACAGAAGCAACGCTGGCTGACGCCGCAGGCGAAGGGCGAGAAGCTCGCGTGCTTCGGCCTGACGGAGCCGGGCGCCGGGTCGGACGTCGCGTCGATGCGCTCGAACGCGCGCCGCGAGGGCGACACATACGTGCTGAACGGCCAGAAGAACTGGATCTCGTACGCCACAGTCGCCGACCACGCGCTCGTGTTCGCGAAGACCGATCCCGCTGCCGGGCACAAGGGCATCAGCGCGTTCGTTCTCGAGAAAGGGATGCGCGGGTTCACCTCGGTGGACACCGAGAACAAGCTCGGCATCTGGGCGGGCTCGACCGGCGAGCTGTTCTTCGAGAACGTCGAAGTGCCCGCCGAGAACCTGATCGGCGAAGAGGGCCAAGGCTTCGAGATCGCCATGCATTCGCTCGACCAGGGACGGTTCACTGTCGCTGCCGGCGCGTGCGGTGTCGTGCGGGCCTGCCTCGAGCGTTCGGTCGAGTACGCGCGCGAGCGTGAGACGTTCGGTCAGGCGATCGGGAAGTACCAGTTCGTGCAGGACATGATCGCGACCATGGTGCTCGGCTACGAAACGTCGAAGCTGCTCGTCATGCAGGCGGCGTGGATGAAGAACCAGGGGAAGCGCAACACGCGCGAGACGTCACTCGCCAAGTGGCACGCAACAGAGTCGGCGTTCGAGGCGGCGCACCTCGCGATCCAGGTCTTCGGCTCGTACGGCTATTCCGGCGAGTACGGCATCGAGCGGTACTTCCGCAACGCGCGCGCGCCGATCATCTACGAGGGTACGACGCAGATCCACAAGATGATGCAGGCGGAGCATGCGCTCGGCTACCGCCGCCTGAACGGCCGAGGCGGCGACGCGTCGCCGATCTGCTCGTGGGCACCGGCGCTGTCGCCGGTGCACGCATAGTCCCTTCTCAGGTCTCCCAGTAGTCGATCGGGTCGCCGAGCTTGGCGCGGTGCTCGAAGCCGGGGCCATGCAGTACGAACGAGTTCGCGTCGGGGTAGATCGCCGCGTTAGTCGGCTCGTCGACCGACGGCATCGCGAAGCGCGCCGTTGCGTCGGAATCGTTGCGCACGGCGTGCGCACCTTCCGGGCCTTCCGGGAAGCAGACCAGGTCGCCGGCACGGAGCCCCCGCTCTCCGTCCGGCGTGCGCAGCGTCACCTCGCCGTCCACGACGAGCAGCCACTCCTCGGAACCGAGCTCGAAGTGGTACGGCCACGTCGACTGCCCCGGCTCGAGCTCGTAGAGACCGAAGCCCGTGCGCTCCGCGCCGATGTCTCGCGCGAGGCTGCGCCCGGAGAACCGATGGCCGTCGGGCCCGTCCTCGTACGGAGTCAGTTCGCAGTCGCGGAGGTTGGTCATGCCGCCAATCCTGCCGGAAGCTCGACCACTTCGACGCGGTCACCGACATGGATCACGCCCGGCTCGGCGATCCAGCAGTCGAGTGCAACCCGGCCGTTGAACTCGCGGACGACCCGCAGCAGCACCATCGGGTCCTGCTCGAGCGTGTCGGGATCGAACGTCGTCATCACGCACCGGGAGCGCTGGTTCCGGACGCCGATCAGCGCCCCGCCGACCCGCAGGCCGTAGCCCGCCCACTCGAGCTCCGCCTCGACCGGGGCGTCGGCGATCAGCACGTTCGGGCGAAAACGCCGATGGTCGTACCCGACCGCGCGCGCCATCGACTCCGTCAGCACCGTGAGCGGGAGCACGTCGAACCGCTGGCCGTGGTCGACACCTTCGAACCGGACGAGCTCGGCGCCGGGCTCCGTCACCGCGCGCACCCGCTCGAGCACCGCCGGATCGGACCACGGGACGCCGCCGACCAGCGGCTCACCGTCCCTACCGAGCGTCCCGGCCAGCCCGAGCAGCCCCGGCCGGTACCGGGACGTCGCCACTCGCCCCGACGACTCTCGTACATGGACGAGCCGATCGCCGACCACGCCGTCCGTGCGGATCTCGGCCACGTCGATCCGCTCGCCGCGCATCGACTTCACCGGATACCGCCAGAGCTCCGACACGTGCACGCCCATCCGAACGAGCGGCACGCGCGAACGATTCCGCTAGAGCTCGCCCTCGAAGTAGTCGACGGCGTCGTCGAGCCGGAAGAGCTTCCCCGGCGGCCACGCACCGACCTTGTTCGAATCGGGATAGACCGACGTCGCGGGATTCGCGCGGTTCGACCAGATGATGATCCGCGCGGGCTCGTCGCCGCGGTTCGTCAATTTGTGTGCACCCGCCTCGCCCACCGGACAGAAGACGCAGTCCCACGGCCGAAGCTCGCGCTCGCCCTCCGGTGTCCGCAGGGTCGGCGAACCGGTCAGCACGACGATCCACTCTTCCTCGCCGTTCTCGTAGTGATACGGGCACACGCTCTGACCCGGCGGCATCTCGAACACGTTGAACGCGATCCGCTTGCCGCCCAGCTCGGACGCGAGCCGCCGGTACCACGTGTTGTAGCCGTCGGGATCGCCCTCGTCCTTCGCGAGCTCGACATCGAACAGGTTCACGGCTCACGCTCCCAGTACTCGAGTGACACGTCGAGCGGCACGATCTGGAAGAAGCCGGGCCCTTCGACGTAAACCGTATTGCTGTCAGGTCGGATCGCGACGTACGCGCGGCCTTCTGTTCCGGCCGACGCCATCATGAAGCGGACCGGCGCGGACGAGTCGTTCCACATCTGGTGTGCGCCGTCAGGCCCGACCGGGAAGCACACGATGTCCCCGCGACGCAACGTCGAGTTGCCGTCCGGGCGCCGCACGACGAGCTCGCCCTCGATCACGAACAGCCACTCCTCTTCAGAGAGCTCGTAGTGATACGGCCACGCCTTCTCGCCCGGCTGGAGCTCGTAGATCGCGAAGCCGGTCCGCTCGGCACCCGCCGGCTCGCCGAGGAAGAGCCGCCGGAAACGGTGGCCCTCGTCGTCGCGCTGCGGGAGTTCGGCGTCGAGCAAGTTGACACTCACGGTGCCAATCCTGCCGAAATGAGGGCGGCCACGGGGCGCGCAGCATAATCCGACCTCATGTCTGCGCTCGATGGCACAACGGTGGTGGACTTCACACGGCAGCTTCCCGGCCCGTACGCGAGCCGCGAGCTCCTTCGGCGCGGCGCGCGGGTCGTAAAGATCGAGTCGCCGGAGGGGGACTCGACGCCACCGGAGTGGTACCGCGCGCTCAACGACGGCAAGGAGATCGTCGCGTGGGATGCGCGCACCGAGCCGCCGCCCGCTGTCGTCGCGGACGCGGATGTCGTGCTCGAAGGGTTCCGGCCGGGCGTCTTCGAGCGACTCGGCGTGCCCGTCGCCGACACGGCGATCCTCTGCTCGATCACCGGCTTCGGCGCGACCGGGCCGCGTGCGAACGACGCCGGGCACGACCTGAACTACCTCGGCTACGCGGGCGTCCTGCACGACACCGCACCCACCGTGCCGCCGGTGCAGATCGCCGACCTCGCCGGCGGCGCGCAGAGGGCGGTGATCGAGATCCTCGCAGCGCTGCTCGAGCGTGTGCGCACCGGCCTGGGCGCACGGATCGTCGTGTCGATGACCCACGAGTCGCACGTGCTCGCAGCGCACCGGCTGGCAGGCGAGCCGCTGCGGCGCCTCCTGACCGGCGGTGCGGCGTGCTACCGGATCTACGAGACCGCCGATGGCCGCCACCTGACGGTCGCGGCGCTCGAGCCTCGTTTCTGGGAGAACCTCTGCGAGTTGATCGACCGCCCCGACCTCACCAACCGTGCCTTCGAGCCCGAGTTGCCAGAGCTCGCGGACCTCTTCCGTTCACGAACGCTCGACGACTGGCGCACCGTCCTCGAGGGCAAGGACACGTGCGTGGGACCGGTGCTGACGCTCGCCGAGGCGGCGGAGGAACTGTGAGCGGTCTCGCCACGCTCGTGTTCGCGCTCGCCGGCATCCACGTCGGGGCTCAGCGTGTGCTGCCGGTCGGTTATGCGCCTGCATGGAGCCCCGACGGCGCACGCATCGCGTTCGTCACGAAGGGCGACCTCTGGACGTCCGACGCGGACGGCACGCACGCGGCTCGGATCATGCACGACGCCGATCAGCCCGCCTGGTCGCCGAACGGCCGCAGACTCGCGTTCACGCGCGGCGGCGCGGTGTACACCGTTCGCGTCGACGGTGACGACGAACGCCGCCTCGCAGCCGGAGCACATCCCGCGTGGTCGCCGAACGGCGCGCGGATCGCGCTCGACCGCGACGACGCGATCGTCACGATGCGCTGGGAAGGCGGCGGCGTGCGCACGGCAGGCACCGGCAGCGATCCCGCCTACGCCCCGGACGGCCGGCTCGCGGTCGTGCGTGACGGCCAAGTCGTGGCCGGCGGCCGGATCGTGGACGAGGGCGCCGAGCCGACCTGGTCGGCCGACGGCAAGCATGTCGCGTACGTCCGCAACGACACGATCTACGTCGACGGCAAGGCAGTCCATCGCGGCGAACAACCCGCTTGGCGGCCCGCGAAGCGTGTCCGAGAGCTGCTTCCCGACTTCGACCAGCGGCCCCCGACCGACCTGCAGATCGCCGGCGGCGCCGGACGCTGGCTGCTCGGCTTCACGTCGCTCGTCGACAACATCGGGCTGGGCCCGAGCATCGTCGAGGGCGTCCGCGCACCCGGCGCGAAGCGGATGATCGGGACGCAGCGCGTGCTACTCGCGAACGGCAAGAGCCGCACGTACCGCAACGTGGCGCAGATCCGGTACACGAACTCGCCGCCGCACCACCACTGGCACCTCATGCGATTCGACTCCTTCGAGCTCCGCACGCTCGACGGACGCACGCTCGTGCGAGACCGCAAGAGCGGGTTCTGCCTCGCCGACCACTGGGGCGCGGCGCCGGGGAACTGGCCGAATCGAAAGCCTCACTTCCTCGGCGACTGCGAGCAGTACCACCCCGAAGCGACCCACGTCCTGATGGGGACGACGCCCGGCTACACCGACCGCTACCCCGCGTTCTTCCACGGCCAGAACGTCGAGATCACCGGCGTGCCGACAGGGATCTACGACCTCGTCCACCGCGTCAACGAATCGATGCTGCTGCGTGAGCTGCGCTACGACAACAACGTCGCGTCGGTGCGAATCCGGCTCCGGTGGGTCGCCGGAGCCCCGAGGGTCACCGTGCTCCGGAGCTGTACCGCAACCGCGACCTGCTGACGACGGCGCCCTGCGCGTGCCACGCGGCGAGCGCGAGCACGAACGTCGCGCCGACCGCGATCAACAGCGCCTGGGCGGCGACACCGAACGCGACCGCTTCTTCCGTGCGGACGCCGGAGGCGACGAGCATCGCGGCACCCGCGCCCGCCTGCATCGCAGCTCCCGCGGGAGCGACGGGCAGCACCGCCGCGGCCGACGACGCGCACACGAACGCGATCGCGAGCGCGAAGTTCGTCCCGAGCCCGAGCGCTGCGAGCAGCACGAACATCGCCAGCGCGCGCAACCCCCAAGACACCGCCACCCCGAGCCACGCCCACGCCGCTTCGCGCGGCGGCGTCGCATGCTCGCCGAGAAAGCCGCCGAGCCGGAAGCGCGCGACGAGCGGCAACGCGGAGATCCGCGGCAGCGCGAAGACCGCCGCAGCGGCGAGGAAGCCCGCGCCCGCGACGACGAAGAACCCAACGCGCAGCCACCCGTCGATGCGCGAGACCCCGAGCGCGACCGACGCCAGCGGCGTCATCGCCGCGCTGTCGAGGAGCCCCAGCAGGAAAAGCGAGAGAGCGACCGCGCCGATCGAGGCGCGGCGCCGCCGGCAGCGCCGCACGACCGCGACGCGAATCACCTCGTCACACCGCCCAGGCAGAGCGAGGCCGCCGACGGAGGCGGCGCCGCCTGCGGCGGCAAGCGTCAGGACGGCCGGACGCTGTTCGCGCCGGAAGAGCTGCTGCCAGCCCCACGCCTTCGCGGCGTACGCCGCGAGCATGACGATCGCGGCGACGCCCACCAGCCAGAGGTTGGCGTGATGCAGCGGCCACCCCGCGAGCGCGAAATGGCGCGCGACGAGCGCGGCGACGACCGCCGAGACTCCAACCGCAGAGAGATTGAGAAGCCGCTTCAGTTGTTCCAACTCACCCGGGACATCGGCACGAACGTGCTCACGTTGTACCCGGTTTCTCCCCTGACCGAGGGAGCAAGCGCTCCGTCATACCGCCTAGCGCCTGCGTCAGCTCGCTCGGGATCACCCAGACCTTGTTCGCGTCTCCCTGAGCGATCTGGGGCAGTACCTGGAGGTACTGGTAGGCAAGGAGCTGCGGATCAGGGTTTCCCTCATGGATCGCTTTGAACACGGTCTCGATCGCCTTCGACTGCCCCTCGGAGGAGAGAATCGCCGCCTGCTTCTGGCCTTCCGCCTTGAGGATCGCCGACTGCTTCTCCCCCTCGGCAGTCAGGATCGCGGCCTGCTTGACACCTTCGGCCTGGAGGATCGCCGCCCGCTTCTCGCGATCGGCCCGCATCTGCTTCTCCATCGTGTCCTTGATCGAGGGCGGCGGATCGACCGACTTCAGCTCGACGCGGTGAACGCGGATGCCCCACTTGCCGGTCGCGTCGTCGAGGATCCCGCGCAGCTGGTCGTTGATCGTCTCGCGCGACGTCAGCGTCTGCTCGAGCGTCATCCCGCCGATCACGTTCCGTAGCGTCGTCACGGTCAACAGGTCGATCGCGTTGACCGGGTTCGCGATCTCGTAGGTCGCGGACTTTGCGTCGGTGACCTGGAAGTAGATGACGGTGTCGATGTTGACGACGAGGTTGTCCTCGGTGATCACCGGCTGCGGCTCGAATGTCACCGCCTGCTCACGCAGATCGAGCAGCGGCTTCACGCGATCGACGAATGGGATCACGATCGCGAGCCCAGGCGTGAGCGTCCGCGAATAGCGGCCGAGCCGCTCGACGACTCCGGCGCGGGCCTGCGGGATGACGCGCACCGTGCGCGCAAGGATGACGAGCACGAAGAGCACGAGCACTGCCAGCACGATCAGCCCAGTCACAGAAACCTCCTATTCGGCGACCAGAGCGGTCGCACCATCGATCCGGACGACGTCGACGGTCGCACCTTCCGCGTACACCCCATCCTCGAGGTACGCGCGCGCCGTCCATTCCTCTCCCCCGATGCGCACCCGCCCGCCTGCGGCGTCGACGCGCTTCGTGACGACAGCCTTGCGGCCGACCAGCGCATCCGTCCCGGTGCGCATGAGCTGCGGCATCCGTACATGCCGTCGCGCAATCGGCCGAAGCACCGCGAGCGAGAGCAGAGCGAGGATGATGAAGGCGATCGTCGAGACGACGCCGCCGGCGACGAGCGCGACGATCGCCGCAGCCCCTGCCGCGACCGCGACCGGGCCGAGAAAGAACGCGCCCGGAGTGAGCACCTCGCCGATCGCGAGCAGCACAGCAGCCACGATCCAGACGACGAACACGCTTTGACTCTAGATCAGGGCGAGGAGTGCGCGCAGATCCGCGATCGACGGCTGCTCCGGATACCGAAGGTCGCGGTCGACCAGGACGGCGCGCATCCCGACCGCTGCCGCCCCCTCGACGTCGTCCTCGACCGTGTCGCCGACCATCACTGCCTCGCCGGCAACGACGTCGAGCAGCTCGAGCATCCGCCGGAAGATCGCCTCGTGCGGCTTCGTCTTCCCGTGGGCGCGCGACGTCAGCACTGCGTCGACCGCCAGGCCGTGATGGCCCACGAACTCGTCCAGGTCGCGCGCGCTGTTCGAGAGCAGCCCGAGCTTGAGGCCCCGGTCGCGCAGGGCATCGAGCGTCGGGATCGCGTCGTCGTACAGCTCGAAATGGTTCGCGTGCGCCCAGGCACCCTCCATCTCGCACGCGGCGGCGTAGGTGTCGCCGGCGCCGCCCATCCCCTCGATGATCCGCTGCGTGAAGCGGATCCAGATCTCCTCGTCGTGGTCGAGCTCCGGGTGCCGCTTCAGGTCGACGAGCGCCGCGCGGCGGGCATCGTCGTAGCGCGCCGGATCGAGCGCCAGCCCGTACCGGGCACCGAGACGCTCGTAGCCCTCCGGGCCGAGATCGGGTCCCGGCCTCGCGAGAGTGAAGTCGACATCGAACACAACGGCGCGAACAGGCACGCGCGCGACGGTACACCCGTCCGTAGGTTCGGTCGAAGCCGGCCGGGACCTGCGGACGGGTGTACTAGCCTCGGACGGTGACGGTTCCGCGGCAAGGCACGTTCGTTGCGTTCTCGAGCCACGACTTCCGCCTCCTCTGGGGCGGCCAGACGGTGTCGTTCGTCGGCGACGCAGCGTTTATCGTCGCGCTCGGCTGGCGCGTCACCGACCTGACCGGGAAGGCGAGCTCGCTCGGCTTCGTGCTCGCCCTCGAGTCGCTGGCGATGCTCGTCACGTTGCTCTGGGGCGGAGTGCTGGCCGACCGGCACTCCCGGCGGTTACTGATGATCGGCTCCGACCTCGCTCGCGCCTGCGTGATCGCGACGTTCTTCGGGCTCGAGGTGACCGGTCACGTCAGCCTGACGGCGATCCTCGTCCTCGCGACGCTATTCGGGCTCGCGGACGGCTTCTTCCAGCCCGCCTTCCAGGGCATCGTGCCCCTCGTCGTCGAGCAGCCGATGCTCCCTTCGGCCAGCTCGTGGCTCGGCGTCGCGCGGAACGGCGCCGCGATCGTCGGCCCGGGCATCGCGGCCGCGCTCTACCACACCTCCGGCCCATCGCTCGTCTGGGCGATCGACGGCGCGTCGTTCATCGTCTCCGCGGCCGCGCTCTGGCTGGCGCGCCCCCGCGCGTTCCAGCCCGGCCCGGCGCTCGGGCTGCGCCGCGAGCTCGGCGAGGGTCTGCGCTACGTGCTGAGCGAGCCGTGGATGTGGACGGGGATCGCGGCGGCGACGGTGATCCTGATGCTCGCGATGGCGCCGTTCGCGGCGCTCCTGCCGCGTGTCGTGCAGGCGCACTACCACCGCGGCGTCGGCTCGTACGGTGCGATCTTCAGCGCGATGGCGGCCGGCATGGTCGTGGGCTCTCTCATCTGGGCGAAGTGGCACCCGGCGCGGCACCGGATGATCGTCTGCTTCGTCGCGTTCGGGATCAACGACATCGGGATCGTTGTGCTCGCGCTGTCCCCGTGGTACCCACTGGCGCTGGTCGCTGCCGCCTGGCGTGGTCTCTGGATCGGCGTCGGCATCTCCGCGTGGACGACGCTGATGAGCGAGCTCGTTCCGGAGCGACTGCTCTCGCGGGCGTCGAGCATCGACTTCTTCGGCTCGATCGGGCTGACGCCCGTCGGCTACGTGCTGGCCGGAGTCGTCGCCACCGTCGTCGCGCCGACGACGGTGCTCGCGGTCGGCGGCGCGCTCGGCGCGTGCCTCTGGTTTGCGCCGCTCACGTGGCGGCGGGTGCGCGTCGCAGCCTGAGAAGGGGTCTGACCCTTTCCAGGGTCAGACCCCTTGCATCGGGGTGCCCAGATTCGAACTGGGGACCTCTCCGACCCGAACGGAGCGCGCTACCAGGCTGCGCCACACCCCGAGACGGCCTAAGGGTAGCCAGTCGCATCCGTCGGCGCGATGGACTATTCTGAGGAGACCATGAGCTACTCGGCAACAGGACGGGGCGCGTGAGGAAGACGCCCGTCCTTCCTGCCGAAGAGCCGGAGACCTCGCCCGCTTGCGTTCATCCGCGGCGGGCTTTTTTGTTCATGGAGACGGAAGGAGCGACATGGCGAACCACCTGACGCCGGAAGAGCTGTCGAAGGAAGTCGGCATCGACCGTGACGAAGTGATCCGGATCTGCCTCGAAGAGCACGTCCCGATCTACCACGGCAAGATCGACAAGTTCCTGTTCCAGGCACAGCTGCAGGCGCTCGGGGCGTTCCCCGCGCACAACTAGCTTTTCGCCGACTCGGCTACTTGGAGGCCGCGGCCCGCTTGCGGGGCGCGGCCTTCTTCTTGGCCGCCGCAGGCTTCTTCTTCTCGGACGCAGCGTTGACGGACGCGCGCAGCGCCTCCATCAGGTCGACGACCGGCGTCGGCGCCTCTTCCTCCGGCATCGTGATCTCGTGGCCCTCGAGCTTCGCCTCGAGCAGCTCGCGCATGCGCTCGCGGTACTCGCTCTTCAGCGCCTCCGGATCGAACGGCGCGGCGAGCGACGCGATGATCTGCTTCGCGAGCTCGAGCTCCGGCCCCTTGACCTCCGCGCCGGAGACTGCCTCGTCGATCTCGGCGTGATCCTTCACGTCGTCGTGGACGAAGAGCGTCTCGAGCGCGAGCGCGTCGCCCATCGGCCGGATCAGGCAGAGCTTCTCCTTGCCGGCGAGCACGAAGCGGCCGAGCGCGGCGACGTTTGCCTTCTCCATTGCCTCGTGCAGCAGCACGTAGGGCCGGCGGGCCGCCTCGGCACTTGCGGGGACGAGGTAGTACGTCCGATCGAAGTAGACCGGGTCGACGTCGGCGAGCTCCACGAAGCTGCCGATCTCGATCGACCGGCTCGTATCGTGCTGCTCGATCGCCTCGAGGTCGGCGTCCTCGACCATCACGTACTGGCCCTTCGCGACCTCCCACCCGCGCACGAGCTCGTCCGACTCGACGTCGCGCTCGTGGACGGGGCAGTAGCGCTTCTGCTTGATCGGCGTCCCGCACTCGCGGTGGAGCATCCGGAACGACACGTCCGACGCGCGCGCAGCCGGCTTCGTTGCGGGCGCGAGCCCGACGGGGATGTTCACGAGACCGAAGCTGATGTTGCCGTTCCAGGTGGTGCGCATGTGCTCCCTAAGTGTACGTGGGCAACCCGTTTTCGTGCTTGCGCGCCGTGTTCCTGCGGATATGTTCTGAGGCGACGTGGCCGAAACGCGCACGATCGCCAACCTGTGGCGAAACGCGGTCGCAGCGGGCCACCCCGACCCGGCCTACCTCTACGAGTCGGGCGGCGAATGGCACGAGGTCGCCCGCGCCGACGCGATGCAGGCAGTGGACGAGCTGGCCAACGGGCTGCTCGCCCTGGGCATCCAGAAAGGCGACGCATTCGCGCTGCTCGGACGCACGATGCTCGAATGGGCGCTCTTCGACTTCGCGCTCGGCCTGATCGGCGCCGTCGGGGCGCCGATCTATTCATCGAGCTCGGCGCGCGACGTGCGTTACGTCCTCGAACACTCGGAGGCGGTCGGTGTCGTGGTGGAGGACGACGAGCAGCTCGCGAAGGTCGAGGGCTTCGGCGGTCACGTGATCACGTTCGGCGGTTTCGACGAGCTGCGCGCCAGCGGACGTGAGTGGGCGGCCGCGCATCCCGGAGAGCTCGCCGCGCGCGCGGACTCGATCGACGAAGACGACCTGTTCACGTTCATCTACACGTCGGGGACGACCGGGCCGCCCAAGGCCTGCATGATTCGCCACCGCAACTACTACGCGATGGTGCAGAAGAGCGACGAGATGGAGGACAAGCTCCTCAGACCCGGCGACGTCATGCTGCTCTACCTCCCGCTCGCGCACAACTACGGCCGCCTCCTGCACCTCTCCGCGGCGTACCACGGGTTCACGATCGCGTTCCTGCCTGACCCGCTTCAGGCGGCGGCCGCGTTGCCGAGCGTGCGGCCGACGATCTTCCCGAGCGTGCCGCGCGTGTACGAGAAGATCTACGCCGCGGTCGTCGCCGGGTTCGACGAGCGCACCGGTGCGCAACGCCGGATCGTCGACTGGGCGCTCGGTGTCGGCCGGCGCGTGTCCCAGCTGCGGCAAGCGAAGCAGCCCGTGCCGTCGCTGCTCGCGGCCCAACACCGGATCGCGGACCGGCTCGTGTACTCGAAGGTGAAAGAGAAGCTCGGCGGCCGGCTGCGCATCGCCAACGCCGGAGGAGCGCCGCTCTCGCGCGACATCGCCGAGTTCTTCCACGCGATCGACATCCTCGTGCTCGAGGGATACGGCCTCTCCGAGGTGACCACGGCGGCGACGGTGAACCGGCCGAGTGCATTCAAGTTCGGCACCGTCGGCCGGCCGATGCCCGGCGTCGAGCTGCGGCTGGCGGAAGACGGCGAGATCCTCATCCGCTCGAACACCGTCTTCGCGGGCTACTACCACGACGACGAGGCGACACGTGCGACGATCGACGACGAGGGGTTCGTGCACACCGGCGACGTCGGATACATCGACGAGGACGGCTTCCTCGTCATCACCGATCGCAAGAAGGACATCATCGTCACCGCCGGCGGCAAGAACGTCGCGCCTCAGAACCTCGAGAACGAGCTCAAGGCGCACAAGGTGATCTCGCAGGCCCTCGTGGTCGGAGACCGCAAGCCTTACATTGCCGCGCTCGTGACGCTCGACGAAGACGCGGCGAACGGCCTGTCGGCGGATGCCGCGCAAAGCGCCGTGCAGGAAGCAGTGGACGCGGTCAATGCGGAGCGCTCACGCTACGAGCAGATCAAGCGCTTCGCGATCGTTCCACGCGAGTTCTCGGCCGAGCACGACGAGGTCACGCCGACGTTGAAGCTCAAGCGCAACGTGATCATCGACCACTTCGCAGCCGACGTGGCCGGGCTGTACGAGTGACGGACAGTCAGTCGACAACCTGGTTCCGCCTGCGGCGGGAACCAGGTTGGTCTGGACGGACGAACCTGGTTGCCGGCGCAGCCGGGAACCAGGTTCATGACTAAAGAATCCGACGGGCGCCGACGTAGGTCGCGGCGTACCACGACTCGTCGAGGCTCGAGATCTTCACGACGTCGCCGGTGTGCGGCGCGTGCACGAACTGGTCGCCGCCGATGTAGATGCCGACGTGGCCGAGGCCGTCGAAGAAGACGAGGTCGCCGGGCTGCAGCTGGTCGCGCGACACCGGCACGCCGTACCCGTACTGCGCGTACGACGAATGCGGCAGTGAGACACCGACCTGCGCGTACGCCCACATCACGAGCCCGGAGCAGTCGAAGCCGCCGGGGGCGGAGCCGGCCCACACGTATGGCGTGTTGAGCTGCGACAGCGCGTACTGCACGACGTTGCCGTGCGTCGGCGGCGGCGCGACGACCGTGTCCGACGACGGCGTGACTGCCGACGCACCGACAACCGTCGAAGATGCCTGCTGGATCGCCGAGGCGTGCAGCTCTGCCAAACGCACTCTTGCTGCGGCCGCGAGCGCGCGCTGATGCGCCGCCTGTTCGGCGACGAGCTTCGCGATCTCGCCCCTGAGCGAGGAGTACAACCGCTGCTGCTCCGCAATCTTGTTCTCGATGTCGCGCTTTGCCGCGGCGCGTTCTGCAACTACCTGGGCCTGCTCCTGGTGCGCGTGCTTCAGCACGTCACCGCTGCGCTTCACCGTGGCCCGGAAGTGCTTCACCTCCGAGAGGACATCGGTGTCGGCCTGCGTCACCGACTTCGCGTTGTCGAGGCGTGTGATCATGTCGTCGAGGCTCTTCGCGCCGAGCACGACCTCGAGCGTGGATTCCTGATCCGACGTGTACAGCGCGACGAGGCGCTGTGCGATCGTGCGCTGACCGACCTTCAGATTGTGCTTCGCGACCCGAAGCTCGCGACGGTTCTCACGGAGGTCGCGCTGAATCTGCGCCAGCTTTGCGTCGGCCGCGTCGTACTGCGACCGCGCCCGCTCCAGCGAATCGGAAAGCTGACCGAGCTGCGCCATCACTTGCTGTGCCTGCGCCCGCTTCGAGGAAATCGAGGGGTCGGCGAATGCGGGGACTGCGGCCAAAAGGGCCACGCAGATCCCGGCGAGAAGGTACGGCGCCTGTCCCAGCCTACGAATGACGACCCCCGGACCGGGGACGGGACGGGCGCACCGGTAGGGGCCGGTGCGTCACGGGGCGGGAGCGTACCAAGGTCCACGGACAACCGTCAATTCGCTACCTGCGCAAACATGCCGTTTTCTCCGTCTGGACGCGTCTTCCTCCTGCCCAACTGTGGTACGGTCCGCCCCTCGTGCTTGGGCAGGCACACACGCCGCGGCGGCGGCTTTTGCCGTTTGCCGCCCTCGCCTCGGCAGTTTTGGTGGCACCGGCCTTCGGCGGCGCGAACGCGACGCATCGGATCGCGTCGCTACGGGCGCACGACGCGCAGATCGAGGCTCGCACACGCTCGGCGACGCTGAGCCTCTACGCGCTCGATCATCGACTCGCCGTCGCCAACATGCGTCTCGAGGATCTGCACTCGCGCGCGCGGTCGTTGGAGTCGGCGAGGCGCGTGCTGCAGTTGCAGATCAGCATCGCTCGGCATAGCACCGTGGTCGCGCGGCGCTCGTTGGCTCAGCGGCTCCGTGCGATGTACGAGGAAGGGGACGTCGAGCCGATCGAGATCCTCCTCGGCTCGAAGAATCTCGAGGATGCGATGACGAACCTCGACAATCTCTCGCGTATGTCCCAGGCGGGAGAGGACGATCTCACCGCACTGAAATCCGCGAAGGCGCAGCTCGCGACGGCGGCGAGCAATCTCGCGCGGCAGGAAGCCGAGCTCGCGGCTACGACCCGCGACGCGCAAGCATCTGCCGCCGCACTTTCGCGGACGCACGCTCAACGGAGCGCGTACATCAGCTCACTCACCGCTCAGCACCGGATGACGCGCAGCGCGATCGCTGCAGCGGTCTCCACCGCGCGTGCTGCGCAAGCGCGGAGCGTCGTCGTCGCGACGGAATCAGCACCCGTGAGCGAAGCGACGGCGTCAGTGACACAGACGCCGACGAGAGCGGTCACCGCCGGTCGTTCACTCACCGTCGTCGCAACGGGCTACGCACTCGGTGGCACGACGGCAACCGGCCTGCCGGTCGGTTGGGGCGTTGCAGCTGTCGACCCGTCGGTGATCCCGCTCGGCACGCACATGACGGTTCCGGGCTACGGCGAAGCGGTCGCCGCGGACATCGGCGGTGCGGTGCGTGGTTCGGTTGTCGACCTCTGGTTCCCGACGGTCGCGCAGGCGAACGCGTGGGGCCGGCGTTCGGTGACCGTCATTCTCCACTAGGCCGGATACACTTCGGCGTCCTGTTTCCTCGCCCAGGCAGGCACCGGTGACCAAGCCAGAACCCGAAGCGCAGCACACAGAACCGCGCGTTCTGCTCGTCGACGACCACGACCTCTTCCGCGCGGGCCTGCGCAACCTCCTCGAGGAGCAAGGGGTGCAGATCGCCGGCGAATGCACGAACGGCACGGACGCGCTGCGTGCGGTTCGCGAGCTCGCGCCCGATGTCGTCGTGATGGACCTCAACATGCCCGGCATCAGCGGTGTCGAAGCGACACGTCAGATCTCGATGATCGCGCCACTCACCCGCGTGCTGGTGTTGACGATCTCGGATCAGGACGCCGACGTAATGGACGCGATCCTCGCCGGGGCCTGCGGGTATCTCTTGAAGGATGCGTCCATCACCGAGCTGCTCCAGGGGATCCGATCGGCGGCGGTCGGAGAGTCGCTCGTGTCGCCGACAATCGCCTCGAAGGTCCTGCAGCGTGTGCGGGCGTCGGGGTCGTCGCGGCGCGAGGCCGAGGTGATCCAGTCGGAGCTCTCGGACCGCGAGATCCAAGTGCTCAAGCTGATCGCGAACGGCAAGGACAACGCGATGATTGCCGGCGAACTGCACATCAGCCCGAAAACGGTCAAGAACCACATCTCGAACATCCTGATGAAGCTGCAGATCGACAACCGCATCCAGGCCGCGGTCTTCGCGGTTCGCTCCGGGATCGTCTAGGCCCCGGTCAATTTGATCGTCAAGGACGTCCGATGCGAACCCGGTCCGCGTAGCGGCGCAGCTCGGTGAGCTGTGCACGCAACCGGGCAAGCGCGCCCTGCTTGCCGTCGATGCTCTTCGCAAGCGACGCGAGCTCGCGGGCGTCTTTGGCCGCGTCGCTGCGATCGAGCCGCTGAGTGATCTCGGTAAGCCGGCGCTCCAGGCGCAGCTTCTCGCCCTCGAGCTCGAGCGCGTGCGCGTAGCCGTCCGTCAGCGTGCGCTCGATCTGGGCGAGGTCGTCTGTCTCCGACGAGATCATCGTCTGGATGGTTTGCAGGAGCTCGGTCATGCGGCTTCGACGATTCTTCGCCGCGCGGTGATGTCCGGGCAAGGGCCGGAGGTCCCATCTTCCGCTCGGCCGGGACCCAGCCGTCGGGTCACGCGGGCACAATGCGGAGGTGAGACGGGGTCTCGTGCTCGTCGTCCTGGCGCTAGTGCTCGCGCAGCACGCCCTCGCCGGAGACGTACGGCTGTCGACGCGGCTGGCCAATGCACTGGCCGTGCGCGGCAACACGTGGGCGACGTCGGCCGCGCTCGCGGTCGATCTCCAGTCCGACGGCATCGTGTTCGCGCGTAACGCCGATCTCTCGCTCGCGCCGGCGTCGAACGAGAAGCTCCCGGTCACGTTCGCGGCGCTCAAGCAACTCGGGCTGTCGTATCGGTTCAAGACGGAGGTGCTCGGGCGAGGCGTGCAGGACGGGACCGTGTGGCACGGCGACCTCTTCCTCAAGGGATTCGGCGACCCGACGCTGACGAGCGCCCGGCTCGGACGCCTGGCGCAGGCGGTCGCCGAGACCGGAATCACGCGCATCGACGGCCGGGTGTACGGCGACGAGACCTGGTTCGACGCGAGGCGTGCGGCGCCGGGCTGGAAGCTCGGCTATCTGATCTACGAATGCCCGCCGCTCTCGGCGCTCGTCGTCGATCGAGCGGTCTACGACGGGCACACGGCGGTGCAGCCCGCGCTGGCCGCGGTCGGGACGTTCCGCCGGCTGCTACGCGGTTACGGCGTGACGACCGGGCCGGTCGGCCTCGGGCGCGCACCGGCGGCGGCCACGGTGCTCGCGACGAGCGAGTCGGCGACGCTGCGCAACGTGATCGCGGTCATGGATCGCGACAGCGACAACTTCCGCGCCGAGATGCTGCTGAAGGAGCTCGGCGCCGAGGCGGGGACCGGCGGCACCACCGCTGGGGGCGCGGCCGTCGTCCGTCGCGTGCTCGGCGAAGCGGGTGTACCGCTCGGCGGAGTCGTGATCGCCGACGGGTCGGGCCTATCGCTGTTCGACCGGCTCACCGCCACTGCGATCGCACGGATCCTCACCACGTCGTGGAGCGACCCCGCTCTCAAGACCGCAGTCTGGTCGGCGCTCCCCGCCGCCGGCGAGCAGGGGACGCTCGTGCACCGGCTGAACAAGACCGACGCGGTCGGGGTCGTGCGGGCGAAAACGGGCACGACGAACGAGGCGTCAGCGCTGTCGGGCTATGTCCGCGACCGCTTCGCGTTTGTCGTCGTCCAGAACGGCTCTCCCGTCCAGGCGAGTGCGGCGCGGAAGGCGCAGGACCGCTTCGCGATCGCGCTCGCGCGGATCTCAGCTTCCGACTAGGCGGAGCAACTCGGCTTCGTCGAGCAGCGAGACGCCGGACTTCTCGGCCTTCGTCACCTTCGACGCACCCGGCCCTTCGCCGACGAACACGCCGGTCGTCTTCTTCGAGACACCGTCGGAGACCTTCGCACCGAGCGCCTCGAGTTTGGCGCGCGCCTCCTCGCGCGACATCGACTCGAGCGTGCCGGTGATCGCGTACTGGTTTCCGGTCAGCGGGCCTTCGACGGGACGATCCTCGTCGCTCAGCTCGAAGCTCAACCCGAGGCCGCGCAGCTCTTCGACGAGGCGCACGTTGTCCTCGTCGGCGAACCACTCGGCGACCACCTCCGCGCGATCGGGACCGAAGCCCTCGACCTCGGCGAGCTCCTCCGGGGTCGCGGCGATCAGCGCGTCGACGTCTCCGACGTGACGGGCGAGGTTCTGTGCGAGCACCCAGCCGATCCCGGCGATGTTCAGCCCGAGCAGCACGCGCGAGAACGGCACGCGCTCGCGCGACGCCTCGATCTGGTCGATCGCGTTCGTCGCCGAGATCTCGGCGAAGCCGTCAAGCTCGAGCAGCTGCTCCTTCGTCAACCGGTAGAGATCGGGCAGCGAGCGGACGAGGCCCTTGTCCCACAGCGTCCGGACCGTCTGCTCGCCGACGCCGTCGATGTCGGCCGGGCCTTCGACCCAGCTGATCAGCGTCTCGAGCCCGCGTGACGGGCACGCACGATTCGGGCACCGGTGCATCACCTCGCCCTCCGGCTTCACCACCGGCGTGTCGCAGAGCGGGCACCGCTCGGGCATCCGAAACGCCTTCGTGCCCCTACGGTGCGCACCGGCCGGCCCGACGATCTGCGGGATCACGTCGCCGGCGCGCTGCACGATCACGTCGTCGCCTTCCCGGATCTCCTTGCGGTTGATGTCCTCTTCGTTGTGCAGCGTCGCGCGCGAGATCGTCACGCCGCCGACCTCGACCGGCTGCAGGATCGCCCACGGGTTGAGCGCGCCCGTGCGGCCGACCCGGATCATGATCTTCTCCAGCCGGGTCTTCGCTGTCATGGGCGCCCACTTGAACGCGCGAGCCCAGCGGGGGCGTGAGTGGAGTGCGCCGAGCCGCTGCTGCTGCGCGTAGTCGTCGACCTTGATCACGATCCCGTCGATCTCGTAGTCGAGGTCGACACGCTTGCGCTCCCACTCGCGGCACGCCTTCGCGACCGCTTCGATCGAGTCGAGCCGCTCAGCGAACGGGTTGATCGGAAAGCCGTGCATCTTGAGCCATGCGAGCGTCTCCCAGTGGCCCGGCAGGTCGGCGCCGTCGTGCACGCCGATGCCGTACGCCCAGAACGACAGTGGGCGAGCCGCGGTGATCCGCGAGTCCTTCTGGCGCAGCGAGCCTGCGGCGGCGTTGCGCGGGTTCGGCGTCGGCTTCTTGTCGTCGGCGATCAGGCGCTCGTTGAGCTCTCGGAAGCCGGACAGCGGCATGTACACCTCGCCGCGCACCTCGACGAGCGGAGGAACGTCGTCGCCGAGCATGCGCAACGGGATCGCGTTGATCGTGCGCAGGTTCACCGTGACGTCCTCCCCCACCTCGCCGTCACCGCGCGTCGCACCGCGCGTGAAGACACCGTTCTCGTAGGTGAGGTTGATCGCGAGGCCGTCGATCTTCGGCTCGAGGACGTACGCCACCTGTGCGTCCGCCGCGAGGCGCTTACGCACGTCGTCCGCCCACTTCACGACCGCCTCGTCCGTTGTGACCTTCTCCAGCGACCCCATCGCGGTCAGGTGCCGTACCTTCTGGAACTTCGCGCTCGCGGGCGCGCCGACCCGCTGCGTCGGCGAGTCGGGCGTGAGGAGCTCGGGATGCTTCTGTTCGAGCGCGACGAGCTCGTCGTAGTGCTTGTCGTAGGTCGCGTCGTCGACGGACGGGTCGTCGAGCACGTGGTACTCGTGCAGCCAGCGGTTGAGCTTCGCGCGCAGCTCGGCGGCGCGTTTCTCAGACAAGTTCCAAGAGCTCCTGCGCGTCGTGGATGACGACGTCGGCGTCCGTCAGCTTCTCCGGCTCGTGGATCCGCCCCCAGCTGACGCCGATCGCGTGCAGGCCGCCCGCCTTCGCCGCTTGCATGTCGAACGGCGAGTCGCCGACGTATGCCGCCTCCTCCGGCGCGGCCCCCATGCGCTCGAGCGCAAGCAGGAGCGGCGCGGGGTGCGGCTTGTGCTCGGTCGTCTCGTCACCGCCGACGACCGTCTCGAACAGGTGCTCGATCGGGATGCGGTCGAATGCGAGGTCGACGGTCAGGCGGCGCTTGGCCGTGACGACGCCAAGCCGATGCCCGCGGTCACGGAGCTCGTCGAGTACGACGTCCATGCCGTCGCAGACGGAGATCGTGTCGTGCAGCGGCTCGTTGTGCGCGCGGTACACGCGTACGAGCTCCTCGACGCGCGTCGGGTCGAGCGCGTGCATCTGCGCCTCGAGCCCGGGGCCGCCGACGGCGGCAAGCAGCTGGGCGTCCGTGTACTCACCGCCCAGCACCGTCTCGGCGGCGTGGCGCATCGACGCGAGGATGATCGCGCCGGTGTCGACGACGGTGCCGTCGAGATCGAACAGGACTACGGGGTAGCGCACGCCTCCAGGTTAGAGGCGCAAGGTGTCGCGAAGCTGGTCGATCAGCTGGCGCTTGTGCGCCGGCGGCGTCAGGAACGCGGCGACGCGCTCGGCCTCCTCCGGCGAGAGCGACACTGCCGCCTCGGCGGAGTCGACCGACCAGATGCTGAAGCGAACCTGCGGAGCAGTCTCGTCGTCGCCGAAGTAGCGCGAGACGCGGAGTGCCTTCTGCGCGTCACGTTCCATCGCCGGGTGCGGGGCAAAGAACTCGACGAGCTTCCGCCGCTGCGGCGCGGCGCACCAGGGGCAGTAGCGGAACCTGTCCTCGACGCCGTTCGCGCATTCGCGGCACGTCCTCACGCCCCCATTCTCTCCCCAAGACGTGCCACGATCAACCATGTCGTGGGGACAGTCCCCGGGACGTGTCTGTTCTGCCAGGCCGCTGCCAGAGCGCCTCGGCTGGCGAAAGACACGTCCGCGTGAGCCGTGTCCGGGGGACAGTCCCCGGGACGCGGCTCAATAGGTCACGTGCGTGAGGTACAGGCCGTGCGGCGGCGCGGTCGTGCCTGCCTCGCTCCGCGGACGGCCCTCGAGCAGCGGCTCCAGCTCACGCCCCTCCAGCATCGTCCCGACCAGCGTCCGCACCATGTGGCGCAGGAACGAGTCGGCGGTGATCTCGAACACGACCACGTCCTCGTCGAGCGCCACCCACCGCACCTGCTTCACCACCCGGACGAAGATCGCGTGCCGCGTGCCCGTCGGCGTGAACGCCCGGAAGTCGTGCTCACCGAGCAGCGCCTGCGCACTCGCGTCGGCGACGGCGACGTCGAACGGCCGCGGCCACCAGAGCGCGCGCGTCGCCTCGAGCGCCGAGCGCTCCCGGCGGCGCCAGATCCGGTAGCGATATGAGCGGGCGCGCGCGTCGAAGCGCGCGTGGAACGCGTCCGCCGCCTGCTCGGACGAGAGGACGGCGACGTCGTCCGGGAGCGACGCGTTCAGCGCCTCGGCGGCGCGATCGGGCGGCGGGCCGCCCGCCACGTCGACCGAGACGACGTTCGCGAGGGCGTGGACCCCCGTGTCCGTCCTCCCGGCCACCGCGAGGCCGTCCACGACGCCGTAGAGCTCGCCCAAGGCCCGCCGCAGCTCATCCTCGACCGTCCGCGCCCCCGGCTGGCGCGCCCAGCCGCGGAAGCCGGTGCCGTCGTACTCGACCGTTAGCTTCAGCCGCACGTCAGGTGCTCCTGACGATGGTTGTAAGGCGTGCCTGATGCTCTAGTCACTTGGCATCGGTTCGCTACACTCTACTCGATGTCCGACGAGCAAAACTTCCTCCTCCAGCGCGTCCAGCCGGCCATGGTCGGCCTTATCGACGGCTCGCTGTCGACGCTCGCGCCGATCTTCTCGGTCGCGATCGTCAGCCACAAGCCGCTCTACGCGTTCGCCGCCGGGCTCGCGACGTCGATCGGTGCGGCGATCTCGATGGCGTTCTCGGAAGGGCTCTCCGACACCGGCGAACTGACGGGGCGTGGTACTCCCGTCACTCGCGGCGCGATCACGGGCGCGGGGACGTTCGTCGGTGGAATCCTGCACACGTTGCCGTTCCTCTGGAACGACTACCACGGCGCACTGATCACTGCCGCGGTCGTCGTCGCGTTCGAGCTCGTCGCGCTCGCGTGGATCCGTTACCGGTTCTTCGGGACGAGCTTCGTGAAGTCACTCGGACTTGTCAGCGTCGCCGGTGCCGTCATCGCCCTCGTCGGCGCTCTCGTCGGCGCCGGCGTCTGACGCCTCGTCGGCCTCGGGCTCAGCCTCTTCAGCCTCCGGCTCCGCCTCTTCCTCGACCGGCGCGGCCTCGGCGACGGGCTCAGGCTCCGGCGTCCGCGCCTCGAGCTCCTTCGCGACGTACTCGTCGTCGACGAGCTCGAGATACGCCATCTCGGCCGAGTCGCCCGGGCGCGGGCCGATCTTGATGATCCGCGTGTACCCGCCGGGGCGGTCCTTGAAGAGCGGCGCGACCTCGGCGAAGAGCTTGTGCACCACGTCGCGGGAGCGCAGGAACGACGTCGCCTG
>DASXOW010000042.1:0-82066 GCA_036493955.1 Gaiellaceae bacterium
CGCTTCCCACGCGCGTGAGGTGCACGGGATGCACGACGTTCCGCCCGAGGTCGCGGACGCGATCGAGGACGCGATCACCGAGGTCTAGGTTCCGAAACCGCCGGCGGGGAACGCGCCGCGCTCGAGGAAGGTTTCGAGCGCGGCGGTATACGGAGCGAGCTCGAGGCCTTGGCCACGCACCCACGCGTCGTCGTAGTACGTGCCGGCGTAGCGATCGCCGCTGTCGCAGATCAGCGTGACGACGCTGCCCTGCTCGCCGCGCGAGAGCATCTCGGCGACCAGCAGGAGCGCGCCCCAGACGTTCGTCCCGGTGGATCCTCCGACGCTGCGGCCGGTGCGCTCGCGGACGAGACGCATGGTGGCGAGCGATGCTGCGTCGGGGACCCGGATCATCCGGTCGACGATGTCGAGCAGGAACGACGGCTCGAGCCGCTGCCGCCCGATTCCCTCGATCCGAGATGCGCGGCCGCTGAAGGCCGCCGCATCGCCGGTCCACGCTGAGTAAAAGATGGAGTCCTCCGGATCGACGACGCACATCAGCGTCGAGTACCTCCCAAAGCGCGCATAGCGTCCGATCGTGGCGCTCGTCCCGCCGGTGCCCGCGCCAACGACGATCCATGCCGGGATCGGATGCCGTTCGTACGCCATCTGAGCGAAGATCGATTCGGCGATGTTGTTGTTGCCGCGCCAGTCGGTCGCGCGCTCGGCGAACGTGAACTGATCGAGGAAAAACCCGCCGTGGTCGTTGGCCAGCCGCTGCGCCTCGTCGTACATGGTCACCGGGTCGTCGACCAGGTGGCATGACCCTCCCTGCGCCTCGATCAGCGCGATCTTCTCCGGGCTCGTCGAGACCGGCATGACCGCGATGAACGGCAGGCTCAGGAAGCGCGCGAAGTAGGCCTCGGAGATGGCCGTCGAGCCGCTCGACGCCTCGACGAGCGTCGTTCGCTCGGTGATCCAGCCGTTGCACAGGCCGTAGAGAAACAGCGAGCGGGCGAGTCGATGCTTGAGCGAGCCCGTCGGGTGAACCGACTCGTCCTTCAGGTAGAGATCGATACCCCAGGCGGCGGGCAGCGGGAAGGTGTGAAGATGGGTGTCGGCCGACCGGTTCGCATCGGCCTCCAGCCGCGCGACCGCGTCATTCGCCCAGGTTCTCGAACCGAGCCGCTCGCGGCGAAGGCGAGTCTCGGACACGTCAGGAAACGACCGCGATCGGCTCGATGGACGCTCCGACCCGCGACGAGACGAGCTGCTCGACGGTGTCGGCGCTTGCCGGGCTGCCGAGCACGGCCGCGAGGAAGTCCATCCGGCGAATCGCGAGCAGCGTCGTCGGCGTCATCGCCGACACGGTGGCGGTGCGCGGAACGTCGCGGAGGAGTGCGATCTCGCCGAAGACGTCCCCGGGGCCCAGGGTCCGGATGATGGAACCATCAACGTCGACCTCGAGCGATCCGTCAACGACCACGTAGAACGTGTCGCCGCGCTCGCCTTGGACGACGACCGTCGCGCCCACCCTCACCCTCTCTACAAGTGCGGCGCGCGCGAGCTTCTCGAGCGAGATCGGCGGCAGCGGCTCGAAGAGCGGGACGGCCGCGACGACGGAGAGCGGTGGCTCGGGGACCGACGCGTAGTCGTCGATCCGGTTGAGGCGCGGATAGATGACGAGCGCGGCGGCCGGAAGGAGCGCACCGCCCAACGCGAGCGCTCCCCTGATCCCGATCAGGTCGATCAGCGCCGGAGTGACGATCGATCCGATCCCCATCGTCGCGAGAACGCCGACGTAGAAAACACCAAACACGCGACCCAGCACGCGGTCGTCGGCGACGCGTTGCATCAGCGTGAAGCCGGCCACGTCGAGGACCGCGTTCCCGATCCCCGACACGACCAACGCCGACACCGCGACGACGACACTCGGGTGCAACGCGATCAGGACGAGTGGCAGGCCCCACAGCATGAGAGCCGCGGCGACCGGCCGGCCGAGCCGGCGCATCCCGACCATCGACGTGGCGCCGAGAGCGCCGAGGATCACGCCTCCGCCGAAGGCCCCGCTGATGAGGCCGACCGCGCCCTCACCCAGCCCCAGTGTCCTCAGCGTCAACGAGATCACCAGCACGTTGAGCATGCCGCGAACAAACGTCTGCACCCAGAAACCGCCGATGATCGCGCCGAGGCCGGGGAGGCGTGCGAGCTCGCGAAGCCCTCCGGTCAGGGAGTCGAGAATGGGCTCGCGATCCCGCCGGGCGGCGAGCGTCGGGTCCGTGGGTGCTCGAACGCCCGCCACCAAGAGCGCGCCCGCGAGCGAAAACGAGGCGGCGACGCCGAGTGCCGCGGGCGGACCGCTCACCGCCAGGACAACGCCGGCGAGCACCGGGCCGAGCAGTGTGGCCACACCCTCGAACGTCATCTGGGTGACGTTCGCCGCCACGAGCTCCTCGGGTGACCGGGCGAGCATCGGCGCGAAGGCGAGCTGCGCGGGCCGGCACGGCGCGGCGACGACACCTACGAGAGCGATCAGGAGATACGTGAGTGAACGCGGCCCGTCAACCTGGATGTCGGCCGCGACGCCTGCGACGAGCACCGCCTGTGCCACATAGACGACGACCAGCACACGATGTCGTGGAAAACGGTCGGCGACGGCGGAGCCGAACGGAAGCGCGACCGCGGCCGGAAGCATCCGCAACAGTCCGACGAGACCGACGGCCGATGCGCCCCCGTCGCCGTATGCCCAAACGGAGACGGCGAGGAGCGACGCCCACTCGACGACGAAGAACCCGCCCCACGCAAGCTCGAGCCGCCGGAGCATCGTGTTTCGAAAGACATCTCCGACAGCGCCGATCTGGTCGGCCAGAACATGCTTGAGAACTCGGATCGGCGAAATCCTCTCGGCCGTTGGGGGGCGCGTACGCGCCTCTCTGGTGACCGTACCACTGTCCGGCCGATGAGTTTTGGAGATTCCAGTCGTCTGGATGGGATAACGCAATCGCGACAGGAGGGGCAGTGCCGAAGGAAACGTTCAACATCTTCCACGGCGACACAGACGCGGTCCCACCGGGCGCGCCCGGCGATCGTGGTCGTGCGGCACGTGTCGGATCGAAGATCGGCGGCGAGCGACTCGGGATGAGCGTCTACGACCTGCCGGCGGGTGAGGCGATCGGCCCGTACCACGTCGAGTTGACGGACGAGGAATGGCTGATCGTCGTGCACGGTGAGGTCACAGTTCGAACGCCCGACGGCGAGCGAACGCTGACGGCCGGAGACGTGCTCTGCTTCCCCGTTGGGCCTGACGGTGCGCACGTCGTGCGGAACGGGAGCAACGACGAGGCGCGCGTCGCGCTCATCTCGACAAAGAACGAGTTTTGCATCGTCGAGTATCCAGAGGACGGGAAGCTGCAGCTCTGGGCAGGCGACGCCCACTACATGCTCGACCATCCAACCGCGACCACTGATGCCTAACGGAAACCGTCGTGTTGCAGGCCGCTCGAGAGCCCCTTCAGGACGGGCAGTGGCGAAATTCGACGGCGAAGCCGTGGACGATCGCGTATTCGGCGTGATCGAGCGGTCGGCGATCGTTCCAGCGGTACACCGGGAGTCCGACAGAGCCTGGATTGACATAGACCGCCTCTCCCAGGCGGGTCGTCCACTGGAAGTGCGTGTGCCCGCCGACGAGTAGCGCGTGGCCGTCGGCCTGCCAAGGCGAGGTGTCCTCGGTATCTGGCAGCAGGACGTCCTCGAAATGGCGAGGCGATCCGTGGAACGCGAGCACTCCGTCGCGCTCGTACGTCGGGTGAAACGACCGGATCTGGTCGAGGTGACGCTCTGCGAGTTTCGAGAGAGACCATTTACGCCGGCGCAACTGTTCGGCGGTGATCACTTCGTTCGTGTGCGTCGGCACCTCGAGCAGGAGGTGATCCGCGTTGCCCAAGATCACCGGCCAGCCAAGGTCAGCTAGGCGGTCGAGGACGGCTGCCGGCTCGTCACCACCCTGCGCCACGTCACCGAGGACGATTCCGTCGTCGATCCCGAAGCGCTCCAACTCGGCAAGGACGGCGTCGAGGGCGCGCGCATTGCCGTGAATGTCCGAGATAAGCGCGTACGGAGCACCCGGACTCACATCAGGAACGATAACGACCGTCTATCGAATCGCGGGGCGGTCTCAATCAGCTGTGCAGCGCCCGGCGGAGCGTCAGATAGAGCGTCCCGGAAACCGCGACCGGCATCAGCCACCAGCTCGGGACGTTGGTGGATGCGATCGCGGCCGTCGCCGCGATCGCAGCCACGACGCAGACGGCAGCGATCCAGTCGTCCCCGACCACGAAGTCCCACCAGAAGAACCCGAACGCTTTGAGGCGCCTCATCCCCCCGCCGCCACGTTCCTTGTCAGCGCGCCTCCACGGCGGAGCGCGACGACGAAGACGGCGGAGATTCCCCCGACGAAGGCAAGGAGGGCGAGCAGCGCCAGATCCGAGCCGGGCCAGTCCGCGCCCGCCCCCTCGGTCGACCAGAAGGTCCCGAACGTCGTCAGCATGATCCCCACGGCGAACTTGATCGCGTTCTCGGGCACGCGCGTGAGCGGCGCCCTCAACGCGACGCCGACCGCAACGACGAGCACGAAGGCCGCTGCCGCCCCGAGCGCCGCGAGCGGAACGCTTTGCTGAGCACTGCCGAACGTGAGAACAATGAACGCGACCTCGAGCCCTTCGAGAAACACGCCCTTGAACGCCAGCACGAACCCGTACGCGTCGATGCCGTGATCTACGGGAGCTCCGTCCGCACGCGCGTGCTCGAGCTCCCGCGCGAAGATCGCATCCTCGTCGTGCAACGACTTGTGCCCGCTGGCCCGCAGGATCGCCTTGCGGAGCCACTGCAGCCCAAAGGTCAGCAGCAGTCCGCCCACAACGAGTCGAAGAGCGTTCAGCGGGATTGATGTGATCGCAGGGCCAAGTGCTGCGACGACGACTGCGAGCGCGAGAGCCGCCGCGGCGGCGCCCGCGAGAGCCGAACGCCACCCACGGGCAACTCCCGCGGCGAGCACGATCGTCAGCGCTTCCACCATCTCGACCGCGCTCGCCAGGAACGCGGACGAGAACCCGAAGATCGAGCTCATCAGCGAAGAATGCCCGGTGTGGCCAAGCGCGGTCGGATTGCGTCCGTCGGTCTACGCGACGCGGAAAAGCACGTCGACTGCCAGCAACGCCGCGAGGAGCCAGAGGAGTCGCGCGGCGCGCGGCAGCGAGAGAAAGCGCATCAACGCGCGGTGCATCAGACGTCGCGGCGGAGCAGCAAGACTGCAGCGACGACAGTAGCCGTGACCGCATAGGCGCACAGAACGGCGAAGCCTTGCCATGGACCGAGCGTTCCGCCCTGGAGCTGCAGGACGCGCTCGCCGGCCTGTAACGGCAGGTAGGGCGAGATCGCGTTGTTCCAGCTCAACGGCAGAACGTTCATCAGCGGCGGCAGCACGAACATGATCGCGGCGAACGCCGCGATGCCACCGGCAGTGTTCCGGACGATCGCGCCGAGACTAAGACCGAAGAGACCGATCACCGTCAGATACAGCCCGGCTCCGACAATTGCGCGCACGACGCCGTGCGCGCCGAGGGCGACGGCTTCGTGGCGGCCCTGCAGAACCGTGTGACCGATGAAGAAGGCGACGAACGCGGCGGGCACCGTCAACGCGAAAACAGTGGTGCCGTAGACGATCAGCTTCGCCCACAGCACGGGCAGCCGGCGCGGCGCGGCAGCCATCGACGCGCGGATCATCCCCGTTGCGTACTCGCCGGTGATGACGAGGACTCCGAGGACGCCGACCGCGAGCTGCGCGATCTGGACGCCGCCGAAGGTCAGCTCGAGCGGGTTGTCGATGTGCTCGCCTGGCCGCAGGTGGTGGATGCGCACCTCGGGCACGAGTACCGACAGACCGACGATGAAGACGACCGCAACGAGCAGCGACCAGACGGTCGACCGAACCGAGCGGAGCTTCGTCCACTCGGAGACAATCAGCCGCGGCAGCGTGACACGGCCGGTGTGCGGGAGCCGCGGGATCGAGATGACGGAGACGGTCATGCGACTCCTGCGAGATCTTGCGAAGTGCGTCCCGAGAATTCGAGCTCGCCTTGCGTGATGTCCATGAACGCCTCTTCCAGTGTCACCTGCTGCGGGGTCAGCTCGTACAGGGTGTAGCCCTTCGCGGATGCGATCTCCCCGATGTGTTCCGCGGTGAGCCCGTGCACCTCGAGAACGCCGCGACCGAGCGACGTGACTGACACAGAGTCCTGTGAAAACTCGGACACAAGCTGATCCGAATGCGGAGAGCGGACGCGAACGACGTTCTTCGAATGACGGCGAAGGAAGTCGTCGACCGATGCGTCTGCGATCAACCGGCCGCGGCCGATCACGATCAGATGGTCTGCGGTCATCGACATCTCCGTCATCAGGTGCGAGGAGAGAAAGACCGTGCGGCCCAAGCCGGCGAGGCCTTTCATCAGATCGCGCATCCACCGGATGCCGTCCGGGTCGAGCCCATTGACCGGCTCGTCCAGGATCACAACGTCGGGATCGCCAAGCAACGCGGCGGCGATGCCGAGTCGCTGCCCCATGCCGAGCGAAAACGTGCCGGCCCGCTTGCGTGCCACGCTCTCGAGCCCAACGAGCTCGATCAACTCATCGACGCGCCGCCGCGGAATGCCATGCGTCTGAGCGAGCGCTCGTAGATGGTTGTACGCGGATCGGCCCGTGTGAATCGAACGAGCCTCGAGCAGCGCGCCGACCTCGTGGAGCGGAGCCGGGAAGTCCACATAGCGCTTGCCGTTGACGGTGACGATGCCCGCATCTGGCGCGTCGAGGCCCAGGATCAACCGCATCGTCGTGGACTTGCCCGATCCGTTCGGCCCAAGGAAGCCCGTGACGACTCCCGGCTCGACCGTGAAACTGAGATCGCTGACGGCGGTCTTATCGCCGTAGCGCTTCGTCAGATTGCGGGCTTCGATCACGCATCGGATCAAACCAACCGAACCTCAGCCGAGGCTGGGCGCAGGCTGGGAGTTCGCCGAGAATCGAGCGGGTAGCCGCAACTCGAATACGAGCCCGTGCGGGACAACGGGCCGTGCCTCAACCGATCCGCCGTGTGCGCTGACGATCGATCGGACGATCGCCAGACCAAGCCCGGCACCGCCACTGTCGCGGTGGCGGCCCGGGTCGGGTCGAACAAACCGGTCGAAGATCCGGTCGCGCAGTTCCTCCGGGATACCTGGCCCGTTGTCCTCGACGAGTAGGACGATCTCGTCGCCCTTCCGGGTCGCCGTAACGAAGACGGCGCTGCCGGCTGCCGTGTGCTGTCGCACGTTGGCGAGCAGATTGTCGAGCACCTGTCTGAGCCGACGCTCGTCTCCGTCGGCGACTAGCGCGCTGGTTCCGAGCTCATAGCCGTAGCTGCGCGAGTGGTCGACGACCCGGGCGGCATCGACAGCGTCGTCGATCAGACGGCGAAGATCGACGGGCTTGCGCTCGAGAGGCCGCGCTTCGTCGAGCCGCGCGAGAAGCAGCAGGTCTTCAACCAGGCGGGACATTCGCTCCCCTTCGTTCTCGATTGCCGCCATCGCCTTCGCGAGATCGACCGGATCCCGGTCGGCGCCTCGCCGGAACAGCTCGGCGTAGCCCCGGATCGACGTGAGCGGGGTCCGCAGTTCGTGCGAAGCATCGGCGAGGAATCTACGCAGCCGCTGCTCGGTCGCATCACGCTGTGCGAACGCCGACTCGATCTCCTCGAGCATCCGGTTGAGCGCGCTCGACACACGCCCGATCTCCGAACGCGGAGGGGCGGCCGGCACGCGTTCCGCGAGGTTGCCGCCTGCGATCGCATCCGCGGTCGACGCAATGCGGAGCAACGGCCGGAGGCTTCGTTTCAGGATGAATGCAGCAACCACCGCGAGCGCCGACAAGACCACCACGGCAACCCACAGGTTGATCGCGAGCAGATGCCGCAAGGTCTCCTTCTCGGCGGACAGCGAGATCACGGCGACGACCACGTGGCCATGCTTACCGTCCACAGCGATCGCCTCGTAGCTCGCCGGCCCGTCGCCCTTCTCGACGGCGCGCGGCCGATCGAGTGCGTCGGTGAGATCCGAAGGAATCAAGCTCGCATCCGCGACGGAGCCGATCCGCTTGAGGACTGTTCCTCCCCGGGAACGGATTTCGACGATCACCGGCCGATCCGTGCCGGAAAAGAGGTCGAAGCTCAAGGGCGTCCCGCTCGCACTCGCCGATCCCGCCGTCTTGGCGACGGCCCGAACGCTGCTCGCGGCGCGACCGTCGACATACCGTCGTAGCAACATGAAGCTGGCGACGTCGGCGGCGCCGACTGCGATCGCCGCGATGGCGACTGTCGCGAGCGTGGTGCGGAGCCGGATCGACATTGGAGCTCAGTCCTCGGGATGGCGAAGGACGTAGCCAACGCCGCGCACGGTCTGGATCAGCGGCACTGCGTCGGCGTCGACCTTCTTACGGAGATAGCTGATGTACGTCTCGACGATTCGGCCGTCGCCGCCGAAGTCGTACTGCCACACGTGATCGAGGATCTGCGCCTTCGACATCACGCGCCTGGCGTTCACGAGCAAGTACCGGAGCAGCACGTATTCAGTCGGGCTGAGGTCGATGCGGCGGCCCGCGCGCCGCACATCGCGCGTCCCCTCGTCGATCTCGAGATCGAAGTAGCTGATCCGTTCCCGCGACGCGTCCTCGGGCTGCGTGCGGCGAAGAACCGCGCGCACCCGGGCTACGAGCTCGTCGATGCTGAACGGCTTCGTGAGGTAGTCGTCGCCGCCGAGCGTCAAGCCGCGCACCCGGTCCTCGACGGTGTCGCGTGCCGTCAGGAAGAGGACGGGGACGCGCCGGCCGTCGCGCCGGAGCCGCTCCTGGACGGCGAAGCCGTCGACGTCCGGAAGCATCACATCCAGGACGACGAGCTGAGGGCTCCACTCTCGAACCGCGTCGACCGCCGTACGTCCCGTCGCCTTGGTCTGGACGTCGAACCCCTCATAGCGCAGCGCGGTCGCAACAAGATCGGCGATGTTCGGCTCGTCGTCGACGACGAGGATCCGCGTGCCTTCGCTTTCGTGCACAGAGGCAGTCTGCTCTGGCGTTTCTGAGAGAAACCTGAGAGTTGCGCGAGAGCGACCGAAATTCGACGGCGTCGTGGCTACCGTCCCTCCCCGTGGGAGTCGTGCGCACCCCCGCCGCGCTGAAGGTCCCAGCCCGGATCGCCGCAATCTTCTGGGCGATCAAGCTCCTCACCACGGCATTCGGCGAGTCGACGTCGGACTACCTGGTCCACAACGTCAATCCGTACCTCGCTGTCATCGGCGGCTTCGTGGTCTTCATCATCGCGATGACGCTCCAACTGCGAGCCGACCGATACATACCGTGGGTGTACTGGCTCGCGGTCGCGATGGTCGCCCTCTTCGGAACGATGGCCGCCGACGTCCTGCACGTCGAGTTCGGAGTCCCATACATCGCCTCGACCATCCTCTTCGCTTCTGCGCTGGTCGCCGTCTTCTGGCTGTGGTCGCGGGCGGAGCCCACGCTCTCAATCCACAGCATCACGACCGAGCGGCGCGAGCTCTTTTACTGGGCCGCCGTGCTCGCAACGTTCGCGATGGGCACCGCGCTCGGCGACCTCGCCGCCTACACGCTGAACCTCGGTTTCCTCGCTGCCGGGATCGTGTTCGCCGTGCTCTTCGCGCTCCCAGGCCTCGCGTACGCCCGGTTCCGCGTCAACGCGGTGCTTGCATTCTGGAGCTCCTATGTCATGACGCGACCTCTAGGTGCTTCCTTCGCCGACTGGACCGGCAAGAGCCGACACGACGGCGGTATCGCCATCGGAGACGGGATCACAGCCTTCGTCCTCGCTGCCTTCATAGTCGCAGGCGTGGTCTATCTCACCGTCAGCGGCAGCGATCGGCTCGGTGAGCCCGGCCGGGGCACCCTCGACCCGGCTTTCGCAGACGACTTTCCCTGAGTCGCGAGCGCTACGGCTTGAACTCGTCGTCGACGAGGCGATTCGGGTCGACCCCGCCGAGACGCTCCTCGACGCGCGCGTCCGCGGCCAGCCCTTCGACGCCTTCATCAACAATGTGCCGCTCGGACTCAGTCTCGACCTGCGCGTCCTCGGCGCGGTGGGCTGCAGCAGCGTCGCGGCGTCCCATCAGTTTTTTCCAAAAGCTCATTGCGTGTACCTCCTCCTACGTCAGCTCGTCGACGAGATCAGCGATTGAATCGACAATGCGTGACGGCCGGTACGGAAACCGCTCGGCCTGCTCCCGGGTCGTCGAACCGGTGAGTACGAGAACGGTATGCATTCCGGCTTCGAGCCCGCTGACCACGTCGGTGTCCATCCGGTCACCGACCATCGCGGTCGTCTCTGAATGCGCTTCGATTGCATTCAGCGCCGAGCGCATCATCAACGGGTTCGGCTTACCGACGAAGTATGGCTCGACCCCGGTGGCGCGACTGATCAGCGCCGCGACCGAGCCGGTAGCGGGCAGTGGGCCTTCCGGCGTCGGCCCCGTCGCATCGGGGTTCGTCGCGATGAACCGAGAGCCACGCGCGATCAAACGGATCGCTTGCGAGATTCGCTCGAAGCTGTATGTCCGCGTTTCGCCGAGAACGACGTAGTCGGGCGCGCGTTCGTTCACGGTGTAGCCCGCATCGTGGAGCGCGTTGGTCAACCCGGATTCCCCGATCACGAAAGCCGTGCCTCCCGGCCGCTGGTCGTCGAGGAAGCGTGCGGTGGCGAGCGCCGATGTCCAGATCGCCTCCTCCGGCACCTCGAGGCCGGTCAACGCAAGCCGCGCGGAGAGATCGCGCGGGGTGTAAACCGAGTTGTTCGTCAGGACGAGAAACGACCGTTCCAGCTCGCGGAGCCGGGCGATGAATTGATCCGCACCTGGGATCGCGTGCTCCTCGTGAACGAGCACGCCGTCCATGTCCACCAGCCAAGACTGGATCTCACGCTTGCGCACGCCCAGATCCTCTCAGCTCAACGGTCGACCGCGACGTCCCGGCTGCTCACAGTCTCCGGACTTCAAGACGCACGCGGGCCCGGCTCCGCGCCCGCGCAGCCGGCAGTTAGTCGACGATCGCCCGAGGCGACCGTGCTGGAAGCTACCGTGCACGTTGATGGCCGTCGCCGAAATCGATGCGCCCCGCTCATGGCGTGGTGTATTCGACCCGTATGCGATGCCCCGGCTCAAGCGGAGCCTCCTGGATCTCGCGACCTCGGTCATTCCATATCTCGTTCTGCTTGTCGCGATGTTCCTCGCGTTGCGCGTGTCCGTATGGCTCTCGCTCGCTCTCGTCGTGCCGACGGCGGGCTTCCTGATCCGCACGTTCATCGTCTTCCACGACTGCACGCACGGATCGTTCTTTCGCTCACGGCGTGCGAACAATCTGCTCGGCGCGGCGACCGGGTTGCTTGTCTGGCTCCCATTCCGCGGGTGGCAGCACGAGCACGCTATCCATCACGCGACCGCCGGCGATCTCGATCGACGCGGCGTCGGCGACATCACGACTCTGACCGTCGCCGAATACCAGGCGCTCTCCTTCATACCGCGCATCGGCTACCGCCTGTTTCGAAACCCGGCAGTGATGTTCGGGCTCGGCTGGCTGCTCGTGCTCGTGCTCAAGCCTCGCTTTGTCTCCCGCGGCGCGCGTCCGCGCATTCGAAACAGCGTGCTTGGCACGAACGTCGTGCTCGCCGTCCTGGTTGCGGTGCTCTGTCTGACGGTCGGTTGGCGCAGTTATCTCCTCGTCCAAGGCCCGGTCTTCGTCGTCGCCGGCGCGGTCGGGATCTGGCTGTTCTATGTGCAGCACCAATTCGAGGACACCTACTGGCAAGCGCATGCCGATTGGCGGTACGACCATGCCGCGCTCGAAGGGAGCTCGTATCTGAAGCTGCCGCGCCTCCTTCAGTTCTTCACGGGCAACATCGGCTTCCACCATGTGCACCATCTCAGCGTCGGGATCCCGAACTACAACCTGCAGCAGGCTCATGAGAAGACCGACGGCCTGCAGGAAGTGCCGGAGTTGACGCTGCGAGACGCGTTGCGCGCGCCCCGCTTGAAGCTCTGGGACGAACGCGAAAAGCGACTCGTAACGTTCCGCGAAGCGCGCGGCTAGGCGTCAATGGAGCTCAAGCGTCGGCGTGTCGTGGTGACGGGCCTCGGCCTCGTCACCGCCCTCGGCAACTCCGTCGAGGAGTCCTGGTCCGCGCTCCTCGCCGGACGCGGAGGCACCGGGCCGATCTCGAGGTTCGACGCGACCGATTTCCCGGTCAGGATCGCCTGTGAGGTAGACGGGCTCGAGGTGAGCGACTACCTCGACCGAAAGACGGCCCGCCGAATGGACCGCTGTTCGCATCTGGTCGTCGCCGCCGCCCGACAAGCCGAAGCCGACGCGTCTCTGGACGGCAACGTGCTCGGCGAGCGCGCAGGAGTCGCGATCGGGAGCGCACTCGGCGGCGTCGCGTCGTTCGAGGACACCGTGCTGCAGGTCGCCCGCAGAGGGCCGGATCGAGCCGGCCCGTTCTCGATCGTGCAGACCCTCCCGAACCTTCCAGCCGGCTGGGTCTCGATCGAGCTCGGCACCCGCGGCCCACTCCTCGCGCAGAGCACGGCATGCGCCGCCTCGAACATGGCGCTCGGTGACGGACTGGACGCCATCCGTCTCGGGCGGGCCGACGTGATGTTCTGTGGGGGCACGGAGGCACCGGTCACCGCGACAGCCGTGGCCGCCTTTGCCGCGATGCGCGCCCTCTCCGCGCGCAACGACGACCCGTCGACCGCATCACGGCCGTTCGACCGAGATCGCGACGGATTCGTGCTGGCCGAAGGCGCCGCAGTCATCGTGCTCGAAGAGCTCGAGCATGCGCAAAGGCGCGGCGCGCGCATCTACGCGGAGCTGGCCGGCTACGGGATCTCCTCCGACGCTCACCACGTCTCCGACCCCGACCCGGCCGGCGTCAACCCGGCGCGCGCGCTGAAGATGGCCTTCGCTGACGCAGGCATCGACGCGGCCGATGTCGGGTACGTCAACGCTCACGGAACCTCCACCCCCGCAGGCGACAGAGCCGAGACCCGAGTCCTGAAACTCGCGCTCGGCGACAACGCGTCGTCCCGCACCGCGGTCTCGTCGACGAAAGGCGCGACCGGCCACACTCTCGGTGCCGCGGGCGCCGTCGAAGCCGCGTTCACCGTCCTCGCGCTCCAACGCGGGACACTCCCGCCGACGATCAACCAGTACGAGACCGATCCGGACTGCGACCTCGACTACGTCGCGAATCGCGCGCGTGAACGGCAGGTCGACGTCGCCGCGTCCAACTCGTTCGGCTTCGGTGGTCACAACACGACGATCGTGCTCCGCCGCTGGGAAACGGCGGCGCCGGCGTCCCTTACGTAAACTTCCTTTGCGCCTTCCGTCGCCCTGTGATCCTCAGTGGCGGGCAGCGATCTCGACTTCCCTGGCGCGAGCAGCGCGCCGGTGACGAACGGAGGTTGCGTGGATCCGGAAGCGTCGGATCTCTCGAATCAGGTCAGGTGTGCGCGCTGCCGGCGCGCACCGCGTGACGACGCCGATTTCGTCGGCTGGGAGGCGCTCGACCAGGGCGCCGTCTGTCCCGGCTGCCTGACGATGCACGAAGTCGCGATGCGCCATCGACGGGACGAGCCGGCCGCCGGTTGATGGCCAGGTCCCGAGAGTTCCAGTACGAAGTTGAGCTGACGACCGGCAGTGGCCGGCCTCGGAGCTTTCGCTACGTCGTATTGCAGCGACTACCGGACGGCCCGCAACTCCTTCGCTACCACTCCGACTGGTTCGTCGTGGAGACGATCGAACACCCGAAGGCTGCAACCTCCCTCGGAACGATCGCGGGCGTCGAGGTCGCGGATCTGATGCGCAACGACATGCGCGAGATAATCGCGACGGGCGAGCACTGGGACGAGGCGGCGCGTTCGCTCGCAAGGGACCGGACACGGTCGCTCCGGGGTCATTTCGTGAGGTGGTTGCTGGTGCTGCGCGACCCGCCGCTCCTGCGGATGGTCCGAGACGATGGGACAGCGCTGCAGGAGATCCCGCTGCAAACCGACGTCGATCAGCCCGTGTATCAGGCGCTGCTCGAGGTGTCTCTCACCGCGGGCCGGTAGGCGCCGTGGGTGTCACCACCGGCGCGGCTCAGCCGCGAGGGAGGTCACCACGCCGTGCTGATCGACCGAGATCACAAGCCGTTCGTCCGCCCGCCCCGGCGCCACCCATCGCAGGACGAAGTGAAGGCGATGGCGGCGCACGATCACTGCCTGAATCCCGCTGCGCGTCTCGACCCGGAAGCCTTGACCGGCGCGGCGCGCCAGGTACGCGTCCAGCGCGGCCAACCGTGCGTCGGCAGCTTGCCCGATCGTCATCGCTCTAGCGCTCGACCCAGTTCGCCGCCGACGAGCACGCTGATCGCGCACTGGCCGACGTGTACGACGAGCTGACCGTCGCTCTGCCAGAAGCCGCGCTCGAACTCGTCCGGTCGAATGACGAAGCCACTCTGGCGTGAGCCGACGTGGAAGAACAGCGTCTCGATCGCTTTGTCGTCCGCGCGGAGCAGCACCTCCTGGAGACGCTCGTCGAGCTCACCCCGCTCGAGCCGGCCGGCGACGATTCCGGAGATGAACGGCGCGCCGTTCGCGCCGGAGAACAGGACGAGTACCGGTCGGCCGATCAAGCTCAGCAGCGCCTCGAGCGTCTGCTCGTACCCGAGGTCCGCGACCCCCTCGAGCTCGCCGCCGCCGAACGTCGTCACCCAGTGTCGGCTTCTGCGTCGGCTCCTGCGTCTGCGTCTACATCTACGTCGGTGTCTGCGTCCACGTCCGCGCCGACATCCGCGTCTACTTCGGCGACCGGCTGCTCGCCGGCGTTGCGCCGCGCTTCCTTCTTGGCCTGTTTCATCTCACGCTTCTCGCGCATCGCCTGCTCGCGCGCGCGCTTGAGGACGGACTGCGGGCTCCGTCTTCCCATCAGCGACGTCCCCGCGAACGCGCACGCCGCTCGGCGAACAGCGGTACCACCGCGACGTTCACGGCCCGCGCCTCGACGCCGTCTGCAGCGCGATCAAAGCTCACGCGCATGCCTCGGCAGCCGTCCCCGAAGACCTGCCCGAGGGCAAACCCTTCTTCGTCGACACGCAGACGCTCGTCTTCATCTGTGCGGATGAAGCCGTGTTGCTTGCTTGGGTTGAACCAAAGCATCGTTCCTTCCACTGCCGCTCCTTTCGGACGGCGCAGGGCCGCGAGGTAACCCCGCGGCCCGCACGCGACTAGACGGCGACGACGCTCTTCGCCTCGGGGCCCTTTGCCCCGTCGACCGCTTCGAACTGAACCTGTGCACCCTCCGCGAGCGACTTGAAGCCCTCGCCGGAGATCGACGAGTGGTGGACGAACACGTCCTTGCCACCGTCAGCGGGGGTGATGAACCCATACCCCTTCGCATCGTTGAACCACTTCACGGTTCCGGTTGCCATATACAAACACCTCCCCCACCACGAAAGAACGGGCAGGGAAGCGCACACCGCGCAACCTGTACTCGCTCAGCTAGTGCCGGAACCGTAGCAGGCGCGGGAGCGCGGCACCGCTCCAGGCCTGGGAATCACGCGCCCAACACGCCGTCTGGAGCGGCTGGATCCTCGGGCGGCAGGTCGCGCGACCACTTCGGATGGTGACGCTCCGCCCAGGCCGCGTCGACCCAGCCGCGCGTCATGCCGTTCAACGCGTGGCGGGTGCTCGGGTGGATGACGGCGAGGTAGAGATGCCCGAGAAACAGCGCGAGCGAGATCTGAGTGAGCCAGTCGTGGATCAGGATCGTCTGCGCAAAGCGAAACGTCGTGTCGCGCTCGCCGAGCCAAAGGAGTGTGCCGGTGACCGCGAAGAGCAGCGCGAACGCAGCCGTGACCGCGGCATTGATCTTCTGCCCCGCGTTGAACCGCCCCTGTGGAGCCGGTCGGCGCCGCAGCCAGTCGCGGTCGTCCTGGTCGAACACGTCGATGTCATGCAGCGTCCTTCGGAGCGACCGGCGATCGCCGGCGAGGACGACGGCGACGATCGCCGCCGCCCAGGCCACGGCCGTGTACACGTGGATGTCCTTCAGGAGTGGGCGCCTGCCGACGAGCTCCGCGAGGCTCGGAAGATAGAGCGCGAGGCCGGTCGCGAGCAGGACGAGAAACGCCGTCGCGTGCACCCAGTGCAGCGTGCGCTCGGTCCGCGTGAAGCGAAGCAGCCGCCGCTTCTCAGCCATAGCCGTTCGAGCCCCCCACCCAGGCGTCCTCGTCGTAACCGAGGTTCTCCCAATACCCGGTCGGCTGTTCGGCGACGACCTCGATTCGCTCGAGCCACTTCACGCCCTTGTAGCCGTACATCTCCGGGATCACGAGTCGTGCCGGTGCTCCGTGCGGTCTCGACAGGGGCGAGCCGTCGAGGTCGAGCGCGAGCATCACGTCCGGCAGAAGTGCCTGCTTGATCGTCAGCGAGTCCTCGTAGGGATGCTCGCTCGAGACGAAGCGCAGCGCGTGAGCCGACTGCAGCGGGCCTGCGAGATCGAGGATGTGCTGCAGCCGGACGCCGCGCCAACGGACGTTGTGAACCGTCCAGCCGGTCACGCAATGGAACGTCGATACCTGGTGTGCCTCGGGCAGGCTGCGAAGGTGGTCATAGCTGAGCTTCAACGGGCGTTCGACGAGCCCGTCGACCGTCAGCGACCAGGTGTCACGGTCGAACACCGGCATCGACCCGGAGATCGTGTAGATGCGCCAGCCGCCGACCGGGAAGACGTTGCCGAGAAGCTGCGACCCCGCCGACGTGAGCGGCGAGAGGACCCGGCTCGCCGCCGGCGCCCACGCGAAGGACGTCAGCCCACCGGCCAGCACGCCGAGAAAGACACGGCGGCCGTAACGACGCTCCAAGCGATCACCGGCCACTCTGATTCGACCCTCCTTCAGCCGGGACGTTACGCGTAAGGCGGCGCCCTAGGCGCGGATCGCGCTCAACAACGCGACGCACAAGGCGATCATGGTGATGCCCATGACCTGGGCCAGCCGTAGCCGCTCGCGAAAGAGCACGAACGCCGCGAGCGCCGCGAAGGCCGCGAACTGCGAACCGAGCACGGCGCTGACGGCGACGCTATGACGCGCGCCGAGGGAGAACGCAGCGAAGCCCACGACCTCACAGACGCCGGAGGTGAGGACGAGCGGGACAGCCGCTGCCTCGATCTTGACCCGCCGGGCAATGAGCAACGGCAATGCGACGACGGCGACACCGACGATCCGCGGTGGGATCACCGCCCACACGAGCGGCAGCGCGTTGGACACGCGCGCGGTCGCGAACAGACTGAGACCGAAGCTGCAAGCCGCCGTGCCCGCGAGCAGCGAGGCCTCGATCGTGTGGCCCCCGCCCCCGCCCACGCCGCCGCCGCCGGACGAACTGAGGCTTGCAAGCACCACTCCGACCGCGATCAGTCCGAGGAGAATCGCGGACGAGACGCCGAGCGCCTCTCCGGTCGCGACCGCGAGCAACGCCGCGATCGCTCCCTCCGTGGAGCTGATCGGCGCGACGATCGACACCTTCCCACGGCGCATCGCCTCGTACGCGAGCAGCAGCCCAGCCACGTTGCCGGCCCCTGCGAGGACGAACCACAGCAGCTCTCGCCCGTGGAGATCTCCGGGGATCCCCGAGAACGCCGCAATCGGCGCCGTGATCGTCAAGCCGACCAGCATCACCCCCGCGAGCACTGACCACGCACCGATCTTCCGGCTTGCCTGCGCTGCGCACAGCGTGGCCGTCGCCCAGCAGAGCGCAGCACCGAGCCCGGCGACGATCGCGATCACCGATTCACACTACGAGGTTGACGCGAGCCGAATCACGTGAGATGGTTGTCGCGTCGAAGCCCGTAGCCCAAAGCTCTTCGGAGTCGAGGGTCGCGGGCTTCGGCATTTCTGGCTGCGCTCTCTGAGGAACTTCGAAGGTTGTGCGAGGGTGGCGCATAGGTGTGGGAGCGACCCTGGCGGGAGATCACTCACATCCGAGGAGCGCACCGCCATGACCGACATGAACAGCATCAGCCTCATGAGACTCCCACGACGCCTCCGCGGGCTCGGTGCCGCAGCGGCCGCCGCGCTCGCGGTTACCGCGATCACCGCCGGCTACGCGCTGGGTCAGTCGCAGTCGAAGCCGCGCGGCACAGGCGTGGTCGTGATCGAGACGAACCTCGCCTACCAGGGCGCCCGTGCTGCCGGGACCGGGATGGTCCTCAGTTCCTCGGGGAGGATCCTGACCAACAACCACGTCATTCGCGGCGCGACGACGATCAAGGTCGTCATCCCAGGCACCGGTCGCAGCTACACGGCGAAGGCGGTCGGCTACGACGTGACCGACGACGTTGCGGTGTTGCAGACCTCCGGCGCGTCGAACCTGAAGACCGTCTCTCTCGGGAACTCGGCCGGCCTGCAGGTCGGGCAGCTGGTCAAGGCGGTGGGGAACGCGGGCGGCGGCGGGACGCTCGTCAAGGTCGCGGGACAGATCACCGGGCTCTCGCGCACGATCACCGTGAACGACGACGCCGGCGGGACGGCAACGCTGCGCAACCTGATCGAGACGAGCGCCAATGTTCAGCCCGGCGACTCCGGCGGGCCGCTGCTGAACGCCGCGGGCAAGGTGATCGGCATGGACTCGGCCGCAGCGACGTCAGGCGCCTACCGCGACATGTCGACCATCGACGGTTACGCAATCCCGATCGACCGCGCGCTGGCGATCGCCCGGCTGATCACCTCGGGCAAGGCCTCGGCCACCGTCCATGTCGGCGCGACGGGCTTCCTCGGCATCGCCTCGGCCTCCGACAGACGACCGGGTGCAGTCGTCGCGTCCGTCGTCCCCGGCAGCCCCGCGGATTCCGCCGGACTGACGGAGGGGGACCTGATCACGGCGATCAACGGCACGAAGGTCGTCTCGCCTGACGCGGTCAGCCGGATGGTCAGGTCGAAGAAGCCGGGCTCGAGGATCACCGTCGGCTACGTCGACGCAGACGGAACCAACCGGACCGCTCGAGTCAAGCTCGCCAGCGGGCCGCCGCAGTAGCCCCGAGCCGTCACCGGATCGGGGCGGTGCCGAGCGCGGGGAGCCGGCGGCCGGCGATGCGGTCGACCAGCGCCCCGGCGGCCGCGAGCCCGGCCGCGATCCGGTCGTGGCCGGGCTGACCCAGCACGACGCCGGTGATCGTCGTCCGCTTACCGCCGATCCAGCGGACGGCCCGGAAGGCGAAGCATCCACCCGCCGCCGCGTCGGAGCCCGTCTTGACGCCAACGAACCCGTCATGGCCGAGCAACGTGTTGGTGTTCTCGACGGTTCCGGCGATCGGCAGGGTCGCAGCGCGCGTCGACACGATGCTCGCAAAGACGGGCAGGCGCATCGCCCGGTCGACGATGCGGACCTGGTCGGCGGCAGTCGACACGGTCGCGTCGTCGTAGCCGCTCGGGTCGGTGTAGAGCGTGTTCGTCATGCCGAGCGACCGTGCGGTCTCGTTCATCCGGACGACGAACTGACCTGTCGACCCGGCGTCCCACCGCGCGAGCACCGCCGCGATGTTGTTCGCGGACGGCAGGAGCAACGCCTGCAGCGCCTGCCGCTCGCTCAACACTTCGCCGTCGGCGACGGGCACGACCGACTCCTCTTGCCCCCGACGCCGCTCGGTGTCGGCTTCGTCGGCGTCGGTCAATGTGATCGCCGGTCCTTCCTCGCCGAGCCCGAGCGGGTGGTCACGGAGCACGAGATACGCCGTCATCACCTTCGCGACGCTGGCGATCGCAGCGCGGTGCTGGTGTGGGCCGGCCTGCACCGCCGACTGCCCGATCTGCACGGCAGCCTGACCATAGGCCGGCCACACCGTGCCGGGGAGCGCCTTGGCCGGTGAACGTGCGGCGACGGACGACGACGAGAACACGAGCGCTCGAACGCCGAGGGCTGCGGCGATCCCCGCGACGACGGCCAGCAGTGCCGCGACGCGGCGCTTGCGGATCCGAATCCGACGGGTGGTCGTTCGTGCGTGCCTGCTGTAGGCCACACGCCCATTCAAGGAAGCGCCGTGTTGCAGGCGCGTCTCGCGTTTTCGATACGCCGGCGATACGCACCGCCTCTAGCATCGGGGCATGCGCGTGTTGGTCGTCGAAGACGAGCCGTACATGGCGGAAGCGCTCCGCGACGGCCTGCGCCTCGAGGCGATCGCGGCCGACGTCGCCGCCGACGGCGACAGCGCCCTCGAGTTGCTGAGCCTCAACGACTACGACATCGCGGTCCTCGACCGCGACGTTCCCGGACCGAACGGCGACGAGATCGCGAGACACATCGTGGCCTCCGGCAGCGGCACGCCGATCCTCATGCTCACCGCCGCCGACCGTCTCGACGACAAGACCTCGGGGTTCGAGCTCGGCGCGGACGACTACCTCACCAAGCCGTTCGAGTTCCAGGAGCTGGTGCTCCGGCTCAGAGCACTCGACCGTAGGCGCGCCCATAACCGACCGCCCGTTCGGGAGATCGCAGGGCTGCGGCTCGATCCGTTCCGCCGCGAGGTCTACCGCGATGGCCGCTACGTCGCACTGACCCGAAAGCAGTTCGCCGTGCTCGAAGTCCTGGTCGCCGCGGAAGGCGGTGTCGTGAGCGCCGAAGAGCTGCTGGCACGGGCGTGGGACGAGAACGCAGACCCGTTCACGAACGCCGTACGCATCACCGTCTCCGGGCTGCGCAAACGACTCGGCGAACCGTGGCTCATCGCGACCGTTCCCGGCGTCGGCTACCGCATCGAGGACGTCGATCGTGGCTAGAGCGCCGGGCCTGAGCGTCCGCCTCAAGCTCACGCTCAGCTACGCCGGCTTCGTCGTGCTCGCCGGTGCCGTGCTGCTCACGGCCGGGTACTTCTCTCTTTCGCGGGGTGTGCACCCGGGAGTGATCTTCCTGGTGCGCAGCCACTCCGAGCTCCTGCACGACTTCGCTCCGATCGCAGCCGCCGTGCTCGGATTCCTGCTCGTGTTCGGTCTCGTCGGAGGGTGGCTGCTCGCCGGCCGCATGCTCGCTCCGCTGACGCGCATCACGGACGCAACACGTGTCGCAGCCGGCGGATCGCTCTCACACCGGATCGCGCTGGACGGCCGCAACGACGAGTTCCGCGAGCTCGCAGATGCGTTCGACACGATGCTCGCGCGGGTCGAGGCACACGTCGCCGAGCAGGAACGGTTCGCGGCGAACGCATCGCACGAGCTACGCACGCCGCTGGCGATCACGCAGACGCTGCTCGACGTCGCCCGCAGCGACCCGAGCCGCGACACCGGCGAGCTCGTCGATCGCCTCCACGCCGTCAACACCCGCGCGATTGACCTCACCGAAGCATTGCTCGTCCTCAGCCGCGCCGATCAACGAGCGTTCGCCCGCGAGCAGGTCGACCTGTCCCTGATCGCGGAAGAGGCGACCGAGACCCTTCTCCCACTGGCGGAGAAGCGCGGTCTCACCATCGAAACCTCCGGCGACACGACCCCGACCATCGGCTCGCACGCGTTGCTGCTGCAGCTGGGGACCAACCTCCTACACAACGCAATCGTCCACAACCTGCCCGAACATGGAAGTGTCTGGGTGACGACGAGCGTTCACTCGAAGCACGTCGTGCTCACGGTCGAGAACACCGGCGAACGCGTGACGCAGCAATCGGTCGCCACGCTGGCCGAGCCGTTTCTCCGCGGCACCACCCGCATCCGCGCAGACCATGCAGGCGTCGGCCTCGGCCTCGCGATCGTCAAGAGCATCACGCAGGCACACGACGGAACCGTCGACCTCGCCGCGCGTCCCGCCGGCGGGCTACGCGTCACCGTGCAACTGCCGTCCGCGGGCCGCCTCGACGGCCCGCGGACAGAAAGCCGCTCCTAGCCGAGCTTCTTCTTCGCCTTTTGCAGCGAAGGCAGCGCGGACTTGGTCTTCGCGAGCACACGCGCCCGCACGTCGACCGACGCCGGCTTCGGCCCGATCGTCATCTCCTCACCCGTTGCGGGGTTGCGACCCTGGCGCGCCTTGGTTGCGGGCTTCACCCGGACGGTGAGCTGTACGAGGTTCCCGATCTTGACCTTCTCGGCGTTACCGACCTCGGCGAGCACGACATCCTCGAGCGCCTGGATCGCGCCCTTCGCCTGCGCGCGGGACAGGCCCGAGCGGTCGGCCACGGCGTCGGCCAGCTGACTTTGAGTAAGAGGCATCCGATTTGCTCCTTCGATTGTGACTGCGGGCGGGATTCAAGCTGGATCTGCGGACGGCAGCGCAGGGGAACCGTCGCCGGCGGGCCGCTTCGGCAGGAGCAGAGCCTCGTTGAGCGAACGTTCGCCTGAGATGCCCAGCGCCTTCAGCGCCTTCGGCGAGGACGCGTTCGGCCGGCGAGCCGAGGCGGCAGCCCGCTTCTTCGGCACGCCGCAGTACATCCTCGGCCAGACCGTCATCGTCATCATCTGGATCGCGGTCAACGCGGTCGCGGTCAGCCTGCAATGGGATCCGTACCCGTTCATCCTTCTGAACCTCGCGTTCTCGACCCAGGCGGCATATGCGGCGCCCCTGATCCTGCTCGCGCAGACACGCCAGGTCGAGCGCGACAAGGAGGCGTCCGACAAGCTCGAGGCGCACCGCGAAGAGATAACGGCGTCGGCGCAACGGCGCGAGGCGGCCCTCAAGAAGGAGACGGATGAGCTCAAGGCGCTGCTGCAGTCGAACACCGACATCACGCAGCAGGACAAAGAGCTGACCGAGAAGATCGAGGCCCTGACGCGCGAGATCCACGCGCGCCTGACCTCGACCTCCTGATCGAACGAACGCGCGGGCCGCTGCAGTCTCCGTAGCATTGGACGGTGAGCGACCGCCGCGCCGCGTACGTGACGCTGCTCGCCGGGATGGTCGCTTTCGGCGGGACGTGGCCCGCCGGGAAGGTCGCGGCGGACCACGTGACGCCCGCCGTAGTCGCGGTGTCGCGGTTCGCGACCGCCGCGCTCCTGCTCTGGCTCTGGGCGCTGCTGTCCGGCCGCCCGGTGAAGCGCCCGCGACGGGCTGACCTACCGCTGGTGCTCGTGCTCGGCGCGACCGTCGTGTTCGCGTACAACCTCTTCTTCCTCTACGGCGTGCGCCACTCGACCGCCGCCGACGGCTCGGTGCTCGTGCCGGGCCTGATCCCGGTCGCGACTGCCCTGCTCGCGTGGGGGGTGCGCGGTGAGCGGCCGCCGGGGCGCGCGCAACTCGGGCTCGCCGTTGCGTTCGCCGGCCTCGTGCTCGTCGCGAGCCCGACCGGCGGCGTCGACGCCAACCGCCTGCTCGGGGACGGGCTGTTCGTCGGCGCCGCGTTGTCCTGGTCGGTGTACACGCTCGCCGGCCGGCACGCGACCGCGCGCTACGGCTCGGTGAGCGCGAACGTCTACGCGACCGCAGCCGGCACCGTGCTGCTGCTGCCGATCACGTTCCTGGACGGCGGCTGGTCGCCGCTCTGGCACGCGCCCGCCGGCGCGCTGGCCGGCATCGCGTACCTGTCGGTGATCGGCACGGTGCTCGGGTTCGTCGCGTTCTACGAAGGGGTGCGCTTGATCGGATCGGCGCGTGCCTCGTCCTTCGCACTACTTGTCCCGATCTTCGGCGTGCTCTCGTCGGTGCTCGTCCTGCACGAGCCGCTGCGTGCGACGCTCGCGCTGGGCGGTGCGATCGTCATCTGCGGCCTGGGGCTCGCCGAGTCGGGCTCGCGCCGCGACTACGATCGAGTTGTCGTCACGAAGGAGGAGGCATGACCGCCACGCGCTCGTCGACCCGTGAAGCCGTCCCGTTCCGGATTCGCACCGCCGACGGAACGACGAAGGAGCTCTCGTACTCCTCGCCGCGGCCGGCGGAGCACCACGACGAGCGTGAGGTGCTCGAGTCGCTGCCTTGGTTCGAGTCGGGCAAGCCCTTGCGCAACTACATGCTCCACGAGACCGACTTCTACGACGAGGTCGAGCAGATCTGGGGGCGACCGTGGGGCGCCGAAGGGATCGGGACGTTGCGCGAGGTGCTCGTCTCGCGCCCGACCGAGAACGAGATCCGGCCGGAGTACGCCGAGGAGTGGCAGTACTACTACTCGAGCGCGGGCGGCAACGCCGACCTCGGCCGGCTGCAGGCGCAGTTCGACGAGTACTACGCCGTCCTCGCCGACAACGGTGTCCGCGTGAACTACATCGAACCACCGGTTCCGGCGATCGGCGCGTACGGCTGGATCAAGAACCTCGTCACACTCGCCGGCGGCGGCCTCGTCGTGCACGGCGGCGCGATCCTCCACCGCTACGGGCTCGGCTCGTGGCAGAAGGGCCGCGAAGTGATCTGGGAGCAGACGCTCGCGGCGCTGCAGGTGCCGATCTACATGACCATCCACGGACGCGGCGTGTGCGAGCCGGGCGCGGGCCGCTGGCTCGACGAGAAGACGTTCGTCTTCAACGAGTCGGTCGTCGCCAACGAGGAAGGCCTACGACAGCTGGAGTTCGTGCTGCAGAACCTGGGCATCGAGCTGATCGTCGCCCACAGCCCGGGCTGGTACGACTCGACCGGCCACGGGAACATCGGCACGTCGCACATGGACATGGTGATGCTGACGGTCGACGAGCGGAAGTGCCTGCTCGCCCCGCACCTCGTGAACTACGGCTTCGTGCGCGAGCTCGTCAAGCGCGACTTCACGATCATCGAGGTTCCCGTCGAGGAATATTGGGACCTCGCCCTGAACGGCGTCACCCTGACGCCGGGCAAGGTCGTGATGAACGCCGGCTCGCCGACGGTCGTGCGCGAGCTCGAACGTCACGACGTCGAGGTGATTCAGGTCGACTTCTCCGAGAGCCACAAGTTCGCGATCGCCGGGCTCCACTGCGCCACCTTGGAACTCGTGCGCGATCAGCCGCCGCGCGCCCTCGGTTAATGCCCCAGCAACAAACATCCGGCGCCGATCGGCGTCCGTAAACTCAGCAATGGCGGGAGTCGAACCGATCGGCACGCTCGAATCTGCGGGTTTCTCGTCGAGCGACGAGTCGCGCGAGCTCGCGTCCGGCTGGCGCCGGCTGACCCGCGCCGCGACGTTCGTCGCCGTCCTGACGAGCCCCGCGCTGGTCGCCTTCTTCATGCGGCAGAACCACTGGCCGCTGTGGAAGGCGCTCGGGATCACGCTCCTGATCATCGTCTCGTTCCGCGGCGTCGTCGATCTGCTGTTCCGGCGGATGATCCCGTGGCCGAGCCTGTTCGGCCTCGAGAGCCAGCAAGCGCGCGAGGACGACGTGCTCGGGCGGCGGCGCGCCTGGTTCTGGCATTTCTGGCTTCGCGTAGGCGTGGCCGTGTCGGTGTTGATCACGGTCATCTGGCTCTTCCGCGGTGGGTCGTGGTTCGGGGTGTGGGGGTCGATCATCCACGGCGCAGGACGGGTCTTCAGCTCGCCGGGGCTTTGGATCCAGATCGTCTTCGTCTTCTTCCTCTTCATCGCGAACTTCGCGATCCTGATGGGCCCGATGCTGCTCATGAACATGTCGCAGATGCGCGCGTTCGAGCCCGGGGACACTGAGTGGGGTGTCAAGCTCGAGGACGTCCGCGGGCAGGCGGAGGCGAAAGAGGATGTACGCCGCGTCGTCACGATCTGGCAGTCGGGCGAGGCGTTCGAGCGCGCCGGCGGCAAGCGCGAACGCGGCTTGCTCTTCCTCGGCGCGCCCGGGACGGGCAAGACGATGCTCGCCAAAGCGCTCGCGACGGGGTTCAACTCGCCGTTCGTCTCGATGCCGGGATCCGGCTTCGCGGCGACCTTCATCGGGATCGACGCGATCATCGTGCGCCTGCTTGCACGAAGAGCGAAGAAGCTCGCCCGCAAGTGGGGCGGTCAGTGCATCGTCTTCATCGACGAGATCGACGCCGTCGGCAGGCGCCGTCAGGCGCTGCAGCAGATGGCGCCCGCCACCGACCCGTACTCATGGCGCGACGTCAGCGACTTCTCGTTCTACGGCCCGTGGGGAGCGCAGAACCCGAGCGGCGACCTGATCGTCGAGACGCGGCAGTGGCGCGACCGGCTGTTCGAGCAGCGCTCGCCGAGCCGGTGGACGAACCCGATCGTCGACCGGATCGTCAACCAGTTCCCGGGCGGCATGTTCGGGGGCATGGGCGGCGGCGGCCAGCTGGCGCTCAACCAGCTGCTCGTCGTGATGGACGGGATCGACAGCCCGCCCTTCATGCGTCGCGTCCTCACGAACCGCATCAACACGCTGCTCGACGCGTCCTACCTCGTGCCGCGGCGCATCGGCAAAGTGTCACTGCGCATTCCACGCGCGCGGCCCCGCGGCGAGCAGATCTATTTCATCGGCGCGACCAACGTGCCCCTGGACTCGCTCGACCCGGCTCTCACGCGTCCGGGCCGCATGGGACGTCACGTCTCGTTCCGCACACCGACGAAGGACGACCGGAAGGACGTCTTCGACCTCTACCTCGGCAAGGTGGCGCACGATCCGGAGCTCGACGAGCCGAAGCGCCGCGACGAGATCGCACGCATCACCAACGGCTACTCGCCCGCGATGATCGACCAGGTCTGCTCGATGGCCCTGACGAACGCGCAGCACGAAGGCCGCGTCTCCTTCGGCTGGGAGGACCTCGTTCAGGCCATGACGACGCTCGAGTCCGGCACGGCGGTCAACGTCTCCTATCCCGAGCACGAGCTGCGCTCGGTGGCGATTCACGAAGCGGGCCACGCGGTCACCGCGCACGTCTACCGCCCCGACCTGGAATCGAGCCGGCTGTCGACGCGCATGCGAGGCAGTGCGCTCGGCCATCACCAGACCTTCGAGCGCGAGGAGCGGTTCAGCCGCTGGCAGCACGAGGAGATGGGAACGTTGATCCACGTGCTCGGTGCGATGGCCGCGGAGAACGTGTTCTACGGTGAGAACACGGGCGGCGTCGGAGGTGACCTCCAGACGGCGACGGACACCGCAGCCTGGATGGTGGGCACGGCCGGCATGCGACCGCTCCGGATCGACCTCGACGGACAGGTGCCGGACGGCGAGGATCCCGATGAGTACCGCGAGCGGCTCATGAAGCGCTTCGAGCGCATCGGCCGCACGCTGATGAACCGGACTCGTGGCAGCGCCGACTTCCACGCCGATCCGATCGCCGCGATCCTTCGCGACCCGTTCAAGAACGCGATCGCGGCGCAGATCCTCGGCCAGGCCTACGTGGTCGCCGTGAACCTGGTGGCAGCGAACAAGCCCGCGGTCGACGCGATCGCGACCCACCTGTCCGAGCGGCGCGAGCTGTACGGCGACGAACTGGTCGAGTTTCTCGACGCGCAGAAGCTCGTGAAGCCGGAGCTCGACTACACGAAGGATGAGACGTGGCCGAAGATGTAGCGCAGGCCCGGAGCGGTGCCGCCGCCCGTCGCGCCGCGAATCGCGCTGAGAGGGCGCGCGGCTCCGCCTACTACTTCCGGTTCAGCCTCGCTTACGCGCTGCTCGCCCTCGTTGCGACGGCCGGCATCGCCGTGCTGGTCGTCGTTCTCGCACGCCCGAGCGGCAAGAGCACACCACAGTGGTCCGCGTTCGTGCCCACGGGCTCGCCGGCGGCGAAGGCACGCCAGATCGCCACCCGCGTCTCCTCCGAATACAAGTCGCCGACGGGCGGCAAGCTCGTGACCGTAGTGGTCAGCCCGCTCCAGACGACGCGCTTCCTGCAGTCCGACGCCGGGCAGGTGAGCGTCGAAGTACCGATTTCATCACTCGCCGTGGAAGCGGATGCATCGACGGGCAAGCATGAGGAGGGCGACTTCACCCCGTACGACGGCGCCTCGACGATCGCCTTCCAGATGTGCGGGTTCGGCAGCACCCAGCAGAACTGCGGAATCGTGTCCGGCGTGACGGCGAATCGCGGCCAGCTGCTGCGCCGCGAAGCGCTCGAGCTCGCGCTCTACACGTTGAAGTACGTGCCGGGCACCAATGCGGTGCTCACGTATTTGCCGCCGCCGGCCAACCCGCAGACGCCGGACACGGCTGTGCTCCTCGTCCGGAGCAACCTCTCGCAGAACCTCGACCGGCCGCTGACTCGAACGTTGACGCCGAAGAAGGTCGTCCTCGGCGAGGCGCCGGACAGCGGTGCGCAGGTCGACAGCCTCACCCTGCCGCGGCTGTACACCTACGACTATCAGACGCTTCCCGGCGACGGCACAGCGATCCTCGTGCTGACGGCGGCGATCAAGGCGCAGTGACCAACGCGCAGGTCGTCCGCGCCAAGGCGCGGCTCGACCGGCTCGACTGGTACCCGCGTCCGGTCGGCATCGGGCACGTCCGGCTCCATACCGCGCCGTGGTTCTTCCGGCTGCCCTGGCTCCGCCGTTTCGACGGCTACGCCCTGCACGGGACGATCCTGGTCCGGGACCCGGACCCGCCTGACGACCTCGTGGTGCACGAGCTCTGCCACGTCTGGCAGATGCAGCACCGGCCGATCGCCATGCCGCTCAGCTACCTGCGCCTGGGCTACGAGAACAACCCGTACGAGCGCGAGGCGCGCGCCGCGGTCGAACAGACGGAAGAGTGAGCAGCCTCAAACCCGCTCGCAGACACGCAAACGGCCTCGTTCGCAGAGGTGTGAAACCAACCGTCAAGGTTGGCCCACCCCGTGCCGATACAGCCCGCATGATGCGGCTACTACGAAAGGACGGGGTCGAGAGCATGACCGACACGCTCATGGACCAGACAAGCGAAGCGAAGCGGACGGCCCTCGGCACGCTCCTGATCGAACGCGGGTACATCGACCAGGAGCAGCTTGACGAGGCGCTGCGCCGCAGTGCTGCGAACGGCGAGCGGCTGGGCGAAGTCATCGTCAAGCTCGGTTGGGCCAGCGAGGACGATCTGGCCAAGGTGCTCGCGGAGCAGTGGCATCTCCGGTACTTCGAGCGGTCGGCGATCTCCTTCGACGGCAAAGCGCTCCGGCGCATGTCGTGGGAAGACGCCTCCCGTCTCGAGGCTCTGCCGATTCAGGAAAACGACGAGGGCGCCGTTGTCGTCGCCGTCGCCGAGCCGACCGACGCGCGCCTCCTCGCGCTTCGCGAGCTGCTCGGTGACCGCATCGACTTCGTCGTCGTCGCCAGGGGTGCGATCGAGACGGGCCTCCGCAGCGAGCTGCTCGCCCGCAACGGAAGCTCTGTCGTCAGCCCGACCCCGGTCGATGAGACCGAGGCCGAGGTCACCGACGAAGCCGAGCCCGAGACGACCGACGTGGTCGATGACGGCAGCGGCCAGTTCGCGGCCTACGAGGCGATGGCGAACACGTCGCCGTTCGAGTCGCGTGCGGTCGTCGAGCCCGAAGTCACCGTCGAGCAGGAGCCGACTGCGGTCGTCGCCTTCGTCGGCGACGGCGACGAGCCGGGGGCAGGCAACTTCGACGAGGTTGCCCGCTCACTGAGCGACGGCCTGAGCTCGCAGCTCGCGTCGCTGCGGTCGATCGTCGTCGAGGCCGAGACGCGACGCGAGGCAGATCGCGTCGAGGTCGAGCGGCTGCAGGCGGACGTCGCAGAGCGCGACGAGACAATCCGCTCGATGCAGCAGCAGCTCCGCGATTTCGCGGACTCGCTCGAGCGCAACCCCTCGTTCTAAGCACGGCGCTCTTCACGAGAGGGCCGCGGCACTTGCGCCGCGGCCCTCTCGATTCGTTTGCCTAGCCGGCAGTGACCGAGCCGAAGAGGCCGTGCGCCTCGTCGGATGGGCCGGCGAGGAAGTACAGCGAGTTCGTCGGCCCGGCTGCAGAGCCGTTGCCGAACGCGATCGCCCAGAGGCCGTCGATCTCGATCGGCGAGCCGTTGGCGTGACGGAGCTGGCCCTTGAACACCCAGGTCGCTCCCCGCTTCGTATACGCACTGATCCGCCCGTTGCCGAAGTTCCCGACGAGCAGGTCGTTGCTGAACACCGAGAAGTCGACCGGCGCGAGGGCGAGCCCCCACGGGGCGTTCAGCGGTGCGTTCTTCTTGCCGCTGTTGACGACACGTGCAACGAGCTGGCCTTCGGTCGTGAACTCGTCGACGTAAGCCTGCCCGGGCACCGGCACGTCGTCCTTCGCGGCGGCGTCCTGCTTCGCGAACGTCACGAAGATGTCGCTGCCGAGGGCCTGGATCCCGAACGGCGCGAAGCCGGTCGGCACCTTGGCGTCCTTGAAGCCGCCCGGCGTGGTGATCAGCTTGAACGACGAGTCGAACACGTCGACGCGTCCGTTATGGAAGTCGCTCGCGAACAGACGGTCGTTCGCGACCGCGAGCCCCTTGTAGACCGCACCCGCCGCGGAGCGATCGGCGCCGGCGATGGCAGTCGTGCCGTTGACGGTCGGCGACCAGCCGAGGACGGTTCCGGCCTCGGTCGCGAACAGGAAGCGGGCGGCGCCGCTCTTCGAGTTCTGGCTCACGACGAAGTCGGTGCTCTTGCCGTTGAACACGGTGCCGGTAGGGCCGCCGGCGACGGTGACGGTCAGCGCCGCCTTCGCGCCGACACCGCTGTAGAGCGTCGAGGTGTTGGTTCCGTTATTGGACGCCCACCACGGCGTCGTCGGGCCGGCGCTGAGGCCCCAGCCGTTGACCAGCTTCGCGTCGGTTCCCGGCGCAGGTGTCGCGGCGCTGTCGGAGACGAGTGCGTGCACCGAAAAGATGTCGTCCGTCGCCCGTGCACCGGCGCCTCCCGCCAGGACGGCGAGAACGGCGGCCGACGCGAGCGCCAGCGCGATTGGAAAGTGATTCTTCATGCCAACCCTTCTCTCTCTTGAAGATGTGTACGGCGGCAGTACGCGCGCAACGGCCCAGACGGATTGCATCTCGCGTCCCATCCGGCACGATCGCGATGCTGCGCGTGTGCCGACCGTGTTGATCGTCGACGACGATGCGAAGTACCGTCGCGCGCTGACGGCGTTCCTCGACGCGTCGTTCGATCTCGACGTGGTCGCGGACACCGGCTCTGCCGAGGAGGCGGTCGCCCTCGCCGGCCACCTGCGACCAGACGCGGTCGTCGTCGACATCGCGATGCCGGTCGTGGATGGAGTCGAGCTCGCAGCCCGCCTGCGCGCAGTCCTACCTGAGCTCGCGATCGTCCTCGTCACCGGCAACGTGCGCGCAGTCGCCCCCGGGCCCGTGCAGGCGCTCGGCAACGCGACGCTCGTTGCGAAGGGCGATCCCCTCCCGGTCGAGAACGCGCTGCGGACGCTCTCGCGTGGGCCCTCTTAGCTCTTCAGGCCGAGACCACGCGGGCCATGACTCGTGGTCAGACCAGGGTCACGGAACTGCAACAACCCATCCACAGCACACGGCCGACCGCACGCCGGAGCCGCCGCTTGCGGAGCAGGACACGCCTCACCGCGCCATGGCTCGCGGTCAGACCACTAGACGGGGCCCCAACTAGCTAGGCGCCGACGGACGCGTCTTCGAGGCTCTCGACGGCCGCGGCCGCGTGCTCGGCCATCGCGACGAGGACGTCGAGCTCCTCGTCCGACGGCCGGCGGCCGCTGCGCGGCTCGCCGACGGAGAAGATGCCGAGCAGCGCGCCGTCGGATCCGTAGAACGGGACGAAGAGCTCGTCCTCCGGATGCCAGAGCCACGGGTCCTGGCCGCGCGCTGCGCCCACGACCACCCGGTCCCCTTCGAGGGCGGACCAGTCGAACTCGCCTGCGCGGATGTGGTACGCCCCGCGGCGATGGAAGCGCGCGTCGAGGAGCGGCGCCCATTCCTCCCAACCGTTCACCGAGTTCAGGAGCGCGTCGCGCACCTCATCACTCCCGTGCACGGTGACGACGTCGAACACATCGGTTCCCGGCCGGCGCAGGTTGACCACGACGGTGCCGAGGCCGAGCGACTCGGACACGGTGCGCGCGATCGCGTCCAGGACACTCGACAGCGAGCCGGCGCGGCGGACGAGACGCGTCACGTCGAGCAGGCCGCGCAGGCTGGCGATCGTCGAGAGCCGTGGCTCGACCGGGCCGACGCGCGCAGCCGAACGCTGGACGACCGCGTCGCTCGACGTCGCGACCTCGACGAGGGCCTCGACGACTACCGGATCGAACTGCGAGCCAGAGTTGCCGCGAAGCTCACGCACCGCCTGATCGACGGGCAGCCCAGCGCAATAGGGGCGCTCGGAAAGCATCGCGTCGAACGCGTCGCACGCCGCGACCACCCGCGCCGCGAGTGGGATCTCCTCACCGGCAAGGCCATCGGGGTACCCGAGGCCGTCCCAGCGCTCGTGGGTCGAGCGGACGATCGCGCCGACGGGCTCGAGTGTCGGCACCGAACAGAGCAGGCGCTCACCGACGATCGTGTGCGTCCTCATCAGACGCCACTCCTCCTCGTCGAGCGGCCCGGGCTTCCCGAGCACCAGATCGGGGATTGCGACCTTCCCGATGTCGTGCAGCTCCGCCGCGAGGACGACCAGGTCGACGTCGTTGACCGGCATCCCGAGCGCGAGGCCGACGGTCCGTGAAAGCGCCGACACGGCCGTGGCATGGTGGTGCAGATCGGGCCGTTGCTCCTGGACGACTGCGAGCAGCAGGTCGCGCATCTGCAGGCGCGTCGAACGCCGGTCGCGATCCTTCCGTTCGTACATCCGCTGGTCGGCGAGGGCGAGCGCCTCGCTCGCTGTCTGCGCCTCGTGGGGGATGAGCGCGACGCCGTACGAGCAGCCGACCGTGCCCGCGTCGTGCGCTTCGCTAAGTGCGGCTTCCAGTTGCGGTAGCAGCCCGTCGAGCTCGCGCGGGTCCCCCGCCACGAGCGCGCAGAACTCGTCTCCGCCGAGGCGGTACGCCGTCCCGCGGTCGGACACTGCACCTTCGAGCCGCCGTGCGAGCTGCGCGAGCAGCCGATCGCCTTCGAGATGCCCGAACGTGTCGTTGTAGTGCTTGAAGCCGTTGAGATCGAAGAGCACAAGCGCCGCAGGAGTGTCGGCAGACGCGACGGCGACCGTGCGATCGAGATCCTCGACGAGCAGGCGACGGTTGCCGAGCTGCGTCAGGTCGTCCGTCAAAGCCTGCGCGCGAGTCGCTTCGAGCCGGCCCTCGAGCGCAACGGCGTGTGCCATCCGCACGAGCGCGCACAGCAGCGTGGCGGTCGCAAGCGCAGTCGCAGCGGTGCCGATTCTGCCCGCACCGACGACAAGGAGGCCGACCGCGACGGCCGCGGACGGGACGGCGAGCACGAGGCGCCGCATGCCGCGGGGCGCTGCGGCGATCTCGACCGGAGGCGGCTCCCAGGCAGCCGCCGCGAGCATCAACAGGCCGGCAGCCCACGCGACGTCGATCACCCGTCCCGCCGTCCACTGCGTGTTCACGTAGTCGACATCGCCGATCCCGAAGACGACGAGGCCACCGCCGAGCAAGAGCCACGTGCGGACCGGCCGCCCGCCGGTCAGGACGACCGCGCCTCCGACGAGCGCCAGCAGGATGACGTCGCCGAGCGGATAGGCGAGCTTCGTCGCGACCGAGATCGAGCCGCCGGTCGCGGCGTCGACGACCGGCCGGAACGCGAATGCAGCGCCGAGAGCGGTGGTCGCGAGCGCGGCGACGAGACCGTCGAGCCAGAGGCCCGCATCGAGCGCGACGACGCGCCGGCGGACGAGCAGGGCGATCGTCACATACGCGCCGGGGTAGAGGGCGAGCCAGAACGGATCGGCAACTGACGGCGTGGCGACGTGACGGTTCGCGAGCGTCAGCGCGGCGTAGACGACGAACCCGACCGAGTAGCACGACATGCCGACTGCGAGCGGCAGCCAGATGCGCCGCTCGCCCGGCAGGAACGTCCGCCGGATCATCAGCCCGGTCGCGCCGAAGGCCGCGACATTCGTCAGGTTCAGCCCGGCGAGGTGCGGGGCCGACCCGACCAAGAGGAAGCTGAGCGCGTGCACGACTACGAGCGCGCCGAAGCCGCCCGTCGCAGCCGAGACCCACGTGCCGCGCCGCATACCTTTTTCTCGGCGTTCCCGGGGGTCGGGACCTCCCCCATATCGGTGACTTCCGGCAGGATGCTGCGGATGTGGGAACCCACCCCCGACCAGGAGGCCGCCGCGGCGGTCGGCGAGGCGCTCCGCGGGATCGGCTACGACGAGGAAGCGATCGAGCACCGGCTCGGCGAGGACGGGATCGCGGCCGAGGGCGGTGAGGCCCTCGTCCATGCGCTCCGGCTCGACTCGGACGAGCTCGGCGACGCGATTCGCCTCCTGCTGCTCGCGCGCCCCGTCTCGCGCTCGTCGTTCGCGGCAGGCTCTGAACTCGTGCAGCTCGGCCTTGCCACCGACGAGGGCGGGCTCCTCGTGCCGCGCGCCCGCATCGTCCCGACGGAGGGCGTCTACCTGGCGTTCGACACGTTTTCGCACGGCGACAACGATCCGCCCGGCTGGGTCGCAAGCTTCACCCCGACCGCGTACTGGCTCGCGTCGCTGACGCCACGCCGCCGGGTGGCGCGCGCCGTCGACATCGGGACGGGCAACGGCGTGCACGCACTGCTCGCCGCCCGCCACGCGGGTCACGTCATCGCGACGGACATCAATCCGCGCGCGCTCGCTTTCACGGAGATCAGCGCTGCGCTGAATGGGCTAGACAACGTCGAGACCCGGCTCGGGAGCCTGTTCGAGCCGGTTGCGGGTGAGACGTTCGATCTCATCACGTGCAACGCGCCGTACGTCATCTCGCCGAAGGCGCGCTGGCAGTACCGGGACGCGGGCTACCCGGGTGACGAGTTCTCGCGGCTCGTCGTCACGACTACTGCGACGCACCTCGCGGACGACGGGTTCGCAGCGGTGCTCGTCAGCTGGCTTGCGCGTTCGGAGGACGAGCCCGACGAGCACGTCCACGAGTGGCTCGACGGCAACGGCTGTGACGCATGGATCCTCGGACTGGCCGGATCTGACCCCGTCGACCACGCCGCAGGGTGGAACGACCACCTGAGCTCCGACCCCGACGCGTACGCGGCCGCGATCGACGAGTGGACGGCGTACTTCGCCGGATTTGACGCGGGCTGGATCTCCGAGGGCGGCGTCGTCATGCACAAGCGCGCCGGCGACCGCCACATCGTGCGCGCCGACGGCGTCGACGAGGACGAGCTCGAGTTCGCGAGCGACCAGATCGAGCGTGTGTTCACCGCGCTCGCCGCGCTCGCCCGCGACGGCGAGGCGGTGCTCGACGGACGCTTGCGGCTCGTCGAAGAGACACGGTTCGACCAGGAGCTCGACCGAACCGGGGCTGTCACATCGACCTTGCTCGTCCTCGACGAGGGAACGTGCTCCGACTGGGAGCTCACGGTCGACGAGGCCGACGTGCTCGTCGCGCTCGACGGCGCAACGACGCTCGATCAGGCGGTCGCGCGCGTCGCCCGGCGCGAAGAACTGTCCAAGAGTGAGATCGCCGAACTTCGCCGCGACGTGCACGACCTCGCGCGCGACCTGTTCGAAGCCGGCGTTCTGGAGCTCGTATGAGCGTAGGCTCGACGGAGCTCATCAAAGAGCGCAGTCGCCGACATGCGCGGCGCCGGAGCGGGAATTGACGACGTCTGACCTGTTCGACGAGAACCCGGGAGCGGCGTCTTGCGAGACGCAGTTCCGCCAGTTCGGCGCCGTGCGCAGCTTCTCCGGCCCGATCGCGACGGTGCGCTGTCTCGAGGACAACGTGCTGCTGCGCGCCCAGGTATCGGAGACCGGCGACGGCCGCGTGCTGGTCGTCGATGGCGGGGCCTCGTTCGCGTGCGCCCTGCTCGGCGACAACATCGCCGAGCTCGCCGTGTCGAACGGCTGGGCGGGGATCGTCATCAACGGCTGCGTCCGCGACGTCGCGGCTCTTGCCGGACTGCCGATCGGGATCAAGGCGCTCGGCACGAACCCACGTCCAAGCGGCAAGACCGGGGCCGGCGAGGTCGACGTGCCCGTGACGTTCGGTGGTGCCGAGTTCGTGCCCGGCGCGACGCTGCACGCCGACGACGACGGCGTGATAGTGCTCGCGCCGTGACGTGGCTCGCCGTCCCGCTCGCACTTGCGACCGCGGTCTCGACGATGTTGGGCGGACTCGTCGCGTTCCGCCTGCGCAAAGAGCTCGCGACGGTGATCGCGTTCACCGGCGGAATCGTCGTCGCAGTCGCGCTGTTCGACGTCCTGCCGGAAGCGCTCGACCTGATTGACTCGCCCCGCCGCGTGATGACGCTCGTCGGGGCGGGGTTCGTCGGCTTCTTCCTCGTGGAGCGCATGCTCGTCCTGCACCACCGTGACGAGCCCGAGCAGGCGCGTGCACACGCACGCGTCGGTGCGCTCGGTGCGGCGGGCCTGTCGCTACACAGCTTCCTGGACGGGCTCGGGATCGGCCTCGCGCTCCACGTGAACACGGCGACCGGGCTGCTGGTGTTCCTCGCGGTGATCAGCCACGACTTCGCCGACGGGATGAACACCGTCAGCTTCGTGCTGCGCCAGAGCGACGACGCACGGAGCGCGGTGCGGTGGCTCGCGATCGATGCCACCGCACCACTCGTCGGCGCGATCGTCGGTGCCTCGGTGGGCATCTCCGATCATGGGCTCGGCTACGTGCTCGCCGCCTACGCCGGGTTCTTCCTGTTCCTCGGCGCGACCGACCTGCTGCCCGAGGCGCACAGCCACCCGTCGTGGCGCCGCGTCTTGCTCACGATCGCCGGTTTCGTCGCGACGTTCCTCGTCGCGTATGTCGCGTCGCGCTGAAGGTTCCTTCTAACTCCTTGATCCCAGCGTCACGTGCACCGTCTTCGACGAGCCGTCGCGCCTGATCGTCAGCGTCAACGCGTCACCGGGCTGGTGACCGGCGATGATCGCGCGGATTTGGGCCGAGCTCGTGATGTGCGTCGAGCCCACGGCGGTGATCACATCGCCCTGCTTCAGACCCGCGTCGGCGGCGGCAGTGCCGTTCTTCACCGTCGCGACGCGGACGCCGTTCGCGGTGTCTGCAGGCGTCACGCCGAGGAGGGCGTGCTGCGCCTTGCCGTTGGAGATCAGCTGCGTCGCGATCGACTTGACCGTGTTCGAGGGAACCGCGAACCCGACGCCGTCGTTGCCGCCGCCCTCGCTCTGAATCTGGGACGTGATGCCGATCACGCCGCCACGCAGGTCGAGCAACGGGCCGCCGGAGTTGCCGTGGTTGATCGCGGCGTCGGTCTGGATCGCTCCTTCGATCGGCGTGTCGTCAGGCGATGCGATCTCGCGGCCGACGGCGCTGACGATGCCGCTCGTCACGGTGCCGTCGAGCCCGAACGGGTTGCCGATTGCGACGACGCCGTCGCCGACCGCGACCTTCGAGCTGTCGGCGAGCGCGAGCGGGCTGAGCTTCGAAGAAGGCGCGTTCACGTGCAGCACCGCGACGTCGGTCGCTGTGTCGGAGCCGATGACGGTCGCGGTGTACGTCGAGCCATCCGAGAACTTCACCTTGACGCTGCTCGCACCGGAGATCACGTGCTGGTTCGTGATGATGTCGCCCTTCGTGTCGTAGACAAACCCGGTTCCTTCGGCCGACTGGCTGCCGTTGTTGCCGTCCGGGAACGACTGACCGCCGCCCGGGCTAGTCGCGTCGACTTCGACAACGCTCTTCGTCGCGTCCTTCGCGATCTGGCCGACGCTCAGGTCGGAGTTCGCGACGTTTGCACTCGTATCGGCGGTGGTGACGGTGGCGGTCTTCACGGAGCCGCCGTCGTCGGCGAGCGTGACGATCGCGGCGCCTGCACCACCGCCGATGACGGCGGCTGCGGCGACCATGGCGACCATGCGGTTACTGGGCATCAGAATCCTTTCGTTCGCGAGTTCTCCTTCCAGAGTTCCCCGCATCTCTATGTCGCCGCTGAGGACGAGCTAAGAAGTTCCTGAGAAGGCAGAGTGCCGGAACGTGCTCGCGCCGCCGCCAGCCCTCCGTCACCCGGACTTCCGCCGCCTGTGGACGTCGATCCTCTGCTCGGGGATAGCGCTGCAGATGGCGCAGGTCGCGATCGGGTGGCAGGTCTACTCGATTCGGCACAACCCGTTCGACCTGGGCCTGATCGGCCTCGCCGAGTTCGCGCCGGTGCCGTTGCTCGCGCTACCCGCGGGCCAACTGGCAGACCGGTTGCCGCGTGTGGCCGTCGTCGTGGTGACGAGCATCGGCGACGCAGTCGTGGCGGGGCTCTTGCTCGTGGTCACGCTTCACGGAGCGCACGAGCTCTGGCAGTTCGTCGCGCTCGCGGCACTGACCGGTGCGATCAGCGCGCTCGGCAGCCCTGCGCAGCGGTCGCTCGTGCCGGAGCTCGTTCCCGCCGAGCTGCTGACCGCAGCGCTCGCCTTGCGCTCGATCGCGGGCCAGGCAGCGACGATTGGCGGGCCGACGGTCGGGGGGCTCCTGTTCTCGCTCCGGCCGGAGGCCGTTTACGCCCTCGCGGCAGTGATGCTGATCGCCTCGGCCATCGTGCTCCTGCCCGTGACGCGACCCGACACGCCGCCGATGGGCGAGCCTGCGACGGTGCAAACGCTGTTCGCCGGCGTGCGCTTCATTCGCGGGACGCCGGTGATTCTCGGCGCGATTACGCTCGACCTCTTCGCCGTGTTGTTCGGCGGGGCAGTCGCATTGTTGCCGCTTTACGCGAAGTCGATCCTCCACACAGGCCCGTTCGGGCTCGGCGTGCTCCGAAGCATGGTCGCGGTCGGGGCGCTCGTCGCCGGCTTCAGGCTTGCGCGCCGCCCGCTCGGCGGTCGTGCCGGCCGCACGCTGCTGCTCGTGGTCGGGACATTCGGCGCGAGCATGGTCGTCTTCGGCCTCTCGCGCTCGATCGTGCTGTCGGCCGTCGCGCTCGCAGTGAGTGGCTTCGCGGACATGTACTCGATGAACATCCGGTCGACGACCGTCGCGCTCGCGACGCCCAACTCGCTGCGCGGACGCGTGAACGCGGTCGAGAACGTCTTCATCGGTGCGTCGAACGAGCTCGGCGCGTTCGAGTCGGGCGCGGCGGCGGCGTTGCTCGGAGCGACACCTGCGGTCGTTGCGGGCGGCGCGCTCACGATCGTTATTGCGCTCGTCTGGCCGCGGATCTTCCCGCAACTGGCTCGGGTCGACCGGCTCGACGCCGTTCGACCTGAGGCCGAGACGGCCACGGAAGTCGGCGGCTAAGACGCGGCTCCGCGGAACCTAGAGCGTGTTGGCGTCATTGCAAAGCCTTTTAGCCACCTCCGCTCCCGTTGTCCCTACAGATAACAGAGCGGTCGCGGCGGACGCCTGAGCCACGCGGCTAGTGTCTCCGCGATGCCGAACTGCACGTTCTGCGACTTGGACGGGTTTCGGCGGGACAGCGTCGTGCTCCGCGAGAACGAACTGGCTTTATTCGGAAACCTCGAAGACGGTGGAGCGTTGAGCGGCTCCGGAGTAATCGTGCCGAAGGCTCACAAGGAGACTGTGTTCGACCTGACTGCCGACGAAATCACCGCGACGTTCGAACTCCTGCGCGACGTGCGGCCGTTACTGGAGGCGCGGTACAACCCGGACGGCTTCAACATCGGCTGGAACTGCTTCGGGGCAGCGGGGCAAGAAGTTCCCCACGCGCACATGCACGTTCTTCTTCGCTTCAGTGATGAGCCGAGGGCGGGATACGGGATCCGTTGGTGGCTGCGTCAGCCTGAGAACCGAAGGCCCGATCCCACTGCTCCAGGAACCGGGAGACGCGACTACAAGGTTTCGTACTAGAGACCTGGCATTCCCGACGCGAGTAGCTCGTGCGCTAGCTCTGGATTCGGCCGGGGCGAAGCGGTCGTGCGTGGGTGCTGATTTTCTCGAGTGCTCGCGTTAGGGCCTTGACGTCTGCCTGGGAAAGGTGCTTGGCGAAGTGGCGTTCGATTCCGTCGCGGTGATGGGCGCGGGCGCGTTCGAGTGTCGCGCTGCCTTTGGTGGTGGGAACGACGAGGATCGTGCGGCGGTCCTCCTCGGGGCGGACGCGACGGATGAGGCCCGCTTCTTCCATCCGGTCGACGACTCGGGTGAAGCCGCTTTTGCTGTAGAGAATCCGGTCGGCGAGCAGGTTCATCGAGATCCCGTCGGGGGATTCCTCGAGGTGGACGAGGACGTCGTACCAACGTTGCGAGATGCCCGCATCCCGTTCGAGCTCAGCGTCGAGGATGTCGAGGAGCGCGAGGGCGCTCTCGAAGAACAGCCGCCAAGCGCGCAACCGCTCGCTCGACGGACTTGACAACGTTGATTCGACTTGGGCACGCGGATGCAGCTGAAGGCCGGCTCCTTCGCGTTCGGACCGAAGGGGGTCCCGCACACCTTCTACGCGGAAGCGGGCACCGCGAAAGCGCTCGTCGGTTTCGCACCGATGCAGTTCGAGGGATTCCAACGGGACGTCGGACAGCCGGCACTCGAGCGCATCCTGCCGCCGCCCGCTGACGGTCCCCCGGACGTCGCGCGGCTCACCGAGATCGGAGCGCGCAACGGGCTAATCGTTCTTGGCCCCCCAGGTCCGCCACCCGGCTACTAGCCACCGCAATCCAAAATCATCACCGGTCGGCTGCGCCAGTGTTCCGGAATGACGCCAGAGCGAGCAGAGCTAACCGGCGGCTTGGTCGTCCTCGGACTCAATGGTCTCGATCACATCTGCGGCCCGAAGGCGGAGCAGGTCGGCAGCTACCTGCTCGGACGCCACGATTTCATCCCCGGCCCGAGCCGATGTCGGGGATTCATCAACGGATGAAGTGAACGTGCCGACCATCCGCCCCGGCCGATTCCTGAGCCTAAAGCGGCGCGGCATGACCGCCACATCGTAGGCCACCTTCGACTGCGCCAGTGTTCCGGAATGACGCCAGAGCGGCGCTAGGCTGAGATCGTGGCGACCGGGATCGGTATTGCGGCTGCCGGTGTGGTCATGACGTTGGCGGCCCTCGCGCTCCTTACGAACTATCGCCGGTTCAGTGACAAGGCGGCGATGCTCGGCGGCTCGCTGACGTTCATGGTCGGCGGCGGCGGCGCCCTTCGCCGACCACGACGAGCCTCCGCAACCTGGGGACTCCTGCTGCTCGTACTCGGGGTCGTGTGGGTCGTCGGCGGTCTCGTGTTCGCGTTGCGATAGACCGTTTCTTGCCTGCGCCGTTCCGGAATGACGCCAGAGGTGGAGGTTGCTTGCCCGGGATCGTCTACGTGTGACGCAGGAACGTGAAGTAGAAGGCCGCGAACACGAGGACGATGCCAACGTTGACCGCTAGCCGCGCCCAGACATGGCCACGGAAGAAAAGGACGTCCACGGCGACGACGATGGCCACCATCGCCACTACGTACAGCGCCATGGTTGCCGACCTTCCCACGAAGCCACCGTAGCGGTCGGAGACACCCGGGACTCGGCTGCGCCAGCGTTCCGGAATGACGCCAGAGCGATAACCTCGGCGGGACGGATGCGCGGCTACAACGGAGACCTTTCGGCGACAACGGAAGGCGTGTCAATCGAGCGAGGGCTGAAAGGAGCGCTCGTTCGGAAGCGGTCACCCCGGAGGGAGTCGATCCCTCGGAGAGACATGCGAGAGGTTCTGTTTCAGCCAAGCACTGGTCGCTGGGGTTTGCCTGGTTACGTGCTGGTTGTCGATCAGCGTGACGTGCCTGCGGACTTCGTAGCGCGTGTACGCGACAGCCGTGCGGTTACATTCCTCGGGCGCTCAGAAGAGTGGCGTCGATTCGCCGAGGAATTGGCGGAGAACTACGACGTGCCGTTTCGAGAATTTCCGGCTGAGACTCGGTCGGGACGCGAGATCGCGAAAGAGCGGTCGCGGGGCAGCAGCGACCGTCGTAGCTAGCCGCTCGACTGCGCCAGTGTTCAGGAATGACGCCTGAACAGGTTTCCGCCTCGCTCTAAGATCGTTACGTGGACTGGCGCCAGGTTGAGTTGCGGCGCGGGGCAGTCGAAGTCCGTGCCTCCAGCGAGACCGACGGCGACGCGATAGGAACATCCCCTCTCGATCCAGTGATAGGGAAATTCTTCGGCCGGGCGTTGAGCGGTCCGCCATTTGGCACCGAAGACCCAGATGCGCCAGCGTTCACCGTGCTTTTCGACGATCGGCCCGTGGGTCGGATCTGGTTCCGACCCGGTGCTCGTCCATACGAAGTGGGCTACTACGTACGCACCGAACAGTGGGGTCGAGGCATCGCCTCCACTGCACTTTCGCTCGTCTCCGAATGGTTTCTCGGACGCGTGGACGATGAAATCGTCCTGTTCACCCACCCGGAAAACATCGGATCTCAGAAAGTCGCCGAACGAGCAGCGTTCGTGGCTGCAGGCTCAGTCGCGCGCTATGCAGAGTTCAAGGACGGCACCACGGCGGCTCTACGGTTCGTCCGACGCGTGCAGAGCTAGTCGTGAGAGTCGCTTGCGGCAGCGTTCCCGGATGAGGCCAGAGAGCGAGCCGCAGGCGTTGAAATACTTGTGCGGTGACGAGCGGACCCCGGGTGGATGACTGCCCGTTCTGCTCAGTCGTAGCGGGTAGCGAGACCGACTACAACGCACAGACAGATGTCATCCATCGCGACCAGCTAACGACTGCCTTCGTTTGCCCGAAATGGTGGCTGGCCGCCCCTGCGCACGTCCTCGTAGTACCCAACAGCCATTACGAAAACGTGTATGCGATTCCCGACGACGAGCTTGCGGCGGTCTACGCGACAGCGAAGAAGATCGCGACTGCGATGCGTTCTGCCTATTACTGCGAAGGGACTTCGATGCGTCAGCACAATGAGCCGGGCGGAGGTCAAGATGTATGGCATTTCCACGTGCACGTCTTCCCTCGACGTCGTGATGACCGGCTCTACGAGAGGAACGCCGAGACGCGCATGACAGCTGCCTCCGAGCGCGCACCGTACGCAGAGCGTCTCCGCTTCGCGTTGCAGAATCGGAAGAAGGTCTCGCCCTCTGCGCCAGTGTTCCGGAATGACGCCTGAATGGTTCCGCTGCAGAGGATCAGGCAAGCGATGATTTGCGTGTCCCAATCGAGTCTCAGAGGCGAGCACTCATCCGTCGCGAGCGAAGGAGCATCCGATGACGAGTAACGCAGGCTCACGTGACCGCATCCTCGGCAGCCTGAGATCGAAGGACGGCGAAGGTATCGCCCGCATGGAGGAACGGTTCGACGCGAGCATCGACGACCTATGGTCGGCCCTTACGCAACCTCGCCGACTTGCTGCCTGGTATGGCGAAGTGAAGGGTGACCTTCATGTTGGAGGCGAGTTTCACGTGCGCCATGCCGGAGGGAAACGCGCAGGACGCGTCGATGCCTGCGAGCCGCTGCAGCACCTACGAGTCACGTTGCGCGACCCCGAGGCGAAGCCGGGCCAGCCGGAGCAGGTCGTCACGGAGGCTTGGCTAAGCGCGGACGACGGGCAAACCGTCTTGGTGGTCGAAACCAGCGGCCTGCCGCTGCCCCTCCTTGCGGCCTACGGGGTGGGAGTGCAGATCCACGTCGAAAATCTCGCAGATCACATCTCCGGTCGCGAGGCTGGCAAGGAAGAAGAACGCTGGGAGAAGCTCTTCCCGACCTACGAAGCCTTGGCGGCCGAGGTCAGCTAGGCATCGACTGCGCCAGCGTCCTCTCGCCCGACGCACAGCGTCGTCGAAGCTCAGCCGCCCGTCTTCGAGAAGTGCTGCCAGTCGGGCGAGCCGGCCCAGCGTCCACCCCAGAGCCAACCGACCGACGCGAAGGCACGCACGAGCACGCCGCCCGCGACGGCCATCCCGCGGCGGTAGCGCGTGCGCTCGAGGAACGCTCGCCCTGCGGGCGGCAGCACTCGACCGCCTTCCAGGTACGGGTTCTCGACGGTGTTCACGTCGATCGCCTCGCCGTAGGCGTGCACCGACCAGCGCCTCGGGCCGGGCGCGACGGCATAGCGGCAGTTGAACGCGGAGGTGTTGTCGGCCGCCATCGACCGATCGTCGCTCCCTGCGTAGCGCGCGGTCGGCTGCATGCGGTTGATCGGGAAACGCGCGACGTACAGTCGCCGGAAGACGAGCTCGACCTCCCGCGTCACGCGACGGTTGACGACAAGCGTGCCCGTGTGCGCGCGACCGTCGAACCCGACGTAGCTGACCGACACGTTCCGCAGATCGGCGGGGCCGACCGGACAGCCCGCGTGCCACGACCGCCCGAGCTGTACGGCGGTGACAGTTGTGACGTGCGCGTGGAAGGGCGGCAGCGCGGGCATCCTTACCGGCATGATCGCGCACTGCCCGCAGGTGATCCACGTCGCGGCCGCCTCGCAGACGGCGACATACGCCGTCGTCACCCTCACCTTCTGCGGCAAACGGGTCGGCGGACCGTGGCGCGCCCGTGTCGGCCGAAGCGGCCTCTCCGCCCACCACCGCGAGGGCGACGGGACGACGCCGCTCGGTCCGTACCGCATCGGGCCGGTTGTCTACGGGCTCGACCCCGACCCAGGCGTGCGCTTCCGCTACCACCGCCTGACGTGCGGCGACTGGTGGGACGAGGATCCGAGCTCACCGACGTACAACGAGTTCCGTCACGTCGCGTGCGGGAGGAGCCCGCCGTTCGGCGGCGCGAGTGAGGCACTCTGGCGCGCCGGCCTCGCCTACCGCTACTTCGCCGTGCTCGAGTTCAACACCGCGAGGATCCCGGGCCGCGGCTCGGCGATGTTCCTCCACGTCGGCACAGGGCACGCGACGAACGGCTGCGTCTCGCTGCCCCGCCAGCAGCTCCTCCGCACCCTGCGGTGGCTGCGACCGGGCGCGAGCATCCAAATCACTGCATAATTCTCAGCTGTCTGTATAGTACGCCAACATGGTCAGTACCGCGATCCTCGGCTGCGCCGGCTACACCGGTCAGGAGACGCTCGACCGCGTTCTCGCTCACCCCGGTCTCGAGCCGGTCGCGCTCGGCTCGGACTCGCTCGCGGGGAAGCCCGCAGCCGCGCTCGACCCACGGCTCGACGGCGAATTGCCTGCATTCACCACGAATACTGAGGCGGCCGAAGCCGGGGCAGACCTCCTCTTCCTCTGCCTCGACGGCGACGGGGCCGCTGCCTTCGAGCCGCCGCCCGGCGCGGTCGTCGTCGACCTGTCCGGCGCGCACCGGCTCGGCGACCCCGACCTCGCGCGCGCCTGGTACGGCACCGCGCCGGGCGCGTGGAGCTACGGGCTGCCCGAGCTCTATCCGCCGTCCGGGAACCTGATCGCGAACCCCGGCTGCTACGCGACGGCCGCGCTCCTCGCGCTCGGCCCGCTGGCGGGCGAGATCGCCAACGTCGTCGTCGACGCGAAGTCGGGCGTCTCGGGCGCCGGCAGGTCGCTGAAGCAGTCGTCGCACGCGGGCTTCGTGCTCGAGAACTTCTCGCCGTACGCCGTCGGCGCGCACCGTCACGCCCCGGAGATCGCCCAGCAGCTCGGCGCGCCGGTCTGCTTCGTCCCGCACCTCCTCCCCGTCCGCCGCGGCCTCCTGGCGACGTGTTACGTGCAGACCACTGCCGACGTTCGCGCGCTGCTCGAGGAGGCCTACGCCTCGTCGCCGGTCGTGCGTGTGCTGCCGGAGGGAACGACACCGGAGCTCGCGCGCGTGCAGTCGACGGACGGCGCAGAGATCGGCGTCTTCACCGACAGCGCGACGGGCACCGCGATCGTCATCTGCGCGTTGGACAACCTCGGCAAGGGCGCAGCCGGCCAGGCTGTCCAGAACGCGAACGTCGCACTCGGTCTCTACGAGACCGCGGGGCTGCGGCTGCACGGGGTGCCCGTATGAGTGTCACCGCCGCGAAAGGCTTCGTCGCAGCCGGCGTGCACGCGGGAATCCGGCGTGACCGGAATGACGTCGCACTGTTGCACGCGTCGTCGCCCGCGACCGGCGGGGCGATGTGGACGCAGAACCGCGTGCAGGCGGCGCCGGTCGTCGTTTCGAAGGCCAACCTGGAGGTCGCACAGCCTCAGGCCGTCGTCATCAACTCGGGCGTCGCGAACGCCGCGACAGGCGCGCAGGGGATCGCCGACGCGATCGCGACCGCGGAGCACGCGGCGCAGGCGCTCGGGCTTGCCGCGAACGAGGTGCTCGTCCTCTCCACCGGCGTCATCGGCGCACCGCTTCCGCTCGACCGCGTGTGTGCCGGCATCGACGCGGCAGCTGCGCAGCTCTCGGTCGACGGAGGCGCCGACGCGGCCGACGCGATCCTCACCACCGACACCCACGCGAAGGAAGCGGTGTTCAACGGCTCCGGCTTCACCGTCGGCGGCATGGCGAAAGGCTCGGGGATGATCCATCCCAACCTCGCGACCATGCTCGCGGTCGTCACGACCGACTACCCGCTCGAGCCCGGCGAGGCGATCGACTTCCTGCGCCCCGCTGTCGACGCCTCGTTCAACTCGATCTCGGTCGACGGCGAGTGCTCGACCAACGATGCGGTCGTACTGCTCGCCTCGGGTGAAGCGGCGATCGAGCGCACGCCCGCGACGGACGCAGAGCTCGCGCTCGCGATTCGCACCGTGTGCGCCGACCTCGCGCACCAGATCGTGGCGGACGGCGAAGGCGCAACGCTGCTCGCGGAGATCGCGGTCAGCGGCGCGGCGAGCGCGCCCGAGGCACGTGCGATCGCGCAGCGGATCGCGACGTCGTCGCTCGTGAAGACGGCGCTCTTCGGCCGCGACGCCAACTGGGGACGCGTGCTCGCCGCCGCCGGCTCGGCCCCGTTCAACGGCGGCTACGCGCAGCTCGATCCAGCACTGATCTCCCTCTCGTACAACGGCACGCCGGTGCTCGTCGGTGGCGCGCCGCAGCACACCGAACCGCCCGTCGACGGCGGCGTCTGCACGATCGAGCTCGACCTCGGTCTCGGCGACGGCAGCGCCGGCTACCTGACGAGCGACCTGTCGTACGACTACGTGCGCATCAACGCGGAGTACCGGTCATGAGCAGGCTCGTCGTGAAGGTCGGCGGCGCCGTTGCGACCGAGTCGGCGGATCGGATCCTCGGCCTGCGCGAGGAGGGTCACGAAGTCGTGGTCGTGCACGGCGCCGGCCCGCAGATCACCCAGGAGATGCAGCGGCGCGGGATCCCCGTGCAGTTCGTCCACGGGCGGCGGCGCACGTCGCGGCGCGCACTCGACGTCGTGCGCGAGTCGTTCGTCACCGTCAACGCCGACCTGTGCGACGCGCTCGGCGACGTCGCCGTGCCCGTGATCGGCGACACGGCCGGCATGCTCGCCGTGCCGGTGCCGCCGCTCGGCTGGGTCGGCGACCCACTCCCGTGCCGGCCGAGGTCGCTCCTCGCTGCGTTGACCGCGGGCAAGGTTCCTGTCGTCGCGCCGCTCGCAGTCGGGCCGCTGAACGTCAACGCCGACGACGCGTCGGCCGCGCTCGCCCTCGGGCTCGGAGCGGAACGGCTCGTGTTCCTCACGGACGTTCCCGGCCTACTTGTCGACGACGAGGTCGTCGGGTCGATCCGCGCCGGTGAAGCCAGCCGGCTGCTCGACGCGGGCGCGTTCGACGGCGGCATCATCCCGAAGCTCCGCGCCGCCGCGCTTGCCGCCACGAGCGGCATCACGGCGCACATCGGCGCGACGGCGGTGGTCGCGTGATCGCTCACGCTCCGCTGTTGCCGACGTACGCACGACTCGACGTCACGTTCGTCGACGGCGACGGCTCGTGGCTCTACGACGATGAGGGCAACCGCTATCTCGATCTCTTCGCCGGCATCGCCGTCGTGGGGCTGGGGCACCGCCATCCCGCACCGACCGACGCGGCGCATGCACAGCTCGATCGCCTCTGGCACGTCTCGAACCTCTACTGGACGACGCCGATGCAGGAGCTCGCGTCGAAGTTGTCGGACCGCTTCGGTGGAGCGAGCGCGTTCTTCTGCAACTCGGGCGCGGAGGCGGTCGAGGCCGCGCTCAAGTGGGCACGCAAGGCGACGGGCCGCACGGAGATCGTCGCGCTCGACGGTTCGTTCCACGGGCGCACGTTCGGCGCGCTGTCGGTCACGGGACAGCCGGCGAAGCGCGCGGCGTTCGAGCCGCTCGTTCCGGGTGCGCAGTTCGGCCTCGAGTACGTCGGGCCGGACACCGCCGCGATCCTCCTCGAGCCGGTGCAGGGCGAAGGCGGCGTGCATCCACTCACGCACGAGTTCCTCGCCGCGGCGCGTGCGCTCGCAGACGAGCACGGCGCACTGCTCGTGTTCGACGAGGTGCAGACGGGCGTCGGCCGCTCCGGCAGCTTCTTCGCCTGGCAGGAGCTCGGCGTGAAGCCCGACGCGGTCACACTCGCGAAGGGTCTCGCGAACGGGTTGCCGATCGGCGCGCTGCTCGTGTCGGACGACGCGCCGACGGGGTTCGAGCCCGGCGATCACGCGTCGACGTTCGGCGGCAATCCCGTCGCGTGCGCGGCGGCGTGCGCGGTCGTCGACACGGTCGACGACGAGCTGCTCGCCGACGTTCACGACGTGTCCACCTACTTGCGCGACGGGCTCGCCGCGTTCGGCGAGGTGCGCGGGCTCGGGCTCCTGCTCGCGGTCGAGCTCGACCGCCCCGCCGCGCCGATCGTTGATGCGGCCCTCGCGAACGGGCTCGTGATCGGCAGTGCCGGCGAGCGCGTTCTCCGCCTCACGCCGCCCTTGACGCTGTCGCGCGACGAAGCGGCGCTCGCGCTGAAGCTGCTGGAAGGAGCATTGGCATGACGACGAAGTTCGAGCGGCAGGGCGAGATCCTGCGTCTCGTGCAGCAGCACGCACTGTCGACGCAGGCCGAGGTCGCGGAAGCACTGCGGGCGCACGGCATCGACGCGGTGCAGGCGACGGTGTCGCGTGACATCTCTCAGCTCGGTCTCGTCAAGGTGCGCAACACCGAGGGACGACTCGTCTACGCGCTGCCCGGCGCCGCCGACCTGCGCCGCCTCGACGAGCTGACGGGCGCGCTGCGCCACTACCTCGGCAAGACCACCGCGTCCGGCTCGATGCTCGTCGTGCAGACGCCGCGAGGCTTCGCGATCGCGCTCGCCGACGCGATCGACGCCGCGGGGCTGCCCGAGGTCGCGGGCACGATCGCCGGCGACAACACCGTCTTCGTCGCGTGCGCCGACGGCGTCACGCCGGTCGAGCTGGAAGCCGAGCTTCGGAGCCGGATGTGAGCACGCTCGCGAAGCGAGAGGTCATCCTCGGCTCGCTGCCGGTCGGAGAGCGGGTCGGCATCGCCTTCTCGGGCGGGCTCGACACGAGCTGCGCGATCGCGTGGATGCGCGAGCACGGCGCGATCCCGTACGCGTTCACGGCCGACCTCGGCCAGCCGGACGAGCCAGACGTCGACGCGATCCCGGCACAGGCGAAGATCTACGGCGCCGAGGACGCAGTGCTCGTCGACTGCAAGGACGCGCTCGCGCGCGCCGGGCTCGAGGCTCTGCAGTGCGGTGCGTTCCACATCCAGACGGCGGGCAAGCGCTACTTCAACACGACGCCGCTCGGCCGCGCGGTCACCGGGACGATGCTCGTGCGCGCAATGGCCGAGCACGACGTCGAGATCTGGGGCGACGGCTCGACGTACAAGGGCAACGACATCGAGCGCTTCTACCGCTACGGCCTGCTCGTCAACGAACACCTGCGCATCTACAAGCCGTGGCTCGACAGCGCGTTCGTCGAGGAGCTCGGCGGTCGCACGGAAATGAGCGAGTGGCTGCTGGAGCGAGACCTGCCGGTGAAGCAATCGGTCGACAAGGCGTACTCGACGGATGCGAACATGCTCGGCGCGACGCACGAGGCGAAGGACCTCGAGCTGCTCGAGACGTCGATGCAGATCGTCGAGCCGATCATGGGCGTCGCCCACTGGAGACCGGATGTCGCGATCGCGACCGAGACGGTGACGATCGAGTTCGAGAACGGCCTCCCCGCCGGCGATCCCGTCGAGGTGATCCGCTGGGCGAACGAGGTCGGCGGGCGACACGGCCTGGGCATGTCCGACCAGATCGAGAACCGCGTGATCGAGGCGAAGAGCCGCGGCATCTACGAGGCGCCGGGCATGGCCCTGCTGCAGATCGCCTACGAGCGACTGCTGTCCGCGATCCATAACGAGGCGACGCTCGAGCGCTACTCCGACGAAGGACGGAGGCTCGGACGGCTGCTCTACGAGGGACGCTGGTTCGACGTGTCGGCGCTGATGCTGCGCGATGCGCTGAAGCGGTGGGTCGCAGCGCCGGTGTCCGGCGAGGTGGAGATCGAGCTGCGGCGCGGTGATGACTACACGATCGTCGCGACCCGAGGCGACGGGTTCTCGTACGACCCCGAACGGCTGTCGATGGAGCGCAGCGCGACCGCGTTCACCGCCGCCGACCGCATCGGACAGCTCAACGTGAAATGGAACGACGTCGCGGACGCGCGCGCGATGCTCGAGAAGCTCGGGTGGGAGCTGTGACCGTCTGGTCAGGGCGCGTCGGCGGGCAGCTCGCACCCGAAGTGTGGAAGTTCCTGCGCGGCGACGACTCGGAGCTCTTGCCGTACGACCTGCAGGCGACGCTGGCGCACGCCCACCGGCTCCATGCGGCCGGAATCCTCGACGACGCGGAGCTCGCAGAGGTGACGGAGCAGCTCGCCGCGATCGAGGAGATCGCCGAGCACGACGAAGACGTGCACTCGTCGATCGAGCGTCAGCTGGGCGACGTCGGCCGGAAAATCCATGCGGGCCGGTCGCGGAACGACCAGGTCGCGGCCGCGTTCCGGCTGTATGTCGCCGCTGCTTGCGCAGACGCCGACGCCGCGCTCGCCGCGTTCGCGCACGCGATCCTCGCACGCGCGGAGGAAGAGGCCGATACGGCGATGCCCGGCTACACGCACCTGCAGCGTGCTCAAGCGGTAACGCTCGGCCACCATCTGCTCGCCTGGGTCGAGATGCTGGAGCGCGACCGGGCGCGGTTCGCGTTCGCCGCTGCGCAAGCTTCCCCCTCACCGTTGGGCGCAGGGGCGCTCGCCGGCTCGACGCTCGCGCTTCCTTCGCCTCCGAACGCGATGCGCAACACGATCGACGCGGTCGCTGACCGCGACTTCGCGCTCGACTACCTGTACGCGGCGGCGGCGCTCTTCGTTCACCTGTCGCGAATCGGCGAGGAGCTCGTGCTGTGGACGACCAGCGAGTTCGGATTCGCGCGGCTGCCCGAGGAGGCATCGACCGGGTCGTCGATCATGCCGCAGAAGCTGAATCCCGACGTCGCGGAGCTCGCGCGCGGCAAGGCGGGCACGGCGATCGGCCGACTGACCGGATTGCTCGCGACGGTGAAGTCGCTGCCGCTCGCGTACGACCGCGACCTGCAGGAAGACAAGCCGCCGGTGTTCGCCGCACGGCGCGACATCGCAGGTGCTCTCGGTGCGCTCACGGTGCTGGTCGCGGGTCTCGAGTTCGACACGGCCCGGCTCACGGCGGCGGCCTCCGACCCGCTGCTCCTCGCCACCGACGCGGCGGAGTCCCTTGTCGTGGAGGGCGTGCCTTTCCGGGACGCGCACGAACAGGTAGCCGCGTCCGTTCGGGACGGGAGCTTCACCCCATCCGAGCAAGTAACAGACTGTTACTTGCTCGGTCGCGGCATCGACGTGGCCGCTGCTGTCGCCGCGGCGAAGGAGCGCTGGTCGTGACCGCGCCGATCGCCGTGTCGCTCGCCGGGCGCGACCTGCTCTGCATCTCCGACCTCGTCCCCGCGGAGGCCGAAGCGATCCTCGACCGCGCCGTCGAGCTCCGCGCCGAGCCGAAGCAACCGCTCTTGCCCGGAGCGACACTCGGGCTCTACTTCTCCAAGCACTCGACCCGGACGCGCGTGTCGTTCTCAGCCGGCATCGCGCAGCTCGGCGGGGTCGCGATCCCGCTCACGCCCGACGAGCTCCAGCTTTCACGCGGGGAATCGCTACACGACACCGCCCACGCGCTCTCCGGGTACCTCGACGTCCTGGCCATCCGCACGCACGCGCACGAAGAGCTCGAAGCATGGGCCGAGCACGCGTCGATCCCGGTGATCAACGCATTGACGGGGCTCGAGCATCCGTGCCAGGCACTCGCCGACGCGCTGACGATTCGCGACCGGCTCGGCAGCCTCGAGGGCGCACGGGTCGCGTGGGTCGGTGACGGCTCGAACGTCCTGACGTCGCTCGCGGCGCTCGGCAACCTGCTCGGCTACGAGGTCGTCGCCGCGTGCCCGCCGGGCTACGAAAGTAACAGTCTGTTACAAGCGACCGTCGCGGACCCCCGCGAGGCCGTGGCGGGTGCCGACGTGGTCGTCACGGACACGTGGATCTCGATGGGACAGGAGCACGAGCGGACGCAGCGGCTGCACGACCTCGCTCCCTACCGGCTCGACGACGCGCTGCTCGCACTCGCGTCGCCCGACGCATTCGTGATGCACTGCCTCCCCGCCCACCCCGGCGAGGAGATCACGGCGGACGTGCTCTACGGCAGCCGCTCGGCGATCTGGGACGAGGCCGAGAACCGGCTCCACGTCCAGAAGGCGCTGCTCACGCTGCTGCTCGGCGCGTAGGCGTCGTCCGAACCAGCACCGTCACGAGGAACAACGCCGCGACGACGGCGAAGCCGATCCGCCCGTTACCCGGAAGCGAGAACGTCAGCCCGAGCAGCGGCGTGCCGACCAGGATCACTACGGCCGCGATCATGTTTACGAAGCCGACCGCGGCGGCGGGTGCGTCCGGACGCACGCGCGCCGCTCCTGCGAACGACGGCGCGAACGGGATGCCCGCCGCGAGGCCGACGACGACTGCGCCGACCAGAGCAAACGCGAACGGCGTCGCGACCGTCAACGCGACCGTCCCGAAAGCGGCGGCGACGAAGCTCGCGCGCACGAGGGCCGGCCGATCGATCAACCGTCCGCCCGCCGGCCGCGAGATGACGCCGAGGAAGAGGATCAGGCCACCCGCGATCCCCGCCGTCGCCTCCGACACGCCGCCCGCGCGGTGCAGCAGCGTCACCGTCCAGTTCCCGAGCACGACGGAGAGCCCGAACGACGCGGCGTGCCACGCACCAAGCGGCAGCAGGCGACGATCTCGCACCGTCGCCCGGTTCAGGGACCGCGCGGCACGCGCACCATCGCGCGGTGCGAGCAGCACGATCACCACGCCGACGGCGGCGACGATTGTGGCGGCGACGAACGGCGTGCGCCAACTCGCCCACAGCGGCAACAGCGCGACTGCGAGCCCACCGCCGGCCATGCTGATCGCACCGAAGAGCCCCTGCGCCACGGGAGTGCCGATCGTCGCCCGGACGTAGTCGCTGCCGCCGACGAACGACGCCGCCGTGCCGAACCCGGCGACGAAGCGCATCGCGATCCCGAACCACGCTTCGCGCCACCCGAGCGCCGCGGCCGACGCGACCGTGACGACCACGAGCCCGGAGGCACCGACGGCGCGCGCGCCGAGCCGGTCGCAGAGGCGCCCCATCGGAACCTGCATCGCGGCGTGCGACAGGAAGAGGGCCGTCGTGAACAGCCCGATGACAGCGAGGCCGACGCCGTACTGCCGCGAAGCCGCGTCGGCGACCGCGCCGACGTTCGCGACGTTGAACCCGGGCGTGAACGCGAGCGCGAAGCCGGCGATGAGCGAACGATCGAGACGCACCGCGCGAGGCTACCTCGCGGTGCTTCTCCTTTTCCGATACGCGCGTGTCTTCTTGCGGTTCCCGCAGAGCTGCATCGAGCACCACGTGCCCGAGCGGTTCGGCGAGCGGTCGTAAAACGACCAGCGGCAGTTGCGACACGCCTTCAGCCGGCCCCAGCTCCCGTCGAGCATCGCCCCGAGCGCGATCGCCACTACGCGGTCGAGCGCGTCGCCGTCCGTCGTCACGGTCACCGCCCCGGTCGCGTCGACCTGCATGGAGACACGCCGGGCCGCGGCGTTCACGGTCGCGACCGCCTCGTCGTCGAGCGGCACGCCGTTGTTCGCGCGGACGAGCGCGCGCAACGCATAGCGCAGCGCGCGGGCACGGCGCTCGGCGCGGACGAGGCCGCGCTCGGCGAGCCAGTCCGGCAGCCAATCGACCTCGTTCTCGAGGTCCTGGCTGTTCAGCAGCAACTGCACCTCGCGGAGCGGAGGGGGCGCTGCATTCGGGATGTCATATCTCGGCAACACCGGTACACTACCCCTGGTGGTGTTGCGCAGGATCACGTTCCCGCTCCGCCTCGTCGGCGCCAGGCTCGGTGCAGGCGGCGAACGGCTCGCGCTCGTCGCACTCGGGATCGTCGCCGGCGCCGCCGTGCTGGCCGCCGTCCTCGCCGGACGGCTGGTCATGCAAGACCGCGCGCTCCAACTCGCAGTCGGGCAGCTACAGCCGGGCGACCGCACCGTGCAGGTCGTCTGGAGCGGCGCCGCGACGAGCTTCGGCCAACTCGACCCGCAGGTGACACCGAAGGTCGAGGCGCTCACCGGCGAGAAGCCGGTCGCTGCGATGCTCTTCCGCGAGGCGTCGATCCAGCGGCGACTCGTGAACGTGCGCGCCGCCGACGACCTGAACAAGTGGGTGATCCTCGACTCGGGCCGGCTGCCGAAACCGTGCGTGCCGTCGCACTGCGAGGTACTGCGTCTGAAGGGGACCGGCCCGATCCCGGCGACGAAGGACCTGAACCTGATCGAGGTCGGACGCGCGACGTTGAAGCCGGACGCGCCGTTCGGGCCGTTCGTGCTGCCGACACCGCCGACCGAGCAGGTCGCGCGCGCCGTTCGGTACCACACGCCACAGCCGTCGCCGACCGTGATCGCGAACGGTGTCGCCGCGATCTCGAAGACGCCCGAGCTCGAGACGTTCTACCGCGCCTACGGCTGGTTCCTCCCGGTCGGGCACGGCGAGGTGCATCCATGGGCGATCGACGCGTTCGAGCAGAAGGTGCAGCGCGTGACTGCAACCCTCGAGGCAGGGTCGGACCTGTTCCAGGTCACCGCGCCGAGCGACACGCTCGTCGCGGCCGCATCGTCGTCGCGCGTAGCGGCACGGCGGCTCCTGTTGCTCGGCGGCGAAGGTGGCGCGCTACTGATCGCATTCACCGTGCTCGCGGCAGCTGCGCTGCGGCGCGATGTGACGGAAGCGCGGCAGCGCCTGACGTGGTTCGGCGCGCGACGCTGGCAGGTGGAGCTCTTCACGCTCGCCGAGTCGACCGCCGTCGCCGGAGCTGCGACCGTGGCGGGCTGGGTGCTCGGGGGCGCGGTCGCGGCCGTGATCGCGTCACGGGCCGGCTCGCCGGCCGGCGAGGTGATCAACCACGCACTGCTCACGACCGGAGGCATTGCCGCGGCGATCGCGATCGCGGTGTGCGCCGGGCTGCTGCTCTACGCGACCGTCCGTGCTCCGGGCGTGCAACTCGGGCGACTCGCGCTGACGCCGCTCGACATGGCCGCGCTCGGCGCAATCGGCGTCGTGCTCGTCGGGTGGGCGCGCGGCTCCGTCAGCGCGCAGCAGCTGACGAGCGGCAGCGGCACGAACGCGTTCCTATTGCTCGTCCCCGCGCTCATCGTGTTCGCCGCCGCGATCATCTCCGCCCGGCTGCTCGCCCCGGCGCTGCGCGCGCTCGGCCGTGCGGGCCGGCGCGGGCCGGTGGCGCTTCGGCTCGCGGCCGCGTCGCTCGCGCGCAACCCCGGCCACGCCGCAGTCGCGGCGACGTTCCTCGTCGCCAGCCTCGGCCTCGCGCTGTTCGCGGTCGCCTATCGCTCGACGCTCACGCAGGGCCAACGCGACGAAGCCGCGTTCGCGGTCCCGGCCGACTACGTGCTCACCGAGGACTTCAACCAGCTCGTCCCGGTCCCGCACGGCGCGCAGCACCTGAACCGCGGGTCGACGCAGGTCGTGCGCCTGTCGGGCAACGTCCCGTCGGGGACGACGTTCGGCTTCCTCGCCTTGCCTCCGCGCGCGATCGAGACGGTCGGCGGCTGGCGCAACGACTTCGCATCGAAGACGCGCGCGCAACTCGCGGCCGTCGTCGCACCGCAGGAGACGCCGCTGAAGACCGTGGCACTTCCACCTGGCCGCACGTTGACGCTGCCGGTGACGAGCACCGGCGACGACATCGGCGTGCGCGCGTTCTTCCGCTCGGCGCTCGGCGACTACGTCGCCGTCGGGCTCGGCCACACCCGCGCCGGCCACACTGTCGAGCTGCACTGCCGGGTGCCGTTCCGCCACGCGACGCTCGCACAGATCCGCTTCGACATCCTGAACAACGGCCGGACAACGGCGAACGCCGGCACCGGCATTCAGCCAAGCGCGAAGGGAACCGTGTCGTTCGGCACGCTGCGTGTCAACGGCAGGGCGGTACCGCTGCCGAACTGGGTCGGAACAGGCGGGATCAGCGGCAAGCCCGGCAAGCTCGGCTACCTCCTCACGCCGGACGAAGAGCCGACCTACCGCCCGGCGCAGGTGACCGACGGGCGGCCGCTACCGGTGCTCGTCACGCCCCACGTCGCGGAGGCGGCAGGGCCGCACGGCGTGATCCCGATCGACGTCGAGGGTGAGCAGATCGCCGCGCGGATCGTCGGAGTCGTACGGCGGTTCCCCTCGATTCAGGGCGATGCGGTGGTCGCCGACCTCTCACAGGCGGCAACGCGACTCGACACCCGCTCGCCCGGGCTCGGTACCCCCGACGAGCTCTGGGTGTCCGGGTCGACTCCCCCACGCACCCCGGAGCTCGCGGTCGCCTCGCGCGCCGACACACTCGCGCGGCTCACGTCAGATCCGCTCGCACGCGGCGCGCTCCTCACGCTCGCAGGCACTGCCGCGGTGGCGCTGCTGCTGGCACTCGTCGGACTCGTACTCTCCGTCGTCGGCGACGTCCGAGACGAGCGCGGCGAGCTGTTCGATCTCGAAGCGCAAGGAGCTGCGCCGTCGACGATCCGCACACACCTCCGGCTTCGCGCCGGCCTCGTGGCGACGTTCGGCGTCGCGGGCGGCGTGATCCTCGGGACGATCCTCTCGACGCTCGTCATCTCGCTCGTCTCCGTGACCGCGAGCGCGGCCGAACCGGAGCCGCCACTCGTGCTCGCGCTCGACTGGCGGCTACTCGCGGTCGCGTGCGCCGGTTACATCGTCGCGGCGGTGCTGCTCGTCGGCGCGGCAACGCTCCTTCGCGGACGCGCGCCGTCGCGGGCGGCTGAGGCGGCCGTATGACTACCACCGCGATCGAGCTGCGCGACGTGTTCCGCGTCCACTCGACCCCGGAAGGTGACGCTGCAGCCCTGCAAGGGCTCTCGTTGAACATCGCCGACGGCGAGGTGCTCGCGGTGCTCGGCCCGAGCGGCTCCGGCAAGTCGACGTTGCTGCGGCTCCTGGCCGGCCTCGAGCGGCCGTCGGCGGGTGCGGTGCGCGTCTACGGCGAGGAGCTCGGGAAGCTCCCGTCCCGCGGCCTCGCGCGCTACCGCTCGACGATGCTCGGATACGCCGACCAGCACTACGCCCGGGCGCTCGCGCCCGAGCTCTCGGCGCGGCGGCTTGTCGCGCTCCAGCTTGGCCTCCGCGGCACGACCGGTGAGGAGCGGCTGCGCCGCGCCGACGAGCTGCTCGAGCGCGTCGGGCTCGCAGCGAAGCGCGACCGGCGGCCGTGGGAGCTCTCCGGCGGTGAGCAGCAGCGCGTCGCGCTCTGCGCGGCGCTCGCGCACCGGCCGCGCGTCTTCCTCGCCGACGAGCCGACCGGCGAGCTCGACGCCGCGACCGCCGACCAGGTGTACGACGTCCTCGGCGAGCTGGTCCGCGAGCACGGCTGCACGACGGTGATCGTCAGCCACGACCCCGAGTCGTCCCGCATCGCCGATCGCATCGTCCGCATCCGCGACGGCCGCGTCTCGGAGGAGTGGTCGCGCGCGGACGGCGACACGGACACGATCGTCGTCGGCCGCGGCGGCTGGCTGCGACTGCCGGAGGAGCTGCTCCTCCGCGCCGGGATCGGTGCGAAGGCGACAGCGCGGTTCCAGGACGGCACCGTCGTCGTCGAGCCGTCGGGAGAAGCGCGCGTCGCCGAGCGAGCGTCAGACACCACGAAGGTGTCCGACACCCCTTCGGGTCGCCTGGTGCTCTCGGCAACCGGTCTGACCCACCGCTACGGCGCGACCACCGTCTTCGAAGGGATCGGCGCCGAGCTGCACGCGGGCCGCCTACACGCGGTCACCGGACCGTCGGGCTCCGGCAAGACGACGCTGCTGCACATCCTCGCCGGCCTCGAGCTGCCGGCCGCCGGGACCGTGACTGTCGACGGGACCGAATTGACGGCACTCGACCGCGCGGCCCGGGCGCACGTGCGCCGCGAGAAGATCGCGTACGTCGGCCAGCAGACCGGGCTTGTGCCGCACCTCTCTGCCCTCGAGAACGTCGAGCTGGCACTCGCACTGCGCGGGCGCGACGAGACGCGCCCGGACGCGCTCGCGGCGCTCGACTCCGTCGGGCTGTCGGAGCGCGCGACCCAGCGAGTCGCCCGTCTCTCGCAGGGTGAGCGGGCCCGTGTGGCGATCGCCCGCGCGATCGCGACGCGACCGCTGGTGCTCCTTGCCGACGAGCCGACCTCCCGGCTCGACGGGGCGAACGCGATCGCGGTCGCGATCCTCCTCTCACGGCTGGCGCGGGACACGGGCGCGGCGGTGGTCTGCGCGACCCACGATCCGCTCGTGATCGAGCAATCGGACACTTCGATATCACTTGCCCACGTCCCTCGAATGGGGGAAGACCGGTGATTTGTGAAAACCGATCTTCTGTAGGCGGTGGCTACCGTCGACCTGCGCCAGTCCACGATCTTCTCGCGGCTCCGCGGACTGCTCGAAGTCACGCGGCTCGTTCGCACGGGCGACGAGCTTCCTGAGCTCCTCGCCGCGATCGCGCGGACCATCTCTGACTCGCTCGCGTTCCGGACTGTTGTCATCAACCTGTACCGCCGCGAGTGGGACGACTTTCTCGTCACGACGGTCTACGGGAGTGACGATGCGAAGGCGGCGCTGCTCGGCCAGGTGCAGCCGCCGTCGGAGTGGGAGCCCTTGCTCGACGCGCGCTTCCTGCAGCGCGGCGCGTACTTCCTCACCGCCGGCGAGATCGACTGGGACGAGGTCGGCGGCACGACGTACACGCCGGATCTCGTCGTCTCCGACGACCCGACCGCGTGGCATCCGGACGACGCACTGTTCACGCCGATGCGCGGGCCCGACGGCGAGCTGCTCGGCATCCTCTCCGTCGACGAGCCGCTCTCGGGACGGCGACCGAGCGGCGATGAGATCGACGTTCTCGTTGCCGTGTGCGAGCACGCGGCCTTGGCGGTGCAGGCAGCGCAGGAGGGAGCGCGCGCGCAGGCGAACCGCGATGCACTCGAGCGGCTGCTCGCGGTCTCGACGACGCTGAACGAGACATCCGACACGCCGACGCTGCTCGGGCAGGTGTGCGCCGCGATCTCGGAGGCGCTGGGATTCGAGAAGGTCGCCGTGCAGCTGCTGTCGGACGACGGGTTCCATCGCTCGGTGGCGCAGGTCGGCTTCGGCGACGGCGAGAACATGGGCGCGCCGCTCTCGGCCGACGAGCTCGAGCTGCTGCTCCGCCCCGAGTTCGACGTGGCGGGGTGCTACGTGATTTCGCACGGGGCCGCGCGCGCGACGCTTCCGGATCGCCCGGCGGGCTACAACTCGCAGCGCGACGGACGCGGCCCCTACGCGTGGAACAACCATTGGCTGTTCGTCCCGCTGCAGGGACGGCGCGGGAATCGCATCGGATATATCTGGGTGGACGACCCGACCGACCGCCTACGCCCGGACGCCGAGCGACTGAAGATCCTGCGCGCGTTCGCGAACCAGGCGACGACGGCACTCGAACAGGCTGCGCAGTACGCGGAGATCCACAACGCGTACGAGCACCACCGCGCGCTGATCGATGCCTCCCCCACCGCGATCGTGGACTTCGACCTCGACGGTCGCGTTCGCTCATGGAACGGCGGCGCCACCGAGATCTTCGGCTGGACGGCCGACGAGGCGATCGGCCGCGTAAGCCCGATCGTCCCGGATGAGGAATTGCCGGCGTTCATCGAGACGCTCGAGCGGATCGCGGCGGGCGAGAAGGTTCGCGACCTCGACGTGCGGCGCGCGCACCGTGACGGGTCGCTGATCGACACGATGATCTCCGCGGCTCCGATCCGAGAGGCGACCGGGAAGATCGTCGGCGTGATCGCGACGATGATCGACGTCACGCAGCGCAAGCGCTCCGAGCGGATGCTCGCCGCGAGCGAGGCCCGCAAAGACGCGATCCTCCGCGCGGCACTCGACGCCGTCGTCATCGTCGACCACGAAGGCTTGATTGTCGAAGTGAATACGGCGACCGAGGAGACGTTCGGCTGGACGCGGCCCGAAGCCGTCGGCCGTTCATTCCTCGGGCTGGTCGTTGCACCCATCGACCGCGATTCCCTCGCGGATGTGCTGACGGCGGGCAGCCCGCTGCTCGGGTCGCGCCTCGAGATCAGTGCGCTTCGCTCCGACCGCAGGTCGTTCCCGGCCGAGCTCGCAATCACGCGCGTCGACCTCCCCGGGCCGCTCCTGTTCGCGGTCTCACTGCGCGACGTCACGAAGCGCCACCAGCACGAGGAGCGTCTCCGCCAGGCGGAAGCCAAGTACCGCACGCTCGTCGAGCAGCTGCCTCTCGCGACCTACGTCAACACGGTCGGCCTGCCGTTCAAGACGACGTACATGAGCCCGCAGATCGAGCGGATGCTCGGCTATCCAGTCGAGAAGTGGCTCGAGCCGGAGTTCTTCATCACGGTGCTGCACGAAGAGGATCGCGAGCGCGTGTCGACCGAGGTGATCCGCACACACCAGACCGGTGAGACGTTCCGCATGGAGTACCGCCTCATCTCAGCCGACGGCAAGATCGTCTGGGTGCTCGACGAGACGGTCGCGGTGCGCGACGCGGAGTACCACCCGATCATGCTGCAGGGCTGCCTCGTCGACGTCACCGACCGGCACGACGCCGTGCGGTCAGCGGCGAAGCACTCGGCCGCCGCGGCCTAGAAGCTCTAACTGAATGACCGCGCGCTGGCTGGGCGAGTGCGATGCAAGGACGCAGGGCGCGTTCATATGCAGTGCACATGGGCGCGCCCGAGGACGCCGCAGCGCGCCGCTCAATGCGGTCAGACAGCCCGCCGCTCATTGAGTTAGGGCTTCTTAGACCGACACTGCGCGGCGCTCACGCCACGTCGACCAGCCGCCCTCGTACGAGCGCACGTGCCCGTCCGAAACCTCGAGGATGCGGTCGGCGATCCGATCGAGGAAGTACCGGTCGTGCGACACGAAGATCGCCGTTCCCTCGAACGTCTCGAGCGCGCCCTCGAGCATCTCGACCGATTCGATGTCGAGGTGGTTCGTCGGCTCGTCGAGCAGCAGGCAGTTGGAGCCTTCAAGCATCAACAGCAGGAGCTGCAGCCGCGTCCATTCACCGCCCGACAGCGAGTCGAGCGGGCGCCGCACCTGCTCGTATCCGAACAGGAACTTCATCAGCCGTGAGACGGCCTCGCCCTCGGAGATCGGCGCCGTGCGCCGCACGAGGTCGAGTGGCGTCGCCTTCGGGTCGTCAGGGCGCCGGTCCTGCGCCAGCCGGCCGAAGCGGATCGACGGGCCGGCCTTGCGCTCACCGTCGTCCGGATCGAGCTCACCTCCGAGCAGCCGCAACAGCACCGACTTGCCGGCGCCGTTCTCGCCGACGACGCCGACGCGCTCGCCGCGCAGCACGGTCAGGTCGACGCCTTCGAGGATCTGCAGACCGCCGAACGCGACTCCGACACCGTCGAGCTCGACGACGCGCTCGCCGCCGCGCGCGTGCGGACGGAGCTCGAGCGCGATTTTGCGGCGTTCGAGGACGGGGCGGTCGATCTTGTCCATGCGGTCGATCTGACGCTGCTTGTTGCGTGCCTGCTTGATGTGTCGTTCGTCGGGGACGCGGGATGCCCAGTCCTTGAAGCGGCGGATCGCCTCTTCGAGGCGCGCGATCTCCTTCTGCTGCGTCACGTAGAGCTGCGACTGCCGCTGTAGCTCGAGCTCGCGGGCGAGGGTGTACGCCGAGTAGTTCCCCGGCCACATGCGCATCACGCCGGCGGTGAGCTCCGCGATCTCGGTCACGGTCTCGTCGAGCAGGTAGCGATCATGCGAGACCGCGACGACGGCGCCGTCGAACGTCCGCATCAGCACCTCGAGACGTTCACGCGCCTCGACGTCGAGGTGCGCCTCGGGCTCGTCGAGCAGGAGGACATCGGGATCGCGCAGCAGGCACGCTGCCAGGCCGACGAGCTTGCGTTGGCCGCCCGAAAGCACGCGCGTCGGCTTGACCAGATCGTCGTCGTCGAGGCCGACGTCGACCAGGAGCGCGCGGGCGCGGCCCTCGAAGCCGGGACCGCCTGCACTCGTCCAGCGCCCGAGCACGTCCTCCTGCCGGCGGAGCAGGCGTGCGATCCGGTCGAGGTCGTCGCCCTGCTCGCCGAGCTGCCGCTCGACGTGGGCGAGCTCTTCCTCGAGCTCCGCGAGGTCGGGCCGCGCGTCGCGGAGCGTCGCTGCGGGGTCGCGCCCGTCCCCTTCGGGCTGCTGCGGCAGGAACGCGACGACGAGCCCGCGACGCTGCGTCACCTCACCGGCGTCGGCGACCTCCTCCCCGGCCAGGATTCGGAGCAGCGTCGACTTGCCGCCGCCGTTCGGCCCGATCACGCCCAGGCGGATGCCCGGCTCGATGTCGAAGTCGAGCTTGTGGAGGATCGAGCGCGAGCCGAAGCTCTTGCCGATGCCGCGTGCGGCAATCAGCGCCATACGGCAGACGGTAGCCAGGGCGACGCGCGGTGTCGTCGTCCTCGCGGAGGAGATCAGGGAAGGCGGAACGCGACTTCGCCGAGCCGCCGGTAGCCGGCGATCGACGGATGGTCGCGGTCCTCGTTGCACCACTCTGGCTTCATCCGCCCGGACGCGTCCGGGTCTTCCAGCGTGTCGTGGAACGGCAGGATCGGCACGGCGAGCTCGTGGATCAGCGCATTCAGCCTGCGGATCGGCTCCTCCTTGGCGGGCCAGCCGCCGTTCCACGGCAGAACGTCGCAGGCTGCGACGCGCAGCCCGAGCGCGAGCCCACGCTCGACCAGCGCTCGCAAGGTCGCGCCCGCGGGCTCGATCGGGCGGCCCTGCGCGATGTCGTTGATCCCGCCCTGGACGATCAGCACGTCGGCACCTTCGACCGCCGAGTCGAAGCGCGCGGCGATCTCGTCGGTGCGCTGGCCCCAGATCCCGAAGTTGCGGAAGTCGAGCTCGGGATGCAACAGACCGGCCCAGTGCTCCCACTGCCCCTCGGGGTCGCCGGCACGCCGGCGCGAGTCCCAGTAGGGCGATCCCTCGGTGATCGAGTCACCGAGGCAAGCGACGACGGTCGGCATCTCCAGCTAGCTCAGAAGAAGAACTGCTTCCAAGCCGTCCACCAGTCGTCGGCGCGCGAGACGATCTGCCGCGGCTCGGTGATCTCGACGCCCGGGCGAAAGCGGTATTTCTCGACGTGATCGGACGTGTTGAAGTCGACGGTGATCTCGCAAGGCACGCCCGGGTCGTACGGCGCGACAGCGTTCAGGTCATCGAGCGCGCGCTTCGCTCCGTCCTCGATCAACTCGCGTGCCTTCGGCGCCGGCAGCTGCCGTGCGCTGAAGCGGCCCAGGCCTTTCTTCACGGCCACAGTGGTCAGACCAGAGCCGAGGAGCGCACGTCCCTCGCGGCACGATGCCTCGTCCCCGGTGACGAGCAGCACCGGACACCCCCACGCCCCGCACAGCGCAGCGTTGATGCCGGTTTCCCCAACTTCGACGCCGTTGAAGCGGAGGCGCCACCACGACGATCCGCTGACCGTATGGGCCAGGACACCGTCGCGTGTTCCGGCCATGGCGTGCATACCTACGAACAGCGCCGCGTCCACGCCCGCTTCGAGGAACTCGGTGTACTCGGTCCATTCGTTCTGGACGACGAATTCGCACGCCGGGTCCAGCTCCTCGGGGATCAGCGAGTTGAACGTCCAGCCTTCGCCTGCGCCGTGGCAGTCCATGACGACGATTTCGGTCGCGCCGGCCGCCTTCGCGCCGCGGACGGCGGCGTTGATCTCACCGGTGTAGAGGCGGCGTCCTTCCTCGTACATCGCGTGGCCGCCCGAGGTCTGCTGCCACTTCGTGATCCCCGAGACGCCTTCCATGTCGCTGACGATGAAGACCTTCACGAGATCGACCCTACGACTTCTCCGCGGCTGTTGTGCACCTCGACCTCACGGAACTCGTCGAGCGCGAAGACCTGCGCGAGCGCCGGTCGGAGGCCGCGGAACGCACCGTCCTCGACCTTGAACGCCCATGCATCGCTTCCGTCGGACACGCAGAACAGTCCTTCGGCGCCGCCCTTCGCGAACCAGCCCGGGCGCGCGCGCATCAGCTCGGTGTCCGCCGAGCCTGCGCCGCCGACGAGCTCCGGCCGGGCCGCCATCGCTGCGCGGATTCGCGGCGGCGTCTGCAGGAACACCTCGCACATCCGGGAGAGGGGAAGCGCGAACGTCGGGACGCCGCAACCGTCGACGCCGACGTCGGCGTCACCGACGAGCGCGGCCACGCGCTGCTGCAGCGGATGTTCGAGCGAGCGGTATGGATGGAGCGGCCAACCGTGCGCGCGGCACGCCGCGAGCATGCCGGCGTGCTTTCCGGAGCAGTTGTGGCCGAGCTTGCCGTCCGGCCGTCCTTCCTGCAGCCCGTTCTCGAGGTCGTCGACCGACGCGCCCGCACGTGCGAGCAGCTTCCGCGCCGCCTCGAGCTGGGCAGGCTCCGCCTGGTGCGAGGCGCTCGCGATCGCGAGCTCGTCGTCGCCGAGGTCGTCGTATCCCTCGAGCAACGGGATCGCCTGGATCGGCTTCAGCGAGGAGCGGAAGAAGCAGTGGAAGTCGTCGCCGTATGCGTCGCTCGCGGTGGAGCGCACGTGCACCTGGTGCACGGCCTCGACCGCACCTCCTCGCCGCACGGTTACCCTGATCGCGTCCACCGACGCCGGAGACTACTCAGGTGCCCGAGCTACCAGAGGTCGAGGCGTGGCGCCGTCAGCTCGATCCGCTCGTGAAGCGGTCGCCGATCGAGCAGGCGGGCCCCGCACACATCGCGACGCTGAAGACGTTCGATCCGCCGTTGAAGGCGCTCGAAGGCGAGGGGCTGCGTGGCGTCGAGCGTCGCGCCAAGCGCTTCCTGCTCCCGTCGGACGACGGTGAGCTCGTGCTGCTCGTGCACCTGATGAGCGCCGGCCGGCTCAAGTACGTACCCGCCGGCGGGAAGGGCGCGAAGCCACCCGTGTTCCGCCTGCGGTTCGTCGACGGAGGTGAGCTGCAGCTCACCGAAGCCGGCTCGAAGAAGCGCGCCGGCGTCTGGCTCCTTCGTCCAGAGGCAGTACAGGCGGAGCTCGCGCATCTCGGTCCGGAGGCGAACACGCTCGATACTGACGACGTCGCGCGCATCCTTGCGTCCGATTCCCGGCGCCTGCATTCCCTGCTTCGCGACCAGCGCCTGATCGCCGGCATCGGGCGCGCATGGGCGAACGAGATCCTGTGGGTCGCGCAGCTCTCGCCGTACGCGCTGTCGAGTCAGGTCGCGGGCGACGACCTCGAGCGGCTGACGGCCGCGATCCGTTCTGAGATGGACCGCGGCCTCGAGCTCCGCCTCGCCGGTGCCAACGACGAGAAGACCCACCGCGTGCACAACAAGCTCGGCAACCCGTGCGAGCGCTGCGGGACAGCGATCGCGCGCGTCGACTTCGAGGAGCATACGATTTACTACTGCCCGACCTGCCAGACCGGCGGCCGTGTGTTGAAGGACCGGCGGATGTCGAGACTTCTCAAGTAGAGGAAGTCCCGGGGCAAGACGACGCGTCGGACATCGTCGTCCGGATCCAACTCGCGGGCTGACGGCGTCGCGCCTCGGTGGCGCGTAGGGATGGAGACGTGGGGCCCGCCTCGAGCGGGCTTCACGCTTCCGTGAGCCGCCCGTCGCAGTCCGCTGATTCGGTAATGCTGCTCGCGTGGAGGTCGAGCGGGTCACCGAAGCGACGGACGAGCTTGTCGATGCATTCGCGCGCCTCGTCCCCCAGCTCTCGCCCGGCCGGACGGGGCCGTCTCGACTCGAGCTCACCGAGGTGCTCGCAGCGCCTGGGACGCACGTGCTCGTCGCACGCGATGGCGCCATGGTCGTCGGCACGCTCACACTCCTCCTCTACCGCATCCCGACCGGCGCCCGAGGCTGGATTCACGACGTCGTCGTCCACGAGTCCGGGCGCGGCCAGGGCGTCGGCGCCGCGCTAGTCCACGAGGCGCAGCGGCTTGCCCAAGCGGCCGGCGTCGCGTCCGTCCACCTCACCGCGCGGGCTCACCGCGAGGCTGCGCACCGGATGTACCGGCGGCTGGGCTTCGTGGAGCACCCGTCCGAGGTGTTCGTCTGGCGCCCCCAGTAATGTCGCGCCGCATGATTCGTACGCAACCCCACTCCGGCGGCTGGCTCGAGGTCGTCTGCGGACCGATGTTCAGCGGGAAGAGCGAGGAGCTGATCCGGCGCCTGCGCCGCGCCGAGATCGCGGGGCAGCGCGCGCTGATCGTGAAGCCGCTCATCGACGACCGCTACGACGTCGGCCATGTCGTGTCACATGCGGGCGCGAAGATGCGCGCGGTCACCGCGTCGTCGGGCGACGAGGTGAGGCGGCTCGCAGCCGGCTACGACGCGATCGGCATCGACGAGGTGCAGTTCTTCGACGACACCGTCGTGGACGCAGTCGACGCGCTCGTCTCGGACGGAGCACGCGTCGTCGCGGCCGGGCTCGCGCAGGACTTCCGCGGGCTGCCGTTCGGCTCGATGCCGACGCTGCTCTGCGTCGCGGAGTTCGTCGACAAGCTCGAAGCCGTCTGCCACCGCTGCGGCGGCGCCGCCACGATGACGCAGCGCCTCGTCGACGGCCACCCGGCGCCGTTCGGCGGAGAGACGATCCAGGTCGGCGCGCTCGACTCGTACGAGGCCCGCTGCCGCGCGTGCTTCGAGCCGGGTGCAGACGCGGTCTCGGCGACAGAACACCTCGCGCTTACGGGCTGATCGCGGCTCGCGTAAGGACGCGGGCGCAGCGGACGGTGTGAACACCCCGGGCTCAGCCGTCCGTCTCGGCGAACGCCAACATCGCTTGTTTTTCGCGGTCGGTCATGTTCTCGTCCTGCACCTTCCATTCGACGACTTCTCGAAGACGGCGCCGCACCTCTTCGCTCTCGAAATCCGCGAGGAAGCCATTGACGAATCGTGCTCGCAGGCGTCCAATGAGCGCCGCCCGGATTGGGTCAGCCGGAATCTCGCCGGCCGCCATCAGCACCCACGTCATCGCCACGTCGACGATCGGGTCACCGCCAGCCGCAGTAGACCAATCGATCACGACCGGTCCACTGCCGGTCATCAAAACGTTGAGCGGATGCAGGTCGAGGTGGAGAAGTCGGCCACCGGCCCCCGCCGGCGCAGCCGAAGCCACTCCGGCGAAGGAAGCTCGTGGAGCCGACGATGGAGAGCGCTCAAAACCCGCGCCTGCCGAGCCGTCGTCCACGGTCGGCGTCCGACCACCTCGATCATCGACGGCCGCCCATCGACTCTCTCCATGACCAGTTCGGTTCCGTCCTCGCTGACCTCGGCCACAGCTGGGACTGGGTAGCCGTGCGAGCGCGCGTATTCCATCGTCAATGCCTCTGAACGCATCGAGCGGCCGAGCCGTGAGCGGCGCACAGCCAGGCCCGGCCCGTGCTCGAAGATGTCGGAGTCACGGCCAGATGCGAGTAGCTGTCCATAGCTGCTGCGTCGGCCCAAACAGAGCGACTCAGTTGTCGGGTAGCCAGCCACGCTGGTACTTGACGAATCTGGAACGGGGAAGTTTCGCCCACACGTCGGCGTATGCGACAGACGGATCCGACGTCTCCCTGGGCACACTCGCTCCGAACCTCGCCGCCGCCTTGCAGACCTTGTAGATGATCCGGCCGCCAACACCGCGACCACGCGCGCCAACAGCGAGGACCACTGCAGACTGCTGGCCGCTGGTCGCAATGATGTGCTCGGTTCCGGGGGCGCAGTAGAAGAAGTCCCATTCGGTCAGCACGCGTTCTTTGCCCTCCACGATCAACGTGCACTCGCCTGCGAGTACGAGGAACGTCTCTTGGGCGTTTTCTCGGTGGTACATCCCGATCCGCTCTCCAGGCCGGAGGACGCTGATGTTGATGCCGAAGTGCGGGAAGCGTCGCTTCCCCTCGAAGGTGCAGTACGAGCCAAGCGGCCCTTCGCTCTTCCAACGCGAGTCACGAGCGTTGATGACGAACCACCCCTCGCCATCGACGACGAGGCCGTTCTTACTGTGCCGAAGCGGAGCCATAGACATCGCGCAAGTCTCGCAAGTCAGTCGCGTGACGCGGGCGCTTGCGAACAGGGCTAACTGGTCAGGAACGCGGACGCGTAATAGTTGCGGAGCCATTCCTCGTACCCCGCCGCCGGGAGCCGTGCGTGCACGGTGAGTGTGCGGTAGGTGCCCCAGTCGAGCGCGACCCAGAAAGACGCCTCGACGAGGCGCCGACGTAGGCGCGGGCGACGGCCGGGCTTCAGGAGCAGGGTCGAGGTGGCCCAACCGACGGCGTACGTGCGATTCGTGTTCATCTGATCCCAGAGCCGAGCCACCGCTGCATCGCTTGGAACCGCCTGTTCGACCGTCCACGCGAGACCCGCTGATCGTTCGTTCACCGCCCGCAGGTGCGCCGCGTGCAGCCGAAGCATTGTGCGGGCGTCGGGGGCAGCTTCCATGCGGGCCACCTCCTGGCGGTGAGGCATTTCGACGTCCTCCAGGTCGCCGCGAATCGCGAAGCGAACGACCTCCTCGAGCAGCATCGCCTTTGTGCCGAACAGCGCCTCGACGGTCTTCACGGATACGCCGGCGGCCTCGGCCAGCGCGCGCATGGTTGTCCCCGCCCAGCCGTGACTCGTGAAGAGCGTCTGTCCCGCCTTGACGACAGCGAGACGTGTTTGCGTCGCCGCCTCTTCGCGGCGGGGTGCGTGATACGAGCGGACGCGGTTGCGGGGTTGTGTCATATTGAGTAGGGTTTAACCCTACTCAATAGTCCGGACGGCACGACCATCCGGGAAAGAGGCGTCAGATGCCCACGCGGTTCGCCCTTAGGACCCACAGACGATCGCAAACAGGAGGAAAACGATGAGAGTCGCATTGCTCGCCTCACTTGCCGCCGCGCTTGGCATCTGTTCAGCGGCGGCGAACGCCACCACGACCCGATCCGACTGTGCGCTTCGCTCCACGACGATCAAGGGACACAAAGCGGTCGTCTATTGCGGCCCCGCGACCGCGTCTCTCCACATCGGAGGCAAGACGTACACGTTCAAGAACGGCACCTGCATCTGGTCAGGTGGCCTGATCCTCGCACTGGGAACCCAGGTCAACGGCGCGCCCGCCTCGACAAACAACGAAGGCGCATCGCTCATCCAATTGTCCGGCTCGGTCGGAACGGGAACCGTTTACGCGTACGCAGCACGATTCAACCTCGGAATGAGCCTCATCACACTCACAACGCACGGACACTCCAGCGGCACGTTCCGAGGAAGGGAACCAATCGGCGCCACGCGCCGCTTCACCGGGAGCTACCACTGCTGAGAAACCGCCAGTGACACTTTCTCCGCGCGGAACTGAGGTCAGTGGACACGTTCGAGCAGCACGACCGGAATGCGGCGTGCCGTTCGTCGCTGGTACTCGAGGTATCCCGGTGCCCGAGCGGTGACTTGCGACCAGAGGCGCTCGCGCTCGGGTGGGACCGCTTCGCGCGCCACGACACGGTGCGTCGTTTGACCCAGCTGTACGGTGGCGCGCGGTTCAGCCTGGAGGTTCAACCACCACAAAGGCGAACGGTCGAGCCCGCCGTACGATGCGATTACGACGAAGCTGTCGCCGTCGCGCAACGAGCACAGCGGGACGGTTCGCGACCTCCCCGACCTTCGACCGATGGTCGTGAGCAACAGGATCTCGAGCCCCCAGATCCGAGAGCCGATCCTGCCGCGGCTGACGGCGTACACGTACCGGTGGAGCGCACCGAGATATCGAGTCGCCAGCCGGACGAACAATGAGCGCACTCAGAGTTGAACCTAACGCTCCGGCCTAGTACGCCGGAGCACTACCGTCACGATCCACGAGCCGAAGAACGCCACGAGTAGCACGAACAGCGTGGCAACTACGTCGCCGTCGATGTGCTCTCGATGGTCGAAGAAGTTGCGATCAATCAGTTCATTCGCGACGACTACCGCGATCGCGATCGCAAGCCAGACCCACCGGTGGGAAACGAAATGCCGCCTCATCGTGAGCGTAGTAGCCGCGCAACCCGTCCATGGAATCCAGGGACATGCGGTTTGGAGAATTCCAGGATAGGCCATCCGCGCTCGAGGGCGATCCTGCGGAGCGCTGAGTCGGGGTTGACCGCGGTGGGGCGCCCTGTCACCTCGAGGAACGCGAGGTCCGTGTGGGAGTCGCTGTACGCCGTCGAGCGAGCGAGATCGATGTCGTCGCGGGCCGCGATCTCGCGAACGGCGTCCGCCTTGAGCGTTCCGTAGCAGGGTCGCAACGACCGTCCGGTATAGACGCCGTTCGCGATCTCACACGTCGATCCGATCGCGCCGTCAAGGTCGAGATCGTCTGCAACACGCTGGACGATCTGCTGCAGCGACGCGGAGACGATGTAGACCGGCTCACCCTGTTCGTGATGTGTCTGCGCAAGTTCGAGCGACTCGCGGTAGATGAGCGGGCGAAGCACACGCTCCATCGCTTCTGCCAAGAGATCCTCGACGGCAGCGACCGGAACGCCACGTAGGAGACGCATGCCGTCTTCGGTGGCGCGACGCATCTCGCGTTCTCCGACTCCTCGCACAAGGAACACGAGTTGCCACAGCGCCGCGCGCACGAGGTCGCGGCGTCGTAGGAGACGGCGGCGCCGGAACGAGTCGGCGAGGGCGAGCGGCGTCGCACGGCTGATCAACGTCCGGTCGAGGTCGAAGAAAGCGGCTCCATGCACGCGGGTGGAACGGGTGCTCGCGGCACTCGGATACTCAACGCTAGACGCGACTTCGAGCCGCCACTGATCCACGGCGACCCGGCGTGGCCTTTGCCACACGGGCTGCGGTCTCGGCCGCCGAGCCGAAGCGGAGAATACGGCCGCCGAATGCGATCGAGCACAACGCGAACCACGCCCAGCCGAGCGAGAGACCCGCGATTACGTCCGTCAGCCAGTGGACGTCGAGCAGGACGCGACTCGCTGCGACACCAACAGCGATGCCGGCGGCGAGGCCCGCGAGCACGGCTCGTACCGGTCGCGCGCGTCCTCGCCCTAGAAGGAGCGCCAGCGTGGCGTAAAAGGCGGCGGATGTCGCCGAATGTCCGCTCGGAAACGACGGCCCCAGCGTTGCGGCCGCGGGATTGAACGTCGGCCGAAGACGGTCAACGAGCTGCTTGACGGTGAGCGTCAGGATCTCCTCGCCGCCCATCACGGCGAGGATGAACGGCACGACCCAGACCGTCTTCTCCCTGATCGTTTCCGCGACGGCCAGGACGACACACAGGAAGACGATGACGTAGATGCTCCCGAGCTGGGTTACGTCGTCGAGAAGATGCGTCGACGTCGGAGACGCATGCCGGCTGCCCCACTTCGCGACGCTCTTGTCGATCCCGGCGAGATGGGCATTCGTCCGCACGAGGTACGCGAGGGCGCCGAAGAGCACGCCGCCGCCGATCACGAGGACAAGCGCGAGCGTGAGCGCAAGCCCGGTCGCGACGGTGGGATCGAGTCGCGCCTTCAACAATGCACGCAGCCTTGGATGCCTACGGACGGTCTCGCCGACCTTCTTGGCCGTGTCGAGCGCCGGAGTCGATGTGGGCTTGACGATCCGCGGGTACCGCCAGGCGAGGACCCCGACGACTAGGCCGACTGTCAGCGCGATTAGGAAGAGGACGAGAACCGGCATGTATGAGCTGCGCGACAGTGTCTACTCAGAAAACGGTTGAACTTGCGCGCCCTGGGCATATCTCCGCGATCCTCGACCTGGAAACACATCCGAGCACGCGAGTCAGCCCACGCGGCGAGCGTCGAAGTTCGCCCACAGACGGCGTACTCGACTTCCCCGCGCTGGACGCCGAACAACGCAGCCGGGCCCAACGGCTTGCCGAGAGGTTCGGGAACCGCCATCCGGCGATCGTCTTCGTCGTGGTGATGCTCGCCGGTCTGGTGCTGATCGCCGCGCTCTCGATCGGGCTGGGGCTCCTCGTTACTCGAGTAGTGGAGCAAGCCGGTGGAATCGGCGCAGCCGACGAGCGGGTCAACGCCTGGCTCGCGGCGCACCGAACGTCGTCGCGGACCCACGCGTCCCTGATCGGATCGATCCTCGCCGGAGGAGTCGTGCTGCCGATCATCGCCGGCGTGGTCGCGCTCGTCGCTGCCGCGGCCCGACACTGGCGGCTCGCGGCGTTCGCCGTGTTCTCGCTCGCGGTCGAATCGGGGACATATCGCGCCACGACACTCGTCGTCCACTCGCACCGTCCGACGGTCCCACGACTCGAGAATCTCCCTGTCAACGCGAGCTATCCGTCTGGTCATACGGCGGCATCGATCGCCGTGTACGGCGGTCTTGCCCTCCTGATGACCTCACGGTTCACCAACCTCGCATTCCGCGTGTTCGCGTGGACCGCCGTTCTGGCGGTCGTCACATTCGTTGCCATGTCGCGCATGTACCGCGGGATGCACCACCCGCTCGATGTCGGAGGAGGGATCGTCGTGGGAATCGCCGCTCTGACCGTCGTCGTGTTCGCATGTCGTACCGCTGCAGCTTCCGCCGAGGCTCGGCGATGAAGGTCGCCGTCGTCGCACACGCCGGCAAGACCCTGGGCGGCGGGTTGCCCGAGCTGCGTCGCGAGCTTGCCGCTCAAGGGGTCGAAGATCCGCTTTGGTACGAGGTGCCGAAAAGCCGCAAGGCGCCGGCTCAGCTCGAGCGCGCGCTGGCGGACGGCGCTGAGCTCGTCTTCGCCTGGGGTGGAGACGGCATGGTTCAACGGTGCGTCGACGTGCTCTCGGGCACGTCGGTCAGACTCGCGATCATTCCCGCAGGCACCGCGAACCTGTTCGCCACCAACCTCGGAATCCCAACTGACATCGAAAAGGCCGTGGCGATCGGTCTTCGCGGCGGACAGCGCAAGATCGACGTCGGCCGTTTCGACGGGGAGCGATTCGCAGTGATGGCCGGTGCCGGCTTCGACGCCTTGATGATCCGTGATGCGGGAGGGCTCAAGGCACGCTTGGGTCGCGCCGCTTATGTCTGGACGGGCTCGGAGAAGCTGCGGTCGAAGCCGTTTCGCGCCGAGATCGAGGTGGACGGCGCCCCGTGGTACGAAGGCAAGGCGAGCTGCATCCTCCTCGGCAACGTCGGCAAGCTCTTCGGCGGGCTCGAGGTGTTCGAAGACGCGCGTCCCGACGATGGCAAGCTGGAGCTTGGCGTCGTGACCGCCGACGGCCTCATGGAATGGGGGCGCATGTTGGCACGGGCCGTCGTCGCGACGCCGAGCGAATCGCCTTTTGCGCGCACGACCAAGGCAGAGCGGGTGAAGGTGAAGTTGAGCCGCAAGGTGCTATACGAGCTCGACGGTGGCGATCGCACCAAGGTGAAGAAGTTCAAGATCAAAGTAGACGCGGGCGCGATCACCGTCTGCGTCCCGGCGCCCTAGGCAGGCCGAGCAAGCCGCCGTGCCCGGGACCGCGCGCGGTGCATCAGCCTGCTCTGCGCGATCTGAGGGCTCTCACCCTTCGCGGGCACCGAGCGCGTCCATGACCCCTCTGCATCGAGTTCCCACGCCAGCGCGTTGTCACCGAGGAGCTCGTCGAAGATTGTGTCGAGCTCTGCCTGCGGGCCCGCAGCCTCGACAGGTGCGACGACCTCGATCCGGTGGTCAAGGTTCCGCGGCAGTAAGTCAGCGCTACCGAGGAAGTAGCGCCGCTCATCCCCGCGCCGAAAGATAAGGAATCGGCTGTGCTCGAGGAACCGACCGAGCACGCTGCGCACCCGCACGTTCTCGCTCATACCCTTGACGCCCGGACGAAGGCCGCAGATGCGACGAACGACGACGTCGATCTTCACACCGGCATGGGAGGCCGCATAGAGCTCCTCGATCATCTGCTCGTCGTGCAGCGCGTTGACCTTGATGCGGATCGACGCCGCCTCGCCGGCCTTCGCGGCCTTCGCGGTCGCCCGGATCTCGTCGACGAGGCCCTTGCGCAGAGTGAACGGCGCGACGAGCAACTTGCGGAACTCCTGCGGCTCGCCGAAGCCGGTGAGGTAGTTGAAAAGATCGGCCACGTCGGCGGTGATGTCCTTGTCGGCCGTGAACAGGCCGAGATCCTCGTACATGCGGGCTGTGACGGCGTGGTAGTTGCCGGTACCGATGTGGGCGTACCGGCGCAGGCCGTCGGGGTCGCGGCGAACGACCAGAGTGGTCTTGGCGTGAATCTTGAGCCGCGGGATGCCATAGACGACGTGCACGCCGGCCTGCTCGAGCTGGTGAGACCAGTCGATGTTGCGCTGCTCGTCGAAGCGCGCCTGCAACTCGACGAGGCACACCGCCTGCTTCCCGTTCGCGGCTGCGGAGATGAGTGCCGGAGCCAGAGCCGACTTGTCGCTTGTCCGGTAGACGGTTGTCTTCAGAGCACTCACCTGCGGATCACGCGCGGCGCGGCTCACGAACGTTTCGACGGTCGATGCGAACGAGTCGTATGGGAGCTGCACGAGGGCGTCGGATCTGCGCAAGGACGCGAACAACGATCGGGCGTCGGGAGATGTGAACGGTCGTCGCGTCACCCCGACCACGGGATCGAACTTGAGGTCGGGGCGGTCGAGATCGGCGATCTCCGCCACCTCCGACAGATCGAGCAACCCTCGCACCGGGTAAACCTGGTCGTCGTCTACACCGAGGCCTTCCTTGAGCTGCGAGAGCATCGATTGAGACATCGAGTCGGAGACCTCCAGCCGCACAACGTCACCGAACCGCTGCCGGCGCAGCTCGGTCTGTAGCGCCTCGAGCAGATCGTCAGCCTCGTCGGAGAGCTCGAAGTCGGCGTCGCGGGTGACGCGAAAGACGCCGCGCTCCTCGATCTCCATCCCCGGGAACAGCCGCGGCAGGTAGTGGCCGATGACGTGCTCGAGCGGCATGAGCGGACCGGAGCCGTTTGCTCGTAGAAATCGCGGTAGGCCCTCGGGGACCTTGAGCCGTGCGAAGCGAACCTCGTCGGTCTTCGGGTTGCGGACGAAGACCCCAAGACTGAGCGAGAGCGGCGAAATGAATGGAAACGGCTGACCCGGGCCAACGCCAAGTGGAGTGAGAACGGGGAACACCTCACGCTCGAAGCGCCGCTCGAGCACGCCAAGGTCTCGTTTCGAGAGAGCCGCGACCGACTCGATCGCGATCGCTTCCTCGGCGAGCGCCGGGCGCAGGTCCGACGCCCACAGCTTCGACTGGGCGCGGGTCAACGCGAGTACCCGCTCGCGGATCTCCGCGAGTACCTCCTGGGGCCGGAGGCCGTCGGGTGAGCGGACGACCAAGCCCGACGCCGCCTGATCGAGGAGACCTGCGACTCTGATCATGAAGAACTCGTCGAGCACGCTCGAGACGATCGAGCAGTAGCGGACGCGTTCGAGGAGCGGCTGCTCGGAGTCAGCCGCGAGCTCCAGCACGCGCTGGATCAGCGTCAACGCGGAGAGCTCCCGGTTCAGGATCCGCGCGGCCGCCGGCTGTTTCCGGGCACGCGCAGGCTTCGGCTTCGAGAGAGATTTGGGCACCTTGGGATAACAACGGCCGAGAGGCCATCTTGGTCGCGGTGCGTAACCGATCAGCCCACTCCACCGTTTGTCACTGGATGAGCATCCAAAACCCAGCCAAGCCCGCGGCAGTCCGCGAGGCAAAGTCGGCCGGCGAGACGGTCAGCCGCAGCACGGGATTCGACGTCCTAGCGCGTGCGGGGTTCGTTGCACGCGGCGCGACCTATGCGATCGTCGGCATCCTCGCGCTCAAGCTCGCGCTTGGCTCGGGCGGCAAGACGACAAACCAGACCGGAGCGCTGAAGACCATCGCCAACCAACCGTTCGGTGAGGTGCTGCTGATCCTCACGGCGATCGGGCTCGCGGGATATGCCCTGTGGCGGTTCATTCACGCGCTCCTCGGCCACGGCCCGGAGAAGGGCGACAGCACGATGGACCGCGTCGCTGCTCTCGGTAGCGGCATCGCCTACGCGGTGATGTGCGCGGTCGCCGTCAGCATCCTGCTCGGCAGAGCCAGCAGCAGTGCGGGCAGTCCGAAGAAGCCGGCTGCCGGCGTGCTCGGCTGGCCCGGTGGCGTCTGGCTCGTCGGCATTGCAGGCGTGGTGTTGTGCGGGATCGCCGCGTACCAGGCGTACCGCGGGGTCAGTCAGGATTTCCTCGACGACTCGAAGACCGAGCAGATGAGTGCCGCCGTACGGCGTTGGATCACCTGGATCGGCATGTTTGGCTACGTCGCGCGCGGCGTCGTCTTCGGACTGATCGGTGTCTTCCTGGTCAAGGCGGCCGTCGACTACAACCCGGACAAGGCGGTCGGCCTCGACGGCGTGCTCGCGAAGCTCGCGAATCACTCGTACGGCTCCTGGTTGCTCGGGATCGTGGCAGCCGGACTCGTCGCGTTCGCCGCTTACTCGTTGAGCGACGCCCGCTATCGAAGGATCTGAGTTGCGGCGTCTCGGTGGGGCGCTGCTCGCCGCGGAGGCACGGGTTGGTGCGGTGATCTCCGATCAGATAATCCGGCATCACCGACGCCGCCTGCGCCGCATCGGCTGGCAGAAGGCGCTGGACGCCGACGGGATCGGCTGGGCAGCAGGCGAGCCGCAGCCGCGCCGTGGCAATGCAGTCGACATCCTGATCGACGGAGCGGAGGCCCTCCCGGTGATCGCGCGCGAGCTGGAGGCGGCGCAGTCGCACGTCCACATGACCGGCTGGTACCTCTCGCCCGACTTCGCGCTGGTGCGCGACCAGCAGCCGACGATCTTGCGTGACCTGCTCGCCGAACTTGCCGAGCGGATCGACGTACGCATCCTGGTCTGGGCGGGCGCGCCGCTGCCGCTCTTTCATCCTTCGCGCCGCCAGGTGCGCGAGATGCGGGAGCGGCTGACGCGCGACACCCGCATCAAGTGCCAACTCGACCCCAAAGAGCGGCCACTTCACTGCCATCACGAGAAGACGATCGTCATCGACGACCGCGTCGCCTTCGTTGGCGGCATCGACCTGACGTCGCAATCCGGTGACCGGTTCGACTCGTCCAGTCATCCGGCACGGGCGGCTCTCGGCTGGCACGACGCGGTTGCACGGATCGAAGGGCCGGCCGTGGCCGACGTCGCCGAGCACTTCCGGATGCGCTGGGCGGAGACCACCGACGAGCGGCTCCCGATGCCTACGGAACCGAAGCCTGCCGGCGATGTCGAACTGCAGATCGTCCGCACGATCCCCGAAAAGGTCTACCGCGCGGTGCCGAAGGGCGACTTTCGAATCCTCGAGTCGTATGCGGCAGCTCTGCGGAGCGCGACGCGCTTCATCTACATCGAGAACCAGTTTCTCTGGTCACCGGAGATTTCCCGGATCCTGCGCGAGAAGCTCGACTCGCCGCCAAGCCCTGACTTCCGCGTGCTCTTTGTGCTGCCCGCCCACCCGAAGAGCGGAGAGGACGACACGCGTGGCGTCCTCGCCGAACTGATCGACGCCGACACAGACGCGTGCGTTCTCGCGTGCGCGCTCTACGCGCGTTCTGGCCAGCGCGCCGATCCGATCTACGTCCACGCCAAGATCGCGATCATCGACGACCGCTGGCTGACGCTCGGCTCGGCCAACCTGAACGAGCACTCGCTGTTCAACGACACCGAGATGAACGTCGTCGCTCACGATCCCGAGCTCGCGCGCCGAACTCGGCTTCGTCTTTGGTCGGAGCACCTCGAGCTTCCGGAAAACCAGATTCCCCCGGATCCGACCGAAGCAATCGACGAGGTCTGGTGCCGGATCAGCCGTGAGCAGCTGGAGCGGCGGGAGAACGGCAAGTCGCTGACGCACCGGCTCGTGCGCCTGCCGAATGTCTCAAAGCGGACGCGACGGGTCCTCGGGCCGGTCAACAGCCTCCTCGTAGACGGATAGGTGACCGCGCGCGACGGAAGCCGGGGCTACCTGATCGTCAACCCGCGCTCCGGCGACGACAGCCCGTCCGCCGACGAACTGGTCGCGACGGCCGAAGCGCAGGGAATGCAATGCCACGTCCTTCAAGTCGGAGACGATGTCGAGACACTCGCCCGCGAGGCGACGGCCGATGCGTTGGGTGTCGCCGGCGGCGACGGATCCCTGGCGGGGGTCGCGCAGGTCGCACTCGAGCGGGATCTGCCGTTCGTCTGCATCTCGTTCGGCACGCGCAACCACTTCGCCCGCGATCTCGGCCTCGACCGCGACGACCCGCTCGCTGCACTTGCCGCCTTCGACGGCGTCGAGCAGCGCATCGACGTCGCACGGGTGAACGGTCGGCTGTTTCTCAACAACCTGTCGCTCGGCCTCTACGCGGACCTCGTCCATCGCCGCGAACACCACCGTCGTCGCGGCGATCTCCTCGCCGGTCTGCGCGCAGTGAAGCGCCTCTCGCGCGAACACCACCGGCTGCGCATCCGACTCGACGGAGCTGTCGTACAGACGCGCGTCCTGCTCGTCTCCAACAACGGCTACGACCTCAGCCTCTTCAACGTCGGCGAACGGCCGTCGCTGACCGAGGGTCTCCTCCACGTCTACACGACCCGTGGCTGGCTGCCGACGACGTGGACCGAGCGACGAGGGACGCGATTCGTGATCGCGCCCGAGGAGCGCGAGATCATCGCCGCGACCGACGGCGAGCCGGTCGAGCTCGAGTCGCCTCTCGAAGTCGAAATCCTGCCACGGGCGCTTCGTGTCCTGGTGCCGCGGCGACTCCGTGCATCTACGATCGAAGGATGAACCGAGCACTGCCGCTGCTCGCCAGCAACGACACGCGGGCGACGCTTGACTTCTACGAGCGGCTCGGCTTCTCGAGTCGTGGCGCACCCCCGGAGGAGTGGGACTACCTCATCATCGAGGCCGACGGTTGCGAGCTGCATTTCGCCGGACACACGCTCGGCGAGCGGGCCCCCGGGAGTGCGTTCGTGTACGCGGAAGAGATCGACAAGCTGCACGAACGATGGAGCGAAGCAGGCGCGACCGTGACGCCGCTGACCCACACGAACTTCGGCATGCGAATGTTCACGCTGCACGACCCAGACGGAAACGAGATCCGCGTCGGCTGGCCGCCGCGCTGAGGCAAGGGGGATCGAGATGAACGACAAGAACTGGCAGATCGCTCAACTGGACGACATCGAGCGGCGCGGGCGCAGCGTCCCGGTGCGCGAGCACCTCGGGATCCAAGGATTCGGCGTGAACGTGTTCACTGCTGATGAAAAGGGCCTGCTCATCAATGAACACGACGAGTCCGGCGGCCAGGAGGAGCTGTACCTCGTCCTCGACGGCAACGCGACGTTCGAGATCGACGGCGAGACGGTCGACGCCCCCGCCGGCACCTACCTCTACGTCGCCCCTGAGGCGCGCCGGAAGGCAACCGGTGACGGAACCGTCCTCGTGGTCGGAGGGACCCCCGGCGCCGCGTATCAGGGGTTCGACTGGGGTGAGGCGTGGCCGTTCCACAGCGCGTCGATGGCGGCATACGGCGAGGCGCGCTACGCCGATGCGCTCGCATCCGTCCGCGAGGGACTGGAGCACGCGCCGGACCAGCCCGGTCTCCACTACAACTTCGCCTGCTTCGCCTCGATGGCCGGAGAAACGAGCGACGAAGTGTTCGACCATCTTCGGCGGTCAGTCGAGCTCTTCCCAGCGTTCCGCGAGCAAGCGCGGACCGACACGGACTTCGCCGCGGTCCGCGACGACCCGCGCTTCGAGGAAGCTCTGCGCTGAGCGCGAGCGACGTCACGCTCCCGTTCGCGTGGTACTCGGATGAGGAGCAGCTCCGCCACGAGCGCGCACGCATCTTCGCGCGCTCGTGGCAGTACGTCGGCCGCGCCGAGCAGGTAGCCGCGGCCGGCTCGTTCCTCGCGGCCGACGTCGGTGGCATCCCGGTGCTCGCGACCCGGGACACGGCCGGCGAGCTGCGGGCGTTCATCAACGTGTGCCGCCACCGCGGCGCGGTGCTCACCGAAGGGTGCGGGGCCCGCACCACGATCCAGTGCCACTACCACGCCTGGACATACGACCTCGACGGCTCGTTGCGCGCTGCGCCGCGGTCGGAGCGCGAGCCCGAGTTCGACGCGGCTGACTGGTCGCTCCTGCCGGCGAGCGTCGGCACCTGGGGGCCGTTCCTGTTCGTGAATCCCGACCCGGAAGCGCCCTCGCTCGAGGAGCAGCTCGGCGAGCTGCCCGAGATCCTCGCGCGCGACTTCGACCTTGACGGGGTCGTGTTCCATTCGCGGGTGGACTTCGGCTTGAACGCGAACTGGAAGATCGTGGTCGAGAACTTCCTCGAGTGCTACCACTGCCCGACCGCGCACCCGGGCTTCAGCGCCGAGGTGGACGTGCACCCCGACCGCTATCTGCTCGAAGCGCACCCCACCTTCGCTGCACAGTTCTGCGCCGCGAAGCAGACGGGAGAGCGCGGTCAGTTCCACCTGCTGTACCCGAACACCGGCATCAACGTGTTCCCCGGCCCCGCGAACCTGTCGATCGGTCCGATCTCGCCAGCCGGGACAGGCCGGACCGAGCGGTATCTGGACTACTTCTTTGCGACCGATGTCGATCCGGCGTGGCTCGAGGAGTTCTTCGTGTTCGACGACCAGGTCGGCCGCGAGGACAGGGTTCTCGTCGAGTCGGTGCACCGCGGCATGGCCTCCGGGGTGCTCGACCACGGCCGCTTGCTGCCGAACGCCGAGCCACTGCTCGCGGCGTTCCAGGCATGGGTGGCTCAGGCGATACGCTGACCTCCCCCCATTCCAGGAGAGAAAGAGCCCATGCGCAAGAAGGTCATCTTGCTCGCGAGCGCCGTCACCGCACTGGCCGCGATCGCCGCACTCGCGAGCTCGCAGCACGCTGCGGCGCGGATCGTGGCCGCGTGCCCCACGGTCAAGGACGGACAGCTGACGATCGGAACCGACAACCCTGCGTATCCACCCTGGTACGCCGGCGGCTCCAAGAGCTCGAAGTGGAAGATCAACGACCCGGCGGACGGCAAGGGCTATGAGTCGGCCGTCGCATATGCGGTCGCAGGGAAGCTCGGCTACACGAAGGCCAAGGTGTCGTGGACGTACGTGCCGTTCAACAAGGCGTTCGCGCCTGGCGCGAAGTCATTCGACTTCGACATCAACCAGATCTCGTACACGCCGGCTCGCGCGAAGGTCGTCGCGTTCAGCAAGTCGTACTACGACGTGAACCAGGCGATCGTCGTGAACAAGGGAACGAAGATTGCAGCCGTGCACAGCATCGCCGGCCTGCGCTCGTTCAAGCTCGGCGCTCAGCTCGGAACGACGAGTTACCAGTTCATCAAGAGTCGGATCAAGCCGTCGCAGACCCCGTCCGTCCCCAGCTCGAACGCCGCCGCGGTGCTCCTGCTGAAGAACAAGCAGATCGACGGCCTCGTCGTCGACCTGCCGACCGCGTTCTACGTGACGGCGGTCCAGGTGCCGAACAGCAAGATCCTCGGCCAGTTCGAGAACACGGCCGGACAGACGACCGATCACTTCGGCGTCGTACTGCAGAAGGGCAACCCGCTCACCGCGTGCGTGAACAGGGCGATCACGTCCCTGCGCGCGGGCGGCACGCTGAAGAAGCTGCAGCAGACGTGGCTGGCGAAGGCGACCGGCGCGCCGATCTTGAAGTAGACCGCCGCTCGCGGCTGGTCAGTAGCCTCGGCTCC
>DASXOW010000043.1:0-9272 GCA_036493955.1 Gaiellaceae bacterium
GCTTCTCGACCTCGCCGAGTAGGCGCGCTCCATTATCGTCGCGGGCGTGTTCACCACGCGCCCCGAGCTCAGAGGCACCTTCGGCATGGTCGCGTCGACGCACTGGCTCGCGTCGGCCGCCGGCATTGCCGTGCTCGAGCAGGGCGGGAACGCCTTCGACGCCGCCGTCGCGGCCGGGTTCACCCTGCAGGTGGTCGAGCCGCACCTGAACGGCCCGGGCGGCGATCTGCCCGCCGTGTTCTGGTCGGCCGAGGCAGGCAAGCCGATCGTTCTCTGTGCGCAGGGCGTCGCACCGGCCGCGGCGACGATCGACGAGTACCGGGCTCGCGGTCTCGAACGCGTCCCGGGAACGGGGCTGCTCGCTGCGTGCGTGCCCGGCTCTTTCGGCGGCTGGCTGCTGCTCCTCGACCAGTTCGGGACGTGGCCGCTCGCCGACGTCCTCGAGTACGCGATCGGCTACGCCGAGCACGGCTATCCGGTCATCCCCGGGATCACGATGACGATCGAGCGCACAGAGCCGTTGCTTGCGCAGTGGCCGGGCTCGGCGGAGCTGTATCTGCCGGCGCCGCGGCCGGGCTCGATTTTCCGGAACCCGCAGCTTGCCGCGACGTGGCGGCGGGTGCTCGCCGAGGCGGGCGGGACGGTCGATGGCGCGCGCCGTGTCTACTACGAAGGGTTCGTCGCGGCCGAGATCGACCGGTTCTCGCGCGAGAACGACGGGGTGCTCACCGGCGACGACATGGCGGGCTGGCGCGCGACGCTCGAGCCGCCGTCGACGTTCGACTATCGCGGACTGACGGTGTGCAAGACCGCGGCGTGGGGGCAGGGGCCGTCGGCGCTGCAGCAGCTCGCGCTGTTGGAGGCATACGACGTCGCGTCGCTCTCGGAGGCCGAGCTCGTGCACGTCGTGACTGAGGCGGCGAAGCTCGCGTTCGCCGACCGCGACGCGAACTACGGCGACGGCGCGGACATCACGGGCCTATTGACGCCGGAATACACGGCTGAGCGCCGACTGCTGATCGGCGACGAGGCGAGCGCGGAGCTGCGGCCGGGTCGCGGTCGTCTGCCCCGACTCAGTGTTGAGTCAACACAAAGTCCGATCGGCGCAGGGGAGCCGACCCGCGGGGACACTGTCCACCTCGACGTTGCCGACCGTTTCGGGAATCTGATCTCCGCGACGCCGAGCGGCGGCTGGCTGCAGAGCTCGCCGACGATCCCGTCGCTCGGCTGGCCGCTCGGCTCGCGCGCGCAGATGTTCTGGCTCGAGGAAGGTCTGCCGTCGTCGCTCGCTCCCGGCAAGCGTCCGCGCACGACCCTGTCGCCCGGCCTCGTGCTCCGCGACGGCGAGCCGTGGCTCGCGTACGGCACGCCGGGCGGCGACCAGCAGGAGCAGTGGGCACTGCACGCGTTCATCCGTCACGCCGAACGTGGACTCGACCTGCAGGCGGCGATCGACGCGCCTGAGTGGCACACGGATCACCTGATCTCGTCGTTCGACCCGCGCGGGTTCGCGCTGCGCTCGCTGGCGGTTGAGTCGCGCTTCGGCGACGACGTGATCGCCGACTTGCGCCGCCGCGGCCACGAAGTCACGGTCACGGATCCGTGGTCGCTCGGCCGCGTCAGTGCGGTGAAGCGCGAGGGCGGCCAGATCGTCGCGGCGTCGAACCCGCGCGGTATGCAGGGCTACGCGGCGTGCCGGTAAACTGGGCCGCATAGTTCCGGCGTAGCCCCCACCCGCCCATAGGATGGGCCGCTCAATGAGCGGTGGCGAGAGCATGCAATCGAGATACGAGCCGCGCGGCGTCGAAGAGCGTTGGCAGCAGACGTGGGAGGCGGAGGGCCTTTACGACGCGGAGCCCGACCCGACCCGCACGCCGTACGTCGACTGCCACCCACCGCCCAACGTGACCGGGCGGCTGCACACCGGCCACGCGCTGAACCTCTCGGTCGGCGACTCACTCATCCGCTGGAAGCGGATGCAGGGCTACAACACGCTCTTCCAGCCCGGCTTCGACCACGCCGGCATCTCGACTCAGAACGTCGTCGAGCGCGCGCTGATCGACGAAGGCACCTCGCGCCAGGAGCTTGGCCGCGACGCGTTCGTCGAGCGCGTCTGGGCGTGGCTGCACGAGTACGGCGGCAAGATCCTCGATGACTTCCGCCGCATCGGCGCGTCGCTCGACTACCGCCGCTCGCGGATGACGATGGACGAGGGATACAGCCGTGCAGTGATGCAGTGGTTCGTGCACCTCTACCGGCGCGACTGGATCTATCGCGCGAACCGCATCATCAACTGGTGCCCCTACCACGAGACGTCGCTCTCCGACCTCGAACTCGAGCACGAAGACGTCGATGACACGCTGTCGACGATCCGCTACCCGCTCGCAGACGGTGACGGCCACATTCCGATTGCGACCGTGCGCCCGGCGACCATCCCCGCCGACGTCGCCGTTGCGGTGCATCCCGACGACGAGCGCTACCGGCACCTGGTCGGCCGTGAGGTGATCGTCCCGTGGACCGAGAACCGCGTGCCAGTGATCGCGGACGAGCGCGTCGAGCGTGAGTTCGGGACCGGCGCGCTCAAGGTCACGCCCGCACACGACCCGACCGACTTCGAGATCGGACGCGATCACGGCCTGCCCGAGCCGAGCTGCATCGGGCCTGACGGCCGCTCGACCGCGGCGGGGCTCGAAGGACTGACGCAGCAAGACGCAGGCGCGAAGATCCTCGACTGGTGCAGCGAGCGCGACCTGCTCGAGAACCGCGAGCACTACCGGCACAGCGTCGCGTTCTGCGAACGCTGCCATTCGCGCATCGAGCCGCGCATCTCGCTGCAGTGGTGGTGCTCGATGGAGCAGATCAAGCAGCGACCGCTCGAGGCGCTCCGCAGCGGCGAGATCCGCTACCACCCGGAGAGCCAGCACCGCTTCGCGATCGACTCGTTGGAGAACGCGCCGGACTGGTGCATCTCGCGGCAGATCTGGTGGGGCCACCAGATCCCCGCCTGGTACTGCCCCGACGGTCACGTGACCGTCGAGCTCGACGAACCGACCGCCTGCGGCGACTGCGGGTCGACCGAGTTGACGCGCGAGACCGACGTGCTCGACACGTGGTTCAGCTCGGCGCTCTGGCCGTTCGCGACGCTCGGGTGGCCGGACGCGACGCCGGAGCTCGCGCAGTTCTATCCCGGCAACGTCAACACGACGGCACGCGACATCATCCGTCTCTGGGAGAACCGGATGATCTTCTCCGGCCTCGAGCTGCTCGGCGAGCGTCCGTTCGAGGACGTCGTCATCCACCCGACCGTGCTCGCAACCGACGGACGCCGGATGTCGAAGTCGCTCGGCAACGGGATCGACGCGTTCGAGGTGCTTGACCGCTACGGCGCCGACGCGACGCGGTACGGGTTGCTGAAGAACTCGCTCACGCAGGACGTGCGGTTCTCGTACGCGGCGATCGAGGAAGGCGGGAAGCTCTCGAACAAGCTGTGGAATGCGGCGCGGCTGATCGTGACCGCGTGCGACGGGGCGGTGCCCGCTGAGCATCCGGCTTCCCTCGAGGAGCGGTGGATCCTGGCGCGCCTCTCGCAGACGCAGCGGCAGATCGAGAGTTACCTGGGCGCGTTCGACTTCGCGCATGCGATGGACGAGCTCTACCACCTGACGTTCGACGACTTCTGCGACTGGTACCTGGAGGCGGTCAAGGCGCGCCTCTACGACGACGATGCCGACGCGCGCGCGACTGCGACGTTCGCGCTCGAGTGGCTGCTGAAGCTCCTCCATCCCGCGATGCCGCACGTGACCGAGGAGATCTGGTCGCACCTGCCGGCGCGTGCGACGCGGCTGATCGTCGCGCCGTGGCCCGAGGCGGGCGATGAGTCCGAGGCGGGTGCGCTCGAGCGCACCCAGGAGTACGCGCAGGTGTTCCGCCGTTCGGGCGTCGTCCCGCAGCTCGACGGCGACGAGAAGCGGATCTTCGACGCGGTCGTGAAGCCCGACCGGGCGCCTCAGCGCGAGAACGGCAACGTCGACGCGGAGCGTGAGCGGCTGCGCGGCGAAGTAGCGCGCGGCGAGAAGATGCTCGCAAATAAGCGCTTCACCGCCAACGCGCCGGCCGACGTCGTCGCGAAAGAGCGCGAGAAGCTCGAGCGCTACAAGCGCGAGCTCGATGCCATCGGCGGTTGAACTCTCGCGTCAGGCGTTACTGATCTGCGACGGTGCCTGGCACCGGACGTGTCCCAGCCGCCGCCGCGGATTAGCAGGGAGATCCGCCGCGTGTGGACGGATCCCGGGTGACTTGTGACGGTGCCTGGCACCGCCGTCGCGTGGCTCGAGTCGCTGAGCCCGTGGCCGGTTGACGGCTTCGGGACGGAGCGGATGCGGGTGCTGCTCGACCGCCTCGGGAACCCGCAGCGGTCGTTCGACGCGGTTCACGTCGTTGGCACGAAAGGGAAGTCCACGGCGACGCGCCGGATCGCCCGGACGATCGGCGGGCCGGCCTACACCTCGCCTCACGTCTCCGGCTGGCATGAGCGCCTCGACACCGATCCCGAAGGCTTCGCGCGCGCGGTCGAGCGGATCCGCTCTGACGCGCAGGTGGTGGGCGCGACGCAGTTCGAGGCGGTCACCGCGGCGGCATTCGCCGATTTCGCGGCCCGTGGCGCGACAGTGGCCGCGGTCGAGGCGGGGCTCGGCGGGAGGCACGACGCGACGAACACGATCGACGCGCGCGTCGTCCTGCTGACGAACGTCGGCCTCGAACACACGGGCGTCCTCGGGGGGACGCGCGAGGAGATCGCCGCGGAGAAGCTCGCGGTTGCGGGGCCGGGCAGCACGGTCATCCTCCCAGACGACGAGTTCGCGCACCTTGTCAACGGCGAGGTGCGGCTCGGTGGGGCGGAAGAGGCGGTCGAAGCGTTCCTCGGCGAGCGCCGCCCACTCGCGCCGGCGAGCCTCCCCGGCCGCCTCGAGATCCGCGACCGCGAGATCCGGGACGGTGCGCACACGCCGGACGCCGTCGACTGGCTGCTCGACCGCCTGCCCGAGCCGCACGACTACGTTGTCGTCGCGTCGATCCTCGGCGACAAGGATGCCGCCGGCATCCTCGACCGGCTAGCCCGCGCCGGGCACACGCTCGTCGCGACCGCGTCGACGAACCCGCGCGCGCTCCCCGCCGACGCGGTGGCCGACCTGGCGCGCTCGCGCTTCGCCGCCGTCCTCTCGGAGCCGGAACCGACGGCCGCCCTCGCCCTCGCCCGGGGCCTCGGCCGGCGGGTGCTCGTGACCGGTTCGCTGTACCTCCTTGCCGACCTGGCTGAGGACGACAGAAAATCCGTACGATGACCCGCGCCCGTGAACGGACCACCGTCTTTCTCTTCGCCGTGCTGCTGCTGGCCCTGTTCGTCGGGCTCGCGTTTGCGGCGGGGTATGGAGTAGGAAGAATCCTGCTGTGATCGGGTCCACGTTCGGCGGCGTCCACGACTTCTTCCACTCCTCGACGTGGTACGTCGGGCGCAACCTCGCGATCTTCTTCGTGATCGTGTTCTGGGTCGCGTCGATCTACTGGGTCTTCAAGGACGCGCGCCGGCGCATCGCCGACAAGCTGATCATCGGCGTCGTGACCGCGATCGGAATCGTCCCCTTCATCGGGCCGATGATCTACATGCTGTTCCGGCCGCCCGAGTATCTCGAGGACGTGCGAGAGCGTGAGCTCGAGATCAAGGCGATGGAACGCCGGCTCGGCGCGCGCGACCTGCACTGCCCGGTGTGCCGCGCTGAGGTCGACGAGGAGTTCCTCGTCTGCCCGGTCTGCACGACGAAGCTCCGCCAGGCGTGCACGAACTGCGGCAAGCCGCTCGAGGCGGCGTGGCAGGTCTGCCCCTTCTGCGAGACGCCGATCGAGTACGACGTCGACGCTTCCGTCGCGATCGGCGAGGCGAAACGACCGCCGCGCAGACGGCGTCAAACCAGCTAGTCTCGTCGCCCGCATGGCAGTCGAAGTCACGCTGATTCTCGCGAAGCCGGACGCCGTCGCGCGCAACCTCGCCGGCGAGGTCGTCGCGCGCTTCGAGCGCCGCGGGCTGAAGCTCCGTGCGGCCCGGCTCGTGACGGCGAGCCGCGAGCTCGGTGAGACGCACTACGCCGAGCACAAGGAGAAGCCGTTCTTCGGCGAGCTCGTCGACTTCATCACTTCGGGCCCGACGCTCGCGTTCGTGCTCGAGGGCGAGGGAGCGATCGCCACGTGCCGCAGCACGATCGGGGCGACGAACCCGGCTGACGCGACACCCGGGAGCATCCGCGGCGACTTCGCGCTCGCGATGCCGAACAACCTCGTGCACGGATCCGACTCGCCCGAGTCGGCTGAACGCGAGATCGGGATCTGGTTCCCCGATGGGCTCGCGTAGCAGCTGGCAGAGCGACGCAGCGCGGAACGCCGCCAACTGGACCGAAGCGAACCGCGAGTACACCGACGAGAACGCCGAGACGAACTGGGCGCTCGACGAGATCTCGTGGGGCGTCTGGGCGGTCGACGAGTCCGAGCTGAACGTGCTCGGAGACGTCGCCGGACTCGACGTCGTCGAGCTCGGCTGCGGCACCGCGTACTTCTCGGCGTGGCTCGCGAAGCACGGTGCGCGTCCGGTCGGCGTCGACATCACGCCCGCGCAGCTCGAGACGGCCCGCCGCATGCAGGCGAAGACCGGCATCGAGTTCCCGCTCGTCGAGGCCGACGCCGGCCAGACCGGCCTCCCGGACGCGTGCTGCGACCTCGTCGTCTCCGAGTACGGCGCATCGCTGTGGGTCGATCCATATCGCTGGATCCCCGAGGCGGCGCGGCTGGTTCGCCCGGGAGGGCGGCTGGCGTTCCTCACCAACTCACCGCTGGTCGTGCTCTGCTCGGTCGACGAAGGCGCCGCGACGACGACTTTGCAGCGGCCGCAGTTCCGCATGCACCGCTTCGAGTGGGCGGGCGAGACCGGCGTCGAGTTTCACCTCCCGCACGGCGACTGGATCGCGGTCCTCCGCGCGAACGGCTTCGAAGTCGAACGGCTGATCGAGGTGCAGGCTCCGCTCGATGCCGAGACGCACGAGTACTACGCGTTCGTCACCGCCGACTGGGCCAGGCAATGGCCCACCGAGGACATCTGGGTCGCCCGCAAGTCATCCCAGTGATCCTCGCGTCGACGTCGCCGCAGCGGCGCGCGATCCTCGAACAGCTTCGCATCCCGTTCGACGTGGTCGCTCCCGACTTCGCGGAGGTCGACGGCACGTCTCCGCTCGAACGCGCTGCGGGCAAGGCGCGCTCGGTGGACGGCGGCGACCGGCCGGTGCTCGGGGTCGACACCGAGGTGCTCTTCGACGGCGCGCTGCTCGGCAAGCCGGCGGATGCGACGGAGGCAGAAGCGATGCTCGAGGCGCTCGCGGGCCGGAGGCACGACGTCGTCTCCGGCCTCTGCCTGCGAACGCGCGCGTGGGAGGAGCTGCACGAAGAGGTGACGCACGTCACCTTACGCACGCTGACCCCGCGCGACCTGGCGCACTATGTCGCGGCCGGCGAGTGGGAGGGACGTGCCGGCGGATATGCGATCCAGGGTCTCGGCGCCGGCCTCGTCGAGCGTGTCGAAGGCGACTTCCTGAACGTGGTCGGGCTACCCGGGTCGCTGCTCGTGCGGCTGCTCGCGACGCGCTTCGCCGGCGTCTACGGCTTCGGCTGAGACGTGTCCGTGGCGCGCGACCAGCCGTTCTCGATCCGCTCGCGGAGCTGCTCGACCGCGGCGCCCCAGACGCGGAGCACCTCCTCGTCGGGCCGCTGGTAGAGGCCGCCGAAGGACCCATCTCCGAGTGCCTCCCGCCACATCTCCGGCGTGTCGACGTTCGGCGGCTCCATCGCAGGTTTTCGTTCGCTCGGGCTCTGCACACCGGAAAGCCGCGTCCACGGGAAGTTCTCCGACCACGATGCATGGTCGAAGTCCTCGTCGATCTCGGCCGCGAGCGCGTCGGGGCGACCCTCCCAGACGTCGTGCCACAGCAACTCGGCGTCGTCGTGCGACGCGACCCACGTGCGGAGCACCGGATGATCAGGCTTGTTGCCGGCGTGCGCGTTGGCGACGAGAACACGCCGGAAGCCCTGGCGGTAGAGAGAGTCGACGATGTCGCGTACGACTGTCGCGAACGTCTCCGGCGCCAACGTCGGGCTGCCGGGGTAAGCGACGAACCCGGTGACGCCGTACGCGAGCACCGGCAACACCGGCACGCCCGACGGGGCGGCCGCCTCGACCGCCAGCCGCTCGGCGATGATGTTGTCGGTTTCGAGTGAGAGATACGCATGCTGCTCGGTCGACCCGATCGGAAGCACCACACGGTCGTCATGCGTCAGGTACTCCTCGAGTTGCATCCAGTTGAGGTCGCGAACGTGGATGGAGTGACTCTCCACGGAATCCCGAGCTGCGGCAACCGGGTCGTAACGGTCGTGGAACCCGCCGAGTCTGAGCGGACGTGGGCGCAAGAGCGGTAGTTCGTCGCGGCCGGCGCGTTTTCGCGGTCTGCTCCGCGTTCTTGATCTTCGCCGTCGGCTGAACCATCGACCGTGCCCCCGTGCGGGGCACAGGCGCCACCGTTGAGCTCCGCCGCGTCTCCGCCGATCCCGGCGGGACGTAGAGAGGCACGGCCCCAGCTAGAGTGGCCGCCCGATGGGCCTCTTCAACTACCTGACGGGCTTCGGCGGCCGCGACATGGCGGTCGATCTCGGCACCGCGAACACGCTCGTCTACGTGCGCGGTCGTGGCATCGTGCTCTCCGAGCCGTCGGTGGTTGCGATCGACCAGCGCACAGGTGACGTGCACGCGGTCGGGCTCGAGGCGAAGCGGATGCTCGGCCGGACGCCGGGCACGATCAGCGCGATCCGCCCACTCAAGGACGGCGTGATCGCCGACTTCGACGTCACCGAGCAGATGCTCCGCCACTTCATCATGAAGGTGCACCAGCACCGCTTCGCGCATCCGCGCGTCGTGGTGTGCGTCCCGTCCGGCGTCACCGGCGTGGAGAAGCGCGCGGTCGAGGAGGCGACACTGAACGCAGGCGCGCGCAAGGCGTACCTGATCGAGGAGCCCATGGCTGCCGCGATCGGCGCCGGGCTGCCCGTGGCCGAGCCGACCGGGAACATGATCGTCGACATCGGCGGAGGTACAACCGAGGTCGCCGTCATCTCGCTGGGCGGGATCGTCGTCTCGCAGTCGCTGCGCGTCGGCGGCGACGAGATGGACGAGGCGATCATCA
>DASXOW010000044.1:0-14486 GCA_036493955.1 Gaiellaceae bacterium
AACCGCGAGGCCGCGGTCACCCGGCCTGCACGGTCAATGGTACCCCGTCTTCGAGCGCGTTCTCGTCGGCGAGCTGACTCCCGCACTCCGGGCAGAACACGTTCCCGCCCCGCGCGTGCATCACGAACTCGCCGCAAACGAGGCACTCGAGCGACGCGCCGCGGAGCAGCGCGACAAGCTCCTGGTCGAGCGACCGGTGCAGAGCCGTTAGCGCACCCACTAGAGCTCCCTGAAGACCCCCACGACGCGGCCGAGGATCTGGACGTGCGCCGCATAGATCGGCTCCATCGAGGAGTTCTCCGGCTGCAGGCGCACGCGGCCCTTCTCGCGGTAGAACGTCTTTACCGTCGCCTCGTCTGCTGACTCGTCGTCGCCGGCCAGGGCCACGACGATCTCGCCGTTCCGCGCGTCCTGGGCGCGCTGCACGATCACGAGGTCACCGTCGAGGATCCCGGCCTCGATCATCGACTCGCCCTTCACGCGCAGCAGGAAGTCGCCCTTGGTCGTGGCGGGCATCGGGACGTACTCCTCGATGTCCTGCTCCGCGAGCATCGGCCCGCCGGCGGCGATCGCACCGACGAGCGGCAGACGCGAGACGTCACGCGCCTCGGCTGCGGCGGAGCCTGCGTCGCGGCGTTCGCGGCCGATCAGCTCGAGCGCACGAGGCTTCGTCGGGTCGCGGCGCAGCAGCCCGGCGCGCTCCAGGTTCGCGAGGTGCGCGTGCACCGTCGATGGGGACGCCAGGCCGACCTCCTCGCCGATCTCGCGCACCGTGGGCGGGTAGCCGTGGCGGTCGACGTACTCGACGAGGTAATTCCAGATCTCTTGTTGACGGGCGGTGAGCAAGCGCTCCTCCGGAGTCGGCGGGATGGTCGAACGTGTGTTCGCCACCAGAGTAGAGACTCCTCCGGACGCCGTCAACAGGAGAAATGCAACAAAAGAGCCGCCCCGAGGGACGGCTCGATGCGCTGGAGAGGACTTGAACCTCCACGACCGCAATGGCCACCAGGCCCTCAACCTGGCGCGTCTACCAATTCCGCCACCAGCGCGTGGAACCGCGGCATTGTAGCCGCGGCTACGCGATCGGATGAAGCTCGCGCTCGAGCGTCTCGCGCTCCGGCTCGAGCCACGGCGGCAGCGCGAGCCCTTCGCCGAGCGACTCGGCCGGCTCGTCGACGAGGAACCCCGGCCCGTCGGTCGCGATCTCGACCAGGACGCCGTCGGGCATCCGGAAGTAAATCGACCGGAAGTACTTGCGATCCTGGACGGTCGTCGGCCGCAGGCCGACCTCGACGAGCCGCTCGAGCCAGAGACTCTGCTCCTCGTCGGAGCCGACGCGCCACGCGATGTGGTGCGTGATCCCCGCACCGATCAACGCCGCCTCCTCCATCGGCTCGGCGAACGAGAGCGGTGCGTCGTCGGCGAAGACGCCGGCGTACAGATCCGGGTTGCCGATTACGACGACGTCGTGCAAGCGTGCGGCGTCACCCGGCTCGAGACGAAGACGCAGCCCATCCGGATCGGTCAGCTCGATCGGCTCGCTGACGTGTGGCGTCGCGAGGCCGATCGACTCGAGCGTCCCGCGACCGAGTCGCCCTTGCCCCGCGCGCGGCCACTCGAAGAACGTGATCAACGTCCCGGGATTGCCGACCTCGTCGCCGAAGTAGAGGTGGTAGCTGTGCGGGTCGTCGAAGTTGACCGTCTTCTTGACGAGCGAGAACCCGATCTGGCGATAGAAGTCGAGTGTCTGCTGCGCGCTCGAGCAGACGCACGTGACGTGATGGAGGCCGGTCAGCTGCACCGGTCGAGAGCGTAACGCCGCGACTACTTGAGCAGGCGGAAGAGCAGGATCGTGTTCAGGAAGAACAGCACCGAGATCACGATCGTGAGCCGCGTCAGGTTCCGCTCGACGATGTGCGTCCCGCCCTGCGACGCCGGCGTGAAGCCCATGCCGCCCATGCCGGTGTCGCGGCCGGAGTGCATGAGGATCAGCCCGACGAGCGCAGCCGACAGGAGCACGTGGATCACCGAGAAGACCGGAAGCACGCCCGGAGGGTAGCTAACGGCCCACGGCGTCGAGGATCGCGCGGACGAGGTCGCCGGCGACCTGATCCTTGGTCACGTAGCCGGCCGCGCCGGCCGCGCGGGCACGGGTAATGTCCTCCGGCGCGTCGGAGCCGGTGAGCACGACGACGCGTGTCTTCGGTGCTTCCGCGGCGATCGCCTCCGTCGCGGCGATCCCGTCCAGGACGGGCATCGCGATGTCCATGAGCACAACGTCCGGCCGCTCGTCGCGAGCTAGCGCGACCGCATCCTCGCCGTTTGCAACGCGGCCGATGACGGCGATCCGCCCGTCGGTCGTGAGGATGGCCTCGAGTGCCTCGGCGAAGAGACGCTGGTCGTCGGCGATCAGGACACGCACCTGGTTCCCGGCCACGTTTGCCTAAGGTACTCCGCATGGACGAGGCCGCGGCCCGCGAGAAGATTCACGACCTGCTGCTGACCGGCGACAACCGGCTGAAGCAGGGCGTTTCTGCCGAGAAGATCCGGCAGAGCTACGAGCAGGCGCTCGCGGTCGCGCGCGAGGCGGGGCTCGAGGAGTCGGTGGGGCCGCTGGTCGAGATCAGGCTCGCGGACCTCGAACGGCTCGCAGGAGGATCTCCTCCACCCGCTCCGCCTGAAGCCTGACATCGTGCTCCGCTGCGGCGGCACGCGCAGCTTTGTTCGGTGACGGCAGCGACGTCGCGGTCTCGAGTGCTCGCGTCAGGCTCTCAACGTCGAGCGGATCGACCAGGACACCGGTCTCTGGCGTGACGAACTCGGGTGGTCCGCCGATGCGCGTGGCGACGACCGAGCGCCCGCACGCCATCGCCTCGAGGATCGACTGGCCGAACGGCTCGATCAGCGCCGGGCCGCACACGACGTCCGCCGCAGCGAGCCACGACGGCACATCGGCGTGCGGGACGCGACCGACGACACGCACGAACGGGCGGCCTTCGAGCCGTGAACGCAGCGGGCCGTCGCCGACGAACGTGAGCGAGCCGCGTCCGAGCGCTGCGAACGCATCGGCGAGGCGCACGACGTTCTTGCGCTCGGTCAGCGAGCCGACGTGCAGGAACGCGGGCGACTCGAGTGTCTCCGCAGCAGACACGTCGAGCGAGAAGCGCTCGAGGTCGACGCCCGAATCCACGACGTCCACCTTGCCTCGCGCGGCGGGCAGCTTGTCCTCGAGCTCGCGGCGCAGGTAGTCGGAGACGGCGATCACCGACGCCGCGCGTGCGACGACGCGCGCGGTCGCGCGGCGGATGCCGGGGATCGCACCGATGTTGCGCACGTCGCGGCCGTGCGCCGTGACGACGAGCGGCCCGCCCGCGGCGAGCGCGAGCGAGCCCGAAGGCACGAGGAAGTGCGCCCAGGTGACGTCGTGCGGGCCGGCGGCCCGGATCTTGCGGCGAAGCTCGAGGAAGCGGAGCTTCCCGCCGCCGCGCCGGTCGAGCACCGCCAGCTCGATCTCATGGCCGCGCTCACGGAGTGCACGCTCGAGCTGCGCGACGAACGCGCCGAGGTCAGGGTCGGACGGCCCCGGATACATCTGGGAGACGAGGAGGATCCTCAAGAAGAAGCGGCGAGGCGATCGTGCTCGCCCCACTCTTCCCGCAGGACGCCGCAGATCTCGCCGATCGTGCAGCGGGCGCGCAGCGCATCGCGCATCGGGTGGAGCATGTTGTCCGTGCCGAGCGCCGCCGCGCGCACGCGGTCGAGCGCACCGGACGCATCGCCGGTGTTCCGCTCGGCGCGGACCTTGGCGGTCCGCTCGAGCTGACGCTGCTCGGCCGCGGGATCGATCGACTGCAACTCGATCGCCTGCTCCGAGTCGACGGTGTACTTGTTGACGCCCACGATCACGCGCTCGCCGCGCTCAACCTGCTGCTGCCATTCGAACGCAGCGCGTTCGATCTCGTCCTGCACCCAGTTCTGTTCGACCGCGGCAACCGCCCCGCCGATCTCGTCGATCCGCCCGATCAGCTCGATGGCGCGCGACTCGAGCTCGTCGGTGAGCGACTCGATGTAGTACGAGCCGCCCAGCGGGTCGGCCGTGTCGGTCGTGCCGGCTTCCTCCTGCAGGATCTGTTGCGTTCGCAGCGCGATCGTCGCGGCGCGCTCGGTCGGCAGTGCGAGCGCCTCGTCGAACGAGTTCGTGTGCAGCGACTGCGCGCCGCCGCAGATCGCGGACAGCGCCTGGATCGCGACGCGCACGACGTTGTTCTCGGGCTGCTGCGCCGTCAGCGTCGAGCCGCCCGTCTGGGCGTGGAAGCGCAGCGCGAGCGCCTTCGGATTCGTCGCGCCGAACCGATCGCGCATCACGTGTGCCCAGATGCGGCGTGCGGCGCGGAACTTCGCGACTTCCTGGAAGAAGTCGTTGTGCGCATTGAAGAAGAAGGAGAGCCGCGCGCCGAAGTCGTCAGGCGAGAGACCCGCCGCTACGGCGGCGTCGCAGTACGCGATGCCGTTGGCGATCGTGAACGCGAGCTCCTGCACCGCCGTCGAGCCCGCTTCGCGAATGTGGTACCCGGAGATCGAGATCGTGTTCCACGACGGGATGCGCTCCGCGCAGTACGCGAACAGATCGGTCGTGAGGCGCATCGACGGCCGCGGCGGGAAGATGTAGTTGCCGCGTGCGATGTACTCCTTGAGGATGTCGTTCTGCACCGTGCCGCGCAACGCCGTCGACTGGACGCCCTGCGCTTCGGCGACGAGCTCATAGAGAAGAAGGAGCAGTGACGCCGGCGCGTTGATCGTCATCGACGTCGAGACCTCGCCGAGCGGGATGCCTGCGAGCAGGATCTCCATGTCGGCGATCGAGTCGATTGCGACGCCTGTGCGACCGACCTCGCCGACGGCGCGCGCGTCGTCGGAGTCGTACCCGAGCTGCGTCGGCAGGTCGAACGCGATCGACAGCCCCGTCTGACCGTGGTCGAGCAGATAGCGATACCGCCCATTCGACTCCTCCGCCGACGCGAAGCCCGCGTACTGACGGATCGTCCACGGCCGGCCGCGGTACATGTCGGGATACGGCCCGCGCGTGTACGGATAGACGCCGGGGGCCTCGAGAGGCGTCGATGCGTCGTCCGCGGTGTAGAGCGGTTTCACTTCGATACCAGACTCGGTTTCGCGGCGATCGAGAGCGGCCACGGCGAAAGTATGCTCGCCCCGTGCGCGTGCTCGCCTGTGTGTTGTTCGCGATGGTCACTTGCTCGGCGTCCGCAACGGCGGCGCCGCGTGCGGCTTGCCCAGGTGGGTCGGGGACGATCGACTTCCTCCGCGGGACAAAGGTTCACGCGTTGTCGCTCGGGTCATGCACCGATCGCGCGCTCGGCAAGGCGCCGGCCGCCAACCCCTTCCCTGGCATCCGGACGACCGGCCCGCGGGCGAAGACACAGCGCATCTGGGTGCACAATCGGCTCGTCTTCTCTCAGGTGGAGGACGGGCCGGTGATGCTGAGAAAGCTCTCCAGCGACGGCAAGTGGCTGTTCTTCTCGATCGATTCGTACGCGTCCGCATCGATCGCATCCGACGGGCTCGAGCTTCTCGTCGTCTCCACCAAAGGAGGCCCGGTCCACCAGCTCGGCCTCACGCTGGTCTACCGCGACTACCTGACGTGGTGCTCCGGCCGCCTCGTCTTCGCGGCGGGGCCGGACCGGATCGCGATCCACGCCAAGCGGCTCCTCGTGGCGGAGCCACCGGACTGGAAGCCGAAGCCGCTCTGGGACGACCCCGCGCGATCGTTCGCGAGCCCGACCTGCGAGCCGGACGGCACCGGAGTCACTGTGCTCTCCCAGCTCTCGAGCGTGAACGCCAACTTCTTCGCCACGCGGTGGCAGCTCTGGCAGGTCGGACTCGACGGGACGCACAACCTGCTCGACCAACCGCCCTCGGGTTGGGCGGACGAGCAGCCGGCGTGGTCGCCGGACGGCAACACGCTGGCCTTCGTGCGTGAGCGAAAAGGCTACGGTCGGATGATGATCATGCGGAAAGGGAAGGTGCTCGGGCCCGTCGCGCAGCTCGGCTACCAGCTCGGGTACTACGGCCACCACGACTGGGGGATCGTCTGGGCGAAGTGACGGTCCGCCTGTTCGCCGGGCTGCGCGAGCGGGCCGGCTGGTCCCGGCGAGAGGTAGATGCCGCGACGGTCGCGGACGTCTGGGCGGCGCTCGACCTCGGGGACGAGCCGGCCGGGCTCCTCTATGCGGTCAACAAGGAGTACGCGTCGTCCGATCGCGCGCTCGCGGACGGTGACGAGGTCGCGCTGATCCCGCCGGTCTCAGGAGGTGCGTTCCTGCTGAGCGACGAGCCGTTGTCGCTGGACCGCGTCGTCGCCGAGGTGCGCTCCGACGAAGCCGGCGCGATTGCCACGTTCACGGGCACGACGCGCGTGCACTCGCGCGGCCGATCGGTGACCCACCTCGACTACGAGGCGTACGAGGGAATGGCCGAACAGGTGATGGAGGAGATCGCTGACGCGCTTCGCACGCGCTACGAGCTGACCGCGATCGCGATCCATCACCGCATCGGCCGCGTGTCGATCGGCGAAACATCGGTCGTGATCGCGGTCTCCGCGCCTCACCGCCAGGACGCACTGGCTGCGTGCAGGGATGCGATCGACGAGCTGAAAGAGCGTGTGCCGCTCTGGAAGAAGGAGGTCTACGAGGGCGGCGAGGAGTGGATCGGTCAGGGCTCCTAGGGAGCGCTACGACACGAACGCTTTCCGCACGTTGGCGGCTGACCAGCTCACATTGCCGTGTGGCCTGCGGATTCCTCTGCGGTTCAGATGCTCAGCGATCTCTTCGAGCGACATTCCCTGCTCGAGCAGGCGCCGGATCCTCGAGCGCCAGCTCCAATCCAGCTTGTTGCAACGTGCGTGTGCGAGCCTGACGTTCCACGGAACAAGGTGTCCGCCGTCCGCCTTGAGCCTTGGGTAGTGGTCCGCCGAAGGCGCCCAAGGCGGGAGAGGAGCGGACTTCGGCTCGAAATACGCCCGGCCCTTGTGGCAGTAGCACATCGGCATTTCGCAGCGGAGTTCGAGAAGCTGCCCGCGTTCCGCCATCTGCACCAGGACACCGCGTGTGCCAAGCGCGCGTAGCGCGTCGGTGAGCGTCCGTCCAACGCCCGCTTCAGAACTCCTCGTTCGTGTGCCCACGCCGGACTTCTTCGTCTCTGCTCTTGGGATTCATCCCGGCGGTACTTCGAGACTCAAGGCGCAGTCCGCGGGGATAGTCCCCCGGTCGTGTCCGAACCGCCATCGTTTGCAACGACGCCGTTCCCCGCCGCTCGCCCTGTCTCCGCAGGCCGTGTCCCGGGGACAGTCCCCAGGACGCGTACCCTCCGGTCATGCACGAACCAGACGACAACGGCAACGACATCTGGGGCCGGCCGCGCGAGCCGGTGCAGTCCGATCCGGCGCAGCCCGAGCTCCGCGACTACGACCCGATCCACCCCGGCACGAACTGGCGGGCACGGATCTCGAAGATCACCGGGCCGATCGTTGCCGTCGGCATCGCCCTCCTGAAGTTCTCGTTCGTCATCGTCAAGTTCTCGTCGATCTTCATCGCGGTCGCTGCCTATGCGCTGATCTGGGGCTGGAAGTTCGCGATCGGCGTCGTGGTCCTCATCTTCGTGCACGAACTTGGCCACTACATCGAGGCTAAGCGCGAAGGCCTGAAGCCGAAGCTGCCGGTCTTCATCCCGTTCCTCGGGGCGTACGTCGCCTACACGCGCGGCCACCCGTGGCAGACCGTACGCGTGGCGATCGCGGGGCCGATCCTTGGCGGTGCCGCTGCGTTCGTCTTCTATCTCTTCGCGCATTCGCGTGACTCCGACTTTCTCTACGCGCTCGCGTACTTCGGCTTCTTCCTGAACCTGTTCAACATGATCCCGTTCGGGATCTTCGACGGCGGCGCCGTGTGGCGCTCCGCGCGCTTCCTCCGCCTCGGCGGCGGGCGCAACCTCGCACTCGCGTCGTACGCGCTCTACTTCGCGACTGCCGCGATGCTGATCCTTGGCATGGTCGCCTCGCACGTCCCACAGCACCGCCTGTGACCGACGACCGCCAGATCCTCGACCACCCGGCGGCGTTCGACATCGACACGTCGGTGCAGAAGATCGCTGACGAGTTCCGCGCCGGGTTCGAGAAGGTCGCGCAGATCGACCGGCCCGCCGTCGCGCTGTTCGGATCGGCGCGCGTGAAGGAAGGCAGCGGCCCATACGAGTCGGCGCGCGCAGTCGGGAAGCTCTTTGCTGAGCGCGGCTGGGCCGTCGTCACGGGTGGCGGCGCCGGCGTCATGGAGGGCGCGAACCGTGGTGCGCAGGAAGGGAACGGGCTCTCCGTCGGCTTCAACATCGTCCTCCCGCACGAGCAGGCGCCGAACCCGTACACCGACATCAGCTACACGTTCGACCACTTCTACGCGCGCAAGGTCTGTTTCGTGCGCCCGTCGGAGGGCTTCGTCATCTTCCCCGGCGGCTTCGGCACGCTCGACGAGCTCTACGAGTCACTGACGCTCATCCAGACCGGAACGATCAAGCACTTCCCGGTCGTGCTCTTCGACACCGAATACTGGCGCGAGATGATCGAGTGGATCCGCGGTGACCTGCTCGCGAGCGGGATGATCTCGCCCGACGATCTCGACCTCCTTCACCCGACGGACGATCCGGAAGAAGCGGTCGATTACGTGCTCGCGGCCTACGAGCGACGCTGCGAGGACAACCCGAACGTCTAAGTAGTCGTCGGCAACACGATGTATGGCCCGGGCGGCGTTCGCCCCGGCCCGTAGACGGTCGTCGGGCTGTCCGGGATGTAGTGCGACTTGAATACGTTCGCGCGGAGCAGCTTCCCGTCCCGGTCGTACACCCTGCGCCACACCTGGATGTCGAAGCCTTGCTCGCCCGTCCCCGTGACGACCTTCACAGAGCCGCGCGGCGCACTGAGGTCGACCGCGTAGTTCATCCCCGGCGAGGTCCATCTCGTCTGCGGGCCGGTATGCGAGACGACACGGCGGCCCTCCGGTGTGCCGTACACCGTGAACGTGAGCGTCTGGTCGGTGTAGGACGCCTTGATCAGGAGGCCGTGCTTCAGGTCGTTCTTGAACTTGAAATCGGGGCCACCCCACGACACGGTCGCGTCCCGCCCGAGCGGATAGTGCGCGAGATAAAGGTTGTGGTTCGTCCGCTCGAGGATCGGCAGGCCGAGCTCGAACGCGTCGTTGAAGAGAGTTGTCGCTGTCTGACACACGCCCCCGCCGATCGACGGCAGCACGAGCGAGCCGATGATCATCTGACCTTCGAGGAACCCTCTTTCCGAGGTTCGCGGACCGACGACGTCGTTGAACGAGAACGCCTCGCCCGGCTCAATGATCGTGCCGTCGATGAAGTCGGCCATCAGATGCACATTGTGGATCCGGTTCGACGACGACTCGCCCATCTGCGTCGTGTACGAGACGAGCTTCTGGCGAATGCCGAGCGCTTTCGCGGCAACGGTGGTGCGATCGGGCTGTCGCAGTCCGAGCTCGATATGTGCAACGTGACCGTCGCCCGTCGCCTGTCGCACCGCCTCGGCGAGCTGCGCCGGGTCGACGTCTCGGCCGGGACGTGACTGGGTCACGCGAACGAGCTTCCCTGTGGTGATGAACTGCGCGTTGTGCGCGCGCACGATCCACTTGCCGAGCCGAGGGCGCACGAGCCGCGCGAGCTGCTCACCATCGAGCGACACCGCGACCCTCGGGCCGTCGGGCTTCACGCTCAGGGCGTGCGCGAGCTGCGTCCGCGTGAGCGCACCACGATGCGCACCGTGGTAGTCGATCTCGACCGGGGCGGCGAGCAGCGCGTCGATCGTCGCGGCGGCGCTGCGCGCGGCCGTCGTCACGATCGCCGGCCGAACGTGCTTGAAGGGCGCGTCGACGATCAGGTCGCGCTCGGTCAGGAGCTGCAGCAGCGTCTTTCGGTCGAGCCGGAGCCCGGCACGCGAAGGCGTCATCACCGCCTGCCAGCCGTCCACCCGTACCGTCGCAGAGACCGGCGGGCGACCGGCGCGCGCGATCTCCGACAGCACGTTGCCCGCGACGGCCGCGCGGCCGACGACGGGCTCGACGTCGGTTCGCCGCGCGGCAATAAGACTGCTCAAGCTGCCGGCGGCCAGCACACGCGTCGCCGTTGCCTTCGCATCGACCGAGACGAGCCATCCGCGCGGCACGTGATAGGTGCGGCCGCCGCCGTGGATCGTCACCCGCTGCGCGCTCCACCGCCCGATCGACGCAGCGATCTGGCTGCGGCTCTGACCGCCCACGTCGATCCCGAGCACATGGACGCCGGGCTTCGCGTCGCCGTGGAACTGCAGCAGGCGGGCGCCCGCGGCCACGATCGCGGCCGCGACGACGATTCCGACCAGGATCAAGCGGCGATTCACCACCGACAGTGAAGCAACGAAAGCGGCGGGCGTATCGTTCCGGCATGGAACTTCGGGATCTGCCGTCCGTCGACGAGCTTGCGCGTGGCAGCGACGATCCGCTCGCCGTCGCCGTCGCGCGCACGGTGATCGCGCGGGCACGCGAGACGATTCGCCGCGGCGCGGATCCAGGCGACCTCGACGCGCTGCTGCACGAGGAGCTCGCAGCCGCCCGCCGCCCCGCGCTCCGCCGCGTGCTGAACGCGACGGGCGGGATCGTGCACACGAACCTCGGCCGGGCGCCGCTCGCCGCCTCGGCGCTCGAGCACGCGATCGAGGCAACGCGCGGCTACTCGAACCTCGAGTACGACCTCGGCGAGGGCCGGCGCGGCTCGCGGCAGGACCACGTCTCGTCGATCCTGGGCCGCCTCACCGGCGCGGAGGCGGCGATCGTCGTGAACAACAACGCCGGCGCTCTGCTGCTCACGCTCGCCGCGCTCGCGGAAGAGCGAGACGTGATCGTCTCGCGCGGCGAGCTGATCGAGATCGGCGACGGGTTCCGCATCCCCGACGTGCTCGCGCGGTCGGGGGCGCGGCTCGTCGAGGTCGGCACCACGAACCGCACGCGCGCGACCGACTACGAGCACGCGATCGGAGAGCGAACCGCGCTCTTGCTCCGCGTGCACCAGTCGAACTTTCGCGTCGTCGGCTTCGCGGAGCAGCCGTCCCTCGCAGAGCTGGCCTCCGTCGCTCGCACACATTCGCTGCCGCTCGTCGACGATCTCGGCTCCGGCGCGCTGCTCGACCTCTCCGACGAGCCGACCGCGCGCGCGTCGCTCACCGCGGGCGCCGACCTCGTGTGCTTCAGCGGGGACAAGCTGCTCGGCGGCCCACAGGCGGGGATCGTGGTTGGCCACGCCGATCTGATCGAACGTCTTCGGCGTCACCCGCTCCACCGCGCGCTGCGCATCGACAAGCTGAGCCTCGCTGCGCTCCAGGGAACGCTGCTTCTCTATCTCGACCCCGAGCGCGCCCTCGCAGAGGTGCCCGTGCTGCGCATGCTGCGCGAGCCCGCCGAAACGGTTCGCGCGCGGGCCGAGCGTCTTGCGGCGGCCATTGGCGGCGAGGTCGAGGAGACGGTTGCACGCGTCGGCGGCGGTGCGTTGCCGTTGCATGAGCTGCCGTCGTTCGCGTGCGCGATCGAGGAGTCGCTCGTAGCGCCTTTGCGCACACGCGAGCCCGCCGTCGTCGGTGTCGTGCGCGACGGCCGGCTGCTGCTCGACTGCCGCACGCTCTCCGACGCGGAGCTCGCCGAGGTCGCTGCCGCGGTCGCCGCATGCCGCTGACGGTCGGCACCGCCGGCCACATCGACCACGGCAAGACGTGGCTCGTCCGCGCCCTCACGGGCAAGGACACGGATCGCCTTCCGGAGGAACAGGCACGCGGCATCTCGATCGATCTCGGCTACGCCCCGCTCGAGCTCCCGGACGGGCGCCGGCTCTCGCTCGTCGACGTCCCCGGCCACGAACGCTTCGTGCGGACGATGATCGCCGGCGCGACCGGCATCGACGTGTTCCTGCTCGTGATTGACGCGCAGGAAGGCGCTCGTCCTCAGACGCTCGAGCACCTCGCCGTGTTGCGGTTGCTTGGCGTCGAGCACGGTGTCGTCGCGCTGACGAAGGCAGACGCCGTCGACGAAGAGACGCTCGAGCTCGCCGCCGAAGAGGCGCGCGAGCTCGTCCCCGGTGCGGAGGTCGTCGCGGTGTCGGCGAAGACGGGCGTCGGCCTCGACGAGCTTGGCGCGGCGCTCGCTCGGCTACCGGTGCACGAGCGCGACGCCGACGGTGCGACTCGGCTCTACGTCGATCGCGTCTTCACGTTGCGCGGCGTCGGCACGATTGCGACCGGGACGCTCTGGTCAGGCTCGATCGCTGCCGGCGACGAGCTGCGCGTCGAGCCGTCCGGCCGAACGGTGCGCGTTCGGTCGGCGCAGGTGCACGACTCTGCGGTCGAGCACGCCGACGCCGGTCAACGCGTCGCCGTCAATCTCCCCCAGCTCGAGCGCCGCGACCTCGCGAGAGGCGACGTCCTCGTCACGCCCGGCCACTTCGCGCCGTCGTACAGGCTCGACATCCGGCTCGCGGAACTGACGCCCGTTCCGGCCGCGGTCACGGTGCACATCGGAACGAACGCCGTCCCGGCGCGTGTCGTTCGCGACGGCACGTATGTGCAGCTGCGTCTCGCGAGCGCCGTCGTCGCAGCGCGCGGCGATCGCGTCGTGCTCCGCACCAACACGACGGTCGGCGGCGGAACGGTGCTCGACCCGTCGCCGCCACGCAGGCTCGACCGAGCCAGGCTCGAGGCGCTCGAGCACGGCGACGCGGCGGCGTTCGTCCATGCGCCGGTCCGCCGCGAGGGGCTGCGCCGCCTGTTCTCCGACGACGAGCTCGCGTCGCTCCCGGCGCACGGCGACTTCGTCTACTCGGAGTCGTGGCTCGGGGAGTTGCGCAAAACCGTGCACGCCCGGCTCGCCGCTCGCGCGGCGGAGAGTTCCGTCGACCCCGGCCTCCCGGTCGCGGAGCTGCTCCCGAGGCATTCGTGGGCCTTGGAGCTGCTCGGCGTCGAGCGGCACGGCGCGAAGGCCTATCTTCCGGGCGCAGCCGCCGCGCTCGGCGACCGCGCCGAGGCGGCCGAGGCGCTCGAAGCGCGGCTCGCCGCAGAGGAAATCGTCAAGGTCGACGACCGCGACCTCGCCGCGTACCTCGAACGCGAGGGCCGCCTGCGCCGCGTGGGTGAGGGCCACGCGGTCTCGCCGGCACTGTACGACCGAGGCGTCGAGCTGCTGCCTACGCTGCAGCCGATCACGCTCGCCGGCTTCCGCGACGCACTCGCAGTCAGCCGCCGCACCGCACAGGTCCTGCTCGAGCGCTACGACGCGGACGGACTGACGGTTCGCCGCGGCGACGAGCGTTCGCTTCGTCGTAGACGCGGCTAATCTCCGATCGACTACCACTCTCTGGGGAGGGACATGCACAGGAAGCTGATCGCGGCGCTCGCCGTCGCCGTACTGGGGGTCGTGCTCGTGGCGGTTGCCACGGCGAAGAGCTCGAGCACGGGCTCGACCGGCATCGGGTCGGTCTTCGCCTCGAATCCCGTGCAAGAGCTCGGGCTCGAGAACCTGACCGATCAGAAGGACTCTGACGCCGCCGTTCCGGCGGCCGCGTACCACGACGTCACGCTGACGAATCTCGACGGCAGCGGGAACCTCTGCGGCGACTACGCGTGCGTGCGCACGTCGACCGGGGAGCTCGCGTACTCGCCGACGAACACATTTCGCTATACGCGGCACGCCGACGAATTCGAGCAGGTGATGGCGTACTACTGGATCACGGAGGCGCAGAAGTACGTGCACAGCCTCGGCTTCGGCGAACCCGGGAAGCTGCCGCCGGTCGACAACGTGTCGCAGCCCGTGCGGATCAACCAGTCTGGCGCGGACAACTCGTTCACGACCGATCATCCGACGAACGAGATCCGCTACGGCAAGGGCGGCGTCGATGACGCGGAGGACGCCGAGGTGATCCTCCACGAGTACGGGCACGCGCTGCATCAGGGCCAGGGCTTTCTGTTCACCTCGGAGGAGGCCGGCGCGATCAGCGAAGGCTTCGCCGACTACTGGGCGGTGACCGTCACCGACGTCGTCGCGAAGGCTCACGGCTGGAAAGAGAAAGAGCCGCTCCCGTGCGTCGCCGACTGGGACTCGACCTCCTACACGACGACCGTGCCGCACTGCCTGCGGCGGCTCGACGGCAGCAAGATGTACCCGAACGACCTCGACGGAGAGGTCCACGACGACGGCGAGATCTGGTCGCGTGCACTGTGGGACATCCGCCAGTCGCTCGGTCACGTCAAGGCCGACACGATCATCCTCGACGGCTCGATGAACTTCCCCGGCACGACGATGCCGGACCTCGCGAACCGTACGGTGGCTGCTGCGCAGAAGCTGTACGGGACCAGCGCGGCGAACGCGGTGCGCACCGCGTTCAAGAAC
>DASXOW010000045.1:0-1699 GCA_036493955.1 Gaiellaceae bacterium
GACGGCGGCCAGCCGGCCGAGCAGACCGCCAACGCGCTCGCCGAGTTCTTCGCCGCCGCGAAGCAGACGCTCGAGATCGCGGTCTACGACTTCCGGCTGCCGCCGGACCTCAACGACATCGTCTCCGGCGCGCTCGTCGAGGCGCAGAACCGCGGCGTCGCCGTGCGTCTCGCGTACAACCTCGACCACGCCAAGGGGGCGCCGGTCCCCCCGCCACCGATCACGGATCCCGACGCGCTCGAGGCGCAGCCCTTCCCGACGGCCGCGATCCCGGGAGTCCCCGATCTCATGCACCACAAGTACATCGTCCGCGACGCGACCTGCGTCTGGACGGGCTCCACGAACTGGACCGGGGACTCGTGGACGCGCGAGGAGAACGTCATCCTCACGGTCGACTTGCCGGCGGTGGCATCGCGCTACCGGGAGGACTTCGAGCAGCTCTGGACGACGCGCAACGTGGCGCGCAGCGGCAAGGTCGACACCGCGCCCGTGGACGGGATGCGCGTCTGGTTCTGTCCGGGCCGCGGCGAGAAGCTCGCCCACCGGATCGCCAAGGCGATCGGCGGGGCCCAGCGCCGCGTGCGGATCGCCTCGCCGGTGATCAGCTCGGCACCGATCCTCGGGACGCTCGCGCAGGTCGGCTCCGACGGCAAGGTCGACCTCGCCGGCGTCGTCGACGCGACCCAGATCGCCGAGGTCCTGGAGCAGTGGCACGAGAACGGGAACGCCGAATGGAAGGCGCCGCTGCTGCGCACGACGCTGACCCGCGCGCCTTTCTCCGGCAAGGTCACGACTCCGTACGCACCGGGCTCAGTGCACGACTACATGCACGCGAAGGTGACCGTCGCCGACGACACCGTGTTCGTCGGCAGCTTCAACCTCTCGCACTCGGGTGAGATGAACGCCGAGAACGTGCTCGAGCGCACGGACGCGGCGCTCGCCGACCGCCTGGCCGGGTTCGTCGACGAGGTGCGCGGGCGCTATCCCCCGGTCCACGTTTAGAGGACGCGCACTACGGTCGATCAGAAGGGCGTGAGACGCCTCGCGCCGGCAGCAGCTCTCGCGGTGATCCTGCTCACGGGCTCATCCGCGCAGGCACTGCGCATGCCTGCAGCGCGGCGCTGTCCCGTCTTCCCCGCGAACAACGCGTGGAACGAGCGCGTCGACAAGCTGCCGGTGGCACGGAGCTCTGCTCAGCTGATCGCGTCGATCGGGCTCGATGCCCCGGTTCACGCCGATTTCGGTTCCGGCAAGTGGGACGGCGGCCCGATCGGGATCCCGTTCGACGTCGTCTCGAAGAAGACGCGGCTCAGTCACGTCTTGTTCGAGTACGCCGACGAGTCCAACCGCGTCCGCTACCCGATCCCGCGACACGTCCAGATCGAGGGCGGCCCACATGCGACGGGCGACCGGCACGCGATCCTGGTGGACAAGAGCTCGTGCCGGCTCTACGAGCTGTACGACCTGCGCCACTCGGGCCACGGCTGGACGGCCGGCTCAGGCGCGGTCTGGAACCTCCGCTCGAATCACCTCCGGCCCGCGGGCTGGACGTCGGCGGACGCCGCCGGGCTCCCCATCTTTCCCGGCCTCGCCCGCTGGGACGAGGTCAACCGCGGTGTGATCGACCACGCGCTGCGCTTCACCGCGCCGAAGACGCGGCGCGCGTACGTCTATCCCGCGCGCCACTACGCCTCGGACT
>DASXOW010000046.1:0-62196 GCA_036493955.1 Gaiellaceae bacterium
CTCAGGACGCCTTCGCAAGCCCGAAGCGACGGGCCAGCCGCTCGAAATCACGCTCGTAGAACAGCTTGATCTTCACCTCCGGGTACTTCTGGCGCAGCTTCCTCAGCTTCCGGTTCTTGCGCGTGACGAGCGACTGCTTCATCACGGTCACCTCGAGGTACAGATCCTGGTCGGGCAGGTAGAAGTCGGGCGAGAACGCCTCGGTCACGCGGCCCTCTTCGTCGCGCTCGAGGACGAACGTCGTCGGCTCGTACTGCCACGGGATCCCGTACCAGTCGAGGATCTTGGCGTACTCGAGCTCCGCGGGGTTGGCGAAACGCGGCGGCTCCGAGCCGCAATATGCCTGGAAATCAGGCGTTTCCGGCACCACTCAAGCCAGGGTAGCAATCGTCCCGGATGGCCTATGCTCTCCGTCTTGGCCTCGACGATCGCTCATCTCTCCGACCTCCATTGCGGCGACCCTCATTTCATGCCCGACCTGATGGAGCGGGCGATTGCCGAGATCAACGAGCTGAAGCCCGACATCGTGGTCTGTTCCGGCGATCTCACGACCTTCGGCTTCAAGGAAGAATTCGCCCAGGCGAGGCGCTATCTGGACACCATCGAGTGCGACGCACTCGTGGTCGTTCCCGGAAACCACGACTCGAGAAACGTCGGGTACGTCCATTTCGAGCAGCTGATCGGGGAGCGGAGCTCGGTCGTGCGGCGCGACGGGATCTCCGTCGTCGCGGTCGACTCGACGGAACCGGACCTCGACCACGGGCAGATCGGGCGGGGTCGATACGGCTGGATCGAGCAGCAGTTCGAGGAGCCGGCGCGCCTGAAGGTGTTCGTCCTGCACCACCACCTGCTGCCGATCCCCGGCACCGGCCGCGAGCGGAACGTGGTCTACGACGCCGGCGACGCGATCGAGTGCCTCCAGCGGGCGGGTGTCCATCTGGTTCTGTCTGGTCACAAGCACGTTCCGTATGCGTGGAAGCTCGAGAACCTATTCGTCGTCAACACCGGAACGGTTTCGACGTTGCGGCTACGTGGTAACACGCGCCCCTGTTACAACGTGGTCGAGATCGAGGGCTCCCACGTAACGGTGTGGCGCAGGTACCCGTTCCACGGCCAGGAGCGCATCATCCAGTTCGACATCTCGACCGGCGAGTACGAGAAGTACACCGGCCGGATCGAGAGCGAGGTGACCGCTAAGCGGTGACGCGCGCTGTCGCACTCATCGACGGTGAGCACTATCCGCCGGTGGTGCGCGACGCGCTCGCAGCCCTCCCGTACGAATGGGAGGGGGCGATCCTGGTCGGCGGGACCGAGAAGCTTCGGGAGGGCGGCGCTGACTACGGCGTCCCGCTGGTCGACGGATTCGGATCGGCGAACGTGGTCGTCGATCTCTCCGACGAGCCCGTGCTCGGACCGGTCGAACGGTTCGAGTGGGTGGCGCGCGCGCTCGCCGCGGGGCTCGCGTACGTGGGTGCTGACTTCCGGTTCGACCCACCGGAGCTGGAGCCGTTCGAGCTGCCGTCGATCTCGGTGATCGGCACCGGCAAGCGGGTCGGGAAGACGGCCGTCACCACGCACCTGGCGCGCCTGTTCGCGCGAGACCGCAGTGTCGTCGTCGTCGCGATGGGACGGGGCGGGCCGCCCGACCCGGAGCTTGTCGAGTCGCCGCCGAGTGTCGAAGAGCTCGTTGCGCGCTCGGAGGCGGGCCGCCATGCTGCATCCGATCACCTGGAGATCGCGGCGCTCGCCGGCGTGCCGACGATCGGCTGCCGCCGCGCGGGCGGCGGTCTCGCGGGCGGCGTCGCGGTCTCGAACGTCGCCGAAGGTGCACGCCTCGCCGCCGAGTTGCGGCCCGATCTGGTGCTCTTTGACGGCAGCGGCGCCTCGATCCCGCCGGTTGCGACCGGACGGAGGGTCCTCGTCACAGGACGCGCCGAGCGCGATCCGTACCTCGACACCTATCGCCGGCTCATCTCGGACGTCGTCGTCGAGCGTCCGCTGCTTCGGCTTCGGCCGGCCGCGCAGCTCGAAGGACGCGTCGCGGTGTTCACCGCGGGCGCGACGGACGTCTCGCATCTCGACGCCGACATCGTCCACGTCTCGCCGCACCTGGCGAACCGCGAGCGTCTGCGCGACGATCTCGTCGATGCAGACACGTACCTGGTCGAAGTGAAGGCGGCCGGTATCGACGTCGTTGCGACGCACGCGCTCGCGCGCGGCATCCGCGTCGTGCTCGCCGGGAACGATGTGATCGGTGTCGACGACGAAGTGCTGCTCGCGCTGGCACCGGTCGGGGTCACCTGATGTCGCAGCCGCGTCACTCCGAGCCGCTCCCGCTCGGGAACGACGAGCTTCCGTACTCGAAGGGACTTATGGCGCGGGCGCTGATCGCGACCGGAGTCCCGGCCGACCAGGCGTACGGCCTCGCCCGGCGGATCGAGGTCGACCTGGCCGAGGCCGGCGAGTCGTCCGCGACGCTGGAACGGCTCGACGTGCTCGCCCGCGAGGTGCTCGGTGAGACGCAAGGCGAGCGGGCGGTCGACCGCCTTCGGCGTCTCTCGGACCTCCAGCAGCTCGACGTGCCCGTGATCGTGATGATCGGCGGCTCGACGGGAACCGGAAAGTCGACGGTCGCGGTCGAGGTCGCCCACCGCCTCGGCATCAATCGTGTCGCGTCGACCGACTTCATCCGGCAGACGATGCGCGCGTTCTTCTCGCCGGAGTTCATGCCGACGATCCACTACTCGAGCTTCGAGGCGGGCAAGGCGCTCGACGAGGAAGTGACCGGCGACCCGACGGTGGTCGGCTTCGTCGAGCAGTGCCGCCACGTCTGCGTCGGCGTCGACGCCGCGTTGCACCGCTCACTGACCGAGGGCTGGTCGATGGTGCTCGAGGGAGTTCACCTCGTACCGGGCCTCGTCCCGCGCGCGATCGAGGGCGCCCTGGTCGTTCACGTCGTGCTCGAGATCGCCGACGAGGATGTGCACCGGCTGCATTTCCACGTCCGAGACGGAGCCACGGGCGGGAACCGTGCGATGGACAAGTACCTCGAGCGGATCGAAGACATCCGCCGGATTCAGACGTACATCTCGGGCCGGGCTAGACGCGAGGGCGTCCCCGTGGTTGAGAATGCGAACGTGGACCGGGCGATCGACGGCGTGATGGGACTCGTGATGGACGCGGCGGAGCGATTCCGGGAGTCGCCATGACGCAGGTCGAAGAGACGGCGGGCGAGGCAGCGCCGGCCGAGGCGGACCGGCCGCAGTGCCAGTGCGAGACGTTCTCGCGCGTGACCGAGCGCGCAGCTCTCGGCGGCGCGCGTTGGCTCGGCCGTGCGGACAAGGAAGCCGCGGAGGAGGCGTCGTTCACGGCGGCGAGGCAGGCCCTCGAGCACATGTCGATCAGCGGCAAGGTCGTGATCGGGGCGCACGAGGACGCCGAGCAGCTCGCGGCCGGCACGGAGATCGGCGCGGGTGGGGAGGAGTTCGACCTCGCGCTCGATCCGCTCGAAGGGCGGGCGGTCGTGGCGCGTGGCGGCACCAACGCGATCTCGATGATCGCGGCGGCCCCGCGCGGCTCGATGCCGTCGCTGCCCGACATGTACATGCGGAAGATGGCGGTCGGCCCGCGGGCGCGCGGCCAGATCGATCTCACGCGCCCGGTCGGCGACAACATCCGCGCGATCGCGGATGCGTTCGATCGGATGGTCAATGACGTGACGGCGATCGTCCTCGACCGGCCGAGGCATCACGACCTGATCGAGGAGATCCGGGCGGCCGGCGCGCGGATCAAGCTGATCCAGGATGGCGACGTCACCGCGTCGATCAGTGCCGCGGTGCGTGGCACGAACGACCATCTCGCGATCGGAATCGGCGGCACGCGGCAGGCAGTGCTCGCTGCGGCGGCGCTGCGCTGCCTCGGCGGCGAGCTGCAGGCCCAGCTGTGGCCGACGCGCCGCGCCGAGATCGAGGAGGCGAAGGCGCACGGGATCTCCGACCCCGACAGAGTCTTCACGATCGACGATCTCGCACCCCAAGAGGTGATCGTGGTCGCGACGGGCGTCTCGAACGGCGACCTGCTGCGCGGCGTCCGCTTCCTCGCCGACTCGGCACGCACCCACTCGCTCGTCATGTGCACGCGCTGCAACTGGGTCCGGTTCGTGGACAGCATCCACTTCTTCGCGAGGGAACGGCGCGAAGAGATCCGCCTGAGCTAGCCTCCCCCTATGGCTACCGAAGCGGACGTCGTCGAAGCGCTGCGCGAAGTGGAGGACCCGGAGCTCGGGATGGACATCGTCGAGCTCGGCCTCTTCTACAGCGCCGAGGTCGAAGGCCCGAAGGTCAAGGTGCAGTACACGCTGACGTCGATGGGCTGCCCCGCCGGCGCGATGATCCAGGAAGACATCGAGCGCGTCATCCGGCAGATCCCGGGTGTCGAGGACGTCGAGAGCGAGCTGACGTTCGACCCGCCGTGGACGCCGGATCGCATGTCCGACGACGCGAAGTTCATCCTCGGCTTCGGCTAGACCGTGATTCACCGCCGCGACGGCGACGCGCCACTCGTCGCGCTCACGTTCGACGACGGCCCGTCGCAGTGGACGGAGCAGATTCTCGACCTCCTTGCCGCGAACGGAGCCCGGGCGACGTTCTTCGTCTGCGGGGTGGCGGTGGAGGGCCGCGAGGACACACTCCGCCGGTGCGTGGCGGAGGGCCACGAGGTGGCGAACCACACGCACACCCATCCGGAGCTCCGCGACCTCGATCGCGCAGCAGTCTTCGCAGAGCTCGAATCGGCGAGTGCTGCGATCGAGTCCGTGACCGGTGCGCGGCCGCGGCGCTTCCGGCCGCCGTACTTCGAGTCGAGCCCGGACATCGAGTTCGTCTCCCGCGAGCTCGGGTTCGGTGAGCCGATCGGCGCGGACGCCTGGACGACGGACTGGGATCAGCAGCCGGCCGAGCAGATGCTCGCGGCGATCACCCCGAACCTCAGTGCCGGATCGATCATCGACCTGCACGACGCGGTGCCGCCGCAGGATCGCGCACCGACACCGCCGGCCCGCGACGAGACCGTTCGCGCCGTCAGCTTGCTCCTGGCGTGGCTCGCCGAGCGCAAGCTCGCCTCGGTGACGGTCACCGAGCTCTTGTCCTTGTAGGAGACCTTGGCGAAATAGTGGTTGTGCCGTCGGGCCGGGCTGGACGTCCCGTGGCTGTGTCCTCGGTGACCCGATAGCAACCGCTATCGGGTTCCGCCAAAGTCTCCTAGATCGAGAGGACGATCTTCCCGAGCTGCTCGCCTGCTTCGAGCCGCTCGTGCGCAGCCCGCGCATCCGCGAGCGGGAACACGCTGTCGACGACCGGTCGGATGCGGCCCGCCGCGATCAAGTCGTAGACGCCCTGGAAGTCGTCCGGCGTTCCCATCGTCGAGCCGAGAATCGAGAGCTGCTTCCACCAGACGCGGTGGAGCGCCGCGGGTGGGTTCGGGCCGGTCGTTGCGCCACAGACGACGACGCGTCCTTCCGGCCGCGCCGCATCGAGTGTTCGCTTCCAAGTCGCGTCGCCGACGTCGTCGACGACAACGTGTGCTCCGCTGCCGGTCGTCTCCTTGACGACGGCGACGACGTCCCCGGACGTGTGGTTGACAACCGCGTCGGCTCCGAGCTGACGTGCGTGCTCGAGCTTCGTGTCGCTCGACGACGTGACGATCGCCTTCGCGCCGAGCGCCTTGGCGATCGCGAGAGACGCGGTCGCGACGCCGCCGCCGATCCCCCAGATCAGAACCCACTCGCCTTCCTGCAGGTGCGCACGCGTGACGAGCATCCGATACGCCGTCTCGAACACGAGCGGAAACGCAGCGGCCTCTTCGAACGACAGGTCGCCGGGGATCGGGTGCACGTAGTCACGCGGCACGGCGATCAGCTCGGCGTGCGTCCCGTCGCGCGTCTCGCCGATGATCTGCGTGCGGCCGTTCTCGATGATCCCCGGGTTGATCACGACGCGCTCGTCGGTGCCCGCGATCACGCCGGCTCCGTCGGCGCCGAGGATGCGGGGCTTGGCGACGGACGGCAGTCCTTTGCGGATCCAGACGTCCAGGTGATTCATCGACGCCGCGCGCAGCTCGACCAGCACCTGCCCGTCGGCAGGCACCGGATCGTCGACGTCCTCGTAGCGGAGCACCTCGGGCCCGCCGTCCTCATGGATGCGAATCGCTTTCACGCGGGCAGAATCCTTGCATGTTGACCGCTGATCTACGCCGTCTAGGGGAAGAGCTCGGTCTGGACGCCGTCGGCGTGGCACGCGCGGAGGCGTACACGGGGACCGAGCGGCACATCCGCGAGCGTCGCGCGCGCGGGCTGTTTGCCGACATGCGCTTCACGATGGCCCGGCCCGAGGAGTCCTGCCATCCCGAGACGCTGCTGCCAGGCGCGCGCAGCGTCGTCTCCGCCGCACTGTGTTACTGGCTGCCGGAGACTCCGCTGGCGCCGGGCGAAGGTCGGCTGCCGCGGTACACGTGGCACGACGCGTACGCCGAGTTGCGCGAGCGGCTGGACGAGATCGGCCGGCGGCTCGGTGGCAACTACCGCGTGCTCGTCGACGCGAACCAGCACGTCGACCGCGAGGCAGCCGCTCGGAGCGGGGTCGGTTTCTACGGGAAGAACACGATGCTGATCACGCGGCGGCACGGCTCGTGGGTCGTGCTCGGCACGCTCGTCACGGATCAGGAGCTCGAGCCGACACCGCCGCTCGATGCCGATTGCGGCTCGTGCACGCTCTGCATCGACGCGTGCCCGACGCACGCGCTCGACGAGCCGGGGACGCTCGACGCAACGCGCTGCCTCTCCTACTGGACGCAGGCACCGGCGGCGATCCCTGAGGACTACCGTGCTGAGCTCGGTGCGCAGGTGTACGGGTGCGATATCTGCCAGGACGTGTGCCCGTGGAACCGCGGCATCGAGAAGCGACGTGCCGGACAGCCGGCTGGTGACGGCCACGTCGACCTCGTCGCCTGGCTCGAAGAGGACGGTCGTGCGGTCGTCGACTCGTACGACCGTCTCTACGTGCCGCGGAACAATCCACGCTGGCTGCAGCGCAACGCGGCGGTCGCGCTTGGGAATGTCGGCGGCGCCGAGCATGTTCCTGCACTCGAACGTGTCGCGGCGGGTGACGACGAACTGGTCGCCGAACATGCGCAGTGGGCAATCGAGCGCATCGCTAGCCGCTCGTGATGTGCGTGCCGCCGACCCAGCGGTCGAGCCCGAGCAGCTCGACGCGATTCGCCTCGCCGCGCAGCACTCGCTCGCCGGCGTCGGTCATGCGCAACTCGAGTCGCGAGTAGCTCTGCCCGTCGCTGAGCGGCGGCGGTGGCGGCAGCGGCGCGCCGTCGCCTTCGACGAGCCTGTTGTCGCCCTGGCCCAGCGCCGCGAGCATTCGGAAGAACCACGTATCGCCGAGGAACGGTGCGTCCTCGCGCCGCTGCGACGCGACGAACGCTGCCGGAGCAGTTCGCGCGCCCGCCGCGATCGTCTCGAGCGCGAATCGCTCCGTCCGGGACAGGCCGTCGAGCGGCGAGGGCAGCTCGTCGAGCAGGCGCCGGAGCGCAGGGGCGAGGAACGGCAGGTGGGGGTCGTCTCGCGTAGTCAGTTCGGCGAGGGCGTCGGGCTCCGGCGCACACAGCGCCGCCCACGCTTCGGCAGCGGCGTCGAGCGCCTCGCGCGTCGCGCGGTTGCGTGCCGGCCATAGCGTCTCGAGCTCCTTCGCAGTCAGCTCGCCGAGGCCCGCGAACCTCGGCTTGCCGGGGAACGAGGCGATCACGATCAGTTCGGGTTCTGCGTCGATCCCGCGCGCGAGCGTGAGTGCGTCGATCAGCTGCAGCTGGTCATAGAGGTCGTGCTCGAACCAGAGGACGACCTCGGCACCTTCGCGCAGGGCGTCGAGCAGCTGCCAGTCGCGGCGCTCGAGTGAAGAGCGCAGCGCGGCCTCGCTGCCCCAGCCGCATTCGGCGAGGAAGCGCGCGCGTGTACGGAGCAGCTCATCTCGCGGAAATGCCTGGACCGGGCCTTCGTGCAAGACGTCCTGCCACGAGAGAACCGCTCCGCCGAGCCTCGTCTGGCGCAACGTGTTGCCGGCGCTCTCGCCGTTCGTGACGTGCAGAAGAGTCCTGCCCACGGTCGGCTCGAGCATAGACCTGGCGATGAGAGTTGCCCGGCCGGGCAGTCTTAGGGCCATGAGCAAACTGAAGCTGAACATCACGATGTCGATCGACGGGTTCGTTGCCGGCCCGAACCAGTCACCGGAGAATCCTCTCGGGATCGGGGGCGAGCAACTCCACGGCTGGCTGGTGTCGCTCAAGGCGTTCCGCGAGAGCCATGGCGAGGAAGGCGGCGAGGTCAACGCCAGCACGCCGTTCGCGGAGGACATCCTCGGCGGTGCCGGGGCGACGATCATGGGCCGGAACATGTTCGGTGGTGGCCCGGGGCCGTGGGACGAGTCGTGGTGCGGGTGGTGGGGAGAGGACCCGCCGTACCACCATCCGGTCTTCGTCCTCACGAGCCATCCGCGCGAGCCGCTGGAGATGCAGGGCGGGACGACGTTCCACTTCGTCACGGACGGCATTGAGCCGGCGCTGGAGCGGGCGCGTGCCGCGGCAGGCGACCAGGGTGTGTCGCTCGGCGGGGGAGCGTCCGTCGCGCAGCAGTACCTCGCAGCGGGTCTACTCGACGAGCTCGTCGTCTCGGTCGTGCCGATCCTGCTCGGAGGAGGCGCGAGGCTCTTCGAGAACGTGGGGGACGCAAAGCTCGAGCAGGTCGAAGCGGTCGCGGCGTCCGGCGTGACGCACATCCGGTATGCGCGGAGGTAAAGGCGCGTCGACGCACCGTTTTCGACTTCACCCCGCGACAGATCGTGAGGTTCAGATGACTTCCGCCAATCTCGGCTCCCGTGGCAACCGTCGCGGAATCGGTCTCAGGATCTTCCTGTTCGTCATCACCCTCGGCTTCTACGGCTGGTACTGGTCGTTCAAGACGCACGAGGAGATGAAGCAACACACAGGAGACGGGTTGGGCGGAGTGCTGGGTCTCGTGATCTGGATTCTGATCTCCCCGGTCAGCGCCTTCGTGATCCCGTCGGAGATCGGGAAGATGTACAAGCGCGCCGGTCAGTCGCCCCCGGTCACAGGGTGGACCGGTCTCTGGCTCTTCCCTTTCGGGTTCTTGGTGATCCCTTCAATCGTTTGGTTCGTGAAGGTGCAAGGGGCGCTCAACCGCTACTGGAGTCAATGAGCCGCGGCGGTCTCTCCGGCGATCGTCTGCGGTGTTCTTGGGCGGGCACAGCACCGCGAGCGCTACGAGCGGTGGGATAACAACAAGTGGAGCACGACGGCTCACCGTTTCGAGTGATGGAACCCAGCGTTCGGGAATGACGCCAGAGAGAGCGAACCGCCTAGCGGCGTAGAATTGACCTGCTGTGCGTGTGGCAGGGGCCGTCCTCGTACTGGGTTTAGGGGCCGTCTTGGCGGCGCAGTCGAACGGAGCGAGCCCGGACGTGCGACCTCTAAGGCTTCCGAAGGTGGCGGTGGGTGCGGCCTGCCCGGTAACGCGAAAGCTACTGAAAGTGTCGTGGAACACGCTCCCGCTCCTGCAAGGCGACGGGCCAGCCGCCTTGATGATCGTGCCTCCATCAGAGGGTCCGGTGATCAGTGTTCGCGAGTCGGAGCGTGATGCTCTTGGCTACGTCGGTGAGAAAACGCCATGGCTTGTGCCTACGACCTACCGCGGGTCGCTGCTCATCCGTGGTCGCCGTATCGATGGATCGTCACCGGTGCGCTTCGCGTTCGGATCTGGAAACCACCTCACTCAACTTTCGGTGCCTTCATCCAAACTGGCGCGGAACCGTGCCCATGGCTGGTTCAGCGTCCCGTCGTCGACGTTAGTGAAACAGGCCGGCTGCTACGGCTTCCAGATCGATGGGGCGACTTTTAGCGAGCACGTCATCGTCCGTGTTACCCGATAGCCGTCGGCTGCGCGAATGGTCCGGATTGACGCCCGACTGGAGGCCCGATCTTGAGCCGCTGGGTCGAGCAGGTTTGGAATCACCTCACTTGCAGAAGTGGACACCGGCCCGGATCAAAGCGAGTCGGAGCGCGGCCCCGTCCGCAAATTCTCGGGATTGGATTTTGTCGAACCTCCTTTGCGCTGTGGCTGGTGCAGTAGACGGAATCCTGAGAACACCCGGGGACCGTTGTGCTATCGCGAGCATCGTGCGTTCATCGGCGACCATCTCGTCGAATAGCAGCCGCCATTCATCGCTGGATACCTGCGTGGCGGGTGTCGGTGCGAGGTCTTGGAGCGCCCGGAAGAAGCGGATGTCCGCGTTCGTGGACGTCACGAGTTGCGGAGCGGTGACGGGGACAAGGGGTACTTGATTCCTGGCACGCTGATGCGCCCTCGACGCCTGACACACGCCTTTGGCGAAAGACGCGTGGAGTTCCGAAGCTGAGTTGGAATCCCCGCATCCGCTCACCGACAGCATGCAGACGACGAGTGCGACCGCCGCCGCCGGACGGAACGAAACGCAAGTCACGCGTTCAGTATTGGTCGGCTGTCGGCTGCGCCAGCGTCCTCACGCCAGAGTGAATCTCGAAGAGGTGTCTGACACCGTGAGGGACGCTTCGCTACGCCTTGGCCCGCGCGGGCCGGAGCTCCTGCGCGAGCTCGCGGGCACGGTGCGCCACGCGTGCGCGGAGGTCGTGCGGTTCGAGCACGACTGCCTCGCCCCGGTACGAGACCACCTCGCCGATGACCCACTCGGCGCTCCCGACCCATTTGTCTGCGATCGCCGACCCGTCGACGAGCGGGCGCGCGCCCTTCTCGATCTCCCAGCGCGCGACGTTCGGCGAGTACCAGATGCGCGCGATCGTCGCCGTGTGCAGCTCGGATGGATCGAAGCCTTCACGCGGCTTGAATGTCTTCCGCGAGATCGTCGCCTTGCGCATGCGGTCGAGCCGGTACGAACGCGGCTGGTCGCGCTCCGTGTCCCACGCGTGCACATACCAGTGAGGGAGACGGCGCTCGATCGAGTACGGCTCGACGAGGCGCGTCGACACTTCCTGAACTTCCGGCTTCAGATACTCGATCTCGACGAGATGATGCGAGTCGATCGCCTGCGTCAGCTTCTCGACGAGCCCTTCTTCTTCGCCCACGTGCGGTGCCGGGGTCTGCGTGAGCTCGAACGCGCCGAACGTCTCCTCGAGCTTCGCGCGCACGCGGTCGAGCGGCGAATGCGCACCGGCGGCGACCATCGGCCCGACGAACTCGAGCGCGAGCCTGATCGCGCGCGCCTCGAGCGGCGTCAGCCGCGGCGGCCGGCGGAACGTGTCGCCGAACAACTCCTTGTCGACGTGCACCTCGTCGCCGTGCAACTCGGCGTAGACCGCGTAGCAGCCGCCGCCGAAGTTGACGAGGTTGAGCAATGAGAGGTGCTCCTCGAGCTGCTCCTCGGCGATCGAGAACCGCTCGACGAGCTCGTGCGCCGGAATCGTCGCTTCGCGATCGTCGCCGCATGCGGCCAGCAGATAGGCGAGCAGCGACTGCAGCACACCGAAGCGCTCCGGCGCGACCGGGCCGGCGGGGCGTTCGGCGGACGCGTCCGGTTCTCCTTGCACGACCTCGGCGGCAGGCGTGGGCGGCGCGCCCTCGTGGGCAGCGCGCGCGGCGCGCGCACCCTCGACCACGAGGCGGCGGAGCTCGGACGGCTCCAGCGGGATAGCGCGGCCGTCCTGACGGAGGATCCAGCGCGCAAGCAGCGTCGACGACGCGTACTCCGTGCTGAACACGTCGCCCTCGACGCGGTTGCGCTCGCCGCCGAAGGCACGCTTGACCCACCACGCGGTATCGGGAGCGACCTCGACGCTTGCCTCGCCAACGATGTCGCCGAACTGCCATTCCGCGCGGCCACGGTAGTTCTCGACATCGAACTCGGGCGGCAAGCGGAAGTCGCGCTCGCGGCGCGTTGCGAAACGGATGTCCGAGCGAATGCGCGAGACGCGGAACGTCCTGATGTCGTCGCGGTCGAGGTCGTGGCCGATCACGTACCACGAGCCGTTCTCCGGCAGGAGCGCGTAAGGGTTCAGCGTCCGCTCCTCCTCGTGGTCGCGATAGATCGACCAGTACCGGAACTTGACGGTTCGCTGCTTGGAGATCGCGCCCTCGAGCTTGCCGAGGCGGCCCTGGAGCTCCGGCGAGTAGTCGGGGTCACGCACCTCGACACGCACTGCCGTCCCCGTCGGCGCCGGGGCAAGCGCGCCCGCGGACCGGCCAAGAGCGAGGTTCTGCAACGCGAGCCGCAGCGGCTCGGCGTAGGCGAAGCGACCCTCGAGGAGGTAGAAGCACGTCTGGAGCGCGGCGAGCTCCTCGTCGTCGAGCTCGAGCTCAGGCAGGAAATAGCGCTCGGATCGGAGCGTGTACAGCTCCTCGCCGGTGAACTCGTCGCGCTGGGAGTCGAGTGGTACGCCGAGTGCGACGAGCTCCGCTCGGTCGGAGTAGAAGCGTCGCGCGAATGCCTCGTCGCTCATCTCCTGATAGCCCTCGACGTTCGACTTGATGTCACGCGCCGTCAACGGTCGCCGTTCCGCCATCAGGAACGCGACCAGCGAGAGCTGACGGATCAGCTTGTCCGTGTCGTGACTCAAGGAGGAACGAGCCTACCGCAGACTCAGGCCGCGGCTTTGCTGCGCTCGAGATGCTGGTGCGACGGGCAGTAGTCGCGATTCGGAAGCGGCGTGCGCTGGCACGCCTTCCCTTTGCGGGTCGTCGCGCGGCAGCGCGCAACGCCGCCGTCGAACGCGCCGGCCTCGATCTGGTCCTCGACGAACCCGACTGCGGCGTCCACTCCCTGGCTGACCGCCCACGCAACCTGTGCCTGCACGGTGATCGGGAAGTAGCGGCGGATGTCCTGGAACAACGCCTTGTCGGGCTTCGCGAAGTAGTGCGGATCCTGCGCGAGACGTTCCATCGTGCCTTCGCACGCGGCGAGCACCTCGCGCCGGTATTCGAGGTGCGTGTTGGGGTCGACGTACGGGTCGATCAGATCCTTCACGGAGCGGTAGATCGCTCGCGAGTATTGATACATGCAGTTCTGAATGTGCAGGATCCGCTCGTCCATCAATGTGGTCGCCGTCCCCTCGACTGTAGCCCCTAGCCCTTTAAGAAGCGGTAAATCTGTTCCATCCGCCCGGCTTGCGGGTCGACTTTACACGGTCGAAGGGGCTGTTACAAATGTCTCCAAATTGGTAAACGCTGGTCAATTCCGAGACGGTGCTTACCCGCCCCGGCCGCGCCCTACACCTCGGGAGTTTCAGCGGGCGATCTCGCGGGAGTACGCACCCGGGAAGCCGGCCTGGCGGGCGGTGCCGACGGCGGCGTCCGCCTCGGCGCGTGAGGCGTAGATCCCGGCGAAGACGACGTAGTACCCGGGCTGCAGGCTCGCATAGCTGCTCGAGTCGACGACTCCGACCTGGTTCAGGCCCTTTTTCGCGGCCTTCGTCGCGGTATCGAGGGCCTGGGGGTGGCCGAACGTCTTCGGGTACGAAACGAGCACGATCGTCCAGCCGGTCTCGTTTGCGGGCCACACCGTGCGGCCGCTCCCCGGTGCCAGGGAGCCCGGCTCGGGAGCCGTCGGGAGCTTGGAGGTGTCGACCTTGGTCGTCGGTGTTTGCCCCGTCGGCACCTGGGTTGCCGGCTCGCGAAGCAACACGCCGCCCGCCACGGTCTCGAAGCCGCGGTGCGCGGTGTGCCGGTGCTCCGAGACGGCGATCGCGGCCGCGGCGCCCGCGGCCGCGACGGCGAGGGTCGCCAGCGAGAGCCAGACCCAGTCACCGGGGTACCAGCCGATCCGGGCGATCCACCGCCGCCGCATCGCAGCTAGGGGGCCGGCGACGACCGGGAGTGCGTCGCCGCACTCCAGGCAGTAGTTCTGGTCGGGGCTGCGGGCGGCGCCGCAGCGCGGGCAGACCCCCTCGGTCGCCGCGATCGCGAACCTACGGTTGCTCGGGGCGGACGTCGTCACGGCTTCGGCGCGGGCTCGATCACGGTCTGCTCATCCGCCGAGGCGCCGAGTGTCCGGCCGCAATTCGGGCAGAAGCTCGACCGGCGGAGGATCGGCGTGCCGCATTCGCAGCGGGCGACGCGGTGCGAGCCGTGGAGGAGCTCTTCGATCTCGCCGAGCCGCGCGTCGATGCCGACGATGATCGCGGCCCGCTCCTGCAGGAGGTCGTCGCGGAACCCGCCGCGGCGGTACATCTCGACGAGCAAGCCGCCGAGGTCGCGGAGCGTGTCCTCGCGCGCCTTGAGCAGCGTGCGCCGCTCGCGGCGCAGCACACCCGCGTGTGCCCGGCGCGGGGAGACCCCGGCAGCTCCGTTGGCGCGGCGGCGGAACACTCGGTCGAGTGTAGATGCCGTCCCAGCTAGAGCTGGATGACGACCAGGCGCTCTTCGGTCATCTCGCGCACGGCCCACGCCGGGCCTTCGCGCGTGTTCCCGGAATCCTTGACGCCGCCGTACGGCATCTGGTCGGCACGGTAGGTCGGAGCCTCGTTGATCGTCACGCCGCCGAACTCGAGCCGCTGCGCAGCGTGGAGGCACGCGCGGATGTCGGTACTGAAGATCGCCGCCTGCAGGCCGAACCGCGTGCTGTTCGCCCACTCGATCGCGTCGTCGAGGCTCGGTGTGCGCGTCAGCGTCACGACGGGGCCGAACACCTCCTCGCACTGCACCTTGTCCGCCGCGGCGGGATTCGCGATCACGGTCGGCCGGATGATCCCGTCACCGGTGATCTCGCCGCCGGTGAGCACGTCGCCCTTCGACTCGCGCACCCACTCGAGAACGCGCTCGCGGTCATGGTCGCTGATCACGGGCCCGACATCGGTCCCCTCGTCTGCGGGATCGCCGACGACGAGCGCCTCGACCTTCGGGACGAATTCGGCGACGAAGGAGTCCCACGCCTCGTCGAGGACGAAGATCCGCTGCACCGAGATGCAGCTCTGGCCGGCGAACGAGAACGCGTTGGCGGCGAGCTTCGCGACGGTGCCGTCGGGTGCGTCGGCACAGACGATCGCGGGCGTCGCGTTGCCCAGCTCGAGCTTGACGCGCTTGCGGTGCGCCCGCTCGGCGATGCCCCAGCCGACACCGCTCGAGCCGGTGAACGTGATCAGCTTCACCCGCTCGTCGGCGACCAGTACGTCCCCGATTGCCGAAGCGGAGCCGGACACGACGTTCAGCCAGCCGGGCGGGAGGCCGGCCTCCTCTTCGAGCGCGGCGAGAAAGAGCGCCGACAGCGGCGTCGTCGACGCCGGCTTCAGCACCACTGGACAGCCCGCCGCGAGTGCCGGGGCGATCTTGTGCGCGACGAGGTTCATCGGGAAGTTGAACGGCGAGATTGCACCGACGATCCCGATCGGCATGCGCATCGTGAAGGCGAGCTTTCCCGCTCCGGCGGCCGACGCATCCATCGGGATGACTTCGCCGGCGAGCTTGCGCGCCTCGACCGCCGCGAAGGTGAACGTCGAAACGGCGCGCTGCGCCTCCACGCGCGCCGCCTTCAGCGGCTTGCCGGCTTCGGCCGAGATGATGCGTGTGGCCTCGTCGTGGCGCTCCTCGAGCAGTTGCGCCGTCCGGTCGAGGATCCGGGCGCGCTCGTGCGCCGGCAGCGGGGACTGGAGCGCCCGATCGGCCGCATCGAGCGCGCGGCGCGCCTCGTCGGCGCCGCCCGCGGCGATTCGGCCCACGAGTTCGCCCGAGTACGGGGAGAGGACATCCGTCCAGTCGCCGGTCTCGACCTGCTGGCCGTCGATCAGGAGTGCATGGTCGGTGGTGCTGGTCGCCATCGCCGGAGACTGTAGAGGCTCCCGCACGCTGAAGCTTGAGTTGCCCGGTCACGCTCAGCGGCACGCTGCCGCGTCCTCGGTCTCGTCCGTATGCCCGCATACGAGCGAAACCTGCGTCCTTGCATCGCACTCGCTGATCGCAACCGGTCAACGAAGCGTCAGCATGCGGGAACCTCTTAGTGTTGCGGGGTGCGGGTGGTACGGGTTGGCGCGCCGGTGGCATGGGGGCTGGCGTCTGCAGCGTTGATCGCGATGTACGGCGTGCCGACCTCGCACGCCTTCGTGTTCGTCTGGCTGGCGGCCGGCATGGCGTCGTTCGCGGTCACCGACTTCCGCCAAAAGTTCTTCCGCTTCATCCGCGACTGGTCGCCCTTCATGGGCGTGCTCTTCATCTACGACAAGCTCCGCGGCTACGCGGACGGCCTCGTCGTGCACCCGCGCGAGGTACCGCAGATCAAGGTCGAGGCTGCGCTGTTCGGCAAGCCGGTCCCGACGGTGTGGCTGCAGAACCACCTGTGGCACGGCGTCAACGACCTCCGCTGGTGGGACTACGCCACCTGGTTCATCTACCTGACGCACTTCGTCGTGACCCTCCTCGTCGCCGCGATCCTCTGGACGTGGGCGCACCAGCATTTCGCGCGGTTCGCGACGATGGTTTGCGTCCTCGCGATCACCGGCTTCGCGACCTACGTGCTCTATCCGGCGGTACCGCCGTGGATGGCGGCGCAGCACGGCGCGATCGGCGAATCGCATCGCACGGTCAGGCTCGTGTGGCCGCACGTCCCGGTCGCGGCGTACGGCAACATCTTCGAGGGCGGCGAGCACTACGCGAACAACGTCGCGGCGATGCCGTCGCTGCATGCCGGCTACGCGCTGCTCGTCGTGCTGTTCCTCTGGCGGTTGTCACCGAGGTGGGTACGCCCGCTGCTCGCTCTGTACCCGCCGGCGATGGCGTTCAGCCTCGTCTACGGCGGCGAGCACTACGTCGTCGACTGCATCGCCGGCTGGGCGTACGCGGCGTTCGCGTTCTTCTCCGCCGAGTACGTGTTCGCGCGTCGGGCGGCGCGGCGGCGGGAGTACTTCGAGGCGGTGCTGGTCGATTGAACGAGATCACGCCGGTCCACTTCTGCGACGTCACCGTCGAAGGCGAGCCGTGGCCCGTGATCGGCTGGACGATCGCGACGGCGGGCGGCACCGTGCTCGTCGACACAGGAATGGTCGATTCGACACCGGAGCTCGACGCCGACTGGGGCCCGGTCATCCACGACTGGGATGTGCCCGACCTCGTCGCCATCATCAACACCCACTTGCACTTCGACCATTGCGGCGGCAACCGTCGCTACGCCGGCGTGCCGACGTATGTGCAGGGGCGCGAGCTCGAGACCGCGCTCGCCCCGGCGTATCTCGAGGAGTGGGTTCGGTTCCCGGGCGAGAGCTACATCGAGATCGAGGGCGACACGGAGCTCTTCGACGGTGTCTCCGCGCTCTTCACTCCGGGCCACTCCGCGGGTCACCAGGCGGTGGTCGTTCGGAACGACGACGGCGTCGTGGTGCTCGGCGGCGATGTGACGTACTCGATGCGTGAGCTGATCGACGGCGCGACCGACTCGATTCGCCGCATCCACGAGCTGCGCCCTTCGCGGGTGTACCTCGCGCACCACGAGCGTCCATGGGTGCCCGAGTACGATTGATCGCGTGAACGCGTACATCGTCGACGCGGTTCGCTCGCCGATCGGCCGCAAGAACGGCACCCTCGCAGCGACGCGCGGCGACGACCTCGCGGCCCAGGTGCTGAACACCCTCGTTCGGCGCAGTGACCTCAATCCGGCCGTGATCGAGGACGTGCAGATGGGCTGCGTCACCCAGATCGGCGAGCAAGGCTGGAACGTCGGCCGCATGGCGGTTCTTGCCGCCGGTTGGCCGGTGAGCGTCGCGGCGACGACCGTCGACCGGCAATGCGGCTCGTCGATGCAGACGAACTTCAACGCGGCGACCGCTGTCGCGGCGGGCCAGCTCGACCTCGTCGTGTCGGCGGGTGTGGAGATGATGTCGCGAGTCCCGATGGGCTCCAACGGTGGCTCGCTCTCCGACGAGGTGACCTCGCGGCACGAGATCGTCATGCAGGGCACTTCGGCCGAGCTGCTCGCGAAGGAATGGGGAATCGGACGCGAGGCACAGGACGAGTACTCGCTCGAGTCGCACCGTCGCGCAATCGCGGCCTCCGATGACGGTCGGTTCGAGAAGGAAATCGTGGCCGTCGACGGGCTTGCGGTCGACGAGGCGCCGCGCCGAGACACGTCGCTGGAGAAGCTCGCTGCGCTTGCGCCGGCGTTCCAGGCCGACGGTGTCGTGACGGCGGGCAACTCGTCGCAGATCGTCGACGGCGCAGCGGCGGTGCTGATCGCGAGCGAGGAGGCGCTCGCGGCGCACGCTCTCGAGCCGCGTGCGCGCTTCGTCTCGTTCGGCCTCGCCGGGGTCGATCCGACGCGGATGTTGCACGGCAACCCCGAGGCGATTCGCAAGGCACTCGACCGTGCCGGGCTGACACTCGACGACGTCGGCGTGATCGAGGTCAACGAGGCGTTTGCGGTCGTCGTGCTGCAGACCGCCTCGGACCTCGGGCTCAAGGACCGGATGGAAGACGTGAACCCGAACGGCGGCGGCATCTCGCTCGGCCACCCGCTCGGCGCGACGGGCGCGCGGATCACCGCGACGCTGCTCCCCGAGCTCGAGCGGCGCGGGGCGCGGTACGGCGTCGCCGCGATGTGCGTCGGGTTCGGCATGGCGATCGCCGCCGTGGTGGAGAGACTGTGAAGCTCGGAGTTGTGGGGCTCGGCGCGATGGGCGCCGGCATCGCGCAACTCGGCGTCGAGGCGGGGCTCGACACCGTCGGGTACGAGCTCGACACCACACGCGGCGAAGCGGCGCGCGGCCGGATCGCGCACTTCCTCACACGCAAGGTGGAGAAGGGGCAGCTCGAGCAGGGCGCGCGGGACGATGCGGTCGCGCGGCTGCAGATGACGACCGAGCTCGCCGACCTCGCGACCTGCGACGTGGTGATCGAGGCGGCGTTCGAGGATCTTGCGGTCAAGCACGAGCTCTTCCGCGCACTCGAAGGCGTGGTCGGGGACGACGCCATCCTCGCCACGAACACGTCGGCCTTGAGCGTGACCGAGATCGCGTCGGTGCTCGAGCGTCCCGAACGTGCCCTCGGCATGCACTTCTTCAACCCGGCGCCGCTGATGCCGCTGGTCGAGATCGTTCGCGCCGAGTGGACGTCCGAGGCTGTCGTCGAGACTGCGTTCCAACTCGGCTCGACCCTCGGCAAGACACCGATTCGCTGCACCGACACACCCGGGTTCGTGGTCAATCGCGTCCTGATCCCGCTGCTCAACGACTGCGTGCGCGTCCTCGACGAGACCGGCGTGACGCCGGAGGATCTCGACGCCGGCATGCGGCACGGAGCGGGCTGGCCGATGGGGCCGTGCGCACTTCTCGACCTTGTCGGCGCCGACGTGCACGTCCACGCGAGCGAGGCGCTCTACGAGCAGCTGCGCGAGCCGCGGATGGCGCCGCCCGCGCGTCTCGTCCGCATGCTCAAGGCCGGGAAGCTCGGCCGGAAGACGGGCGAGGGCTTCTACAAGTACGAGTAGCACCGTCCGGCGCGGCGCCTAGCGTGGCGCTCGATGGCGATGTGCCATGCGTGTCGCAGGACGTTGCTTGCCGGCGAGCGCTACCGCCTCTGGCGGTGGGATCGGCGTGACCGCACGGTGTGCGTGGTGTGTGAGCCGGAGGTGCAGGCGGCCGGGGCGGTGCGGGTCGTCGAGACGTACGAGAATGTTCGCGTCGGCGGGCTCACGCAGACCGTCAAGCGCGTGGCGTGACGCCGAGCCGCCGCGCCACCCAGGAGAGCGAGCTGCCCTGGACGACGACCGAGGCGAGCACGACCACGAACACGATGTCGTAGAGGCGGTGGGCGTCGGGAACGTGCCGCGTGACCGCGAACGCGGCGAGCAGGATCGGCACGGCGCCCTTTAATCCGCTCCACATCACGAAGACGACTTCGCCGCGGTGGAGCGACGTGGGCGCGAGTAGCGGCCCGAGCGCGATCGGACGGGCGACGAGGGCGGTGAACGCCGCGAGCGCGATTCCCTCCGCCCAGTGCGTGCCGCTGACACCGCTGAGCGAAATCGTGAGCCCGAGACCGACGAACACGACGATCTCGGCCGGCGTCGACAGGCCGTTCGCAAACGCCGGGCCGACGATGAGACCGGCGACGAAGACCGCGAGGAACCCGGAGCCGTGCGCGACGTACGCGGCGCCGAAGACGAGTCCCGCGAGCGCCAGGGTCGCGACCGTATGGCGACCCGATGTCGGCGCCGCGAGCCTTCGCAGCACCTGCCGCTCAGCCAGCCCGCCGACGATGCCGAACGCGAGCCCGACGCTCATCTGGAGCGCAAACGTCTCGACCACAACCCAGAACGTCGCGTCGTGCTTCGTCGCGAGCTCGATCATCCCGAGCATCAGCGCGATCCCTACCGGGTCGTTCGCACCCGACTCGCCCTCGAGCAGCGGCTGAACCCGGCCGCCGATCGACCGGCTTCCGAGCACCGAGAACATCACCGCTGGATCCGTCGGTGCGATCGCGGCGCCCAGCAGGCCGCACATGATCCAGCCGAGGCCGAGCGCCCAGTGGGCGAACAGCGCCACGAGGCCGGCGGTGGCAAACGTGCCGACGGTTCCGACCGCTGCCACCGGTATCGCGACGGTGCGGAAGCGGGTCAGCCCGATCGACGATCCGCCGTCGAACAGGATCACGACGAGCGCGGCCGAGCCGACCCACTCGACGACGTGGGTGGACGGCGCCAGAGACGGCACGAGGTCGGATGCGATCGCAGCCGCGACGAGAAACAGGGCTGCGGACGGCACTTTCATGATCTCACTCCAAAAGTCCTTACTTTTCGCTGAAGCACGGCATAATTCAAAAGGAAACACTGTGCTTGCCATGCGGCGCGTCTTGGTCATCCTGTTCTGTTCGCTTGCAGCCGTCCCTGCGGCGCTGGCAGGGTCGAACGCGACCGGCGACGGAGTGCTCGAGCTCAAGGCCGTTTACGGGAAGGTGACGATCGGCAAGCCACTCCAGCCGGCCCGTGGACTGCTCTGGGGGCAGATGGACAGCGGCAAGCTGACCGTGCAAGATCCGGTGCTCGGTGACGGCAAGATCCTCGTCACCGGCTGGGACACGCGGGACTTCGCTCCGGCGACGCTCGACGGCACAACGCCCGCGCAGACGACCTACACCGGCACGAACATTCACTTCCGCGTCACCGGCGGCAAGTACCGGCTGATCTTCAAAGGCTCGGGCATCGACCTGACCGCGATCGGCGCGGGCCTTGCGCTTATCAACGCGAGCGAGACGGCCCTCGACGCCGGCTACTTCGCTGTCAACTCCGGTGACTGGACTCCGGCACCGCTGTTCACCGTCAAGTCGGTTCCCTTCGGGACGCAGACCCCGGCGCCGCCTTCGCCCTGATGAGTACGCAGACTCCCAGCATCCTCGTGGTGGAGGACGAGAGCTCGATCGCCTCGTTCGTCGCGCTGTACCTGAAGAACGCCGGATACGCCGTCCGCACGGCCGCAACGGGCGGCGACGCGCTCAACCAGGTCGCGCAGGAGATGCCGGGGCTGATCGTGCTCGACCTGATGCTGCCGGACATCGACGGCATCGAGGTGACGAAGCGCATCCGCCAGACGAGCGACGTGCCGATCCTGATGCTGACCGCGCGCGACGAGGACGTCGACAAGATCATCGGTCTCGAGGTCGGCGCGGACGACTACCTGACGAAGCCGTTCAACCCGCGCGAGCTCGTCGCGCGCGTGAAGTCGATCCTCCGCCGCACGACGCCCGACCGCCGCGACCTCGAGAGCGAGACGATCGAGCACGGCGACCTTCACATCGACGCCGGTCGCCGCGAGGTGCGCGTCGGCGAAGAGGAGATCCAGCTCGCGCCGAAGGAGTTCGACTTGCTCTGGGAGCTGCTCGATCACCGCGGCCTCGTCCTGACGCGCGACCAGCTGCTCGAGCGCGTGTGGGGCTACACGTTTGCGGGCGACACCCGCACCGTCGACGTCCACGTCCGCCAGTTGCGGCGGAAGCTCGGTGACGCGTCGCCGATCGTCACCGTGTGGGGCGTCGGCTACAAGGTCTCGCCGGCGAAGGACGCGAAGAGAGAACCGGCGAACAAGTAGCGGTCATGCGTTTCGGCTCGCTGCGAGTCCGGCTGCCGCTCGTGTTCCTCGCGGGGATCATCCTCGCGGGTCTCGTCACCACGCTCATTGCCGTTCGGCTGTTCCGCGACTTCTCGCACGACCAGGCGCTCGCCAAGCTCAGCCGCGAGGCGAACGGGATCGCGCAGCTCTACGCGAAGTCGGTCAAGCAGAGCTATGCGGCGAAGAACGAGAAGAAGTCGAGCGACCGGCTGCCGCCGAGGAAAGTCACTGCGCGGTCGCTCGAGCTCGCAATCGGCGGCGACCAGATCTTCTTCCTCGGACCGCACTTGCTCTTCCCTGGCCTCGATAGCCAACCGATTCCGGGGCTGCAGCACTTTCCACAGAACGTGGCGTCGTTCGACTGGGTGTCGGGAAAGTCCGGGAGCTTCGAGTTCACGTTGCCCGGGACGAATCGGCGGTACTACGCGGTGGCGAACCCGATCGTGACCGGCAACCCGTCGACCACGCCACCGTTCGGTGCGATCGTCGTCGCGACGAAGAAGACGGACGTGACGGCGCGTGTCTACGACCTGATCGAGCGGTTGGCCCTTGCGGGCTTACTCGGCCTTCTCGTAGCGGGGGTCCTCGCCGGCTACCTCTCGCATCGGATCGTCCGCCCGGTGCTGCAGCTCTCCGACGCCGCCGACGCGGTGGCACGCGGCCAGTACGACGTCAAGGTGCCGCAGCGCGCGCCCGGCGAGCTCGGGCACCTGAGCGAGCGGTTCGGGGAGATGGCGGCGCGCCTCGCTGAAGTCGAGGAGATGGAGCGCAACTTCCTGATGTCGGTGTCGCACGAGCTGCGCACGCCGCTGACCGCGATCCGCGGCCATGTCTCGGCGCTGCGCGAAGGTGTCGTCGAGGACCCTGGCGAGCGCGCGGCATCTCTCGAGACCGTCGAGCTCGAGGCGCAGCGGCTCGACCGTCTCGTCGGGGACATTCTCGATCTCGCCAAGCTCGACACGCATCGCTTCACGGTCACGTCGGAGGAGGTCGACATGGTGCAGCTCGTCGACCAGGCCTACGAGCGGTTCCGTGAGGAAGCGCGTCGGCGGTCGATCGACTACCACCAGGACGTGCGCGCGCGCCCCGTCATCACGTCGGACGGCGACCGCGTGCTGCAGGTCGTCGGCAATCTCCTCTCGAACGCGTTTCACGCCACGCCGGACGGTGGGCGCATCTCGCTCGAGCTCGCGCAGCAGAACGGCACCGTGCAGGTCGCGGTCGAGGACAACGGCCCGGGAATCCCGCCGGACATGCGCGAACGGCTCTTCCGTCCGTTCGTGTCGCAGACCGGCGGGGGGACGGGCCTCGGTCTCGCGATCGCGAAGGAGCTCTCGGCGATGCTCGGCGGCTCGCTCGGCCTTGATTCCGAGGTCGGCAGGGGCTCGCGGTTCGAGCTCGTGCTCCCGGCGCGCTAGGCGACGTTGCCGCGGAGCGGCACGACGTTGTGCGGCTGCTCGAGGGCGGTCTCGATGCGGTCGAGCCGGGCGTTGAGCGAGCGCCAGCCTTCGGTGAGCAGCTCGACGAGGAGCGCAAGATCGTCGATGCGTGCGTCACGCTCGCTCGCGAGCGTGTGCTCGATCCCGTCGAGACGGCGGATCGCGTTGTTCGAAAGGCCCTTCACCTCGGCTAGCCGGCGCGAGATCGGTGCGGCCTCCTCGCGGAGACCGTCGCGCAGCGCTTCACGAATCTCGTTCATGGGGCCGACGCTAGCGTCCCGGTCGGATGGATGCCCGCGAGCTCGACTACGACCTGCCGCCGGAGCTGATCGCCCAGTTTCCCTCCGAGCGGCGAGACGAATCACGGCTGCTCGTGTACTCGCGCGCCACGCGCGAGGTGTCGCGGCACGTCTTCAGGGAGTTGCCGGAGCTCGTCGGCGGGCTCGCTGTCGTGAACGACACGCGAGTGGTGCCCGCGCGCATCCCGATCGAGCGGCCTCGCGGCGAGGTGCTGCTGCTCGAGCCGATCGGTGCGGGGGAGTGGATCGCGCTTGCCCGGCCGACGCGGCGGCTTCGCCCGGGGCGCCGTTACGGGCCTGTCGAGCTGGTCGAGCATCTCGGGGACGGGCGCTGGCGCATCCGGTTGGACGGGGAGCCGGCCGGCGCGACTCCGCTTCCGCCGTACATCACCGTGCCCCTCGCCGACGCATCGCGCTACCAGACGGTCTATGCCCGCGAGAGCGGCTCGGCCGCGGCGCCGACCGCCGGCTTGCATTTCACGCCGGAGGTGCTCGCGCGGCTCGACGTCGAGCGCGTGACACTGCACGTCGGGCTCGACACGTTCCGACCGCTCCAGACCGAGCGAGTCGAGGAGCACCCCATCCACGGCGAGCGGTACGAGGTGGACGGCGCCACCTGGGAGCGGATCCGCGCGGCGCCGGAGGTGCTGGCGGTGGGTACGACCACGGTGCGCGTCCTGGAGACGCTCGCCCGAGGTGCGCCGCTCGACGGGCGCACCGAGCTCTTCATCGTCCCGGGCTTCGAGTTCCGGCGCGTCGACCACCTCCTGACGAACTTTCACCTACCGCGCTCGACACTGCTGGCGCTCGTGATGGCGTTTGCCGGAGTGGAGGAGGTCCGCGGGTTGTACGAGCTCGCGATCGCGGAGCGGTTCCGCTTCTACTCCTTCGGCGATGCGATGCTGATCCTCTAATCCTGTGGATGAAATGTCGCAAAGCCGTCACCTTGGTCAGACCACTAGACGTGGCTCAACCAGCCACGTCTTCGAGGTCGCCGCCACCGACGGCAGTGCGCGCGCCGGCGTCCTTCGCACCGCGCACGGGGAGGTGCGCACACCGGTCTTCATGCCCGTCGGGACGAAAGGGACGGTGAAGACGCTCCACCCTGACGAGGTGCGCGATCTCGGCGCGCAGATCGTCCTCGGCAACACCTACCACTTGCACTTCCGTCCGGGCGACGAGCTCGTCCGCGATCTCGGGGGCCTGCACGCGTTCATGTCGTGGGACCGTCCGATCCTCACCGACTCCGGCGGGTTCCAGGTCTTCTCGCTGCGCGACACGATCGCCCGCGTCGACGACGAAGGCGTCACGTTCCGTAGCGTCTACGACGGCAGCGAGGCGCGGTTCACGCCCGAGCTCTCGCAGCGGATCCAGGCGAACCTTGGTAGCGACATCGCGATGTGCCTCGACCAGGTGCCGGCCGCCGACGTCTCTCGCCGGGAGCTCGAGCAGGCGGTGCGGCGCACGACGGCATGGGCCGAGCGTCAGCACCAGGAGCCGCGCGCAGAAGGCCAGCTGCGGTTCGGCATCAGCCAGGGTGGCATCGACCCAGAGCTGCGACGCCGCTCGGTGGAGGAGATCGCGGAGATCGGCTTCGACGGCAACGCGATCGGCGGGCTCGCGATCGGCGAGGATCGCGACGTGATGTTCGAGACGACCACTTGGGCGACCGCGCTGCTCCCCGCGGACCGGCCGCGCTACTTCATGGGGATCGGCGACCCGGAGGGGATCCTCGAGGTGATTGAGGCAGGGATCGACATGTTCGACTGCGTCCTGCCGACGCGCACCGCGCGCACCGGGAGCGCACTCACCGCCAGCGGCCGCCTCAATCTCAGGAACGCCCGCTTCGCGCGCGACGACTCGCCGCTCGAGGACGGGTGTGACTGTCCGGCCTGCATCCGTTTCACTCGGGCGTACATCCGCCACCTCGTCAACCAGAACGAGCTGCTCGGGCTTCGCCTGCTCTCGCTCCACAATCTACGCTTCGTCGTACGGCTCACCGACGGCGCCCGCGAGGCGATCGAGCGCGGCGAGTTCACGGCGTACAAGCGCGACCAAGGAAGGCAATGGGCGGAAGCGGGCTCCTGATCGTAATCATCCTGTTCGGCGCCGTCTGGCTGCTGTTCCTCATGCCGGCGCGCCGACGGCGTGCGCAGCACGAGGCGATGCAGGACTCGGTCGGTGCAGGCGACGAGATCATCACCGCGGGCGGCCTCCACGGCGTCGTCAAGGAGATCGATGAGGGGCTGGCCAAGGTCGAGATCGCCCCGAGCGTCGTCGTGACGCTCGATCGCCGCGCGATCGCCGCGGTGGCTACCGAGATCGAGGTCGAGCCGGGGGAGGCCGAGCACGAGGATCCCGCCCCTGGAACCGGCGTGGAACCCCGCTAACCTACTGCGAGCGTGTCGTCCCGGCGCTCGAACCTGGTCCTTGTCGGCCTGATCATCCTCGCCCTCGTGGGTGTGGCGCTGCTGACCGTCCCGAGCTCGCCGTTCCATCGCGGCGTGAAGAAAGGACTCGACCTCCAGGGCGGCCTCGAGGTCGTCCTCAAGGCGCAGCCGCCAAAGGGTCACAAGCTGACCAAGGAAGACCTTGACCGGTCGGTCAGCATCATGCGCAACCGCGTCGACAAGATCGGCGTCGCGTCGCCTGAGATCCGCGAGCAGCCGCCGGATCAGATCGTGATCCAGCTGGCCGGGATCCACGACCCGGAGCAGGCCGCGAAGATCATCGGCAAGACGGCCCAGCTCGAGCTGTTCGACCTCACGCCCGCGCTCGTGTCCCCTTCGGTAACCGCGCGACTCGACTCGGCCGTTCCGTTCCGGAACCTCTACAACCTGCTCACGGCCGTGCAGTCGACGGCGACGACCGGCACGCCGAGTGGTTACGTCCTCTTCAAGCCCCTCAAGGTCACGAGCGGGACCGGCAAGAGCAAGAAGACGAAAACCGTCTACGTGGTCGCTTCGCGCAAGGCCAGCGCCACCGACAGCGGAACGTTCGCAACGCTTCACCACGATCCGTCGACCGGCAATGCAGGGCTGCTCGACGCACACGGCGGCAAGGTTCCGACCGGCTGGAAGGTGTTGATGGTCCCGCCGAGGACTGTGGTGATCTCGTGCAACATCGACACATCGTCGGTGTGCCCGGGTGATCCGAACGGTGTCCCGCCGGGAAAGACCTTCGACTTCTATCTCTTCAAGCACGGGGCGTACCCGAACGACCAGTACGCAACCGACGGCAAGTACCCGAACATGACGGGCAAGGACCTCAAGGCGTCGGGAGTCCGTCAGGACTTCGACGCGAATAGCCAGCCGATCGTCCTCCTGTCGTTCACCGGTCACGGCAACACCGTCTTCAAGCAGGTCACGCAGAACGAGGCGACGCGCGGCCAGATCGCGGGCACCGCCAACAACAACTGCGGTAACACCTGCGCGTTCGCGATCGTGCTCGACAACGAGATCCGGTCGTTCCCGACGATCGACCCGGGGACGAACCCACGGGGCATCGATCCGCGCGGCACGGGCGCCGAGATCAACAACATCGGCAGCACCTCGGAGGCGAAGGATCTCGCGGTCGTCCTGCAGACCGGTGCATTGCCCGTCGAGTTCAAGACGCTCGAGCGCACCGACGTCTCGGCGACGCTCGGCAAGGACTCGCTGAAGGAAGCGCAGCGTGCTGCGATCGGCGGCCTGATCGTCGTCGCGCTGTTCCTGCTCCTGCTCTATCGGTTCCTCGGGCTCGTCGCGGTGATCGGCCTGGGCATCTACGCCGCGTTCATGTACGCGGCGATCCTGCTCTTCGGCGTCACGCTCACTCTGCCGGGCTTCGCCGGTTTGATCCTGACGATCGGCGTCGCCGCGGATGCGAACGTGGTCATCTTCGAACGAATCAAAGAAGAGGCGCGCGCCGGCAAGTCGGTGCGCGCCGCGATTGCCGCCGGATATGCGAAGGGCTTCCGCACGATCGTCGACGCGAACGTCGTCACCGCGATCACGGCCCTGATCCTGTTCGCTCTCGCGACCGCGAGCGTCAAGGGCTTCGCGCTGATGCTCTTGATCGGTACCGCCGTGTCGCTGATCACTGCCGTCGCGGCGACGCGCGCGATGCTCGGCCTGCTTGCAGGCTTCCGCTGGTTCGAGAACCCGAGCTTCATGGGCGCGCAACACAGCCAGCGCGGCGCGTTCCTCCAGATCGACTTCATGAGGCGCATCGCGCTCTGGTTCTCGATCTCGGGCGCCGTGATCCTGGTCAGCTTCGCGTCGCTTGGCATTCGCGGCCTCAACCTCGGCATCGACTTCAAGGGCGGCGTGCAGATCACGTTCAAGACGGCGAAGGCGACGCCGCTCGAGACCGTTCGCGACCAGACCCGCGCGATCGGGCGTGCCGATGCGGTCGTCCAGGGCCGCGGCAAGGTGACGGGGAGCGACAGCTACAAGAGCTTCCAGATCCGGCTCAAGAAGCTGAGCCAGCAGGACCAGTCGAGGCTGCAGACGCTGCTCGTCGACAACGTCAAGGCGGAATCACCGGGAACGAAGAACGTCTCGTCCAGCTTCGGTCGCCAGATCCTGAAGTCGGCGATCTATGCGATCATCTTCTCGCTCCTGATGATCACGCTGTACATCGCGATTCGATTCAAGGGGCTTGCGTTCGCGGTACCGGTGATCGTGGCGCTACTGCACGACATCCTGATCACCGTGGGTGTCTACTCGCTCACCGGACGAGAGGTGACGGAGGCGACTGTCGCAGCGGTCCTGACGGTGCTCGGTTACTCGATCTACGACACGATCATCATCTTCGACCGCATCCGCGAGAACGTGCCGATCATGCGCCGCGCGTCGTTCGCGACGATCGTGAATGTGTCGCTGTGGGAGACGATCCGTCGTTCGCTGGCGACGACGTTCATCACGCTTCTGCCGGTCCTCGCGTTGTTCCTCTTCGGCGGCGCAACGCTCAAGGACTTCGCGTTCGCGCTGCTCGTCGGCGTCACGTCGGGTGCGTACTCGTCGATTTTCATCGCGGCGCCGATCGTCACGCTCTGGAAGCAACGCGAGCCCGAGTACGCGCGGCGCAAGGGCGAGACGACTCCGGAAGGCGCCGCGTCGCGGCCCGTCCTGGAGGCGGCGGTGCAGGCGGCTGCCGCGGAGCCGGCACCCGAGCTCCCGCTCGAGTCCGTCGAGTCGGCGATCGGCCTCGGAGGCGAGGACGACGCGGCGAAGCGCGAGCGCCGTCGGCAGCGTCGGAGGTCGCGCCCGCATGGGCGGGCCCGCTAACGACTTCGAGCGCGTGCTCCAGCTGCTTGGGCCGAGGCTCGACGAGCTCCGCTCGCTTCTCGACGACCTCGGCTCCCGCTGGCGCGGCGACGCCGTGCGCGTGGGCGAGGGGACGAAGCGGCGCGTGCAGGAACTGGCGCGCGAGCTTGGCCTCGTGACACGCGACGAATGGGACGAGCTGGAGCTGCGGGTCGCGCAGCTCGAGCACCGGCTGAGGCTGGTCGAGGACCCGCCCGAGCCCCGCCAGCCTCGCAGCTGACCCCGGGGCAAACCGGCACCAGCGGTTGGTGGCTCTGACACGGCGCATCTCGGCCGACTCCGGCTTGCCCGTAGCCACCGCTACGGGCTGCGCCTGATTCGACTGAGCTATTGGTCAGAGTCATCCCCGCGGGCACCGTTGCCCAGGGGTCAGCCGCCGCCACTGCTACCTTGAAGGCACGGAGTACGGATGGGCCGTGCTCCCGTGAGGTCGCAGTCTCCTTCTGGACGCTGAGATCTCGACGTCCAAGGAGTTGAGACAAATGACCGACTTTCGTTCCCTCGGGGTGTCCGAGGCCGTGGCCGATGTTCTGGCGCGTCGCGGCATCGAGACCCCGTTCCAGATTCAGGCGCTCGTGATCCCGGAAGCGCTCGGCGGCGGCGACGTGCTCGCCAAGAGCCCGACCGGCTCGGGCAAGACGCTCGCCTTCGCCATCCCGATCATCGAGCGGCTCGACCCGGCCGCGAAGCGGCCTGCCGCGCTCGTCCTCGTCCCGACGCGCGAGCTCTGCGTGCAGGTCACGGAGGAGTTCGGCCTGATCGCCGGCGACGACCTCGAGGTCGCGTCGGTGTACGGCGGCGTGCCGCTCAGCGCACAGGCGAAGCTCGCGAAGAGCGCGCATGTGATCGTCGCGACGCCGGGCCGCCTGCAGGATCTCGTCGACCGCAAGCTCGTCTCGCTCGAGCACGTGCGCGTGCTCATCCTCGACGAGGCCGACCGGATGCTCGACATGGGCTTCAAGCCGCAGGTCGACCGCCTCGTCCGCCTGTTGTCGGAGGACCGCCAGACGATGTTCTTCTCGGCGACCCTCGACGGAGAGGTCGGCGAGCTCGCGCGCCGCTACACGCACTTTCCGGCGCGCTTCGAGGGCGAGCTGCCCGCGGATCGCCGGACCGGCGACGTCGACCATCGCTTCGTCTCCGTCACGGCGGATACGAAGGTCTCGACGCTTGTCGAGCTGCTGAAGCACGACGAACGGGGTCTCGTGCTCGTGTTCGTGCGGACGAAGGCGGGCGCCGACCGGCTCGTCGAGAAGCTTCGCCGCCACGAGGTCGACGCGGTTGCGATTCACGGCGACAAGGGCCAGGCTCAGCGCGAGCGCGCACTCGCGCGCTTCGACGCGGGCAAGGTGAAGACGCTCGTCGCCACCGACGTTGCAGCGCGCGGTCTCGATGTCGACGACATCACACACGTGATCAACTTCGATCCACCCGAGGAGCCGGACGTGTACACACACCGCGTCGGCCGGACGGGCCGCGCAGGACGTGGGGGCGTCGGCATCACCCTCGTGCTCCCGGAACAGCAGGAAGAGGTCTCGCGCGTCGCTCGTCTTCAGGGTCAGGTCGAGGCGTACGAGGACGCGGGGCTCACGCTCGCGAAGCCGAAGCTCGTGTATACGTCGCGCCGCCGGGGAGGCCGATCGAAGTGGTAGGCGACGGCGAGAAGCTCACCGCGGCGCAGGCGAGCGCCCTCCGCGACGAGCTCGCCGAACTTGAAGGTCCCCGCCGGACGGAGGTCGTGGCGGCGATCAAGAAGGCGCGCGAGTTCGGAGACCTCTCGGAGAACTTCGAGTACCACGCCGCGAAGAACGAGCAGGGTCTTCTCGAGGCGCGCATCCGCACGCTGCGCGCGCGGCTCGACGGCGCCGAGATCGTCGAGGAGGCGTCGGCCGACGAGGTCGGCGTCGGGTCGGTCGTCGATATCGAGGGCGACGGCGGTCAGAAGCTGACGGTCGAGATCAGCGCTGTCGGCGGCACAGGGACGGTCTCGCCGACCTCGCCGCTCGGTTCGGCACTGCTCGGCAAGAAGGCGGGCGCCACCGTCGACGTCAGGGCTCCCAAGGGCGCCTGGCGCGCCACGATCGCGCGCATCCACTAGATCGTTCACACTTTGGGCGTGGCTTCGCGGCCCAAACAGCGGAATCTCGGGCGCCTGAGCGAGATCGCCCAGGTGGCGGTGCGGCACGGCTTCGGCTACCTCGTCGAGGGTCGTCGACACACCGAGCTCGAGGGCTCGTCGCGCGGGCGGCACCTGCGCGACATGCTCGACGAGCTCGGCCCGACGTTCGTGAAGTTCGGCCAGCTGCTGTCGACGCGGCCCGACATCGTGCCGCCCGACATCGTCTCCGAGCTCCGCAGCCTCCAGGATGACGTTCGGCCGTTCCCGTTCGCCGACGTCGAGCAGACGATCCGGGAGGATCTCGGCCAGCCGATCGCCCGGCTCTTCACGGAGTTCGAGGAGACGCCACTCGCGGCCGCGTCGATCGGTCAGGTGCACCGCGCGACGCTGCCGAACGGCCGGCAGGTGGTCGTGAAGGTGCAGAGGCCGAATGCGCCGAAGCAGATCGAAGCCGACCTGTCGTTGCTCTATCAGGCTGCGCGACTGGCGAAGGAGCGCATCCGCGCGCTCGACTTCATTGACACGAACGACATCGTGGACGAGTTCGCGCGCTCGATCCGGCAGGAGCTCGACTACCGCATGGAGGGTCGCAACGCGGACGCGTTCCACAAGGATTTCGCCGGTCATCCGCACGTCGCGGTCCCGCGGGTGTACTGGACGTACACACGGACGCGTGTGCTGACGCTCGAGCGGCTCGAAGGCGTGCAGCTCGCCGACCTCGACTTCGAGCACTGGTCACTCGACCAGCGCCGCCGGCTCGCGTACCTCATCACCGAGGCGTGGATGACGATGATCTTCCGGAACGGGTACTTCCACGGCGACCCGCATCCGGCGAACATCATGGTGCTCGCGCCCGACCGTATCGGCCTCGTCGACTTCGGGCTCACCGGGAAGCTCACGGACGACGACATGACGAGGCTGACGCGGCTCTTCATCGACGCGGCGTCGGAGAACATCGAGATGCTGCCGAGGCGGCTCAGCGATCTCGGGGTTCGCTACCCGAAGGAGCGGGAGGAGGAGTTCACCGAGGCGCTGCGGGAGATGTACTACCGCTACTACGGCGCGACGCTGCAGGAGATCGACCCGATCCAGGTCATCCGTGAGGCGTTCACGTTGATCTACACGATGAACCTGCGGCTCCCGACCCGCTTCGTGATGCTCGACAAGGCGATCGCGACGCTCGGCTCCGTCGGCGTCGAGCTCTACCCGGACTTCAACGTGTTCGAGGTTGCGAAGCCGTACGCGCGCGACCTGATGCTGGAGCGCTTCACGCCGCGGCGCATCGCGGCGCGCGCGCGGCGGGAGAGCTGGAAGCTCGGGATGTACGCCGCCGAGCTTCCGCACCAGATCCACGACACGCTCGAGCAGGTGCGCGACGGGCAGATCGAGGTCGGGTTCGTGCACAAGGGCCTCGACGACCTGCTCCACAAGCTCGACACGCTGTTCAACCGCCTCGTGATCGCGCTCGTCGTCACCGGCGGCCTGATCGGCTCGAGTCTGATCGGCATCTTCGCGAAGGCAGGCCCGCACATCCTGGGTCTGCACATCGTGGCCGCGTTCGGCTTCTTTCTCTCGGCCGTGCTTGGCGTGTGGCTGCTCTGGGGCGTTGTCCGCTCCGGGCGTCTCTGAGAGACTCACCGGACGCTGAGTCGTCGAATCTGGTTGGGGGCAGGCGGTCTCCTCGTCGCGGCGGGTGTGCTCACCGCGGCGCTGGTGATGCGCGGCTCGGAACCGAGTCACCGCATCGTGTTCCAGGCGAAGGTTGACGGCCTGTATCAGCTGTTCACGATCGCGCCCGACGGCACGAAGATCGAGCAGATCACGCACCTGGACGTCAAGCGGAGCAGCGTCCCGGGTGTCGAAGAGCCGCACTGGTCGCCGGACGGAAAGCTGATCCTCTTCGACTCGGACTACGCGCGGACACCGAAGTCGATCATCAGTCTCTTCACGATCCGGCCCGACGGATCGGAGCTGAAGAAGCTGCCACTCGTCACCGGGCTGTTCAACGGCGAGGCGACGTGGTCACCAGACGGAAAGAACATCGCGTACACATTCGACGAGAGCAACATCCCGGCGCAGCCGCAGGGCATTCAGATCGCGCAGGCCGACGGGTCATTTCCGTACGCACTGACACGCGTGCAGTTCCCGAACCACAACGACCAGCGTCCGTCGTGGTCACCCGATGGGAGATGGATCGTCTTCACCGAGCACTACGGCCAGGATCAGAGCCAGATCCTCAAGGTGCGGGACGTCAGCGGCACGGCGACTCCGCTGACCCCGTTCGAGCTCAACGCGAACAACGCGAAGTGGTCACCCGACGGCACGAAGATCCTGTTCAACAGCCACAACGACGCGAAGCCCGGGCAGAACGCGAACCTCTTTACGATGGCGCCCAACGGCAGCCACCTCACGCAGATCACGCACTACCACGGTGAGCTGAGCGCGTTCGCCGACAGCTGGTCGCCGGACGGGACCGAGATCGTCTTCCATCTCCGCGGTTCGCGTGCGGACGGGTCGAACGTGAATCAGCTCTTCCTCCTCGACGCCGATGGTGGCGGCCTGCGCCAGCTCACGCATCTCTCAGGGGACATGAATCCGGGCTACGCCGACTGGCACTGAGGACAGTTCGGCGCAGAATCGTGCGAAAGGACGACTGGCCGCGGGGGTATGGCGGGGCTAGCTTCGTCTTATGTCAGCCGCACTGCTCTTGGCAGCAAGTGAGCCCGAGCTGGAGCGTCATCTCCCGGAGGACGGCTTCCGCCTCGTCCCGGCGAGTGGGCGGTTCGACCTCGTCCTCGCAGGCGACATCGAAGACGTCGATCGGTTCGCACAGCACGCACCGGTGATCATGATCGGCCGCGCGGAGGCCGACGCCGTCGATCGCGTCCACGCGTTCCGGAAGGGCTGCGACGACTACGTGCCGCGGCCGTTTGACTACCAAGAGCTCGTCGAGCGGATCCACGCTGTGCTCCGGCGGTCAAGGCCGGCAGCGGTAGAGCTCCTCGAAGCCGGGCCGGTGCGGATCGACACGCGCACACGCGACGTGCGGGTGGCGGGGAAGCGGATCCACCTCTCACAGAAGGAGTACGAGCTCCTCGTTCAGCTCGCGCGCGAGCCCGAGCGCGTGTTCACGAAGGCGGAGCTCCTGTACGAGGTGTGGGAGTACCGCGCCCCGGCGCGGACGCGAACACTCGACTCGCACGCGTCGCGCCTGCGGCGCAAGCTCCGTGAGGCGGCGACGGGCGAGGCGCTCGTCGAGAACGTGTGGGGCGTGGGGTACCGGCTGCTCGGGGAGCTGCCGGAGATGTAGGAGCTACGACATCGGTTCCGGGCCGACGTACCGGGCGCTCGGGCGCAGGATCGCGTTGTTCTTCGTCTGCTCGACGATGTGCGCGGTCCAGCCGATCACGCGACTGACGGCGAACGTCGGCGTGAAGAGTGCGCGCGGCAGGCCGATCGCGTCCAGGACGATCGACGCATAGAACTCGACGTTCGCGTAGAGCGGATGGTCCGGCCTGCGCTCGCGCAGCAGTCGCTCAGCCGTCTCCTCCACGTGCGCGGCGAAGTCGAGGCGCTCACTGCCCAGGTCGGCGGCGACCTCCTTGAGCATCACGTTGCGCGGGTCGGTCGTCCGGTAGACGGGATGGCCGAAGCCCATTAGCTTCTCGCCGCGTTCGAGGGAGGCCTTCAGCCACGCCTCCGCATTCGCCGGCTCTCCGATCGCGTCGAGCATGTCCAGCACGCGCGACGGTGCGCCGCCGTGGAGCGGCCCTGACAGTGCGCCGATCGCGGCGATCACGGCGGACGCGACGTCGGCGCCGGTCGAGGTGACGACACGCGCGGTGAACGTCGACGCGTTGAAGCCGTGGTCGATCGTCGAGATGAGGTACGCCTCGAGCGCGCGCACACGGTCCGGGCTCGGCTCGCGTCCTTCGAGCATGTAGAGGTAGTTCGCTGCCTGGCCGAGATCCTCCCGGGCGGGGATCGGCTCCTCGCCGCGTGCGAGGTGGTGAAGCGCGACGACGATCGGCGCAAAGATCGCCGCCGTCTCGAGCGCCTGGCCGTCGAGTGTTGCTTCGTCGAGGTCGAGCCACGGCCGGTAGCGCTTCGCGAGGGCGAACAGCTCGTACGCCGCCCGTAGCGCTTCGAGCGGCTGCTCGCCCGAGGCGAGGCGCGCGACCGTTGGCAGCGCGGCGAGAACGTCGGCGGGGATGGCCCGGTGGTCGGCGACCGCGCGGGTGAACTCGGCGAGCTGCTCGTCGCCCGGCAGACGTCCCGTGCGGACGAGGAACCACGCTTCCTCGAGCGTCCGCTCGCGGGCGAGGCGTGTCGCGTTGTACGCGCCGTAGTGGTAGAAGCCCTCGCTGCCGCGGACGTCGCCGATGCGCGTCTCGGCGGCGGCGACGCCCTTCAACCCGCGGGGAACGTCGATGAGATTTGTCATGCCCCGGACTCTACATACCGTCATCAACGTTGATTAGAATCAACGATATGGATGATCGGACTGCGGCGTTCCTTCGCCAGACCGGCCTGATCCCGACCTCCGCGGCCGCGCGGACGCTCGGCGTCAAGACCGAGACGCTCTACGCCTATGTCAGTCGCGGGTTGTTGGCCGCCCATCGCGCGAGCGACTCGCGCGAGAGCTTCTTCGCACCGACGGATCTTCGCCGCCTGCAGGCGCGTCCGCGCCGCGCCGCTCCATCCGCACCGGTGTCGTCGGCGATCACGCTCTCGCGCGACGACGGGATCTTCTACCGCGGCGAGAACGTCCTCGAGCTCGCGCGAACCTCGACCTTCGAGCAGACGGCGGAGAAGCTGTGGGAGGTCGAGCCGGGGGAGGAGCCGCGGTGGGTCGCGCCGCCCGGCGCCGTGAAAGCCGCGCGCGCCGCGCAAGCGCGACTCCCCGAGATGACGCTGCCGCTCGACCGGTTCGCCGCGATGATCCCGTTCGTCGCGGCGCACGACCCGTTTCGCAACGACCTCTCGCCGCGGACGGTCCGCCGCGCTGCCGCCGCGCTGATCACGACGCTCGTCGATGCACTGCCGACCGTCGCGGCCGGATCGGCGACGGCCGGTGGGATTGCAGCTCAACTTGCGCGGCGTCTCTCGAAGCGGCCGAACGCGCGCCTCGTCGAAGGCCTCGAGCTCGCGCTCGTACTCGTCGCCGACCACGGCCTTGCCGCGTCGACGCTCGCCGCGCGGGTCGCCGCCAACACGCGCGCGCCGATCTACTCGTCGGTGCAGGCGGCGGTCGCCGCGCTCCAGGGGCCACGCCACGGTTTCGCAACGCCGTGGGCGGAAGAACTGCTCGCCGAGGTCGCGACGGGACGATCGGTCGAGATCGTCGTCGAGGAGCACCTCCGGCGCGGGGAGTCTCTCTGGTATTCCGGCTACGAAGGCGGAGGCGACCCACGCGCCGAGCTGCTGCTCGAGGAGACGCTCCGCCTCGCTCCGGCCGCGCGCACGCGCACAATCTCGACACTTCTTGGCTTCGCCGAGGCGCACTCGATGCCGCCGGCCGGAGCCGAGTTCGCCTTCGCCGCGTTCGCACACGGGTTCGGGCTGGTTCGCGGTGGCGGCCAGGCGATCTTCGCCGTGGGGCGGACCGCCGGCTGGGTCGCGCATGCGCTCGAGGAGCACGCGTCGCCGTCGCCGCTTCGCATGCGCGCCACGTATGTCGGACCCGATCCCGCCGACCCCGCACCGCGTGCGTAGGCTTGCCGCGTGAGCCAGAACGAGAAGGCCCAGGCGTTTCGGCGGATGCACACCGCGCCGCCGATCCTCGTCCTGCCGAACGCGTGGGATGTCGCGAGCGCGAACGCGCTCGCTGCACTCGACGGGTGCCGGGCACTCGCGACGTCGAGCGCCGCCGTCGCCCGCTCGCTCGGGTTCGAGGACGGGGAGCGCGCACCCGGCCATGTCATGGTCGAAGCCGCGGGTCGGATCGCGCAGGCCGTCGAGGTTCCCGTGACCGGGGATCTCGAACGTGGCTACGGCGACCCGGTCGGCACCGCGCGCGCTGCGTGGGAGGCGGGCCTCGTCGGGATCAACTTCGAGGACTCGACCCGTGCGGGCCTCGTCGACGTCGAGGAGCAGGTCGCCGCGATCCGCGCGATTCGCGAGGCCGTTCCCGATCTCGTGATCAACGCGCGCGTCGACATCTTCGTGCGCATCGGCACCGGCGATGTCCCCGAGGCGGCCGAGCGCGGCAACGCGTACCTCGCGGCGGGCGCGGACTGCGTCTACCCGATCCTCGCGCCGGTCAGTTCACTCGACGCGCTGGTGCACCGGATCAAAGGCCCCATCAATGTGATCGCCGAGCCTGGGACACCGCCGCCGGCCGAGCTCGAGGAGCTCGGCGTCGCGCGGCTGACGTGGGGCTCGAACCTCGCGACCGCCGCGTACGCCGAAGCGGTGCGCATCGTCGCCTCAGCTCTGGCGAAGAGCGTTAGGACCGGTCGTGAATGACACGCGCGCCGCGACCGCGCGTCAGGTACGCGAACGCCCAGCGCGTGAGCACGACGAGACGGTTTTGCAGGCCGACGAGGTAGACGATGTGGATCCCGAGCCACATCACCCACGCGACGAAGCCGGTGACCCGTACTCCCTTGATCGAGCCGACGGCCCGCGCGCGGCCGATCGTTGCGAGCTCTCCCTTGTCGTTGTAGGAGAAGGGCTTGCGCTCGTCCCGACGGATCGACCGGCCGACGTGACGACCCTGCTGCATCGCGACCGGCGCGACACCGTGCAGCGGCAGTCCGTCGACGACGACCATGTCGCCGAATGCGAACACCTCGCGGTGGCCGGGCAGCGTTAGATCGCGCTCGACCGTGATGCGCCCTGCTCGGTCGACCTCCATCCCGGCGGCGTCTGCCAGCAGCCGTGCGAGCTCGGACGCCGCGACCCCGGCAGCCCAGACCTTGGCGCGCGCGGGGATGCGCTCGCCCGAGGCCAGCGTGACACCCTCGGCGTCGATTTCTGTGACCCTGCTCTCGAGCATCGGCGTCACGCCGAGCGAGCGCAGCTGACTCTCGGCGCTCGCGGACAGCTTGTCGCCGTACGCCGGAAGTACACGATCGCCCGCTTCGACGAGCAGCACGCGTGCCCGGCGGGTGTCGACGTCGCGGTACTCACGCGGGAGAACGTCGCGCGCGAGCTCGGCGATCTGTCCCGCCATCTCGACTCCCGTCGTGCCGGCGCCGACGACGACGAACGTCAACCACGCCTCGCGCGCCGCGTCGTCCTGCTCGGACTCGGCCGCCTCGAATGCGAGCAGGATCCGGTCCCGCAGGTCGAGCGCTCCGTCGAGCGTCTTCAGCTCCGGCGCGTGCTCCTGCCAGTCGTCGCGGCCGAAGTACGAGTAGTGCGACCCACCGGCAACGGCGAGCACGTCGTATCCGACCGTCTGACTGCTGCCGTTCGGCAGATCGTCGACGGTGACAGTTCGTGCCTGCAGGTCGAACGCGGTCACCGCGCCGAGCACGACGCGCGCATTCTTCTGCCGGCGTAACGCGTTGCGCAGCGGGATTGCGACTTCGACCGACGAGAGCGACCCGGTTGCGACCTGGTACGCGAGCGGCTGGAACAGGAAAAAGTTCTGCCGGTCGATCAGCGTCACGTCGAGATCGGCACGGCGGAGCCTGCGGGCCGCGGCCAGCCCGCCGAACCCTCCACCCACGATCACGACCCGCCTCACGCCTCGAAGCTTGCACCCTCGAGCTCGAGCAGGCGCCGCTTCACCGCGAGACCGCCTGCATAGCCGGTGAGATCGCCGTTTGCGCCGACGATCCGGTGGCACGGCAGCACGATCGGGATCGGGTTCCGGTTCATGATCGTGCCGACCGCGCGTGCCGCCTTCGGCCGCCCGGCGCGTGCCGCAAGCTTCCCGTAGGTGTCGGTGCGGCCGTACGGCACGCGCGCGAGCTCCCGGAGCACGTCCGCGGGGAACGGCGCGACGCGCAGGTCGAGCGGCAGGTCGAACTCACGGCGCTGTCCCTCGAAGTACTCGTCCAGCTCGCGGCGGACGTCGTCGAGCGGCGAGCGGAGCACGCGCACACCGAACCCGCGCGCCAGCCGCTCCTCCCAGTCGGCACCGTCGTACGAGATGCGGCAGAGCCCGCGAGCGGTGGCCGCGACGTGCAGGTCTCCGACGGGCGACGCGACCACGTCGTAGCGGACGTCGACGAGTCCTTCGGCGACAGCTGCGGCACGGAACTTCGCGTCGAGATCACTGGTCACATTCATGTGTCCTCCTCAAGCGTCGGACGCCGGACGATGCCGCGGCGCGCGCGGCCTCCTCGGACGAGCCGAGTGCGTCGGCGATCTGGGCGTAGGGGAGGTCGTAGCCGTAGCGAAGCACGACCGCGGCCCGCTCGGTCGGCGGCAGGTCGCCCGTCAGGTGCTCAAGCTCGCGGAACGCGTCTCGCTGCAGCTCCGCGACCGGCTCGAGGTCGACCTGAGGGACCGTTCGCTGCTTCACGCGCAATTCGTCGAGCGCGACGTTCGTCGCGATCGTGAACACCCACGCGCGCAGGTGACGCCCGTGCTCGAGGCGCTCATACGCACGCAGTGCACGCAAGAACGTCTCCTGCCAGGCGTCCTCGGCGCGAGTGCCGAGCAGCCGCCGGAGATACCCGAGCACCTCGTCGCGATGGGTGAGGTAGAAGCGCTCGAACGGCGGGACCTGCGGCGTGGCCATCGTCCCCATGATCCTGAAACGTGGCAGGGTCTGGGATCGTGAGATGCGCAGTCGTCGGCCACGTCGAATGGGTGGAGTTCGCCCGCGTCCCGCGCATGCCGTCGGCGGGCGAGATCGTGCACGCGGACCGTGTGTGGGAAGAGCCGGCCGGCGGCGGCGCCGTCGTGGCGCGGCAGCTGGCGCTGCTCGCCGGACGCTGCGAGCTCTTCACGGCGCTCGGCGACGACGCTCTCGGGCGCGACGCGGCACGTCGGCTCGCAGAGCTCGGCATCGACGTGCACGTGCAGTGGGGAGGGGTGACGAGGCGCGCGTGGACACACGTCGACGGAGACGGCGAGCGGACGATCACCGTCCTCGGCGACAAGCTGCTCGCCCACGGCCCGCTCCCGTTCGACGGCTACGACCTCGTCTTCTTCGTCTCCGGCGACGAAGAGTCACTGCGTGCCGGGCGGCACGGGCGGTTTCTCGCGGCGACCGTGCGGGAGCTGCCGACGCTCGAGCGTGCAGGAGTTGAGCTCGACCTCCTCGTGGCGAGCGCCAACGACCCCGGCGAGCGTTACGACGGCTCGGTGACGACCCGGCACGTCGCACTCACCGACGGCGCGCAAGGCGGCACGCTCGACGGCGAGCGGTACGAGGCTGTTCGCGTAGCTGCGATCGCCGACACGTACGGAGCCGGCGATTCATTCGCCGCGGCACTCGCGTTCTCGTTGGCACGAGGTGACGACCCGTCCGTAGCCACCGAGCTGGCCGCGCGTGCCGGGGCGGCCGTGATCGCGGGAGCAGGCCCGTACGAGGGGCAGCTAGCGTTCCCGGCATGACTGCCCGGGTCGCCTGGATCGCTCGCACACCGGTGAAAGCGACGATGTTCCAGTTCGTCGACGAAGCCAACTTGCTCGAGGCAGGCGTTCAAGGTGACCGTCGCTTCTATTTCATCTCCGGGAGCGGTCGTCTCGTCAACAACGAGGATCACGGTCCGCTGCAGCTCGTTCGCGCCGACTACGACGCCGAGGCTGACCGGCTTTCGCTTCGCTTCCCCGACGGCCGGGAGGTCGACGCAAACGTCGAGCGCGGCGACGAGGTCGAGACGACGTTCCACCGGACGCCCCGCAAGGCGCGCGTGGTCGTCGGCCCGTGGTCAGAGGCCGTGTCCGAACTCGTGGGCGAGCCGGTGCTGCTCGTCGAGCCCGAGTCGCCTGCACCGGATCGCGGACGCGGCGGTGCTGCGACACTGCTCGCGACCGCGTCGCTCGGTCGGCTTGCGGAACAGCTCGGAGTCGACGTGGTCGACCGCCGCCGCTTCCGCATGAACTTCGGGGTCGAGGGCATCGACGCGCACGAAGAGGACGGGTGGCGGGGCCGGCGAGTGCAGATCGGCGACGCCGTCATCATCCCGCAGGGCCACGTCGGCCGGTGCGTGATCACGAAGCAGAACCCCGACACAGGCTGCATCGACCTCGACACCTTGAAGGGCCTTGCGGCGTACCGCGGCGCTGCCGAGACCACCGAGCCGCTTCCCTTCGGGATCCACGCGGCGGTCGCCGAGACCGGCCGCGTCCGCGTCGGCGACCCGATCCAGCTCGTCTAGTCGACCGCTGAAACAGCGAAGAGCCGCCACTCTCCCTCGACGCCTTTCAGGGTGTGAGTACCGCGGTCGTCGAACGTAATCCCCGAGCCTGCGACGAGGTCTCGCACCGTGCCCGAGACGAGCACCTCTCCGGCGTCTGCCTGGGCCGCCACGCGAGCTCCGATACTGACGGCGATACCGCCGACCTTTTGCTCGAACAGTTCGCATTCGCCGGTGTGAACACCGGCGCGCACCTCGAGCCCGAGCTCGCGGACGCGCGTTACGACACTTTGGGCGCACCGGACTGCACGGCCCGGCCCGTCGAACCGTGCGAAGAACCCGTCGCCGGCGGTGTCCAGCTCATGGCCGCGAAATCGGACGAGCTCCTCCCGCACTATGGCGTGGTGCCGGGCGAGCAGCTCACGCCAGGCTCGATCGCCAAGTCGCGTGGCATGCATTGTCGAGCCGACGATGTCGGTGAACAACAGCGTCGCCAGCATTCGCTGCAGGTCGTCTCGATCGGATGGACGCGCCTTCGTGGAGAGTACGAAGCGTTCGACCTCGGCCACGATTGCGTCGACGTTCTCGCGTGTCGGCGCATGCCCGCTACCCGCTATCTCGGCCAGCTTTGCGCCGCTGATGCGGTCCGACATGAAGGAAGAGCCCTTCACAACCACCTCGGAGCTCTTCGTGAGACACATGACCAGGGTTGGTGCGCGGACCGAAGGCAGCACGTCGCGCACGTCGATCTCCTTGTTGAGAGCGTCGAGCGCAGCGACGGCACCAGGGCTCGCGGCCTGGCGTAGGTATTCGGCCATCGCTCGCCGGTTCTCGCCATCGTAGCCGGGGTAGAGCTCGGAGATCATCTCGTCCAGACCTTCCGCCGAGCTCCAGGCGTCTACGGCGCGGCGTGTCCAGCGGTCGTAGTCGTCGCTCGACTCGCCGTAGGGATAATCGGGCGCCCATACGGGTCGCGGGCACGTCGACAGCAGGATGAGGCCGGCAACCCGGTCGGGATACGTTGCGGCGAAGAGCACGCTCATTGGGCCACCCTCCGAGATCCCGAGGATCACGGGGCAGGCGCAACCCGCCGCGTCCATCACTGCGCGGACATCGTCCATGCGCGTCTCCAAGGTCGGCACATCGACCGTACGGTCGGACATACCCGTGCCACGCTTGTCGAAGATCACGAGTCTCGTGAACGACGCGAGACGGTTGAGGTATGCCGCGAGCTCCGGCACGCGCCATGTCATCTCGACGTTGGAGACGAAGCCGGGGATGTAGACGAGGTCGATCGGGCCGTCCCCGACGACCTGGTAGGCGATCGATACCTCGCCGCTGCGTGCATAGCGCGTCTCCGGAAAGATGGCCGATCTTCGCGCGCCCCCGGGCCGACGGCAACCGTCCGGCCTTTACAGGTGGGGGAAAGTGGGGTAGAGTGGTCCGAAGTGGACCATGCTGCTAGGTGAGCACGAGCATGCGCTGGACGAGAAGAACCGACTCACACTCCCGTCGAAGCTCCGAGGCGCTTTCGGAGACGGAGTCGTCGTCACACGCGGTCTCGACGGGTGTCTGCTCGCGTGGCCCATCGATGCCTGGGGAGAGATGGCGGATCGGCTCACGTCCGTCGACCAGTTCTCGGCTGACGGCCGGAAGATCCGCCGGCACTTCTTCTCGGGTGCGGCCCAGGGAGAGCTCGACAAGCAGGGACGGCTCGTGATTCCCGCGACGTTGCTCGAGGCGGCCGGGATCAAGCGCGAGGTGACGGTGGCCGGTGTGTCCGACCACCTGGAGATCTGGGATCGCGCCGCGTGGCGCCAACAGCTGCACGAGGTCGAAGGGAGCGCGGAAGATGTTGCCGAGCGTCTTGCCAACTGAGACCGATCACGTCCCTGTACTCGCCGAGGAGGTGGTGGCGAATCTCGACCCGCGTCCCGGGGAGACGATCGTCGACGCCACCTTCGGCGCCGGCGGCCATGCCGCGCTGCTCGCGCAGCGGCTGCGCGGTGACGGACGCCTGATCGCGATCGACCGCGACCCGACTGTCGCACCGTTCTTCGACCGCTTCCGTCGCGAGCATGGCCTCAAGGCCCGTTTGCACCACGGAGAGTTCTCGACCGTGCTGCAGCACCTGGCGGCGAACGGCGTTCGGGCGGACGTCGTGCTGCTCGACCTCGGCGTCTCGTCGATGCAGATCGACCGTCCCGAGCGTGGATTCTCGTACGCGGTCGACGCGCCGCTCGACATGCGGATGGATCCGAGCGCGGGCACGTCGGCCGAAGACGTGGTCAACGAGCTGAGCGAGCGCGAGCTCGCGGACATCTTCAAGCGGTACGGCGAGGAGCGGTACGCACGGCCGATCGCCCGCGCGATCGCGAAGCGGCGCCGCGAGCAGCCGTTCGAGCGCACCGGCGACCTCGTCGACGTGATCAAGGCAGCGATCCCCGCACCGGCGCGCTTCGGCGAGGGCCATCCGGCGAAGCGGGTCTTCCAGGCGCTCCGCATCGAGGTCAACGACGAGCTGGGTGCGGTCGAGCGCGCGCTGCCAGCCGCGCTCGAGATGCTGCGTTCCGGCGGCCGCCTCGCGGTCATCTCGTTCCATTCGTTGGAGGACCGGCTCGTGAAGCAGTTTCTCCGCCGCGAAGAACAGGGTTGCACCTGCCCGCCCGACTTCCCGATCTGCGTCTGCGGCTCCGAGCCGACGATGCGCGCGACGCCGCGGCGAGCGATCCGTCCGACCGCGGCGGAGGTCGCCCGCAACCCGCGCGCGCAGTCGGCGCGCCTCCGAGTGGGGACGAAGGTCTGATGGCCGCCGTCACGCAACCCCTTGCGCGCCCGCGCGTCAGCACACGTTCGCGCGCCCGCAAAGCCCGCGCACGCGGCGGGATCCTGTGGATCGCGATCGGCGGGATTCTTCTCACAGGCGTCGTATTCGTGAACGTGGCTGTCCTTCAACTCAACCTGCGCCTCGACTCGGCGAACGCCGAGCGGTCGAAGCTGCTGGCGGACAATGCCGCACTCCAGACGCAGTACTCGAGCCTCATCGCGTCGCCACGGATTACGGCGTCGGCGAAGGCGCAGTACGGGCTCGTGTACCGGGATCCGTCGGAGTACGCGTACGTCGACCTCGCGAAGAAGTGACGTCCGACCGGCGCGCCAACCGCCGTATCCGGCTGATCCTCGCGACCTTCATCGTCGTGTTCGGGATCGCGCTCGGCCGCGCCGCATGGCTGCAGGTCGTGCACGCCGCCACGTACGGCGCGCAGGCGCAGCGCATGCATGAGGAGACGTTGACCACGCCGGCGGGTCGCGGCTCGATCCTCGACCGGAGCGGCGTCCAGCTGGCGATCGGTGAGCAGGACACGACCGTCTACGCCGATCCGCATCTGGTCAGCGACGCGCGAGGGATCGCGCTCGCCGCGCAACACCTATTGGGTGCTGATGCGAACAAGCTGTATCCGAAGCTCCTGCAGAAGACCTCGCGCTTCGTCTACGTCGCCCGCTTCGCCGATCCGAAGGCCGCGAACACCTTCCTCGCCAAGCACTTCACCGGCATCGGTTCCTATCCCGAAGAGCGCCGTGCGTATCCGCAGAACACGGTCGCTGCGCCGGTGATCGGGTACGCCGGGATCGACAACAAGGGCCTTGGCGGGCTCGAGCTTCAGTACAACAGCAAGCTCGCGGGCCGCGCAGGCAAGCAGACAATCATCCGCGACGCCACCGGCCAGGCGATCGACACGTTGAGCTCGACACCGGAGCGCCAGGGCCAGAACCTCTTCACGACGATCGACAGCCGCATCCAGGCGAACGCCGAAGCCGTGCTCCGCAAAACGGTGACGCAGTTCCGCGCGGCGTCCGCGAGCGCGATCGTGATCGATCCGCGGTCGGGCGCGATCCTGGCGATGGCGCAGGCGCCTGTCTTCGATGCGAACAACGCAGGCAATGTCCCGTACTCGACGCAACGGAACCGTGCTGTCACCGACACCTACGAGCCCGGCTCGACCTTCAAGCTCGTCACGATCGCCGGGGCGCTCTCGCAGGGCATCGTGAGCCCGTCGACCAAGTTCAGGCTGCGTTATTCGATTCACGTCGCCGACCGCGTGATTCACGACGCCGAGTATCGGCCGACGGAGTGGCTCACGACCTCGGAGATCCTGTCGCACTCCTCGAATGTCGGCGCCGTGACGATCGCGGAGAAGCTCGGGAGCGCGGCGTTGATGAACTGGATCGAGAAGTTCGGCTACGGCAAGGCGACCGGCATCGACTTCCCCGGTGAGAGTCCCGGCTTCGTGCTCCCGCTCGAGAAGTGGTACGGCTCGACGATCGGCAACGTGCCGATCGGGCAGGGCATCTCGGTGACGCCGATCCAGATGGCCTCCGCCTACGCGGCAATCGCGAACGGCGGCGTCTGGGTGCAGCCGCACCTCGTCGAGCGCATCGGCGGCCAGCTGTACAACCAGCACAAGCGCCGGCGCGTCGTCACGCCGCAGATCGACGAGGTGCTGAAGAAGATGCTCACTGGCGTCGTCGACGAGCACGGCGCCACAGGCAACGCAGCCGCGATTCCCGGTTATACGGTCGCCGGCAAGACCGGCACCGCGCAGGTGCCGGGGCCGCACGGTTACACGACGGGCAAGTACGTCGCGTCGTTCGTCGGCATGGTTCCGGTCAAGAAGCCGCGGCTCGTCGTGCTCGTGGTCGTGAACGACCCGACCCGCGGGATCTACGGCGGCACGGTGGCCGCGCCGGCGTTTGCCGAGATCGCGAAGTTCGACCTGCAGTACCTTGGCGTCGCGCCGGACCATCGCGTGACGCCGACGCGCTGAGACGTGCGCCTGACGATCCTCCACACGAACGACATCCACGGCTACCAGGAGCGGCTCGCGCAGATCGCGACGATCGTCGAGCGGGAGAAGGCTCGCTCCGATCACACCGTGCTCTACCTGGATGCGGGTGACGTCGAGGACACGACGAATCGACTGTCCAACTTGACGAAGGGCACGGCGATGCACCGGCTGCTCTCGATCGCCGGCTGCGACGCGGCGACGGTCGGCAATGCGTGCTGGCTGCGCTACGGGCCTGGCTCGCTCACAGAGCATGCGCGTACGTCCACCTATCCGCAGCTGCTCGCGAACTTCACCGGGATCGACGGCCCGGTCCCGTCGGTGCTGCTCGGCGAGCTGGGGATCGTCGGCGTCACCGACCCGTTCGACCGCATCGACGACGTCGACTGGGGCTTCGGGCGCCTCGAGGTACTCGACGTCGCGAAGTCGGCCGCGCGTGACCTACGAGAGCAGGGTGCGGAGCTCGTCGTCCTCCTCTCGCATCTCGGCTACGAGCACGAGTACCCGCCGTGGGACGACGGCCGCATCGCACCGGAGCTGCAAGACGACTTCGATCTGATCATCGGCGGGCACTCGCACCACCTACTGCCCGACGGTGAGTGGATCGGGCGGGTCCTGGTCACGCAGGCAGGTTGCTTCGGAGATCACATCGGACGGATCGAGATCGACGGCGACCGGATCACCGCCTCCGTCGGGCCCGTGGCGGACGACACCGAGTTGCATCCGGGAGTCCTCGCCGAGGCGGCGGCGGTCGAGGCGGAGATCGAAGAGGTCCTGGCGGAGCCGCTCGGCTCGATCGAGAAGCCGCTCGACGCGCGCGCGATTGCCGAGATCCTCCGCGCCCGCGCCGGCGCGGAGGTCGGCCTGTACAGCGAAGGACAGACGCTAGCCGTCCTGCCGCCGGGCATCGTCACGCGCGGTGCGCTCTGGGAAGCATCGGAGACGCCGGCCAACCCGGGACTGACGCGCATGTCGGGGGAGCAGCTGCTCGAGCTGCTCGAGCGCGGGAACGAGCGCGCGTTCCAACTCGATACCCCGCGCCCGCTCCGCGGCCGGCCGCGAGGCCGGCTCGAGCTCGTCGGAGCGACCCCCGCACCCGGCCGCGAGTACCTCGTCGCCTCGACCGACTGGGAGCTCGGGATCTTCAGCGGCTACGTTCCCGAGGACTGGGAACTCCGGATCGAGTACGAGTTTCCCCTGATCGTCCGCGAGGCGATCGAGGAGTACCTGCGAGGCGGACGCTAGGGTCCCGGCGATGGATCTGAGCGTTTTCGGGGTCGAGGTCACCGACCTGGCCTACGACGCGCGTGCCGTCACGCCCGGAGCGCTGTTCTTCTGCATTCCCGGCCAGACGGCGGACGGGCACAACTTCGCGGCGGAAGCGGTACGGCGCGGTGCGGTCGCGCTCGTCGTCGAGCACCGGCTCGAGGGTCTCGACGTCCCCCAGCTCGTGGTGCCGAGCGTCCGCGAAGCGATGGGGCCGGCCGCAGCCGAGTTCTTCGGCCGGCCGTCCGACACGCTCGAAATCGCAGCGGTGACCGGGACGAACGGGAAGACGACGACCGCATTCCTGCTCCACGCGATCCTCGCTGCGGCCGGCCGACGGCCTGCACTGCTCACGAACATCCGCCGCGTCGTCGGCGGCGCCGAGCGGCCGACCGGGCTCAACACACCGGAGGCGATCGACCTGCAGCGCCTGTTGCGCGAGATGCTCGACGCGGGCGACCGATCCTGTGCGATGGAAGCGACGTCGATCGGCAGTGCACAGGGCCGACTCGCCGGCACGCGCTTCCGCGTGCTCGTGTTCACGAACCTGACGCAGGACCATCTCGACTTCCACGGGACGATGGACGCGTACTTCGCCGCGAAGCGCGCGCTGTTCGACCAGGCAGACGCTGCGGTCGTGAACGTGGACGACGAGTGGGGTAGCCGTCTGACGGCGGAGCTCCCCGGCGCAATCGAGTTCTCGGGTGGCGACGACGTCGGCGCCGGGCTGCGGCTCCGCGGCCGCTTCAACCGGGAGAACGCCGCCGGAGCCGTCGCGGCGGCACGCATTCTCGACATCGCGCCCGACGCGATCCGCCGGGGCCTCGAGTCCGTCGCCGGCGTGCCGGGTCGGTTCGAGTCCGTCGAGGCGGGACAGCCGTTCAGCGTCATCGTCGACTACGCCCACACCCCCGATTCGCTCGACAACGTGCTCCGCGCCGCGCGCGAGCTCGGCCCGGGCCGCCTGACGCTCGTCTTCGGCGCCGGCGGCGATCGCGACCGCGAAAAGCGGCCGTTGATGGGCCGCGTCGCCGCGTCGCTTGCCGACCGTGCAATCGTCACGACCGACAACCCACGGAGCGAGGATCCGCAGGCGATCGCGGAGGAGGTCGCCGACGGGCGGCTGGAGATCGTCGTCGACCGCCGTGCGGCGATCGAGCGGGCACTCGCGGATGCGGGTGAAGGAGACGTCGTGGTGATCGCCGGGAAAGGAGCGGACACGGAGATGGAGATCGGCGGGGTGTTCGTGCCGTTCGACGACCGCGCGGTCGCACGTGAGGTACTCGGCGGATGATCCCCGTCGAGCTCGACGTGGTCGAGCCGCTCGGCCGTTTGATCGCGCGGCCGTGGGCGGATGCCGTCACCGGTCTGCAGATCGACTCGCGTCGGATTGCGGAAGGCGACCTGTTCCTGGCGGTCGGCGGCGGCGTCGACTTCGTCGAGCACGCGCTCGCGCGCGGCGCTGCGGCTGCGCTCGTTCCGGCCGACGCCCATGCCGCGCTCGCGACCGTGGCGGGCACCGTGCGCGACCGTTCGAAGGCGAAGATCGCCGCGATCACGGGCTCGACCGGGAAGACGTCGACGAAGGACATCCTGTACGCGATCTGTGCGCCGCAGGCGAAGACAATCGCGAACGAGGGCAACTACAACAACGAGCTCGGCGTGCCGCTGACCCTTGCGCGTCTCGAACCCGACACTGAGATCTGCATCACCGAGCTCGGGATGCGGGGGCTCGGACAGATTGCATACCTCGCGTCGTTCACGAGGCCAGACATCGGCGTGATCACGAACGTCGGCCCGGTGCATCTCGAGCTCGTCGAGACGATCGAAAACGTTGCGAAGGCGAAGGCCGAGCTGCTCGCCGCCTTGCCGGCGGGCGGTGTCGCCGTCATCCCCGACGACCCCCTGCTCGAGCCACACCTCGATCGCGCCGACCTGACCATCGAGCGGGTCGATCCCCACGCGCCGCTGCCCTTCGCGACGAGCTACTCCGCCCGGCACCAACTGGCGAACACCCGCTTCGCCGTGGCCGCGGCAAGGCACCTCGGGATCCCGCTTCCCGATCACGAGCTACACGTCGAGTTCTCGCAGCTCCGCGAAGAGGAACGTGAGTTGCCCGGCGGCGGTCTGCTCCTGAACGACTGCTACAACGCGAACCCGGTTTCGATGCGTGCAGCCCTCGAGCATCTGACTGAGCGTGCGAACGGCCGCCGCCGCATCGCGGTGCTCGGCGAGATGGCCGAGCTCGGCGCGGGCGCTCCCGCATACCACGAGGAGATCGGGGCGCTGGTACGCGAGCTCGGGATCGAGCACGTGATCGCCGTCGGCGGCCTCGCGCGCGCGTACGGCGGTGACTGGGTCGCGGACGCGGGCGGCGCTGCGGAACGCCTCCGCGGCGCGCTGCATCCGGGCGACGTCGTGCTCGTCAAGGGCTCCCGGTCGGTGGGACTCGAGGTCGTCGCGGAGAATCTCACCAGCTGATGGCCAGAGTTGTCGTAGCAGCGGTCGTGGCGATGATCATCGCGATCCTCAGTGGGCCGACCTTCATCGCGTTCCAGCGCAAGAACGAGTTCGGCCAGCACATCCGGGAGGAGGGCCTGCAGACCCACCTCGCGAAGCAGGGCACGCCGACGATGGGCGGCGTCCTGATCCTGCTCGCGGCGGCGATCGCGTTCCTGCCGCTCTCGGATTACACGCTGCCTGCGCTGACCGTGTTCGGCACTGCCGTCGCGTGTGGTGTGGTCGGCTTCCTCGACGACTTCATCAAGATGCGGCACAAGCGGTCGCTCGGTCTGCGCGGACGCTGGAAGATGCTGCTGTTGCTCGCGATCACCGCCGCGGTCGCGGTCGCGGCGCACCACCAGCACCTGTCGCACCATGTCTACGTTCCGGTCGCAGACTTCTCGATCCCGCTCGGGCCGCTGTGGTACGGGCTGCTGTTCCTGATCATCGCCGGCGCTGTGAACGGCGTGAACCTGACGGACGGCGTCGACGGGCTCGCCGCCGGGACGTCGATCATCGCGCTCGCGACGTTGACCGCGATGGCGGTGACGATCTTCATTCGCTCTGGTCACCCGCGCATTCAGAACCGGCTCGACGTCGCGTTCATCGGCGCAGCGTTGATCGGGGCGGCGATCGGCTTCCTCTGGTTCAACGCCCACCCGGCCGAGGTGTTCATGGGCGACACCGGTGCGTTTGCGCTCGGAGGTGCGATCGCGGCGATGGCGATCATGATGAAGGTCGAGCTGCTGCTGCTGCTCGTAGGCGGGATCTTCGCGATCACCTCGCTGTCGGTGATCCTGCAGGTCGCCAGCTTCAAGTATTGGGGCAGACGCATCTTCCTGATCGCGCCACTTCAGCATCACTTCGAGATGAAGGCGTGGTCCGAGACGAAGATCATGGTGCGCTTCTGGATCGTCACGGCGATTCTCTGCGCGACCGGTTTCGCACTCTTTTACAAGTACTTCCTCGGCTTCCGCGGGACATGAGAGTCTTGATGTACGGCGCTGCGCGCTCGGGCCGTGCCGTGACGGGCCGGCTCGGGAATGCGGTGCTCGTCGACCGCTCCCTCGGTAACGAAGAGGACCTCTCGTTGCTCGACGAGATCGACGTGCTCGTGAAGTCACCTGGGGTTTCGGGTGCCCGCCCGCTCGTCGTCGCCGCACGCGAGCGCGGGATCCCGGTGTGGTCCGAGGTCGAGCTCGGGTACCACTGGCTCGCTCCGACCGGGACGAAGTTCGTCGGGGTCACCGGCACGAACGGCAAGTCGACGACGACTGCGCTCCTCGGCGCCATCTTCGAGGCGGCGGGCCGCGACGTCGCGGTCGCGGGCAACATCGGCGTCGCGCTCACGTCCATCGAACGCGCGGACTGGGTCGTCTGCGAGTTGTCCTCGTTCCAGCTCGAGGACGTGCACGAGCTCGCGTGCGACGTCGCGGTGCTCCTGAACCTCGAGCCGGACCACCTCGACCGCTACTCGAGCTTCGACGAGTACCGGGACGCGAAGCTGCGGATCTTCGAACGCGCGCGCGCCAAGATCGTGCCGCACGGCCTCGGGCTCGACGGGATCGAGTTCTCCGCAGACGACCCCTTACCGGCGGAGCCGCTGATCCGTGGCGCGCACAACCGTGAGAACGCCGCCGCCGCGACGGCTGCCGCTCGCGCTGCCGGGATCGACGACGAAGCGATCGCAGAGGCGCTGCGAACGTTCCCCGGCATCCCGCACCGGCTCGAGCTCGTCGGCGAGCGCGGGGGAGTCCGCTACGTGAACGACAGCAAGGCAACGAACGTCGCCGCCGCCCTGCGCGGCCTGGCGGCCTACGCCGACGAGCCAGTCCATCTGATCCTCGGCGGCTCTCCCAAAGGCGAGGACTTCGCGCCGCTCGGAGCCGCGGTCGGCCCGAACGTGCGGTCCATTCACCTGATCGGGGCGGAGGGGCCGCGGATCGGCGAGGTCGTCGCTGGAGACGTCGACGGGACGCTCGCGGCGGCGGTCGCGCGCGCCGAGCAGCTCGCGAAGCCGGGTGACGTGATCCTGCTCAGCCCCGCGTGCGCGAGCTACGACCAGTTCGCGAACTTCGAGGAACGCGGCGAGGCCTTTCGGCGACTCGCGCAGCTGTGACTTCACTCGCCACCGGGCCGCGGTAGCTGATCCTGTAAGGTCCCCCTTACATGCGGGTGTTCCAGCACTGCGACACCGTCGAAGAGCTCCTCGAGCGCCGGCGCCTCCGCCGGCGGGCCGCCTGGTCGGTCGTCGCGCTGCTGGCGATCGGGGCGCTCACCTGGAAGGCGATCACGGCGCCCGACGGGGTCGCCGACCCGACCGCGCCGGCCGCCAATCTCGCCCACGGCGCCGTCGTCACGAACACGGCGCTTCTCGTCTTCCGCGAAGGGCTCGAAGCAGTGCTCGTGCTCGCCGCGTTCACCGCCAGCTTCGTCGGCGCGAACCGCCGGTTTCGGCGGCCGGTCGCCGCGGGGGCCGCACTCGCGCTCCTCGCGTCGGTGGCGACGTGGTTCATCGCGATCGAGGTGATCGGCGCGCTCGGCGGCGGCGGTCTCGACGTCCAAGCCGCGACCGGCCTGCTCGCCGTCGCCGTGCTGCTCGTCGTCATGAACTGGTTCTTCCACAAGGTCTACTGGACCGGCTGGATCGCAGCGCACAACCGGCGCCGCCGCGCGTTGCTCGGCACCGGTGGGTTGAGCGCACTCACCGGGCTCGCGATCCTCGGGTTCACGTCCGTGTACCGCGAAGGGTTCGAGGTCGTGCTCTTCCTGCAGAACCTGCGCCTCCAGGCGGGCTCGGGCACGGTGCTCGAAGGGGTCTCGATCGGTGTCGGGCTCACGGCGCTCGTCGGAGTCGCGACGTTCGCGTTCCAGCAGAAGCTGCCGTACCGGCGCATGCTCGTCGCGACCGGCGTGCTCCTCGGGTTCGTCCTGCTCGTGATGGTCGGCGAGACGATCCAGGAGCTGCAGCTCGCAGGCTGGCTGTCGACGACGTCGATCGGGGTGACGTTCCCAGGGTTCGTCAACCTCTGGTTCGCGACGTTCCCGACGGTCGAGGGGCTCGTCGCGCAGGCGATCGCCGCCGCGCTCGTGATCGGCTCGTATTTCCTCGCGGAGCACATCCGCGTTCGCGCCCCGCGGGCGCGCGCAGCCAGGCAGCTGGCCGCCTCGGAATCCTCGTAGGAGTCGGGTCCACGCCGGAGAAAGCGTCCGGCAATGCAACGGCGCGAGCTCGACTCTCGGCTGCTCATCATGGTCACGCTCGCGCTCGTCGCGTTCGGGCTCGTGATGGTCTACAGCGCAACTTCGGCGGCCGCCGCGATCGGCGGCAACGACCCGAGCTACTACCTGAAGCGGCAAGCGGTCTACGCGGCGGCCGGAATCGTGCTGATGATCCTCGCGCAGCGCTGGGACTATCGCCGCTTGCGCGCGCTGTCACCACTGCTCGTCCTGATCTCGCTCGGATCGCTCGTCGCGGTGCTCGCGATCGGCCCGCCGATCAACGGCGCGCGGCGTTGGGTTTCGCTGGGGCCGGCCGCGTTCCAGCCGTCGGAGCTCGCGAAGCTGTCACTCGCGATCTGGGCTGCGTCGTACTACGCGAAACGAAAGCCGCCGCGCACGCTGCGCGAGCTCTGGCGGCCGGCAGGTGCGCTGGCATCCGTCTTCGCAGTGCTCCTCGTCCTCGAGCCCGACCTCGGGACGACGATCGCGCTCGGGATCATGCTCGTCGGCGTGCTCGTCGTCTGCGGCACGCCGGTACGCGTGCTCGCGACCGCAATCACGCTCGCCGCGTCGGCGGGGATCGCATCGATCTGGATGAGGCCGTACAGCCGCGCGCGGTTCTTCGCGTTCCTGCATCCGGCCCGCGACGCGGCCGGCACCGGCTACCAGATCCTCCAGGCCGAGATCGGGATGGGCTCAGGTCACATCTTCGGCGTCGGGCTCGGCCGAGGCGTCCAGAAGATCTTCTACCTACCCGAGGCGCACACGGACATGATGCTCGCGAACATCGGCGAGGAGCTCGGGCTCGTCGGCGTTGCCGCGGTGATCGCCGCGTACGCGCTGTTCGCCTACGCCGGGCTCGACATCGCTGTCCGGTGCCGTGATCCGTTCGGCAAGCGGCTCGCTGCGGGGCTCACGGTGCTCGTCTGCGGGCAGGCGGCGGTGAACATCCTCGCGGTCATGGGAGCCGCCCCGCTGACCGGGATCCCGCTCCCGTTCCTCTCGTACGGAGGCTCGAGCCTCGTCGTGCTGCTCGCCGGCGTCGGGATTCTCCTTAACATCGCTCAACGTGGCAGTGCAGCGACAGCTTCGGTGTCTGATCGCAGCCGGGGGGACGGCAGGACACGTGCTGCCCGCACTCGCAGTCGCCGACGCACTGACGAGCCGCGGCGTACACGTGACGTTCGCCGGGTCGCCGGATCGCGTCGAAGCGCGGCTGGTCCCTGAGGCCGGCTACGAGTTCGACCCGTTCCGCATCACCGGCCTGCCGCGACGCCCGTCGGTCGAGCTGGCCCGCGCGCTGATGCTGGCCGGATCGGCGCCGCGCGCCTGCCGCCGCATCCTGCGGAGCCGGCGGCCCGACGTCGTCCTGGGGGCCGGCGGCTTCGTCGCCGGGCCGATGGTGTTCGCCGCGTCCACGCTTCGCATCCCCGCGGCGCTCACTGAAGCGGACGCGCACCTCGGTCTTGCGAATCGGCTTGCGGCCCCGTTCGCGAAGCGACTCCTCCTCGCCTACCCACTGGAGACGCGCTGGCGGCGGAAGTCGCGCGTCGTCGGACGCCCGATCCCGCGCTCCCAGCCGGTGACGCAGCCGGAGGCGCGGGAGATCTTCGAGCTGCCGGCCGACGGACCGGTGCTCGGCGTGTTCGGCGCGCTGGCCGGCGCGAAGGCGCTCAACGAGCTGGTGGTCGACACGTGGGGCGCGAGCGGCCCGGTGATCCTCCACCAGACAGGCCGCCGAGACTACGAGTTCGTGAAACGCCGCGTGAATCGTCCCGACTACCGCGTGATCGCGGAGACCGACCGCTTCGCGGCCGCGCTCACCGCGTGCGACCTCGTGCTCGCGCGCTCGGGATCAGCAGTCTGGGAGATCGCCGCGGCCGGCCGCGCTGCGATCCTCGTCCCCTACCCGTTCGCGACCGGCGACCACCAGGCATTGAACGCGCAGCACTTCGTGCAGGCGGGCGGTGCGATCCTCGTCCGCGAGCTCGAGCTCGACCGTGTCCCGGATCTCGTGCGCTCGCTGCTCGACGACCCACCGCGCCTGACCAAGATGGGCGAGGCGATGCTCGGTGCGGCGAGACCCGGCGCCGCGGACGAGATCGCCGACGAACTGCTCGCGCTCGCGCGATGACCGGTCGCCGCCTCTGGTTCGTCGGGATCGGCGGCGCCGGCCTGTCCGCCTACGCGCAGCTCGCTCGCGCGTGGGGGGCGGAGGTCGGTGGTTGGGACCGCGTCCGCACGCCGTACCTCGAGCCGCTCGCCGACGTGCCGATCGAGATCTCGCCCGAGCCGCACGTCCCCGACGGCTGGGAGGCGGTCGTGTCGTCCGCGTATCCCGATGTGCCTGGCTTGCGCCGCAAGGAGTTCCTCCGCGAGCTCGTCGCCGCGCGACCGTCGATCGCCGTCGCGGGCTCCCACGGGAAAGGGACGACGGCGGCGCTGATCGCGTTCGCGCTGCGCGAGACAGGACGCGACCCTGCGTGGCTGATCGGAGCGCCGGTGCCGCAGCTCGGCTCGAACGCCGGTTTCGGCGGCGGCTACCTCGTGGTCGAGGCCGACGAGTCGGACCGCACGGCGTTCGCGCTCGCTCCGGAGATCGCCGTCGTCACGAACCTCGAGCTCGACCACCACACGGAGTTCGCCTCGGCCGCCGAGCTCGAGCACGAGTTCGAGAGCTGGCTTGCGGACATCCCGCACGTCGTCCGTGACGCGCCGCCGTTCGACGGTGAGCTCGCGCTCCCGGGTGCGCACAACCGCGCGAATGCGGGGGCAGCCCTGGTGGCGCTCGAGCTCGCCGGCGTTCCGCCCGATGAAGCCGCTCCCGCTCTCGGTCGCTTCACCGGGACAGGTCGCCGGTTCGAGGTGCACGAGTCAGGGTCGCGCACCGTCGTCGACGACTACGGCCACCACCCGAGCGAGGTCGCCGCCGCGATCGCTGCCGCGCGTGAGCGGTTTCCGGGACGCCGGGTGAGCGTGCTTTTCCAGCCTCATCTCTATTCGCGCACCCGGCATCTCGCGGTCGAGTTCGCCGCCGCGCTCGCCGCCGCAGACGACATCACGGTCACGGATGTCTACCCGGCCCGCGAGGCTCCCATCGCCGGCGTAACCGGGAAGCTCATCGTCGACGCGCTCTCCGACCAAGGTGTGCTCGCCGGCTGGGCGCCGACGGTCGAGCAGGGCGTTGCGCGCTTGGACCAGCGCGCTCGGGACGGTGACGTGCTGCTCGTGCTCGGTGCAGGTGACGTCGATCGCGCGGTCGGGATGCTCACGTGATCGAAGAGAACGTCTCACTTGCGCGGCACACGACGATCGGGACCGGTGGTGCCGCGCGGTGGTTCGCGCGCCCCGAGTCGGTCGACGAGTTGCAAGAGACATTGCGCTGGGCGCGCGACACGGGCGCCCCAGTCGACGTGATCGGGCTCGGCTCGAACGTCCTCGTGCACGATGACGGAGTCGACGCGCTCGTGCTCAGGCTCGCCGGAGAGCTCGTTGCGGCCGAAGTCGACGGGAACGATCTCGTCGCGGGCGGCGGTGCCCCGAACGCGGTCTGCCTGCATCGCGCACGCGCTGCGGGACTGACCGGGTTCGAGTTCGCCTCCGCGATCCCCGGCACCGCCGGCGGTGGCGTGCGCATGAACGCCGGCGCGTACGGCCGGGAATGGTGCGACGTGCTGGTCGATGCGCTCGTCGTCGACGCCGACGGCAGCCGCACGGTCTCGGTGTCCGAGCTTGGCCTCTCCTACCGGCGCTCGGCGCTTGCGCCGGGCCAGGTCGTGGCGCGTGTCCGGTTCAGGCTCGAGCCGGGGTCGCCCGCAGCGGTGAAAGCGCGGGTGGCGGAGTTGCTCGCACAGCGCAAGGCGACCCAGCCGACGAACAAGCGCACGTTCGGCAGCGTCTTCAAGAACCCGAGCGTGGAGCTGGGCGCCGGCCGTGCGATCGAGGAGTGCGGCCTCAAGGGCCACAGGATCGGCGGTGCGCTCGTATCTCCGCGACACGCCAACTTCATCGAGAACGGTGGGGGCGCGACTTCCGCGGACTGCATTGCCTTGATGACCGAAGCGCGACGGCGCGTCCAGGAGCGATTCGGCGTCGAGCTCGAGCACGAGGTGCAATTCCTCGGTCCGCTCGAGTTGCCGCCTCTGTAGGGGAAGGGACGGCTGCGGCGAAGTCAGGCGCCGTGGCCGCACGTCGTAGGTCGACCGCTGGTCTCGCGCCGGTCCCGGTGCGCGGCAGCGTGCCCGACCTTCGGCAGCTGACACCCTCTGCGCGCTCGCTCGTCATCGGGATTTTCCTCGCACTGCTCGCCGTCGGTGCGTACGTCGGCGCGCGCAACACGTCCGTCTTCGCCGTCCAGACGTTGGATGTTCGCGGCGGCAACGCCGAGCTCCGGCAACAGGTTCGCGACGCGCTCGCCGGTGACCTGGGGACGAGCCTTCTACGCGTGAACAGCGGCGTCGTCGCGTCGAGCGTCGACCCGATCCCGGGTGTGCGGAGCTTCACGGTCGACCGTGCGTTCCCACACACGCTCCGGGTGACGGTGAAGCGAGAGGTACCCGTGCTCGTCGTCCGGCAGGTGCCCGGAACGACCGCGTTCCTCGTCGGTGCGAGCGGCCGCGTGATTCGCACGCTCCCGCATCCACATCTTTCGCACATGCCGCGCCTCTGGGTGACGAAGGCCGTCGACGTGCAGGTGGGCGGCGCGCTGCCGCCGCAACTTGCAGACGCGGCGACCGCGCTCGCGCCGCTCCAGGGCGCGGCTCTCCCGGGCGGCGTGTCGGCTGTCCGGGTGGGGAAGGACGAGCTCACGCTCGCGCTCGGAGGCGGACTCGAAGTGCGCCTCGGCGACACCGGCGACCTGCGCCTGAAGCTCGCAGTCGCACGCCGAATCCTTGGCCAGACCGATGCGGCGGCCGGGGGGACCGGCTACCTCGACGTCAGCGTTCCACTCCGTCCTGTGCTGTCGACCGTCCCTCAAGTCACAGGTTGAGGTTGAGGGTTAGCAGAGTCGAGGCTGTTGACAGTGCAGGAAACCGACCGTACCCTGACGAAGGAAGGAGGCGCTCGACAGCCCCACCCTGCACTCGAGCTTGAGGTCGAGCCACATTGACATGAGAGAACGTTCTGGCAACTACCTGGCTGTGATCAAGGTCGTCGGCGTCGGCGGCGGCGGCACGAACGCCGTCAACCGCATGGTCGACGCAGGCCTCACCGGCGTCGAATTCGTCGCGGTGAACACCGACGCGCAGGCGCTCCTCGGCTGCGACGCCGACGTGAAGATCCACATCGGCGCGAAGGCGACGCGTGGGCTCGGCGCAGGCGCCGATCCGGGCGTCGGCCGCGAGGCCGCGACCGAGTCGCGCGACGAGTTGAAAGAGGCGCTGAAGGGCGCCGACATGATCTTCGTCACCGCGGGCGAGGGCGGCGGCACCGGCACCGGTGGGGCGCCGATCGTCGCGGAGATCGCACGCGAGCTCGAAGCGCTCACGGTCGGCGTGGTGACGCGGCCGTTCGCATTCGAAGGACGCCGCCGCGCACAGCAGGCCGAGGTCGGGATCAACGAACTCTCCGACAAGGTCGACACGCTGATCGTGATCGAGAACGACCGCCTCCTTCAGGTCGTCGAGAAGAAGACACCGCTCGCAGATGCGTTCAAGCTGGCCGACGACATCCTGCGCCAGGGCGTCCAGGGCATCACCGACCTGATCACCGTGCCGGGGATCGTCAACCTCGACTTCGCCGACGTGCGCACGATCATGCGCGACGCCGGCTCCGCGCTGATGGGGATCGGCACGGGGACCGGCGAGAACCGCTCGTCCGAAGCCGCGCGGACAGCTGTCAGCTCACCGCTGCTCGAGTCGTCGATCGAGGGCGCCACCGGCATCCTGCTGAACATCAGCGGCCCGGCCGATCTCGGCCTCTTCGAAGTGAACGAGGCGGCCGAGGTCGTCACCGGCGCGGCCGACCAGAACGCCAACGTCATCTTCGGCGCGGTCATCAACGACCAGCTCAAGGATGAGGTGCGCGTGACCGTGATCGCCACCGGTTTCGGCGCCCAGCGCCGGCGCCGTGCACGTGCCGCTGGGTCAGAGGTGTCGTCGCCTCTCGGGGCGCGTCAACCCGAATTCGACTCCGGCGACTCGCTCGACGTCCCCTCGTTTCTCCGCGACGAGTAGCCGCAGGTTTACACCGGGCAGAAAGCGGCAACCAGGGGGGCGCCCTCTCGGGACTGGAGTGCAGTCCCACACGACCCGGTCCGAAGCCTCGTCGGTCCCCCGGCGAGGCTTCGCCCTTTCTTGAGTGACTCCGCGCCTCACGCGCGGTCAGACGGTTAGCATCGCCCGCGGATGCAGAGTCTGCGCCGCACGCCCCTCTATGACCGTCACGTCGCGCTCGGCGCCCGCATGGTCCCGTTCGCCGGCTGGGAGATGCCGGTGCAGTACGAGGGCGTGATCCCGGAGCACAAGGCGGTGCGGACCGATGCGGGCGTGTTCGACGTCTCGCACATGGGTGAGCTCGAGGTCGAGGGGCCGACGGCACGCGATCTGCTGCAGGCGACGCTCTCGAACGACGTCGACAAGCTCGAGCCGGGTGACGCGCAGTACACGCTCGTCACCAACGAGACCGGGGGGATCGTCGACGACGTGATCCTCTACCGGCTCGATGGGCATCGGTACCTGGTCGTCGCGAACGCCTCGAACGCGGCCGCCGTGTTCGGTTGGCTCCAGGAGCGCGAGCTGCGGGGCTCCGATGTGCGCGACGTCTCCGACGACTACGCGCTGCTCGCCGTGCAAGGGCCGCGCGCCCTCGATCGCCTCGGCCTCGACCGCGCGAAGCCGTTCACCTGGGCGATGGGCGAACTGGACGGGGTCGAGGTGATGGTGAACCGGACGGGCTACACGGGCGAGGAAGGTGTTGAGCTCGCCTGCATGGCCGACGAGGCCGGCCAGCTCTGGGACGCGATCCTCGCGCGCGGCGTCATCCCTTGTGGGCTCGGTGCGCGCGACACGCTGCGCCTCGAGGTCTGCTACCCGCTGCACGGGAACGACATCGGCCCCGGCTGGGACGCGATCTCGTCGGGCCTCGGCTGGGCGTGCGCGCTCGACACGGACTTCACCGGGGTCGAGCGCCTCCGGGCGGTCAAGGCTGACGGTGCCGCGCAGAAGCTCGTTCCATTCGTGATGACCGAGAAGGCGATTCCGCGGCAGGGCATGGCAGTCGCCGGCGGCGGCGAGGTGACCTCGGGGACGATGTCGCCCATGCTCGAGGTCGGCATCGGGATGGCCTATGTGCCGGCAGCCGCTTCGAAGGCAGGCACGGAGCTCGTGATCGACGTGCGCGGCAAGGACCGGCGCGGCGTCGTCGAGAAGAAGCCCCTCTATAAGAAGGAGAAGTAGGTGCCCCATCCAGCAATGCACGCCCGCCCCTGGGCCGCGATCACGCGGCGCGCTCGGGCGTCCTCAGTCGCGCCCGTAGTAACCACTACGGGCACTCCCTGCGTCCTTCGATCGCTTGGTGCTCGCGACCCAGGAGCTGGGCAGCATCACTGGAAGGGGCACTAGTGGCCGCGAGCGAGTCGTATCCCGACGAGCTGCTGTACCACTCCGAGCACGACTGGGCGCGGATCGACGGGGACGAGGCGACCCTCGGAGTGACGTGGTTCGCGCAGGACGCCCTCGGCGAGCTCGTCCACTACGAGGCACCCGACGTCGGCTCGACTGTGTCGAAGGATGCGTCGTACGGCGAGGTCGAGTCGGTGAAGGCCGTCTCGGATCTGATCTCGCCGCTCTCGGGCGAGGTGCTCGAGGTCAACGGGAAGGTCGTGGATGCGCCCGAGACCGTGAACGAGGATCCCTACGGTGACGGCTGGCTGATCCGCATTCGGATGTCGAACGCGGCTGAGCGCGATCAGCTGCTCTCAGTCGCCGAGTACCGCAAGGTCCTGGAAGACGCGTGAGCGTAGGCTTGACGGAGCTCATCAAAGAGCGCAGGTACCGGCTTTGCCGGTGCCGGAGCGGGGAATGAGTTATCTCTCTGTCACCGATGCCGACCGCGAGGCGATGCTCGCGGCGATCGGTGTCTCGACCGTCGACGAGCTGTTCCAGGACATCCCGGCCGGCGTTCGCTACCGCGATGAGCTCGCCGTCAAGCCGGCGCTTCCGGAAGCAGAGCTGCAGCGGCACTTCGAAGAGCTCGCGGCGAAAAACGTCGTCGACGAGGTGTGTTTTCTCGGCGCGGGCATCTACGACCACTACGTCCCGGCCGTCGTCGACGCGGTACTCCAGCGCGGAGAGCTCCTGACCGCGTACACGCCGTATCAGCCCGAGATGAGCCAGGGCGTGCTGCAGGCGATCTTCGAGTACCAGACGGCGATCTGCGAGCTCACCGGGATGGACGTCTCGAACGCGTCCGGCTACGACGGAACGACAGTCGCTGCCGACGCCTGCTTCGTCGCGAAGCACGCGACCGGGCGCACGAAGATCGTCGTCACCGAGGCGACCAACCCGCAGGTGCGCCAGGTCGTGAAGACCTATGCACCCGGTTTCGGGCTCGAGGTCGTCGAGGTGCCGCACGAGGGGGGTGCGACCGATCCGGCCAGGGTTCGCGAGGCGGCCGAGGGCGCGGCGGCGGTGATCTTCCAGCAGCCGAACTTCTTCGGTGTCCTGGAGGCTGCCCCCGACCTGGCGACCGCGGCGAACGACGCCGGAGCGATGCCGATCGCACACGTCGACCTCGTGTCGCTCGGTGTGCTCGAAGCACCGGGCGCGTACGGCTGCGCGATGGCGAT
>DASXOW010000047.1:0-36161 GCA_036493955.1 Gaiellaceae bacterium
CGATCGCCGCCTCGCCCGGCGGATCCTGGGCGAGTAGGCGGCTCGTCAGTCGTTGTGAGCCGAGGTCGATCGAGCGCGCCCAGACCGGACCGGTCTTCCGCGAGCCGACGACGACTTGTGCCGAGCCGCCGCCGACGTCGACAACCGCGACCGTGCGCCATCCGGTGATGCGTGCGCACGACAGCGCGCCCACGAATGCGAGCTGGCCTTCCTCGACCGAGGTCAGGATGCGAGTGCGGCAGGAGGACGCGCGCTCGAGGCGCTCCGCGAGCTCGGCGCCGTTCGCCGCCTGACGGCCCGGGCTGGCGATCAGCACCTCGATCGCCTCGACGCCGGCGGCGCGAGCATCAGCGACGAATCCCGCCACGACCGACGCAGTCTGGGCGAGCTTCTCCTCCGGGATCGCGCCGTGGCGCTCGATGTCCGCGCCGAGGTGGAGCATCGCCCGCTCCGACAGGAGCGTGCGGCCATTCTCGGACACGAGCAGGCGGACCGTGTTCGACCCGACATCGACGACGCCGACAGGCACGTCGACATGGTGACGACCCCACACGACAGCAGACCTAATGCGCCCTGGCCAGTCGCCGAGCCCGCTCGCGCCGCCGCATGAAGACGACCTGCGTCGGCCGCCGCCGCTCGGACTTCTTCGGGGTCACTCTGTGCCAACTGCCGTCGGCGCGGAGCTCCCATGCCTGACAGTTGTCGGCGAGGAGCGTCTTCATGATCAGCTCGAGCTCGTTGCGCACGTGCGCGTCTTCGATGGGCATCACCACCTCGATGCGGTGCTCGAGGTTGCGCGGCATCAGATCGGCGCTGCCGAGCAGGTAGGTCTTCTCGTCGCCCGCCTCGAAGCAGTAGAGCCGGCTGTGCTCGAGGAAGCGACCCAGCACAGAGCGCACACGGATGTTCTCGCTCTGCCCAGCGACTCCCGGCACGAGCGTGCAGGTCGCCCGCACGATGATGTCGATCTCCGCACCGGCCTGCGACGCGCGGTACAGCTCCTCGATCACCTCCGGATGCGTGAGGCTGTTGCACTTGAGCCGGATTCGTGCGAGCTTGCCCGCTTCCGCCGCCTCCGCGACGCTGCGGATGTGCTCGACGAGCCGCTTGCGCAGGTTGAACGGCGCGACGAGCAGCTTCCTGAAGCGCTGCGGCCGGCCGAACCCGGTGACGAAGTTGAAGAGGTCGGCAATGTCCGCGGCGATGTCGGGATCCGACGTGAACACGCCGACGTCCTCGTAGACGCGCGCGGTGCTCGCGTGGTAGTTGCCCGTCCCGACGTGGACGTAGCGCCGTAGGTCATTCCCTTCGCGGCGCACGACGACCGTCGTCTTCGCGTGAATCTTCATGTCCGGGAACCCGTAGACGACGTGGACGCCGGCCTGCTCGAGTGAGCGCGCCCATTCGATGTTGCGCTGCTCGTCAAAGCGCGCCTTCAGCTCGACGACGCACACCGCCTGCTTGCCGTTCTCGGAGGCCTTGATCAGCGCCGGCGCGATCGCCGAGTCGCGGCTCGTGCGGTACACGGTCGTCTTGAGCGTGACGACGTTCGGATCGCGCGCCGCAGCCTGGATGAAGGCCTCCACGCTCGTCGCGAACGAGTCGTAGGGGTGTTGGACGACGATGTCGCGGCGAGCAATCTCCTCGAACAGCTCGTCGTCGGTCCCGTGCGCGAGCCGTCGCTGCGTATAGGGGAGCCACGGCTCGTACTTCAGGTCCGGGCGGTCGAGGGCATGCAGCTGCGAAAGATCGGCGAGGTCGAGGACACCGCGCACCGGGTACATCTGCTCCATCGAGACGCCGAGGCGCTCCGCGAGGCGGCCGACCATCGTCCGCGTGACCGAGCTCGAGACCTCGACGCGCACGACCGACCCGAACCGGCGCCTCCGCACCTCCGTCTCGACGGCCTCGAGCAGGTCGTCCGCGTCGTCGGAGATCTCGGTGTCGCCGTCGCGGGTGAGCCGGAACGCGACCCGCTCGACGATCTCCATCTCCGGGAAGAGATGGTCGAGGAAGTGCGCGATCACGTTCTCGAGCGGGATCATCAGCCCGCGGGTCCCGATCGCCACGAACCGGTCGAGGCCCTCGGGGACCTTGACCCGGGCGAAGCGCTCCTCGCCCGCCTCGGGGTCGCGGACGAGCAGGCCGAGGCTGAGCGACAGCCCCGAGATGTACGGGAACGGCTGGCCCGGCCCGACGGCGAGCGGCGTGAGCACGGGGAAGATCTGGCGGAGGAAGACCCGGTTCAACTCGGCGATCTCCTCGTCGGAGGCATCCTCGAGCGTTCCGAGCAGGACCCCTTCGCCGGCGAGGGCGGGGCAGAGGACGTCCTGCCACAGCCGCGTCTGCTCGGCCGTCACTGCGATCACGCGCTCGCGAATCTCGGCGAGCGTCTGCTGGGGTGTCCGGCCGTCCGGCGTCCGCACCGAGGCTCCCGAGACGACCTGGTCTTGCAGGCCGGCGACGCGCACCATGAAGAATTCGTCCAGGATCGACGAGACGATCCCGCAGAACTTCACGCGCTCGAGCAGCGGCTCGGCCGGATCGGCGGCGAGATCGAGCACCCGCCTGACCAGGTCGAGCTGCGACAGCTCTCGGTTGAGGAAGGCGGGCGCGGTCGGCGCCTCAACCACAGGGTGCTTCGTCGCAGTCACAGGGGGTCACAGCGTCCCAGAAACCTGGTGAACGGTGGGTTGCGGTTTGGTGACCGGCGCCTAGAACGTCGCGTCGCGCCAGCCGCTCACGATCACCGCGACGATGAACACCGTCACGGCGAGGCGGTACATCACGAACGGCGAGTAATTGTGCCGGCGGATGTAGCCGAGGAGCACGTCGATCGCGACGAGGCCGACGGCGGCCGACGCGATTGTGCCCACGATGAAGGGACCGGTCGATCCAGCCGGCAGCGGGTTCAGGACAACGTGCTTCAGGCCCTTGTAGAGCACCGCGCCGAGCACGATCGGGATCAGCAGCAGGAACGAGAACCGGGCGGCGGCGTCGCGCGTGAGGCGTGAGAAGCGCCCGGTCGTGATCGTGATGCCGGAGCGGGAGACGCCGGGCATCAGCGCGAGGATCTGCGAGATCCCGATCAGCACCGAGCGCCAGAGGCCGAGGTCGGAGATCTGCACGTCCTGAGGTGTCCGGTCGGCGTACCAGAGCAGGACGCCGAAGACCGCGAGGAAGATCGCGATCTGCCACGGCTGCCCGAGCTTCTCGTCGATCTTCGACTCGCCGAGAGCGCCGACGATCGCCGCGGGGATCGTCGCGATCGCGATCCCGACCGACAGGCGCTCGTCGTCGGTGCGGATGACACGGTTGCGCACGACGACGATGAACGCCGCGACGTAACGGACGACGTCGCTCCAGAAGTACGCGACCACCGCGACGAGCGTGCCGAGATGGAGGGAGACGTCGAACGTCTTGTTGAACGACTCGTGGTGCTCGAGGTACGTCCAGTTCGCGAGCCAGGGGACGAGGATCAGGTGCCCGGATGACGAGATCGGGAGCAGTTCGCTGAAACCCTGCGTCACACCGAGCGCGAGGGCCTGCCAGTCAGACAGCCGTCCCGTCTTCTCGCCGAGGCGGAGGGCGGCGACGAGGAGCGCGATCGCGAACAGGACGCCGGCCGACGCGTAGACGATCCGGCGGGAGCGGTTCGTCAGCGTGCGTTCTTCGTCTGCGGCCACGGCGCCAGATCCTAGTCATGGTTACCGTGACGATTTGGTGAACAAGTCTGGTAGAACGCCGCGATGCCTCTTCGCCTGATGCCGCAGAAGCGCGAGTTCTTCGTGCTCTTCACCCAGGCGAGCGCAAACGCACGCGACATGGGCCACGCACTGGTCGATCTCCTGGCCGACTGGCCGGCGAGCCGGGAGCGGTTGCGCGACATCCGCGAGCTCGAGAACGAGGGAGATCGGCTCACCCGCGAGGTGATCAACCTGTTGAACCGCACCTTCGTCACGCCGCTCGACCGCGACGACATGTACCGGCTCGCCTCCGCCATCGACGACATCTGCGACTACATCGACGAGGCGGCAGACAACATCGACGCCTACGAGGTGCGTGAGGTGCCTCGCCGTGCCCAGGAGCAGGCAGAGGTGATCCACCGCGCGGCGGCGCGCCTCCACGAGGCGGTCGGCCTGCTCGAAGGCTTTCGCGACTCGCAGAAGCAGCTGGTCGCGGTGCGCGAGCTGGAGGACGAAGGCGACCGGCTGAACCGCGAGGCGATCGCCGAGCTCTTCCGGACCGGTGCCGACCCGCTGACGATCATCCGCTGGAAGGACATCCACGAGCAGCTCGAAGAGGCGGTCGATGCCTGCGAGACCGCCGCCGACGTCCTCGAGGCGATTCTCGTCAAGAACCGGTAGCGCATGACGCTTCTCGTAGTCGTCATCGTCATCGCGCTCGCGTTCGATTTCACGAACGGGTTCCACGACACGGCGAATGCGGTGGCGACCTCGGTCTCGACGCGGGCTCTCTCGCCGAGGCTCGCGGTGCTGATCGCGGCCGTGGCCAATCTCGCCGGCGCGTTCGTCACGACCGCGGTTGCGAAGACGGTCGGGAAAGGGATCATCGACCTCGGCCACATCACGAACCAGACGCTGCTCGCTGCCTTGCTCGGCGCGATCGCCTGGAACCTGCTCACGTGGTGGCTCGGCCTGCCGTCGTCGTCGTCGCACGCCCTGATCGGCGGGCTCGTCGGCGCGGCGCTCGCCCAGGCCGGCGAGAACGGTGTGCTCTGGCACGGCGTCGCGCACAAGGTCGTGATCCCGGCCCTGTGGGCCCCGACGATTGCGTTCGGGGCGGCGTTCCTGCTCCTGATCGCGATCTATTGGGTGTTCCAGTGGATGACACCGGGGCTCGCGAACCGCTCGTTCCGGCTCGGGCAGCTCGCAACGGGCACCTGGGTCGCGTTCACCCACGGCGCGAACGACGCGCAGAAGACGATGGGTGTGATCGCCGCCGCGCTCGCAATTCACGGAGGGCATCCGGACGACCTGCGGATCGACCGCTGGGTGATCGCCGCAGCCGGGCTCGCGATCGCCGCCGGGACGTACACGGGCGGCTGGCGGATCATGAAGACGCTCGGCCAGCGCGTGTACCAGATGGAGCCGCCGTCGGGCTTCGCCGCGCAGGCGAGCGCCGGGGCGGTCATCTACGCGTCGACGAAGTACGGCTATCCGCTCTCCACGACGCATGTCGTCTCCGGCGCCGTCATGGGGGCGGGCGCGACGAAGCGCCTCTCGGCGGTTCGCTGGGGCGTCGCCGGTCACATGATGGTTGCCTGGGTGCTCACGATCCCTGCTGCTGCGATCGCGGCGGCGGGCATGTGGTTCGTCGTCGAGGTGATCTTCTGATGCGGCTGGGCGTCGGCCCGGGGAGCGGCGAGATCTACAAGTTGCTGGCGGAGGCCGGCGAGTGTGTCGCCGCGGTGGCACGGCTCGTCGAGCGGCGGTTCCTGGAGTGGCCGACAGGGCCGTCCCAGGAGGAGGTGAAGCAGTTGGAGCACGCGGCCGACCAGGTCGTGTCGTCGCTGTTGTCCCAGACGAACAGCATGTTCGTCACGCCGTATGACCGCGACGACATCGTCACGCTCGCGTTCGCGGTCGATGACGTCGCCGACGAAGCAGAGAACGCTGCCGAGCTGCTCGGCCTGTACGGGGTGGAGAATCCGACGAGGCAGTCGTTCGAGCTGTGTGCGCTGCTCGTGCGCGCCGCGAACGAGCTCGCGGCGCTCCTGGGCGAGCTCCGCGGCCTCCACGGGTACTCCGATCGGATCCGTGCGATCAAGGAGATCGAGGACGAGGCGGACGACGTCGCGCGCGCAGCCCGCGCGAGCCTGTTCAAGAACGATCGCATCGACCCGGTGATCGTCATCCGCTGGAAGGACATCTACGAGGCGCTCGAGGACGCGATCGACGCGTGCGACACGGCGGCGGCGCGGGTCGGCAACGTCCTCGTGAAGAACGCGTGAGGATTCGGATACGGAACGCTGAATTCCCGCGCGGAGCAGGAACAATGTGGGTGGATGCAGTCGAAGCCCAGCCCTCTGCTCTGCGAGCTCCATGCTCACTCCACCTGGAGTGACGGTGCGCTCAGCCTGAGGGAGTTGTGCGACCTCCACGGACGGAACGGCTTCGACGTCCTCGCGGTCACCGACCATGCGCCGCGCGACCAGCGTGAGGTGCACGCCGGCAACTACGACGCTTACCTGCGCGCCGTGCGCGCGGAGGGGCTGCGCGCCCGCGAGCTGTACGACCTCCTCGTGATTCCCGGCCTCGAGCTCACGTACGACGACCCGAACCCTCTCCGCGCGGGACATGCCGTCGCGATCGGGCTGCGGTCGTACGTCGATGTCTCAGCCGGGCTCGATGTCGCGCTCGCGCAAGCGCGCGCGCACGAGGCGGCGCTTGTCGCCGCGCACCCGTATTCGCCGGAGCAGCTCGGCTCGGCGACGCGCGACACCGCGGCGTTCGGCGCGGAGCCGGAGCTGGCGGAGCTCGTCGACCGCTTCGAGCTCTTCAACCGGCACACGCTATTCGCGTGGGTTGCGACTGCAGGGCACGCGACCGTCGCGAGCGGTGACTTCCACCGGCTCGAGCACCTTGCGACCTGGAAGACGCTGCTGCCGTGCCCGAAGGACGAGCCGTCGGTCGTCGCGTATCTCCGCTCGGCCCGCCCGGCGTACCTCGTGCGGCTCGAGGACGAGCTGCGCGCGGCGGCCTAGCCCTCTCAACGCCAGATCAGCAGGACGGCGACCGTCGCCGCGCCGAGCACGACGCCCGCGACGGTCAGTGTGAAGGTGAGGCGGTCGGCGAGCGGGGTGAAGCCTCCACGGTCGAGCGCGCGTTCCACGTCGCGCGTCCGCGTATAGCCGGCCGCGATGAACGCGACGCCGAGGATGCCGTACCCGGCACCGAGCGCTTCGTACGGCCAGTGCGCCCCGCTGGCGACCGACGGTACGAGCCGCCCGACGCCGACGCAGACCGCCAACGAGGTGAGACCCGTGCGCCACCAGGCGAGGTAGGTGCGCTCGTTCGCGAGCCGCGTCCGGCGCGTCGCGTCTTCGATCCCCGGCTCACGCATCAGGCCGGAGCCTAGAAGACGCTAGGCCGGATGCGACGCGTCGCTGAACTCGCGGAACTCGCCGGTGACGAGATACGCCACCTGCTCGCCGATGTCGACGGCGTGGTCGCCAATCCGCTCGACGCATCGTGAGACGACCAGCATCCGCAGCCCGTATTCGCGCTCCTGCGGCGAGTCGCCGAGCGAGAGCACGTCCTCGGTCGCGTTCCGGTTCGCCCGGTCGATCAGCTCGTCCAGCTCGACGAGCGTCTCGGCCTTGGCGGCGTCCCGTGACGCGAACGCGTCCATCGCCACGCGGATCATCTGCTCGCAGCGCTGCCCCATGTCCTCGATCGAGCGGTTGATGCCTTCGTCGGACACGCCCAGCTCGCCCATCAGCTTCGTCAACTTCGCAACCGTGACGCAGTAGTCGGCCATCCGCTCGAGGTGGAGGTTGACCCGCAGCACTGCGAGCACGAGACGCAGGTCGGCCGCGACGGGCGTCTGTCGCGCGAGGAGCGACTGCACGCCGGTCTCGATTGCCATGTAGCGGCGATCGACCTCGTCGTCGAAGCTGATCACCTCGTCTGCGAGCTCCTCGTCCGCGCGCGCGAGCGCGTTCAGCGACGAGCGGAGCGCACGCAGGACGAGGTCGCCCTCCTCCTGCAGCGCAGCCTCGAGTTGCGCGAGTTCCTCGGTGAACGAGATCCTCATCCGAAGCGCCCGGTGACGTAACCCTCGGTCCTCTCGTCGGACGGCTGCGTGAAGATCTTCTCGGTTGCGTCGTACTCGACGAGGATGCCGTTGCGCGAGCCGTCGTCCTTCACGTCGAGGCTGAAGAACGCAGTCATCTCGGCGACGCGCGCGGCCTGCTGCATGTTGTGCGTGACGATCACGAGCGTGTAGTCGCGCTTCAACTCATGCATCAAGTCCTCGATCGCCGACGTCGAGATCGGGTCGAGCGCCGAGGCGGGCTCGTCGAGCAGGATCACGTCCGGGTGCACGGCGATCGCGCGCGCGATGCAGAGGCGCTGCTGCTGCCCGCCGGACAGGCCGAGCGCAGACTTCTTCAGGCGGCTCTTCACTTCGTCCCACAGCGCGGCACTCTTGAGCGCCTGCTCGACGCGGCCGTCGAGGTCGTCCTTCATCCCGAGGACGCGGAGGCCGTAGGCAACGTTGTCGTAGATCGACTTCGGGAACGGGTTCGGCCGTTGGAACACCATGCCGATCCGGCGGCGCACCTCGATCGGGTCGACGTCGCGGCCGTAGAGGTCGACGCCGTGGTACAGCACGTGTCCGTCGACGCGCGCGCTCGGCACGAGGTCGTTCATCCGGTTCAGGCAGCGCAGCACCGTCGACTTTCCGCACCCCGACGGGCCGATCAGTGCGGTGATCGCGTTGCGGTGGATCGCGAGTGAGACGTCCTTGACGGCGACCGCGGTGCCGTACCGCACCGTCAGGTCGGAGATGTCGAACACGGTCTCACGGGGGACCGCCGAGGAGTCCCTTTGTGCGATGGAGATCGACGTCACGGTGCTCACCCGTGGAGTCTCTCCGGACGCTTGGCGCTCGGGGTACACGGCGTGTGAACGTCGTGTGTCGAAGTGGTGACCGGGCGTCCGTCGGGTCCCGCACGCTGGAATGCTGGCGCGCGTGGAAGCCGTTTCGATCCCGGCAGGCACCCTCCCGCGCACGCGCAAGGTCGGCGACCGGATCGGGGACGGCCTGCTCTACGGCCTGACGGCGCTGGCCGCGATCCTCGGTGTCCTCGTCGTTCTCGCGATCATCTGGCGCGTCGCGGACGGCGCGTGGCCTGCGATCAAGATCTTCAAGCTCGGGTTCCTCTGGCACAACGTCTGGAACGTCAATCTCAACGGCGGCACGTTCGGTGCGCGCGACCTGATCATCGGAACCGTTGTCACGTCGTTCGGCGCAATGCTCCTCTCCGCGCCGATCTCGATTGCGATTGGCCTCTTCCTGAGCGAGCTTGCATCTCCTGCGGTGCGTGCACCCATCGGGACGCTGATCGACATGCTCGCGGCCGTGCCCTCGGTCGTCATCGGCCTGTGGGGGATCTACGTGCTGGCGCCGTTCGACGCGAACCACGTCGCGCCGGGGATTCATGCCGTGCTCGGCTGGATTCCGATCTTCGGCGGCGACCCGCACACGGAGTCGACGGTGTTCACCGCGATCATCGTGCTGACGATCATGACGATCCCGATCACGTCCTCGATCTGCCGGGAGCTCTTCATCGGCGTGCCCTCCGAGCTCGAAGAAGGCTCGATCGGCCTCGGTGCGACGCGGTGGGAGATGGTGAAGACGGTCGTCGTGCCGTCGGTGCGAGGCGGAGTCGTCGCGGCGATCATTCTTGGGCTCGGTCGCGCGCTCGGCGAGGCGATCGCGGTCACGCAGGTGATCGGCAACTTCATCCCGATGGAACGCAGCCTGTTCGGGTCCGGTGACACGATGGCCAGCCGTCTTGCGAACCAGTACCAGGGTGCGAGCACCGACCGGCAGATCGCTGCGCTGATCTACCTCGCGCTGGTGCTGCTCGTGATCACGTTCGTGACCAACTTCGCCGCGCAGCGGATCGTGAAGCGCTTCGAGTTCCAGCGGACGGGCGGAGCCTGATGGAGCCCGGCGCGATCTCACTCAGGGCGAGCGGCCGCGGCCGGAGGCGGCTACTGGTCAATCGCGTCGCCGAGGGCACCGCCGTCCTCGCAGCGGTGCTCGCGATCGTCGTCCTGGCGATCGTCATCTGGTCGGTCGGGAGCCGCGGGATCGGCGCGATCAACCTCGACTTCTTCGTTAAGGGGCCGAGTTCGGACTTCTTCGGCGGTGACGGCGGCATCGCGCCGGCACTCGTGGGCTCGCTCCTCCTCGTCGGTGTCGCGACACTGATCGCGCTGCCGACAGGCGTTCTGACAGCGATCTTCGTCAGCGAGTTCGCGTCTGTCTCGATCGGCCGGCAGATCCGTTTGTGGCTCGACGTCTTGAACGGTTTCCCGTCGATCGTGATCGGCATCTTCGTGTTCACCCTCGCGGTGAAGACGAAGGTTCCGGTGCTCGGCATCGGGCACCATCAGAGTGCGGTCGCCGGTGGCTTTGCCCTCGCGGTGATCATGCTGCCCCTCGTCGCCCGGTCGACGATGGAAGTGCTTCGGCTCGTGCCGAACCACCTGCGGGAAGCGAGCTACGCGCTCGGCGTCTCGAAGTGGCAGACCGTACTGCGGGTCGTGCTGCCGACCTCGTTCGGCGGCATCCTCACCGGAACGACGCTCGCCGTCGCGCGCGCCGCCGGCGAGACGGCGCCGCTTCTCTTCACCTGTGCGATCGCCGGCCAGATCGTCGACTGGAATCCGACGCACTCGGTGCAGTCGATTCCGCTGACGATCTATCTCGACTCGGAGTCGGCGGATCCGGCGCTCCACCAGCAAGCGTGGGCTGCGGCGTTCGTGCTGATCCTGTTCGTGCTCGTGACGAGCCTGACCGCACGCCTGCTGCTCGAGCGCTCGCGCAAGAAGCTCGGCCTGCAGCGGTAACCACTTCGTCACACCGCTTTCACCGGTCCGCGGCCCACGCGACTGCCCCCGCGCGCGACGCTCGCACCATGACAAAGCGATTCTCGATTCTCATTGCGGCCGTGGCGGCCGTCCTGCTCGCCGCGACCGCGGCTGGCGCGAAGAGCACTGACACGACGATCACCGGGGCGGGCAGCACGTTCGTGCAGCCGCTCGTCGCCGCCTGGACGCCCGCCATCGGCAAGGCGTTCGGCTACTCGGTCCAGTACAGCGGCGTCGGCTCCGGTGCCGGCATCGCAGCGATCACGGCCAACCAGGTGGACTTCGGGGCGTCCGACGCACCGCTCAACACCGCCCAGCAGTCGGCGTGCCCCGACTGCATCCAGATTCCGTGGGCGCTGTCCGCGACGGCGGTCGCCTACAACGTGCCGGGTGCTCCGGCGCACATCAATCTGGACGGCACCACGATCTCGAAGATCTTCCTCGGCACGATCAGCAACTGGAACGACCCCGCGATCTCAGCGCTCAACAAGGGTGCGAACCTGCCCGACTTGAAGATCACGCCGGTCTTCCGCTCGGACGGCTCGGGGACGTCCTACAACTTCACCGATTACCTCTCGTCGGTGAACGCGACCTGGAAGACCAAGATCGGCACCTCGACGCAGCCGGCCTTCCCTGCGGGGCAGGGCGCCAAGGGCTCGTCCGGCGTCGCCGGCCTGATCTCCCGCACGAACGGCTCGATCGGCTACGTCGACGTTGCCTACGCGATCAAGAACCACATCAAGTTCGCAGCGGTGCGGAACAAGGCCGGGAAGTTCCTCTTCCCGAGCCTTCGCCGGATCGAGGCGGCAGCGACTGCGTACACGACAGTGCCGGCGAACAACGAGCTGCACATCGTGAACCCGCCGAAGTCGGCGGCGCTCGCCTACCCGATCAGCACCTACACGTACATCATCGTCCACAAGAAGAGCGCGCACGCGCCCGAGCTGCGGAAGATGATCTTCTGGGCCCTGACCCAGGGGCAGGGCTCGCAGTTCGCGGCCAAGCTCACGTTCGCGAAGCTGTCGACGAACAAGAAGGTGCTCGTCGCGGCCGAGAAGACGCTGAAGCAGATCCAGGGCGTCTAGCCGCTAGCCGGGAAACGTTGCGCGGATACGGAGGCCCCGACCGGGGCCTCCGTCCGCGTCTATGTCCCCGCCGGCCGCGACGACGATGTGCTTCACGATCGCGAGCCCGAGCCCGGTGCCGCGCGTCGTCCTCGCAGCGTCGGCGCGGTAGAACCGCTCGAAGAGCCGCTCGAGCGCGGCCGGCGGCACACCGGCGCCGTCGTCCGACGCCGTCACGACGACGAAGTCACCCGCCGCCGAAACGCTGAACGTGAAGCGCGCTCCATGTCCTGCGTAGCGGATCGCGTTCTCGGCCAGGTTCTCCGCGACGATCCGGAGCATGCGCGGCCGCAGCGGGACCTCGGCTTGCGCATCGCCGTCGGCCGCCAGTTCCACACCGGCCCGGGCCGCGGCGTCGTCAAGCCCGGCGACCACGTCCCGCAGCACCGGCAGCGCGGCGGTGTGGCCGAGCGCAACCACCTCGCGGCCGCTCTCGAGCTCCGACAGGAAGAGGATCTCGTCGATCAGCGCGCCGGCGTCCTCGACCTCGACGCGGGCCTGCGCGATCAGGCCCTGGACATCAGCTCCCGGGAGATCGGCCGAATCGAGCAGGGCCAGGATCCGGGCGAGCGGCGTGCGGAGCTCGTGCGAGACAGCAGCGGTGAAGCCGGTGCGGAGCTCGTCGAAGCGACCATGCGCGGTGTCCATGTCCGCGACATCCTCGCGATCCCACGCGTCGTCCTCATGACGATTCACCAGAGTGTCACCATTCCGAAACCCGGAACCTACCGGGCCGCGCTCTACGCTTGACCCATGGCCAAGATCCTGATCGTCGAGGACGACAATGTGATCGCAGACGGGATGGCACGCCATCTCGTGGCCGCAGGTTTCGATCCGGTGGTCGTCGGCCGGGGCGAGCTCGGGCTCGCGCGCCTCCGGTTCGAGAACCCGGACGTCTGTGTGCTCGACCTGATGCTCCCCGAGCTGGACGGGTGGAAGCTGATCGAGACGGCGCGCGCGGAGGGGATCGGCACGCCGATCGTCGTCGTCTCCGCACGTGGCACCGAGCATGACCGCGTCCACGCGCTCGAGATCGGAGCGGACGACTATCTGGTGAAGCCATTCTCGATGCGCGAGCTTGTCGCACGTGTCGGCGCCGCTGCGCGGCGCGGCGTGCGACCCGCGGAGGAGCGGCGGGGCGACCCGATCGAGATCGAGGAGCTGCGGATCGACCCGCGCGAAGTGCAGGCGTTCGTCGACGGCCGCAGCGCCGATCTGACCCCGACCGAGTTCAGGCTGCTCTACACGCTGGCACTCGATCGCGGCCGTGTCGTCACGCGTGACGAGCTGCTGCAGAAAGTGTGGGGAAGACGCGAGACACATCGCGACCGCACCGTCGACGTGTTCGTGCGCCGGCTGCGTCAGAAGATCGATCGCAACGCGTCACGCCACTCGTTCATCCAGACGCGCTTCGGCGTCGGCTACAAGCTGGAGCCGGAAGCGAAGTAGCACTGAAGCCAGGATCGCGATTCGCTTCATCGGGGTAGTCTGCCGCGCGTGGAGTTCGAGCTCACGGCGGAACAGCGCGAGATCCAGGCGGTTGCGCGTGAGTTCGCCGCCGCCGAGATCGAGCCGTACGCCTCCGACTGGGACCGCGCGCATGCCTTTCCGCGCGAGCTTCTGGACAAGCTCGCCGAGCTGGGTCTCCTCGGCGTCTGCGTGCCGGAAGGGCACGGAGGAGCGGGCGCCGACTTCATGTCGTACATCCTCGTGCTCGAAGAGCTCTCGCGGGCGGACGCGGGTGTCGGCGTCACCGTTGCCGTGCACACGAGCGCGTGCACGCTGCCGATCCTCGCGTTCGGGAGCGATTCGCAGATCGCGCAGTTCGTTCCTTCGCTCGCGCGCGGCGAGCAGATCGGGTGCTTCGCGCTGACCGAGCCGGGGAGCGGCTCCGACGCAGGCTCGCTCGTCACCTCGGCCGAGGAGACCGATGCCGGCTGGCAGGTGCGCGGCACGAAGCAGTGGATCACCAACGCCGCTTTCGGAGGGCCGCTGCTTCTTTTCGCGCGGACGGATCCCGCGACGCGCTCCGCGCGCGGCGTGTCGGCGTTCGTCGTCGACGGCTCGCAGGTCGAGATCACGCGCACCGAGGAGAAGCTCGGCCTCAACTCGTCTGTGACGAACGACATCGCGATCGATACGGTCGTCGGCCGCGATCGGTTGATCGGCGAGCTGAATCACGGCTTCCGGATCGCGATGGCGACCCTCGATGGCGGTCGCATCGGGATCGCCGCGCAGGCGGTCGGCATCGCGCAGGCCGCCTACGACGTTGCACGCCGCTACGCGCTGGAGCGCGAGACGTTCGGGCATCGGATCGCCGACTACCAGGCGATCCAGCACAAGCTCGCGAACATGTCGATGGAGATCGATGCGGCGCGTCTGCTCGTGCTGCGCGCCGCGTGGTTGAAGGACGAGGGACGTCCGCACACGGAGGCCGGCGCGAAAGCGAAGCTTTTCGCGTCCGAGATGGCTCGCCGTCAGACCGCCGAGGCGATCCAGGTGCTCGGTGGCTACGGCTACACGAAAGAGTTCCCCGTCGAGCGTTACTACCGCGATGCGAAGATCACCGAGATCTACGAAGGAACGAGCGAGATCCAGCGCATGGTGATCGCCCGTTCGATCTTGGGTCGCCAGGAGCTCATTGCCACGCCGTCGTGATGAGCCGGTCCGGCTGACGCGGATCTACACCCGCGGCGGCGACGCGGGGGAGACGTCGCTGGGCGATGGGTCGCGCGTGTCGAAGCTCGATCCGCTGATCCGCAGCTACGGGGCGGTCGACGAGCTCAACTCGCTGATCGGGTGGGCGCAGGTCGTGGCGGCGGACGCTCGGCTAGCGCGTGTCCAGAACGAGTTGTTCGATCTCGGCGCCGACCTCTCCGTGCCGTTCGCCGCTGACGACGGCAAGCTGCGGGTCTCGCAGGAGGCGATCGATCGGCTGGAGTCCGACTGCGACGAGGCGAACGCGCCGCTCCCGGAGCTGCGGTCGTTCATCCTGCCCGGCGGCAGCGAAGGCGCGGGCCGGCTGCATGTCGCGCGCGCGGTCTGCCGGCGCGCAGAGAGCGTGGTCATCTGGGCCGCGTCTGAACGGCCGGTCAATCCGCTCGTCCCGATCTACCTGAACAGGCTCTCCGATCTGCTCTTCATCCTCGCGCGCGCCGCGAACGCGGGCGGGGACGAGCCCTTGTGGCTCCCCGGCGGCGACCGGTAACGAAAGAGCCACCCAGGCGTGCCAACTGCGCGCCAATCCGTTCAGGGGGATTTCGGTTGCGGTCGGCCGTCGGTACACCCGATGGCTACCCCTTCAACGACTGGATCGGAGACCTCTATGCGCCATCGTCAACTTCTGCTCGTCCCCCTCGTCATTGCGCTGCTCTGCGCGTCGTCCGCAGCGCACGCAGGCAGCGGATCCACCTCGCTCGTCGTCGCCCAGCTGTACGCCTCCGGCGGAAACAGCGGGGCGACGTACGCGAACGACTACGTCGAGCTCTTCAACCGCGGCACCTCGTCCGTCGACCTGACGGGTTGGACGGTGCAATACGCGTCCGCCGCCAGCACGTCGTGGTCGGCGACCGCGCTCTCCGGCACAGTCGCCCCGGGTCGCGCGTACCTCGTCCAGCTCGCGTCGGGCGGTGCGAACGGCACGGCGTTGCCGGCGGCCGATGCGACAGGAACGTCGAACCTCGCGGCGACGGGCGGAAAGGTCGCGGTGGTCAACAGCGCGACGCCGCTCTCGTGTGGAGCTACCGCAGGGTCGTGCGCCGGCTCGGCCGGCCTCGCCGACTTCGTTGGCTACGGAACCGCTGCGGACTTCGAAGGCACCGATGCGGCGCCCGCCCCGGATGCGACGTCGGCGATCGCCCGCGCCGCCGGCGGGTGCACGGACACCGATTCGAACACGGGCGACTTCTCGAGCATCGCGGCTGCTCCCGTGAACTCGTCCGCGGCGGCGTCGCCGTGCTCCGGTGGCGGCGGCGGCGGATCGTCGTCCGCGTTCGCCAGCGCGTCGATCCGTCTGCAGATCCAGCCTGTCATCGCGATCGCACTCGGGCAGCCGACGCTTGACTTCGGCGGCCTCGTCGCAGGCGCCACGACACCGCCAGTGAACGAGAACGTGACGGTCACGTCGAACGACACGGCGGGCTACTCCCTGACCGCACATCGCAGCGCGTTCGCACCACGCGACCTGCCACTCGGGCTGTCCGCGACGGCACCCTCGGGCGGTGCGCTCGGCGCCGGGATCTCGACGACGGTGTTGGCGGCGCTGCCGATCGCACCGGCGGCCGACCTCACGATCGGCTCGACGTCCGCTGCCGCACCGGCGAGCGGCGACCTGTGGGCGACGAAGATCGGCTTCACCGGCCCGCTGCCGAGCGTCCCGGCCGGTCAGTACACGGCGACCGTGACCTACACGGTGATCCCGCGCTGATCATGCGCGTCCTGCTGATCCTGCTCCTCGCTCTGGCGACGGTTGCGCCGGCTTCGGCCGGCGCGCCGCGCCGGAGTGGACTCGTCGTCTGGCCGGCGCGTACGACGCTCATCGCGGGCTCGTCGGCGACCATCCACGTCGCGAACCACACGCGTGCGACGGTGGCGCTGTCGGTTCATACGATGGGGCTCGTCCTCGACCTGCGCGGCGCGCCGCGCCTCGCGCGCTCGTCCGCAGGTACGGCACTCGTCTCGGTGCGGGCGCCGCGTGTGGTGGTCGGGCCGGGCGGAGTCGGGTCGGTCGGTGTGCGCGCCGCAGCCGGCCGCGGGCTCACGTCCGGCGACCGTCCGGCGCTCGTCCTCCTCAGCGCGCGCAGCTCCGGGGGCGCGGGCGTCGGTGTGCAGGTGCGCATCGGTGTGCCGATCGAGGTGCGGGTGCCAGGGACCATTCGACGCCGGCTCTTGCTCGGTCCGCTCCGCGTTCGCGGGCGGCGGCTCGAACTGGTCGTCCGTAACGGTGGCAACGTGACCGAGCGGCTTGTCCGCGGGTCAGTCGTCATCGAGGTCTGGCGGGGCGGTCGGCGCCTCGCCACGCTTCAGCCCCGGCCGCGCGACCTGTTTCCGCACGCGCGCGGCCTCGCCGAGTACCGGCTACCGGCATCGCTCCACGGCCGGGCGCGCGTGCTCGTGCGGCCGGTCGTCCCCACAAGTGGGAGGAGGGCCTTCTCGGTCGCACTCTGAGCAGCATCCGGCAAACTTCAGGCATGGCGACGACCGAGCCGCGGAAGCACACGCCGACCGGCGAGTGGCGCGACGAGCTGTACGACGCCGTTCCCGAGCGGGAGGGCGAGCTCTTCACGACCATCTCGGGAGTCGAGAACGAGCCGCTCCAGACGCCCGACACGGTGGACGTCGACTACGAGCGCGACCTCGGCTATCCGGGCGCCTATCCGTTCACGCGCGGCGTCTATCCGTCGATGTATCGCGGCCGGCTCTGGACGATGCGCCAGTTCGCCGGCTTCGGCACCGCCGAGGAGACGAACGCGCGCTTCCACTACCTGCTCGAACACGGTCAGACCGGTCTGTCGACGGCGTTCGACATGCCGACGCTGATGGGCTACGACTCCGACCACCCGCGGTCGCTCGGCGAAGTCGGACGCGAGGGCGTCGCGATCGACTCGCTCGAGGACATGGAGACGCTGTTCGCAGGGATCCCACTCGGCGATGTCTCCACGTCGATGACGATCAACTCACCGGCGGCGATCCTGCTCGCGTTCTACGCGTGCGTCGGCGAGGAGCAGGGTGTCGGTCGGGAGCGGCTCCGCGGGACGATCCAGACGGACATCCTCAAGGAGTACATCGCGCAGAAGGAGTACATCTTCCCTCCCGAGCCGTCGATGCGGCTCGTCACCGACATGGTCGAGTTCTGCACGCGTGAGATGCCTTTGTGGCATCCGATCTCGATCTCCGGGTACCACATCAGGGAGGCGGGCTCGACTGCGGCACAGGAGCTCGCGTTCACGCTCGCTGACGGCTTCACGTACGTCGAGTGGGCGATCGAGCGCGGCCTCGACGTCGACGAGTTCGCGCCGCGGCTGTCGTTCTTCTTCAACGCGCACCTCGACTTCTTCGAGGAGATCGCGAAGTACCGCGCGGCGCGGCGCATCTGGGCGCGGGTGATGCGGGAGCGCTACGGCGCGAAGAGCCCGCGCTCGTGGCTGATGAGATTCCACACGCAGACGGCCGGCGTGTCGCTGACGGCGCAGCAGCCGGAGGTGAACATCGTCCGCACCGCGATCGAGGCGCTCGCGGCGGTTCTCGGCGGGACGCAGTCACTACACACGAACAGTTACGACGAGGCGCTCGCACTGCCCACCGAAGATGCGGTTCGCATCGCGCTCCGCACGCAGCAGGTCATCGCGCACGAGACCGGCGTCGTGTCGACGATCGACCCGCTCGGCGGTAGCTACCACGTCGAGGCGCTGACGAACGAGCTCGAGCGTCAGGCATACGACTACTTCGAGCAGATCGAACGGCTGGGCGGCGTCGTCGCGGCGATCAAGGAGAACTTCTTCCAGAAGGAGATTGCGGAGTCGTCGTTCCAGTATCAGGCCGAGGTCGAGGCGAGCCAGCGCATCGTCGTCGGCGTGAACCGCTACGAGCTCGAGTCCGAGCAGCCACTCGAGATCCTGAAGATCGATCCCGCGCTCGAAACGAAGCAGATCGAGCGCGTGGGTGCGCTCCGCGGTCGTCGCGATTCCCGTGCCGTGGAGGCGGCGCTCGGACGGCTGAAGGAAGACGCGGCACGCGACGACCGCAATCTGATGGACCCGATCGTCGAAGCCTCACGTGCCTACGTGACGATGGGTGAGATGTGTGACGCGTTCCGCGAGGTGTGGGGCACCTGGCGCGAGACGCCCGTCTTCTAGAGCTGTAGCTCGAGCCCGTCGTACGCGAGCTCGAGCCCGTGAGGCGTCGGGAGCTCGGTGGGGCGGTGCACGAGCAGGAGGCGACGTGCGCCAGCTCCCGCTGCTTCGGCCTCCGCGGCGGTGAGATGACCCCGCGGTCCCGCTTCGACTTCGTCGAGTGTCGCTTCGCAGAGGAAGACGTCCGCGCCGGCGGCGAGCTCGGCAAGCACAGGCGTCGGGCCCGTGTCCGCCGAGAACGCGGCGATCTTGCCTTTGGCTTCGATGCGAAAGCCCCACGTCGGCTGCGTGTAGTGGGCAACTGCCACCGGCGAGACGCTGAACCCGGCCGTCTCGAACGGTGTGGCGTCCGCGTACTCCTCGATCTCGAACACGTCGTGAAATCGGGACGCGACGTGATCCAGGGCGTTGCTGCCGCCCGGCGGGAGCCACAGCTTCGGCGCCGGCGTGCCGGGCGGCGGCACGTGCAGTTGACCCCACAGCCACGCAGCGAGGTCGCCGTAGTGGTCGATGTGCATGTGCGTGATCGCGATCGCGTCGACGATCGGCCATGGCTCTGCCTCGCGAAGGCGTGAGAGCACGCCCGGCCCGCAATCGACGAGCAGGCGCCCTTCATCGTGCGTGAGCAGGTATCCCGAATGCGCGCGCCCGGGGTTGGGCCAGGCGGGCGAGCAGCCGACGACCGTGAGCTTCACGTTCCTATACTGGCGAACCGTGGCAGGCAAGATCAGGGTGGTGGTCGCGAAACCGGGCCTCGACGGTCACGATCGCGGTGCGAAGATCATCGCGCGCGCGCTCCGTGATGCGGGGATGGAGGTCATCTACACGGGCCTTCACCAGACGCCGGAGCAAATCGTCGAGACTGTGATCCAGGAGGATGCGGACGCGGTCGGGATCTCGATCCTCTCGGGTGCACACATGACGCTCGTGCCGCGGATCGTCGATCTGCTCCGTGCCGAGGGCGCAGACGACGTGCTGGTCGTCGTCGGCGGCACGGTCCCGACGGACGATGCGGTTGCGCTGAAGGAGCGGGGCGTCGCCGAGGTGTTCGGGCCCGGCGCTCCGACCGGCGCGATCGTCGAGTTCCTTAAGAGCGCGCTCGCCACGGCCTAGCTCGCTAGAGTCACCGCCGCATGAAGATCGCCGTGTGCGTGAAAGCCGTGCCCGACGCGGCCGCCGGACGGCGGCTCGACCCCACGACGAAGCGCCTCGACCGATCCGGTGAGCTCGCGATCTCCGACTTCGACACCTACGCGGTGGAGGAGGGTCTCAAGCTGAAGGAGGCATCGGGAGAAGGTGAGGTCGTCGTCGTGTCCATGGGCCCCGAGAAGGCGATGGACGCGCTCCGGAAGGCACTGGCGATGGGCGCGGATCGTGCCGTGTTGATCACGGATGCGGCGCTCGAGAACGCTGACGTGCTGGAGACGGCCGTCGCGCTCGCCGGCGCTCTCTCGAACGAGGGCGCCGATCTCGTGCTCTTCGGGCAGCAGTCGGCGGACGGCGGCGGCGCCTGCCTCTGGGCGGCCGTGGCCGAGAAGCTGCGCTACCCGATCGTTTCGCAGGTTTCGGAGCTGACGGTCGGCGACGGGTCGCTCACCGGTAAGCGTCAGACCGAGTTCGGCTACGACACGATTCGAGCGCCGCTGCCGGCGATCGTCGCCGTCTCTGACTCGATCAATACGCCGCGGTATCCGTCGCTCAAGGGGATCATGGGCGCGAAGAAGAAGGCGCAGGAGACACTTAGTGCGTCGGGGGCCACCGGCCCTGGGACGACGGTCGTCGCCCTGAATCCGCCGCCGCCGCGCGGGGAGGCGCAGAAGATCGAGGACGACGGCACTGCCGCCGACCGCATCGTCGAGTTTCTCGCCGAGAAGAGGCTCGTCTGATGGCGAAGACGCTCGTCTTTCTCGAGCATCACGAGGGAGCAGTGCAGAATGGCTCGCTCGGCGTGCTCGCAAAAGCGTCGCAAATCGGGGGTGAGTTCGCCGGTGCGATCGTCGGTTCCGACGTGCGTGGAATCGGCGACGGCATCGGCGCGACCGTCTGGGTCGCAGACGATGCGCGCCTCGCGGCGCCGCTGCCACAACCACGCGTCGACGTGCTCGCCAAGGTCGTGCGTGACGAGGGATACGACACCGTGCTCTTCGCGCAATCAGTTCTCGCAGCGGACATCGCTGCCGGCCTCGCTGCTCGTCTCGGGGCAGGTCTCAACTGGGGGCTCGTGGACTTCGACGGCGAGACGGGCCGAGCTCCCGCGTTGCAGGACACGGTCGTGGTCGACGTGGGCTGGTCGACTCCGGTACGCATCGGCATCTTCCGTGCCGGTGCGCTCGATGCGGAGGCGCTGTCTGGCGCTGCCGATGTGCGCGACGCGGCAGTCGAGCTTGAGGACTTCTCCACCGTGGCGGAGATGGTCGAGCAGGCGCACGCCGAGCAGCAGGGACCGTCGATCGAGGACGCAGAGATCATCGTCGCCGGTGGGCGAGGCCTCGGTGAGCCAGAGAAGTTCGCACTGGCGGAGGAGCTCGCGCGCGCGCTCGGCGGCGCTGTCGCTGCGACCCGCGCGGTGGTCGACGCGGGCTGGTACCCGTACTCGGCGCAGGTTGGTCAGACCGGCAAGACGGTGTCGCCGAAGCTTTACGTCGCACTCGGCATCTCCGGTGCGATCCAGCACAAGGTCGGCATGCAGGGGTCGAACGTGATCATCGCGATCAACAAGGATCCCAATGCTCCGATCTTCGAGTACTCGGACCTCGGGGTCGTCGGGGATCTGCACGAGATCGTCCCCAAGCTGACCGAGCTCGTCCGCAGCCGTAAGTCGTGAGCGTTCGGCCGTCGGAGTTCCCGCCGCCGTGGTCCTCCTCCGACGCGATCGGGATGCCGACGGATCCGGTCGACGAGCGCATCGACGTCGATTTTCTGATTGTGGGCGCAGGGCCGGCCGGGCTTGCGGCCGCGATCCGGCTCGGCCAGTTGGTCGAAGCGGATCCGGCGACGGCCGAGCGGCTCGGCGAGGTTCCGGTCGCTGTCCTCGAGAAGGGAAAGGCGCCGGGGGCGCACCTACTCTCCGGCGCGGTCGTGAATCCGCGCGGCCTGCAGCGTCTCTTCAAGGGACGGAAGCGGATCGACGAGATGCCGTTCTACGGTGAGGTGCACGGCGAGTCGGTGCTGTTCCTGACGAAGAGTCGCGCGGTTCGCATTCCGACACCGCCGACGATGGTCAACCACCGCAACTACGTGGCGTCCGTGTCGCAGCTCGGCCGGTGGCTTGCCGAGGAGGCGGAGGAGCTCGGGGTGACGATCTTGCCGGAGACATCGGCCGAGCGGCTGCTCGTCGACGGCGGTCGCGTCGTCGGCGTGCGGACCGGCGATCGTGGGCGCGGACGGGGCGGGGAGGAGCTCGGGAACTTCGAGCCGGGCTCCGACATCGCGGCGCGCGTGACGATCCTCGCCGAAGGAACGCAGGGGCATCTGACCGGCGCGGCGCTGGAACGGTTCGGTCTGCGCGGCGAGAACCCGCAGGTGTGGGCGCTCGGGGTCAAGGAGGTCTGGAAGGTCGCGAAGCCGCTCGACCGGGTGATCCACACGATGGGTTGGCCGCTGCGTCCGGCAAAGAGGTACCGAGAGTTCGGCGGGTCGTTCGTCTATCCGATGGGCGACGACATGGTCACGGTCGGGATGGTGGTTGGGCTCGACTATCGCGACACGGAGTTGTCGGTCCACGACCTGTTGCAGGAGCTCAAGACGCATCCGCGCATCAAGCGGATCCTCGACGGTGGCGAGCGGGTGCAGTGGGGGGCCAAGACGATCCCGGAGGGTGGTTTCGTCGCGCTTCCGTCGCGATTCCATGCGCCGGGGTTGCTGCTGTGCGGTGATGGCGTCGGGCTCGTGAACGTGCCGGCGCTCAAGGGGATCCACTACGCGGTCGAGTCAGGGCGACTCGCCGCGGAAGCGGCGTGGCGGACGCTGGCGCGCGGTGCGTCGACACGCGAGGCGCTCGCGTCGTATGACGCGTCACTGCGCGAGTCGTTCATCTGGCGTGAGTTGCGCGAGGTTCGGAACATGCGCCAGGCATTCGGTCGTGGGTTCTATGTCGGCGGCGCGCTCGCAGGGGCGATGACCGCGTCGAAGGGCCGTTTCCCGCCGGGCGACGCACCGACGGAGCGCGACGCCGACCAGTCGCTGATCAGCACCGACCGCGCGGCGTCCTATCCGGCCGCGGACGGGAAGCTCGTGTTCGACAAGCTGTCGAGTGTCTTCGCGTCGGGCAATCGCACGCGCGACGATCAGCCGAACCACATCCGCATCCAGGAGAGGGTCCCGCGCGAGCTGGCGGAGCTGTGGGCGCACATGTGCCCCGCGCAGGTCTACGAGGTTGGCGAAGCCGACGGCGACGGCACAGTCACCGTCAAACTCGCCCCGTCGAACTGCGTCCAGTGCGGCGCAATCACAGCCAAAGGCGGCCGCCTCACCCCACCAGAAGGCGGCAGCGGCCCCGAGTACACAGTTACGTGACTCGGTTGCGCGACTCACGTCACGGTGCCTGGCACCGGACGTGTCTAGTCGATCTCGGATGCGAGCGGCAGGTCCTCACAGAACCGCGCGTAAGCCGCCACTGAGTCCATAGGCGTCGAGCCGAAGAACGGAAGAAGTTGGTCGCGCGCAAGGGTGACCTGCGCGAACTCGAGCCCTAACGTCGCGCGATAGCTCGACCAGGCATACGCCGTCAGGTCGGTGACCAGCCCGGCGCGACGCGGGTTCTGCACGACGTAGCGAGCCGCTGCCTGAAGCGACGCATCGGTGGTGAGCTCACGACTCCAAAAGCGCTTCCCGAAAAGATGGTTGATTCGATCGTGGCGCGTGTTGAACGTGACTGCGTAGGAGTGATTGAGGTCGTGCATGCCGTCGGACAGCCCGCGGTCACCGATGCGGATCAACAGGTGGTAGTGATTTCGCATCAGGACGTACGCCAGGACGTCCCACTCGTATCTCCGGCGGATGCGCTCGAGCGTGAGGCAGAAGATAGTCCGATCCACGTCCTCGAGATAGACGGCACGCTTGTTGTTGCCCCGCGTTACGACGTGATGGAAACCAGGCTGTTCGTTCCGGAGGGTACGTCCCACGTCTTGGACGGTACGTGCGGCCGGCGAGCGCGTTGCCCACGTTGCGCAATTGCCTCGAAGTCTTTCGAGTCTTGTCACGGTGCCTGGCACCAGACGCGGCTAAATTCGGCCTGTCCATGATCACCTCGGTTGACAATCCGCGCATCAAGGACGTCGTTCGGCTGCGGAAGGCTCGGGCTCGGCGGGTGGCGGGATTGTTCGTCGCTGAAGGGCCGCGGGAGGTGGAGCGGGCTCGGGCGGCGGGGTTGACCATCGTCGCCACCTACTTCGCGCCCGCTCTGCTCGCCTGGGACGACGGTGAAGAGGTCGACGAGCGCGTGCTGCGGAAGATGAGCTACCGCGACGAGCCGGAAGGCGTCATCGCCGTCGTGAAGATCCCACAGCGCACCATCCCAGACGAAAGCACGCTGCTGCTCGTCGCGGTCGGGATCGAGAAGCCGGGAAACCTCGGGGCGATGGCGCGGACGGCCGACGCGGCAGGCGCCGACGGGCTGCTCGTCGGCGACGCGGAATGCGATCCGTGGAACCCGAACGCGATCCGAGCGTCGACCGGATCCGTGTTCTCGCTCCCGGTCGTCGCGACCACGGCCGAGGAGGTCGCGGCGCTCCCACACACGAGGGTCGCAGCCGCGCTCGACGGCGACACGACGTTCACCGCGCCCGACTACACCAACCCGACGGCATTCATCGTCGGCGCGGAACACGAAGGACTCGCCGACACGTGGCGCTCGCTCGCCGACGTCCGCGTCGCGATCCCGATGAAAAGAGAAGCGGCGGCGGACTCGCTGAACGCGAGCGCCGCCGCCGCGGTCTTGCTCTACGAAGCCGTCAGGCAGCGCTCGGCTACTTGAGGCCTTTCTGCTTCGCGATACCGCCGGCCAGCACGTTCCCCGTCATGAACATGTGGTCGTAGGAACCGTTGACGAGCGAGAACGTCGCGCCGTAGCGCTTCGTCGAGTAGTCGTCGAGGGCACCCTTGAGCTGCAGGACATGCGCCGTCAGGTCGTTGACGAGCGCCTGCTTCGGGAGCCCGATCGCCTTCGAGAAGAACGCGGCCTGCGTCTGGATGTACGCCGTCAGATCGGCAACCGCCTTCTTCTGGCCGGCCTTGTCATGCTTCGCCGTTGCGACCGTGTACGCGACGAAGTCCTTGATGTGCGCGCGCCACAGGCTCTTGCCGTTCAGGAACTGCTTCGCGGCAGCTGACCCGTAGAGAGACCCGATCGCCTTGGAGATCGCAACCGAGTTCTTGTCGAGCTGACTCGCGAGCGCGGGGAAGTTCTTGTCGCCGTTGAGTCCGGCCTGCGTTGCCCATGTGGCGAGGAGCGCGTGCTCGCCGAGCAGCCGGTCGAGAGCAATCTCGAGGTTCGCGGCCGGCGAGGTGGTCGAGCCGAGGTGCTTCTGCTTGGCGATCGCGCTTGCGAGCAGATCGGCGGTCATGCCCATGTGCTCGTACGCGCCGTTTGTCAGCGTGTACGCCTGCGCGTAGTTACCACTCGCGAACGCGTCGAGCTGCCCTTTGAGCTGAAGCACGTGTGCCGTCAGGTCGTTGACGAGGGCCTGCTTCGGCAGTCCCGTCGCCTTCGCGAAGAACGCCGCCTGCGTCTGGATGTACACCATCAGGTTCGCCACTGCCTTCTTCTGGCCGGCCTTGTCGTGCTTCGCCGTCGCGACCGTGTAGTCGACGAAGTACTTGATGTGCGCGCGCCACAGGTTCTTGCCGTTCAGGAACTGGTTCGCAGCTCCCGGCCCGTAGACCGAACCGATCGCCTTCGAGATCGCGACCGAGTTGAGATCGAGCTGTTTCGCGACCGCGTTGAAGTCCTTCCCTCCGACGAGCCCGCGCTGCGTCGCCTGGATCGCCAGGATCGCGTGCTCGCCGAGCAACTGGTTGAGAGCGACGCGCAGTTGCACGGCCTTCGACGACGCCGTCGTCGAGTGAGCCATCGTCATGTGCATGCCGCTCATCGACGCCTGACCGCTGCCTTTCCGCGTCAGCGCACCGGACGCGACCGCAGCGACTGCGAGTGCGAGGATCGAGAGTAGGGCGAGCGATGTCCTCAGGTTCTTCATGTACCCCCCAGATTCGGTTGACCCCGCTCATTCGCACGTCGTCCGACTACGGTTCGCACATGGTCGAAGCCCCCACCCGGGAAGACGTCCTCCGCGCCCGCGAGACGATCGGCGGCCGTCTGCCGCGAACGCCGGTCCTCGGCAGCCGCACGCTGGGTGCAGCACTGAAGTGCGAGCTGTTCCAGCGCACCGGCTCCTTCAAGGTCCGCGGCGCGCTCAACAAGATCAGCAGCATGAGCGACGACGAGAAGGCTCGTGGTGTGATCGCGATCAGCGCCGGCAACCACGCTCAGGCGGTCGCGTACGGTGCCGCCGCTGAAGGCCTCGACGCGCTCGTCGTGATGTGGGAGACCGCCTCCGCACAGAAGATCGCGGCCACGCGCGGGTACGGCGCCGCCGTCGACCTCGAAGCCAAAGGCCCGGGCGAAGCCTTCCAGCGCCTCGACGAACTGATCGCAGAGACCGGCCGCACGCTCGTCCACCCGTTCGACGATCCGCTCGTGCTCGCCGGCCAGGGCACCGTCGGGCTCGAGATCGAGGAGGACGCGCCGGACGTCGACGCCGTCATCGTCCCGGTCGGCGGCGGTGGGTTGATCGGCGGCATCCAGGCGGCGATCGGGAACCGCACGCGCGTGATCGCCGTCGAGCCCGACCAGAGCACCGCGTTCCACAGCGCCGTCGAGGCAGGCGAGCCCGTCAACGTCACTCCCAAGAGCATCGCCGACGGGCTGAGCGCGCCGTTCGCAGGCAGAATCGCCACGGAGACGTGCAAGGACCTCGAGCGCGTCCTCGTTACGGAGGACGAGATCGAAAACGCGTTCCGCTTCCTCTACGAGCGCGCCAAGCTCGCGTGCGAGCCCGCCGGCGCGGTCGCGACCGCGGCCTGGCTCGCGGGCAAGATCGCGGCCAAAAACCCTGTAATTCTCGTGTCTGGCGGCAACGTCGCCGGCCGAACCGCCGCTGCTATCCTGGCTCGGCCATGAAGGCCGACATTCATCCCGAGTACAAGCTCACGACAGTGCACTGCGGCTGCGGGAACACGTTCACCACGCGTTCCACGAAGGACGAGCTGCACGTCGAGATCTGCTCGAACTGCCACCCGTTCTACACGGGCAAGCAGAAGCTCGTCGACACGGGCGGTCGGGTGGAGCGCTTCCAGCGCCGGCTCGAGAAGGCCGAGCGCGCGCAGCGCGCGTCGGCGTAGAGCACCATGGCCTCGAACATCGGGGGTCAGGCCGTCCTCGAGGGCGTGATGATGCGTGGACCCAGGAACTGGGCGGTCGCGGTGCGCAAGCACGACGGCGAGATCGCGCACGTCGCGAAGCCGATCGACCCGCTGATGGCGCGGCACTGGACGCTCCGCCTGCCGGTCGTGCGCGGGGTCGTCGCGCTCGGTGAGAGCCTCTCGATTGGGTTCCGCGCACTCAGCGTCTCCGCCAACTACGCCGCCCAAGACGAGGCGGAGGGCGACGGCGAGCCGGTCGAGCTTGGACGCTGGGCGCTCGCGTTCGCGTTCCTCGTCGCGATCGGATTCGCCGTCATGATCTTCAAGGTCGGCCCGGCCCTGCTCACCGACCTGCTGCCGATCTCCAGCGGCGGCTGGTTCGTCCTGGTCGAGGGCGCGATCCGCGTCACCGTTTTCGTCCTCTACCTGACGATCCTGTCGTTCATCCCGTCGCTGCGCCGCGTGTTCCAGTACCACGCCGCCGAGCACAAGGCGATCAACGCCTACGAGGCGGGCGAGGAGCTCACCCCCGAGATCGCACAGCGCTACTCCCTGATCCACCCACGCTGCGGCACCGCGTTCCTGCTCTGGGTGATGGTCGTCAGCGTGTTCGTCTACGCACTACTCGGACGCCCCGTCTGGTACTGGCTGATCGTCAGCCGCATCGTCCTCCTGCCCGTGATCGCAGGAATCGCGTACGAGCTGATCCGCTTCGCCGGGAGGCATTCCGACAATCGCATCCTGATGACGATCCTCTCGCCCGGGCTCTGGCTGCAGCGCCTGACGACGCGGGAGCCGTCGCTCGACCAGCTCGAGGTCTCGATCAAGGCGCTCCGCGAAGTGCTCGAGCTCGAGGGCCGGCTCCAGCCGGCCGACCGGCGAGTGGAGGTGATGGCCTGATGGCGACGGATCGCAGCGCGAGCGTCGTGTGGCAGGGCGATCTGCAGAACGGCAGCGGCACGATCGCCGAAGTGCCGAGCGGCGCGTTCGGGCCTCTAGATGTGTCGTGGGCATCGCGCGCGGAGGCGCCGAACGGGAAGACAAGCCCGGAAGAGCTGATCGCCTCCGCCTGGGCGAGTTGCTTCGCGATGGCGCTCGCGGGCGGCCTCGCCAGGGGCGGCAACCCGCCCGAGAAGCTCGAGACGTCCTCCACTGTCACGTTCCAGCCGGGCGAGGGGATCACGAAGGGCGTGCTGACCGTGCGAGGCACCGTGCCCGGCATGGACGGGGACGCCTTCAAGGAGGCGGCCGAAGCCGCCAAGCAGAACTGTCCGGTCTCGAAAGCGCTCGCCGGCATCTCCGACGTCACGCTCGAAGCCAGTCTCGCCGCGTAGCTACCGTGCGCGGCTATGGCCGCACTCGACAACCTGATTGCGGAGCTCGAGCGCTCCTACACGGAGACGAGGGACCGCATGTCGGACCCTGCGGTCTACAACGACCACCGCGAAGCGGCGGAGGTGGGCCGGCGCCTCAAGCAGCTCGAAGGTCCGTATGCGCTCACGCAGAGCTGGCGTCAAGCGCAAGCGGATCTGACTGCAGCGCGCGGTGACTCGGAGCTCGCGGAGATGGTCGGCGACTACGAGGCCGAGATCGCACGGCTCGAGGAGGAGCTGAAGCTCGCGCTCGCCGAGCGCGACCCGGCCGACGAGAAAGACGTGATCATCGAGGTGCGGCAGGGTGTCGGAGGGGACGAGGCCGCGCTCTGGGCGGACGAGTTGCAGCGGATGCTGCAGCGCTACGCCGAGCAGCGCGGGTTCAAGGTCGAGCAACTCGAGGCCGCGGTGAACGACGGCGGCGGCCTCAAGGAAGCGGTGTTCGCCATCAAGGGCGACGGCGCGTACTCGGTCTTCAAGTTCGAGGGCGGGACGCACCGCGTGCAGCGCGTGCCTGCGACCGAGTCGGCGGGACGTGTCCATACGTCGACTGCCACCGTCGCCGTCATGCCGGAAGCGGAAGAGGTCGACCTCGAGATCGACGAGAACGACCTGAAGATCGACGTGTACCGCTCGTCAGGCCCGGGCGGTCAGTCGGTCAACACGACCGACTCGGCGGTGCGCATCACGCATCTCCCGACCGGGATCGTCGTCGCGATGCAGGACGAGCGCTCACAACTGCAGAACCGCGAGAAGGCGATGCGCGTGCTGCGCGCACGCATCTACGAAGCCGAGCGCGAGCGTCAGGCGGCAGAGCAAGCGGCCACACGCAGCGCGCAGGTCGGCACCGGCGCGCGCGCGGAGAAGATTCGCACCTACAACTTCGCGGAGAACCGCGTCACCGACCACCGGATCAAGCTGACGACATACCGCCTCGACCAGATTCTCCAGGGCGACCTCCACGAGTACACGGACGCGCTGACGTCCGAAGAGCGCCGGCGCGCGCTCGAAGGTTGACACTCGCCGAGGTCCTGAATGCCGCGGTCGAGTACCTGTCGGCACGCGGAGTCGACACGCCCCGCGTCGACGCGGAGCTCCTACTTGCCCGCGCTCTCGATCTTCAGCGCATGGAGCTCTACACCCAGCACGACCGGCCGCTGACGGATGCGGAACGCACGAAGGCGCGTGATCTCGTGCGGCGACGAGGGACACGCGAGCCGCTCGCCTACGTGCTCGGCGACTGGGACTTTCGCCGGCTGACACTCAAGACCGACAAGCGGGGCCTTGTCCCGAGACCCGAGACGGAGATCGTCGTCGAGCGCTGTCTCGAGCTGCTCCGCGACACCGTCGCCCCACGCGTCGTCGACGTCGGGACGGGCACCGGCGCGATCGCCCTCGCGGTGAAGCACGAGCGACCCGACGCGCACGTAACGGCGACCGACCGATCCGGCGATGCGCTTCGCCTCGCAGCCGAGAACGCGCACGCAACCGCGCTCGAGATCGAGCTCGTCGAGACGGACCTGCTCGACGGCCTCACCGGGCCGTTCGACCTCGTCGTGTCGAACCCGCCGTACATCGGCGCGGACGAGCTGGCGACGCTCGAGCCGGAGCTGAGCCACGAGCCGGAACACGCACTCGTCGACCGCGGCCAGACGCAGCGGCTGATCGAGACTGCTCACTTCGGCTGGCTGGTGCTCGAAGTGGACGAAGCGCGCGCGGCCGACGTCGCGCGCCAGCTCGACGCTGCCGGCTACGAAAACGTCAACGTGTCGCGCGACCTCGCGGGCCGCGACCGGATCGTCGAAGGACGATGGACGCCCTAGAAGCACTACGTGCCGGGCTTCCGGTGCTCCTCCCGACCGACACGGTGTACGGACTCGTCAGCGCGCCCGGCGAAGAGGCGGCGCGCACACTCTACGAGCTGAAGGGGCGTTCGCATACGCAGCCGACGGCAATCCTCGCGGCAACCGTCGAGGCGCTGCTCGACGCGGTCCCGGAGCTCGACGCCGGCCAACTCAGCAAGGTGCTGCCCGGTCCGTACACGCTCGTCGTCGCGAACCCGTCCGGCCGTTTCCCGTGGCTGACCGGAGGGAAGCCCGGGCCGATCGGCGTCCGCGTCCCGCAGCTACCCGCTCAGACGCTCGAGATAGTCGCTGCGCAAGGCGTCGTCCTCGCAACGAGCGCGAACGATCCCGGCGGCCCGAGCCCCGTGACGCTCGACGACGTGCCGCGGCGCATTCGCGACGGTTGCGGGGCGGAGCTCGACCTCGGCGCGCTGCCCGGCACACCTTCGACGGTCGTCGATCTCACCACCGACGAGCCCCGAATCCTGAGAGAAGGCGCGATCCCGGGAGCGGAAGCCCTCCGCCGGTTGCGCGCATAAGATCCCCGCGTGGCCGTCGCCCAGCAGACCTTCGACGAGCTCCGCACGGCGGGCCTGACCGACGTCGACCCGCAGATCGCCGAGCTGATCGGCCGCGAGCTCGATCGCCAGCGCGGCCAGATCGAGTTGATCGCCTCGGAGAACTTCACCTGGCCGTCGGTGATCGAGGCCGTCGGGTCGGTGCCGACGAACAAGTACGCCGAGGGCTATCCGGGCAAGCGCTACTACGGCGGCTGCGAGGTCGTCGACGAGATCGAGGAGCTCGCGCGTTCGCGTGCCAAGGAGTTGTTCGGCGCCGAGCACGCGAACGTGCAGCCGCATGCCGGTGCGCAGGCCAACATGGCAGTGTACTTCGCGGTCCTGAGCCCTGGTGACCGCGTCCTCGGTCTGTCGCTCGACCACGGTGGCCACCTGACGCACGGGCTGAAAGTCAACTTCTCCGGGAAGCTCTACGAGTTTCACCACTACGGCGTCTCGCGCGAGACGATGCAGGTCGACTACGACGACGTGCTCGTGCGCGCCAAGGAGGTGCAGCCCAAGCTCATCGTCTGTGGGGGCTCCGCGTATCCGCGCACGGTCGAGGCCGACAAGTTCCGCGAGATCGCCGACGAGGTCGGAGCACTCCTGATGTGCGACATGGCGCACTTCTCGGGGCTCGTCGCAGCCGGACTGCACCCGAGCCCGGTGCCTCACAGCGACTTCGTCACCTCGACGAGCCACAAGACGCTCGCAGGCCCGCGCGCCGGTTTCGTGCTGTGCAAGGAGGAATATGCGTCGAAGCTCGACCGCGCGAACTTCCCGGGGATGCAGGGTGGCCCGCTGATGCACGCGGTCGCCGCCAAAGCCGTCTGCTTCCAGATCGCGATGACCGATGCGTTCCGCGAGTACCAGCGCCGCATCAGGACGAACGCCGACGCGCTCGCCGACGGGCTAATCCAGGGCGGGCACGAGGTGCTGACCGGCGGCACCGACACGCACCTCGTGCAGCTCGACCTTCGCGACACCGAATGGACGGGTCTCGCCGCGCAGGAGCGGCTCGAGGAGTGCAAGGTGACCGCGAACCGCAACACCGTCCCGTTCGACGAGCGGCCGCCGATGGTCGCGTCCGGCGTGCGGCTTGGCACACCCGCAGCGACGATGCGCGGTTTCGACGACGCGGACTTCCGCGAGGTCGCCTCGATCATCGTCGACGCTCTGCATGACGACGCCGACGTCGCCGCGCTTCGCGACCGCGCGGTCGCGCTATGCGACCAGCGGCCTCTGTACCCGGGCTTCCGCGGTTACACCGAGTTCAGCGCATAGTCGACCGCGGCACGCGCGTGTGCGCGGGCGGTGTCGACGAGCGGCACGTCGACCTGCTCCTCCAACTGCAGCAGGGTCATCTCCGTGCAGGCGAGAACGACGGCATCGACAGCGAGGCGCCCGATCAACTCGACGTAGTACGCGCGCGTCTCGTCGCGGACGATCCCATGCGAGAGTTCGTCGAAGACTGAGCGGCCGAGACGCTCGCGATCGGCTTCGTCCGGTACGACGACCTCGAAGCCGCGCGTGGCAAGGCGCTCGCGGAAGAACGGCAACTCCATCGTCCACGGCGTCCCGAGCAGCGCGACGCGCCGGTGGCCCTCGAGCTCATCCGCCGCGGCGTCGGCGATGTGGATCGTCGGGATCGAGAGCCCGCCGACGATCGGCTCCCACACGGTGTGGAGGGAGTTGCAGGCGAGCACGAAGACGTCGGCGCCCGCGGCCTCGACGGCCCGAGCATCCCGCGCGATGAGCTCCGCCGCGTCCTCCCAGCGCCCGGCGTGCATGAGTGGATCGATCTCGCCGATGTCGACGCTGACCAGGACGCACCGGGCTGCATGTTCGCCGCCCGTCCGCTCGGCTACGAGCGAGTTCAGCAGGCGATAGTACTCCGCGGCGGAATGCCAGGTGATCCCGCCGAGGACGCCGATCGTCCGCACGCTCGATACAGTCGCACACGCGATGCCGGTCACAGAGGTCACGCACCCGCTCGTCCAGCACAAGCTCTCGTACCTGCGCGACAAGGACACGCCGACCGTCCACTTCCGCAAGCTCGTCGAGGAGGTCACGCTCCTCCTCACGTACGAGGCGACGAAAGACTTCCCGATCGAGGAAGTCGACATCGAGACACCGCTGGAGGTGACACCGATGCCGCGCATCTCGGGCAAGAAGGTTGCGGTTTGCCCGATCCTGCGCGCAGGTCTGGGCATGCTCGACGGCGTCCTCACGCTGATCTCCGGCGCGCGCGTCGGGTTCATCGGGCTGTACCGGAACGAGGAGACGCTGCAGCCCGTCGAGTACTACGTGAAGCTGCCGGCCGACGTCGCCGACCGCGACGTGATCCTGCTCGACCCGATGCTCGCGACTGGGAACTCGACGGCGCACGCGGTGCAGCTCGTGAAGGATGCGGGCGCGACGAGCGTGCGCTTGATCGCGATCATCGCAGCGCCCGAGGGGATCGAGAACATCGAGACCGCGCATCCGGACGTGCAGATCGTCGTCGCCGCGATCGACCGTGGTCTGAACGAGAAGGGGTACATCGTCCCGGGCCTCGGCGATGCGGGAGATCGGCTCTACGGCACGAAGTAAGGCGCGATGGTCTGGACTCACCTGACAGACCACCTCGAGGTCCTCTACGGCGCCGCTGCGGCGCTCGTGATTGTCCTCGTCCTGACCCCTGCGGTTGGTTCCGCGGCCCGCCATCTTCGCCTCGTCGACCGTCGTGCCGAAAACGATCGCGCGCGATCGGAGGTGCCGCGGCTCGGCGGGCTCGCGATGTTCCTCGGCGTGATCGTCCCGTCGGTCGCGTTCGTGCCCCTGAACGGCGCGATGCGCGGCATCGTGCTCGGCGCAGCCGTCGCGACCACGGTCGGCGCGGTCGACGATTTCCGCCGGCTGAACTGGTGGCAGAAGCTCGGCGGCCAGTTCCTCGCCGCGGGCATCCCAGCGATCGGCTTCGGCGTCTATCTCCAGAGCTTCACATTCGTCGGCGTGTACCACGTCCCGAAATGGGTCGGTGTGCCGGTGACGGTGGTCGGGATCGTCGCGGTGATGAACATGGTCAACTTCCTCGACGGGCTCGACGGTCTCGCGGCGGGGGTGTGCGCGATCGCCGGCGCGACGTTCTGCGTGATCGAGCTCGACCTCGGCCGCATCGGCCCGGCAGTCCTGGCCGCCATCGTGTGCGGTACATGTCTCGGCTTCCTGCGCCACAACTTCTATCCGGCGCGGATCTTCATGGGCGACTCGGGGGCGCTGCTCCTCGGCTACACACTCGCTGCGATCGCCGTGCAGGGGCTCCTGAAGACCGCGGCCTTGGCGACGCTCGTGTTACCGCTGCTCGTGCTCGCGGTGCCGCTGCTCGACACGTCGTTCGTCGTCGCGAAGCGGTTGAAGAGCGGCCAGCCGATCTACGTCGCCGACTCGCGGCATCTGCATCACCGCTTCATGCGCGTCGGGTTCTCCGAGCGCCGGTCGGTGCTCTATCTGTGGACGTGGTGCGGGACGCTGGCACTCGCGGCGCTGGCCACGCGCTTCGCGCCGCCGCACCCGCACGGAGACTGGAACTGGGCGAACGTCGCGGTCGACATCGCCGCGGGCGTGCTCGCCGCCGCGTTCTCCGCCTACGTGGTCTACGTGCTCGAGATCGTGAAGCTCGCGAGCCCGCGCGCACGCCGCCGCGAGAGCGAGCGCAACGCGGCCTGACCTCAGGCGATTGCGCGACTGACGAACGCCGCGAGGGCGTCGTTGAACCCGGGTGCGCGCTGCACGGCGTGCCCGGCGCCGGGAAGCACGAGCCGATCGGCGCCGAGCCGTGCGCACAGCACATCCGCGACCGCGTCGAACGCCGGCTCGTGGTCGCCGGTGATCACGAGCACGGGGTAGGGGAGGGGGTCGAGCGGGATGTCTGCTTCGTCGGGACGGCGCTCGGAGTAGAACGCCTCGGCGCCTTGCTGCAGGTCGGGCGGCAACGGGTCGGGCAGCGGGAAGGCGGCGCCGACGTGCGGCAGGAACGCCTCGAGGTGCGCGCGCACGGAATCGCGCGGCAGCGCGGCAGCCGTCCCGAGCCACGCCTCGACCGCGGGGTCGCCGCCCGCCACGCCGAACGCCGGCGGCTCGATTACTGTGAGCGAACCGAGCGACACGTGCGGTGCAGCGAGCAAGGCGACAACGCCGCCGTACGAATGGCCGACCAGGTGGTCGCCAGGGCGGACGACTCCCTCCAGCCAGAGCGCGTCGTGGTCGAAGTCGACGCGCTCGACCGGCGCGTTCGGCGGGAATCCGGGCCGGTTCGGCAGCACCAGGTCGAACCGGTCGGCAAGCGATGCCTGGCCGCCCCACGAGAGCGCCGCGTTCGTGACGCTGCCGTGCAGGAACACGAGCCGTGGCCGTGTCACGAACCCAACCCTAGCGCCCGTTCAAATCGGGAAATCACGTGTCACAAGCGATGCTATATTCCGGTCCGGTGACACCCGAGCGCCCGACGTTCTCCCTCGCCGGCGCCGGCAGTGTCCTGATCGGGTTCACGGCAGCGTGCATCCTGGTCGGGACCCTGATCGGCTGGGCCGCGGGAAGCGTGGGCTACGGTCTCGCCTTCGGCGCAGTCGTCGGCATTCCCGTCGGCGTCGCCGCCACCGTGATCAAGTACCGCAACGCCTGATGCCCGCCTGGACCGAACCGCGCACGGCTCCGCCGACACTGCTGCCCGCGATCGCGGGAGTCTTCGTGATCGCGCTCGCACTGCCCGTGTTCCTGATCGCCGGCTGGCGGGTCTCGGGCTGGGCGCTCGGCGCCGTGTTGTGGGTCGGCTCGGAGGCATTCGGCGCGTTGCTCTCGCGTCTGACGACGAGGACGGGTAACCTCGCCGCCGCAGGCGTCGTGGCTTTCGGAATGCTCTTTCGCGCAATCGCCGTGATGGTGGTCGTTTTCGCCGTCGCCGTGTCCGACAAATGGCTCGGGCTGGCCGCTGCGTTGACATATGCGGCCGGGTACTCCGCCAATCTCGGGCTGCAGCTCGTCGCGTACTACACCGGGCCGAAAGCGGGGGCGGTGCATTGATGAAGCGCGCCCTGATCGCCGTGACCACATTCGCGCTGCTCGCTCCGGCGAGCGCGCTCGCACGCGGCGACTTCGACCCGACCACCGAGTTCGAGCAGAAGGAGTGGGTCCCGATCCACCTCGGCCCGATCGACCTGTCGATCACCAAGGCCGTCGCGTATCTGATGATCGGCACCGTCCTGACGATCCTCTTCGGTTGGTTCTTCATGAGGGCGCCGATGGGCCGAAAGCGCCAGGGCCGCCGCGAGACGATCGGCGAGATGGTCTACGAGATCGCCCAGGTGCAGATCGCCGAGCAGGGT
>DASXOW010000048.1:0-27221 GCA_036493955.1 Gaiellaceae bacterium
CTGCTCCGCCGCGACGCGGAGTCCGAGCTCTTGCCCACATGTGCGCGGCTCGGTCTTGGGTTCATCCCGTACTTCCCGCTTGCGAGCGGATTGCTCACCGGCAAGGTGTCGCGCGACGCCCCGGCGGCGCCGGGTACGCGCCTCCACGGGCGGGAGATCTCGCCCGACGATCTCGCGCGGGTCGAGTCTCTACGGTCATGGGCGGAATCGCATGGCCGCTCGCTGCTCGAGGTGGCGATCGGCTCGCTCCTTGCGACGGAGCCGGTGGTGTCGGTGATCGCAGGCGCGACCAAGCCGGAGCAGGTGCGCGCGAACGCGGCGGCGGGGGAGTGGGCGCCGTCTCCCCCGGAGCTGACCGAGCTTCGAAGACTTCGCCAGGCCTGAAGAACCTGGTTCCCCGCAGGGAACCAGGTTCATGACTTTCCGCGTGCCTACTCGGTGCGAAGGATCCCGCTCTCGCGGGTCATGCGCTGCGCGACCGCAACCGGGATGATCGTGACCGCCAGGATCAGGAACACGACGACGTTCACCTGAGGCAGTTGCTGGCCGAGGCGGATCTGGCCGAAGATCCAGATCGGCAGCGTGTTCTGTGCGCCGGCGGTGAACGTCGTGACGATCACTTCGTCGAACGACAGCGCGAACGCGAGTAGGCCGCCTGAGATCAGGGCGGTCGAGATCGTGGGGAAGGTGACGTAGCGGAACGTCTGCCAGCCGTCGGCGCCGAGATCCATCGAGGCCTCGGTCAGCGAGCCGGGGACGCGCCGCAGCCGTGCGATCACGTTGTTGTAGACGACGACCACGCAGAAGGTCGCGTGACCGACCACGATCGTCAGCAGGCTGAAGTTCACCTTCCAGTACGTGAAGTACGAGTTCAGCGCCATCCCGGTGATGATTCCCGGCAGCGCGATCGGCAGGACGAGCAGGAACGAGATGGCGTCGCGTCCGAAGAAGTTGAACCGGTGCACGCCGAACGACGCGAGCGTCCCCAGTACCAGCGCGATGACGGTCGCGATCACCGCCGCCTTCAACGACAGCCAGAGCGCCTGTTGCATTTCGCCGTTGTGGATCGCCGGGCCGAACCACTTCGTCGTGAGGCCGGGGATGGGCCAGCTCTGGACGTTCGACCGGTTGAACGCGTACAGGCAGATCAGCCCGATCGGGATGTAGAGGAAGGCGAGCACGAGCGCGACCCACACACGAAGCGCGATGCGGGTGCTACGGGCTTCCATCTATTGGTGACCCCCTCGATCCCAATGCTCATGTCCCTCGCCCGCGAGCACGCGGCGCGCTGCCGCGTCCTCGTGTTCGCCAATAGTTCCGCTATTGGCGAACACTGCGTCCTTGCATCGCTTGGTGCTCGCCACCGGGGAACGTGGCATCGAGGTCGAGGAGGTCACAGCGCATCGAAGGCGCCGAGGCGCCGGGCGATGACGAGGTAGATGCCCATGATGACCACGGGTGCGACTGCGAACGCGGCGCCGAAAGGCAGGTTCGACGCCTGGTTGACCGAGTCGTAGACGACGTTGCCGATGAACTGCGACGACGGGCCGCCGACGAGGCTCGGCGTGATGTAGTCGCCGAGCGTGAGCGAAAACGTGAAGATCGAGCCTGCGACGACTCCCGGAAGCGCAAGCGGGAGGATCACGCTCCACAGCGTTCGCCGGCCCTTGGCGCCGAGGTCTCGTGACGCCTCGATGTAGGAGTGGGGGATCCGCTCGAGTGCGGCGTAGATCGGCAGGATCATGAATGGCAGCCAGATGTACGAGAACACGATCCACATCGCGGTGTTCGTGTAGATCAGGTTCGCGGGCGGCAGCCCAAGCTTCCCGGTGGCCCAGTTGAGCAGCCCGTCCTGATTGAGGATCAACTGCCAGGCGTAGACACGCGCGAGGTACGACGCCCACAGCGGCAGCAAGACGAGGACGAAGAGCACGGCACGAGTCCGCGGGCTCGCGAGCCGTGCCATGAAGTACGCGAACGGAAATGCGAGCACCGCGTCGGTGATGGTCACTGCGCCTGCGATTACGACGGTACGAAGCGCGACATCGCGGTAGGTCGGGCTCTGCCACAGCTGGCGGAAGTTATCTGTCGTCCACGTGTGGACGGTCAGCGACGTGAACGGGTCGACGGTCCAGAAGGCGTAGACGAACAGCGCGACGACGGCCGCGACGTAGATCCCGACGAAGAAAACGACCGGCGGCGAAAGGAGCGTCAGCGCCTTCAGCCACGGCCGCCGCCAGAGGACGCCGCCGATGCGACGGCGCCCTCCGGACGGGGAGCGGCCTAGCCCTTGAGCTGAGTCCAGGCCTGCTGCCACTTCGTGTAGTCCATGCAGTCCTTCTTGCCGTTGCCGCAGTCAGCGATCGGCGTCTTCCAGAAATGGATCTGCTTGAAGTACGCGAGCGGCGCATTCGCGTGATAGATCGCGCACGATCCCTTCGACAGCTTGTCCATGATCGGGCACGCCTTCGCGTTGACCGGCGTCTCGCCGTAGTTCGTGGCTTGCTGCGCCTGCGCCTTGGCCGACGAGATGTAGTTCAGCCACTTGTACGCGCAGTCGAGGTTCTTCGAGTGAGCCGACACCATCCACGTGTCGAGCCACCCAGTCGCGCCTTCACGCGGGATGACGTCCTTGACGGGCGCCTTCGCCGCACGGAGCAGGCTCAACTGATACGGCCACGCCGCGCCGAGCCAGACGTTGCCGTTCTTGAAGTCGTTCACCTCCTGGCCGCCCGACGGCCAGTAGCGCTTGATCAACGGCTTCTGCTGCTTGAGGAGCGAGACGGCCGCGTTGAACTGGGTCGAGTTCAGTTCGTACGGATCCTTGATCCCGAGCGACGCCTTGGTCTTCATCAGATACAGCGCCGCGTCGGCGATCTGAATCGGGTTGTCGGGGACGGTGATCTTGCCCTTGTACTTCGGGGTGTAGATCGAGCTCCAGGACGTCGGGGCCGGCTTCACCTTGGTGGTGTTGTAGAGAAGGATGTTCGGTCCCCACTGGAGCGAGATCCCGTAGTGCTTGCCTCCCACGGTGTTGTTCGGGGGCGACTTGAAGGCCGGATTGAACTGCTTGAAGTTCGGGACCTTCGAGACGTCGATCGGCTGCACGTCCTTGCCGTAGATCAGCCGTAGCGACGCGTCGCCGGATGCCGAGACCATGTCGTACTGGCTGCCGCCGCCGGAACGCATCAGCGTCACCATCTCGTCGGACGAGCCCGCGTACTTGGCTTGGATCTTGCATCCGCTCTGCTTCTCGAACGGCGTCACCCACAGCGGCTCGAGGTAGCCCTCCCAGGCGACCATCTTGAGCGTGCCACCCGTCGCTCGCGTCGCGCCTGCTGCGGGGAACGCCGCCGCAACGGCGAGCACCGCGAGCAGCGCCCACATTCGTTTTGTCATCTGACCTCCTGAGTGCTGGGGGGTTGGAGTTCGTACGCGTCCTGGTCGCGCCACGCGACATGGACGCGGCTTCCCGGCTCGATCGTCGAGCCGTCGTTCGGGCGGACGACCGTGAGGCGGTCACCGGTGTCGGTGTCGACGAAGATGCGCCGAAAGGCGCCGACGAAGACGACGTCCGCGACGGTCGCGGGGACGCCGGTGCCGTTCAGCTCGATCCGTTCCGGGCGGATCGAGATGCGCTGGCCGCCGCGTTCGATGATGTTCGAGGTGCCGACGAATCCGGCGACGAACTCCGTCGCGGGGTTCTCGTACACCGCTTCGGGCGCGCCGACCTGCTCGATCCGGCCGTTGTTGAACACAGCGAGATGGTCGCTCATCGTGAGCGCCTCCTCCTGGTCGTGCGTGACGTAGATGAACGTCATTCCGAGCTCGCGCTGGAGCGACTTGAGGAAGACCTGCATCTCCTGCCGAAGCTTCAGGTCGAGCGCGCCGAGCGGCTCGTCGAGCAGGAGCACCTTGGGCCGGTTGACGATCGAGCGCGCGAGCGCGACACGCTGGCGCTGTCCACCGGAGAGCTGCACCGGCTTCCGGTCGCCGTAGCCGCCGAGACGCACCATGTCGAGCACCTCGGCGACCTGGCCCTTGCGAGTCGCTCGCGCTACGCCTTTCACTTTCAGCCCGTAGCCGACGTTCTCGGCGACCGTCATGTGCGGGAAGAGCGCGTAGTCCTGGAAGACCGTGTTCACGTCGCGGGAGTAGGGCGGCTGTCGCGTGATGTCCTCGCCGCCGAGCGTGATGCGGCCGCTGTCCGGCTGTTCGAACCCGGCAATCATCCGCAGCGTCGTCGTCTTTCCCGAGCCCGACGGGCCGAGCAGGGTGAAGAACTCGCCGGCGCCGACAGTCAGGTCGACACTGTCGACGGCGACGACGTCGCCGTATGTCTTCCTACATCCCTCGACGGCGACGTCAGCTGCCACGGACGAGGCCCTCCAGGATGTCGAGCCCCTTGTCCAGTTCCTCGTCGCCGATCGTGAACGGCACGAGGATGCGGATGACGTTTCCGTAGATCCCGCACGAGAGCAGCAGCAGCCCCTGCTCGCGCGCCTGGCTGGTGATGCGGCCCGTCTCCTCGCCGGTCTGCTCGGGCAGCTCGATCGCGACCATCGGGCCGATCCCGCGCACCTCCGACCCTTCGGGCGCCATGGCGTCGAGGCGCGCGCGCAGCTTGGTGCCGATCTGCTCCGCCCTTGGACGTTGGCCCTCGAGCGCGTCGAGGATCGCGACCGCCGCCGCGCACGACAGCGGGTTGCCGCCGAACGTGCCGCCGAGCCCGCCGGGCGGAACCGCGTCCATGATCTCGGCGCGGCCCGTCACGCCGGCGAGTGGCAGCCCGCCGCCGAGGGTCTTGCCGGAGACGAGCAGGTCGGGCTCGACGCCCCAGTTCTCGATCGCCCATACGGGGCCGGTGCGGCCGCAGCCGGACTGCACCTCGTCGTTGACGTAGAGGATCCCGTACTGGTCGAGCAGTTCCTGTAGTCGCTTCGGGAAGTCGGGCGTCATCGGGATGAAGCCGCCTTCGCCCTGCACCGGCTCGAGCACGGCGCACGCGACCGACTGCGGGTCGACGTCGCCCTTGAAGAGGTGCTTCAGCGCGGCGATCGCGTCGTCTTCCGAGATTCCGCGGAAGGGATAGGGCGCGGGCGTGCGGTAGACCTCGGGCGCAAACGGCCCGAAGCCCTGCTTGTAGGGCACAACCTTCGACGTCATCGTCATCGCGAGCAAGGTGCGTCCATGGAACGCGTAGTCGAAGACGATCACCGCGGGCCGCCCCGTCGCGACGCGCGCGATCTTGACTGCGTTCTCGATCGCCTCGGCGCCGGAGTTCAGGAGGATCGACTTCTGGTTCTCGCCGCGGCACGGCGACAGTTCCGCGAGCCGGCGGCATACCTCCACGTACGGCTCGTACATGCCGACCATGAAGCACTGGTGCATGTACCGGTCGACCTGCTCGTGGACGGCGTCGACGACGGCCGGCAGGTTGTGGCCGAGGTTGGCGCAACCGAGCCCGCCGGCGAAGTCGATGTACTCGCGGCCCTCGACGTCCCAGACGCGCGCGCCCTCGGCCCGCTCGACGACGAGCGGCGGAGTCGAGACACCGCGGGCGACGTAGCGCTCCCGGGCCTCCTGAACGCGATCGGTGGCGCTCCGCTCTTGCAACGACACGGTCACGCGACTGTATACGGCCGATTCGAGCGAGGCCAGCGACGTAAGACTTGAACCAGGTTCATCGGGCATTGGACGAACCTGGTTCCCCGCAGGGAACCAGGTTCATGACTTTCCGCTCAGGGCCGCCGATACGATGCGGCCCTTCGGGCGCCTTGGCCGAGTGGTTAGGCAGCGGCCTGCAAAGCCGTTTACAGCGGTTCGAATCCGCTAGGCGCCTCTCTTCAGGACTTTCGTCCCGCGGTCAGACGGAAGGTCATGAACCTGGTTCCCTGCGGGGAACCAGGTTCAGGACTTTCGTGGTCAGCTGATGCGAATCAGCTTCTTGTTGACGAACTCGTCTGCGCCGTACCGGCCGAGCTCCCGGCCGAAGCCGGAGCGCTTCGTGCCGCCGAACGGCAGTTCGGCGGCGTCCGCGCCGACGATGTTCACGTAGACCATGCCGGCGTCGATCCGGTCGGCGACACGCTCGGCCTGCGCCGGGTCGGTCGTCATGACGTAGGAGCCGAGCCCGAACGGGGTGTCGTTCGCGAGCGTGATCGCCTCGTCCTCCGACTGCACGCGGTACACCTGTGCGACCGGGCCGAACAGCTCCTCGCGATAGATGTCGTTCTCCGGCGTGACGTCGGTCAGGACCGTCGGCTCGAAGAAGTTGCCGTTGCGCTTGCCGCCGGCGACGACCGTCGCGCCCTGCGCGACCGCGCGCTTGACCTGCTCCTCGAGCCGGTCGGCCGCGACCTCGGAGGACAACGGCCCGCACTCGATCCCGCGTTCACGCGGGTCGCCCTGCTTCACGGCCGTAATCGCCGCAGTGAACTTCTCGAGGAACGGCTCGTAGAGGTCGTCGATCACGATCATCCGCTTGGCGGCGTTGCACGACTGGCCCGCGTTGTCGATTCGCGCGGCGACCGCGTCCTCGACGGTCTTGTCGAGGTCGTCCGTCCCGAGGACGATGAACGGGTCGGAGCCGCCGAGCTCGAGCACGACCTTCTTGAGGTTCGCACCGGCGATCGCGGCGACTGCCGCGCCGGCGCGCTCGGAGCCCGTGACGGAGACACCGCGGACGCGCGGGTCGGCGATCACCCACTCGATCTGGTCGTTCGTCGCGTAGATGTTCTCGTACGCGCCGGCGGGGAAGCCCGCGTCGGCGTAGATCTGCGCCATCGCCTCGGCCGACTGCGGGCACTGAGGCGCATGCTTCAGCAGGATCGTGTTGCCGATGATCAGGTTCGGCCCCGCGAAGCGCGCAACCTGGTAGTACGGGAAGTTCCACGGCATGATCCCGAGCAGGACGCCGAGCGAGCTGCGGCGGATCACCGCCGACCCCTCGCCCTCGGCAAGCCCGATCGGCTCGTCGGCCATCAACGCCTCCGCGTTGTCGGCGTAGAACTCGTAGATCGATGCAGAGAAGTCGACCTCGCCCCGCGCCTGGCCGACGGGCTTGCCCATCTCCGAGACGATGATGTCCGCGAGCTCCTTCCGCCGTTCCGTGTGCAGCTCGGCGACGCGCCGCACGAGCGCAGCGCGGTCGGCGACAGTCGCAGCTTTCGACCATTCCGAGTGCGCGCGGTCGGCGCGGTCGATCGCGGCCCGCAGATCGTCGTCGCTGATCGTCGGATATTCCTTGACCGTCTCACCACTCGCCGGGTCGACAACTGCGTACATGCTGGTCACTTCGCTCCTCCGTAGGTCGGACTCGGGTCGACTCTATCCTCCGCCCGACACATTGCGAATATAGGCTCAGGCGATGGCTGTGACCCCCGCGCCGCGCGCTTGGGAAGAGCTCTTTGCGGTGCGCACCCGCGGCGGGGTGGGCGAGGGGATCGCCGAGATCCTGGCGCTGCTCGAAGTGCCCGGGCTGATCTCCTTCGCCGGAGGGTTCCCCGATCCGCGGACGTTCCCGCGCGAGCGCGCCTCGCAGCTTCTCGCCGAGTTCGCGGACACACAGGAGGCGAGCGCTTTTCAGTACGCGCCGACGCGTGGGCTCGCCGGTCCGCTCGACGCGCTGGCGGGGCGGATCGAGTCGACGCAGGGGCGTCGGCCCGCGGACGACGAGCTGCTGATCACCAGCGGCTCGATCGAGGCGCTCGAGCTGACCGGCAAGACGTTCCTCGACGCCGGCGACACCGTTGTGGTCGAAGGCCCGACGTACCTCGGTGCGCTGATGGCATTCCGGGGCTTCGCCGCCGAGATCGCGGTGGTGCCGCTCGACAACGACGGGTTGCAGGTCGACGAGCTCGAACGACAGCTCGCTGCCGGGCTCACGCCGAAGCTGCTCTACACGATCCCGGACCACCAGAACCCGGCCGGCGTGAGCATGTCCACGGAGCGCCGAGAGGCGCTCGTCGAGCTCGCCCGCCACCACGGCTTCGTGATCTTCGAAGACGTCGCCTATCGCGATCTCAACCTCGACGGCGAAGACCTCCCGAGTCTCTGGTCGCTCGCGCCCGACGTCGTCGTGCAGGCGGGGACGACGTCGAAGACGTTCTTCCCCGGCGTCAGACTCGGGTGGGCGGCGTCGCCGGCCGCGATCTCGTCTGAGCTCGTCTCGGCGAAGCAGAACACCGACCAGTGCGCCGGCGCGCTCGGCCAGCGCTTCTTCGAGGAGTACGTCCGTCGCGGCTACCTGGACGAACAGCTCGCCGCGTCGCGGACGCTCTACCGCACCAAGCGTGACCGCATGCTCGCGGCGCTCGAGCGGTCGATGCCGGCGGACGTCCGGTGGACGACGCCGCACGGCGGCTTCTTCTCCTGGCTGACACTCCCCGCCAGAAGCGACGCTGCGGCGCTGGCGGTAGGAGCGGCCGCCGGTGGCGTCGGGATCGTGCCGGGCTCGCTCTTCTATCCCGACGGTCGCGGCGGCGACAACGTGCGGCTGTCGTTCAGCCTCGTCGACGAGTCCCAGATCGACGCCGGGATCGCGACGCTCGGCACCCTCATTTAGTCGCGCGCGCAAGCGCCTGGCGAGCGACGTCCTGGTACTGGTGCACCGTGTCGGAGCGGGGGACCGCCGCCACGGTCGCATCGATCGTCGCGACGAGCGAGTGAAGGATCTCGTGTCGCCCCGAGAGCGGCGGCCGGGCGGCGACGATCAGCCAGCGCGGGAACACCTGGACGACGTCGGTCTGCCGAAGCGCGCGAATGACCTTAGGGAGCGGCGTCTCGTTCGCACCGAGTGGCACGGCGATCCAGAGCCGCTTCGCGTTGTGCACGTCGTCGGCCGCTGCGACGAGTGTGCGCGCCTGGCCGCGCGGTAGCGACCGCGCGTGCCTGCTCGCGTCCAGCGCCCGGAGGTACGGGACGGAGTACGGGAAGAGAAGGTCTCCTGCCTCGATCCGCTGCTGGAGCCAGTCGCCGACCACTGCCGAGGTGCGGACGTCTCCCGCCTGGGCGAGGAAGACGAAATGCGTTCGCGGGTCGCGCGCCGACGCTGGCGTCACCACGGCGAGGAGCGCGACCGCGGCCGCCGCGGCGAGCGGCACGACCGCCGGCCCAGGGCGCCACGCGGCGATGCGCATCGTTCCAGCGCCGATCAGCGCTGCCCACAGCGGCAGGCTCTGCATCAGATGACGTGCGCTCAGAAATGCCGTGCTCGTGTCCTGCACGCGCGCGACGAGCGAGAGCAGCGGCGGCAGCAACAGCGCGGAGGCGCCGACGATCGTCAGCAGGAGCGAACGTCTCGCGACGACGGCGGCGCCGACGAGCGCGAGAACGAGGAAGAGCCAGAACAGAACGCTCCCGCCACCGGCGAAGCCGCGAGCTGCCGACGCGAGCTGCGTGCCGGCACTGCCGCCCGAGCCGAGTGCTTTCCCGTTGGACGCCGAGACGTCGAACCGGAGGGCGAGTCGCAGCTCCGCGACTGCAAGCGGCAGAGTCGCGGCGCCGGCGATGACGACCGGGATCGCGAGGCGCACATCCCGATTTCTCCACCACAAACACGCTGCGATCGCCGCCTCGACGGCAACCGGGATTCCGCCGAACGGATGCGCCGCAGCGAGCAGCCAGGCGCTGGCCGCCGCGAGTGAGACGCGGACCTGTGTCGGACGGTCGAGTGCCCGTAGGAACAACAGCATGTTCAACCCGCCGACGAGGGCGAGCAGCGAGTACATGCGCCCGAACGTCCCATACACGTGCAGGAGCGCGGAGGTCGCGACGATCCACGCGGCGACGGCGCCGGCGAGATCGCCCGCAAGCTCTCGGGCGAGCGCGTATGCGCACGCGACGACGCCCAGCGCGCAGACGACCGAGAGCCAGCGCAACGCGTTCGCGCTCGGCCATGCGGAGAGTACGAAATGCGCGAGGACGAAGTGGAGAGGCGAGCCACCGCGCTCCCAGAGGACGATGTGGATGACCTCGGGCAGAGGGCGGGCCGCGATCAGCCCTGCGACCGCCTCGTCCTCGAAGTAGGGCTTCGTCCCGAGCTCTGACCGAAGGCGAATCGCGAGGAACGCGACAGCCCCGACGGCACCGGCCGCTCCGACTGCAGTGACGCGAAGCGCTGTCAGCCGTTTGTCGATCGTCGAACGATATAGAGCGGATTCCGAACGATCCCCGATCGGGGGATGCTCCCTCACCCTACCTCGGCGATAACGCGAAAAGGGGCCATGCGGCACATGTTCACCCTTTCACCCAGGCGGATTGGTCGCGCGTTGCTCGCGCCTGCCGCGCTTGCGCTCACCGCCCTCGCGTGCTGGTGGGTGGTGGCCGCCGCGATCGAGCACCGCACCGACTCGGCCCGCTTCGCTCGGGCCGATCTGCTGCAGGCGACAATCGCCCTCGCGCATCATCAACAGGAGCTCGTCGCTGCCAACAAAGGGAACTACACGGCTACGCGTGCGAGGCAGATCGACGTCGGGAGCGGTCAGTTGATGCAGCTCCTGCGCGCGGCCGACCACTCGTGGGGGCGGGGCAGCCCCATGAAGGCGCTCAGCAGCAGGTACGGAACCGACATCCTCCTCGCCGACTCCCAGGCTCATGCGCAGAAGGCGAAGGTCGCCTTCGCCGCGGTCACGTCGACCGCGACCAGCGCGCTCGCTACCGAGCGGGTCGAGGCACTCGCCGATCGTCCTCGCAGCGGCATCCTCGTCGACATCGAGATCGGGTCCGCCGCGCTTGCCGCGCTCGAGGGACCCCTCCTTCTCTTCTGGCTCGTGCGCCGCCACCGCCGTCGCGTCGAGCGCACGCACCAGCGTCGTGTCGAACAGCTCGCAGCGCAGGCACGCACCGACACGCTCACGCGGCTCGGAAACCGTCGCGCGTTCGAAGACGACCTCGGCATGACGATCGCGAGCAGAGCAAACACGGCGCAACCGTTCACGTTGCTGGCGGTCGACCTCGACGATCTGAAGAAGATCAACGACCGCAATGGTCATCCGGCCGGAGACGTGCAGATCCGAAAGGTCGGTGACTGCCTGCGCGAGGTCGTCGGCGCTGAGGGCGGCGTCTACCGCACGGGCGGCGACGAGTTCATGGTCATCCTGCCGGGCCGCCGCGCGTGGCACGGCCTCAACCTGGCCGCCCGGATCGACCAGGTCACGCGCACGCGGACCGGTGCCCGCGCGGTGTCGATCGGTCTCACGGAGTCGATCGAGACCGAGGGCCGCCACCTCTTGATGAACCAGGCCGACATCGCCCTCTACGAAGCGAAGCGGACACGATTGAGCGCGGTCGCCTATCACCCGGGTCTCAGCCCGGCGGTCGACGGTGATCGCGACGACCTGCCGTCGCATGAGCAGCGTGCGCTCGCGGCAGCGCTTGCGCGCGCCGTGGACGCGAAGGACGCGGGCACGCGCAGCCACTCCGAGACGGTTGCGCAGCTGTGCGTCGCGATCGGGGAGCGCCTGCAGATCGAGGCGACCGCCCTCGAGCGTGTCCGCATCGCAGGGCTGTTGCACGACGTCGGCAAGATCGGCGTCGCTGACGCGATCCTGCAGAAGCCGGACAGGCTTGCCCCCGAGGAGCTGACGGCGATGACGGAGCACGTCGAGATCGGGCACGCGATCCTGCTCGCGGCCGAGCTCCCGATCGAGGCGCATTGGGTGCTCCACCACCACGAGCGCATCGACGGTCACGGGTACCCGGCAGGCATGGGCGGCGTGTCGATCCCGGTCGAGTCGCGGATCATCGCCGTCGCCGACGCGTTCGAAGCGATGACCGGGACGCGCCCGTACCGCGAGGCGGTCTCCGTCGAGGAGGCGATCGTCGAGCTCCAGGCGAACGCGGGTACGCAGTTCGACAGGCGCTGCGTCGACGCGCTCGTCGACGTCGTGAACGACGCTGCGAACGAGGAGGATCTCGTCGGGATCGCTCACGGCGGGCACTTCAAGGCGCTCGTCCCACGCCCGGAGCCGATCCCGGCGTTTGCGCGTTCCTAACAGACTCGGGTTACGTTTCGGAGAACGATGCTTCTGCGGCTCGCGGTCTCCGTTTGTGTGGCGACGCTCGTCGTAGCGGGCGCGTCCGCCGTCGCAGCGACGCCTCCGACCGTGCTCGTGATCGGCGACTCCGTCGCGACGGGCATGTACTGGCACGACGACGCGATCGCGGTCATGCAGAAAGAGCTCGGCGTCTACTGGGATGTCGCCATCTGCCGGACGATCGACGGCACGAGCTGCCCGTTCGACGGTGAGCGTGCACCGACCTTGATTCAGGCGGTCGACGCGCGTGGAACCGTGCCCCCGACCGTCGTTGTGGAGGTCGGGTACAACGATCCTGCCGGTACGTTTGCGTCCGAGGTCGACCATGCGATGTCCGTCCTCACCGCCGCCGGCGCCACGCGCGTCCTCTGGCTGACGATGCGCGAGTCGCGAGTCCCGTATCCGGCGCTCAACGCGTTGCTCGAGCAGGCCGCAACCCGCTGGCCGCAGCTCGACCTCGTCGATTGGAATGGCGCCAGCGAGAGCCACCCGTCGTGGTTCCAGACCGACGACGTCCATCTCACGGAGGAAGGTGGCGTCGCGATGGCGCATCTGGCCCACGCCGCGGTGATGCAAGTCGTCGACCCGCTTCGGGTGCGTCCGACTCCGCTTCGGCTGCAGGCGGGACGGCCGTACAGCGTGAGGCTCCGCGCCCAGGGTGGGGCACCGCCCTACCGCTGGCGCGTCGTGAGCGGACGGCCGACTCGTGGCTTCCATCTGCTCGCCAACGGCACGCTCGTCACGACCGGCATGACACATGTGCAGGCGACGCTCCTGCTCGCGGTGACCGACGCCGACGGCACGACCGCGAACCTGCAGGTCCTCGAACGCTGACGACCTCGTAGGATCGGCGCATGAGCTTCTCGGGCTCGCTGATCCAGAACGCGATCTACATCGCGCAGGAGCCGCCGGAGTGGCCGGTGGCGGCGGACGACTGGGAGCGCGCCGCGGAGGCAGCGCTGGAGCCCGGCCCGTTCGGGTACATCGCCGGTGGCGCCGGCTCGGAGGCGACCATGCGGGCGAACCTCGACGCGTTCGCCCACTGGCGCCTTCGTCCTCGCATGCTGACCGGCAACGCGGTGCGGGACATCTCGGTCGACGTGCTCGGGTTGCGCTCGCCCGCACCGTTCCTGCTCGCTCCGATCGGAGTGCTCTCGATCGCACACGAGGCGGCCGAGGTCGGCGTCGCGAAGGCCGCCGCGTCGTCCGGCGTGCCGATGGTGCTCTCCAGCGCCGCGACGCACTCGCTCGAGGAAGTCGCCGAGACGAACGCGCCGCGCTGGTTCCAGCTCTACTGGGTGAACGACCGCGAGATCTGCGCAAGCTTCGTGCAGCGCGCCGAAGCCGCCGGGTACGGTGCGATCGTCGTCACGCTCGACACGCTGACGCTGGGCTGGCGCCCGCGTGACCTGCGGCACGCGTATCTGCCGTTCCTGCAGGGACAGGGCTGCGGGCAGTTCTTCACGGATCCGGTCTTCCGCTCGCGGCTGGCGAAGAGCCCGGACGAAGATCTGCTCACCGCGGCCGCCACGATGCTGGCGACGTTCCCGAACCTCGGGCTCGAGTGGAGCGACCTCGAATGGCTGCGCGGTCAGACCGCGCTGCCAATCCTCGTCAAGGGAGTGCTCACCGAGGACGACGCGCGCGAGGCGCTCGCGCATGGTGTCGACGGGATCATCGTCTCGAACCACGGCGGCCGGCAGGTCGACGGCGCGGTCGCAGCCCTCGATGCGCTCGTCGAAGTGCGCGACGCGCTCCCCGACGCGGTCGTGTTGATGGACGGCGGAATCCGCTGCGCCGCCGACGTCCTCAAGGCGATGGCGCTCGGCGCCGACGCCGTTCTCCTCGGGCGGCCCTACGCATACGCACTTGCGGTCGGCGGCACGCGCGGGGTGGAGGAGCTGATCCAGAACCTGATGGCCGAGATCGACCTCGGGCTGGCGCTCGCCGGCGGTCACTCGGTCCGCGACCTCGACCGCTCGTGGCTGACCAGGGGGTAGTCCTCGCCGCGCCCGGCGAGGTGGCGCTGGAAGAGATCGTGGTCGGCGAGCCCGGGCCGGGCGAGGTGCGCGTGCGGATCGACGCGACCGGCGTGTGCCACAGCGACCTGCACGCGATCCAGGAGGACGGCTGGGGTCACGAGCTCCCGCTGCTGCTCGGGCACGAGGGCGCGGGCACCGTCGAGCGCGTCGGGGCGAACGTCGAGGGTCTCGCCGAAGGGGATCGCGTCGTCATCGGCTGGCACACCGCCTGCGGCGTGTGCGCCGCGTGCGCCCGCGGGTTGCCGCGTCAGTGCAGGCGGCCGCCCGTCGCCACGGAGAGGCTGCAGCGCGTCGATACAGCTGCGTTGACGGCCTTTCTCCGCACGGGGACGTTTGCGACGCGCACCGTCGTCCCGGCGGTCGCTGCGGTTCGCATCCCGGATGAGCTGCCGGCGGAGCAGGCGTGCCTCCTCGGCTGCGCCGTTGCGACCGGAGTCATGAGCGTGCTCGAGACCGCGCGGGTGTGGCAAGGCGCGCGCGTCGCGGTGATCGGCTGCGGCGCGGTCGGCCTGTCTGCGATCCAGGGAGCGCGGATCGCCGGGGCGTCCGAGATCCGCGCGATCGACATCGACGACGGAAAACGCGAGCAGGCGGTGCACTTCGGAGCGACGCACACCGAGCCCGGGCCGGTCGACTTCGTCTTCGACGTCGTCTCGCGGGCGTCGACGTTCGAACAGGCGCTCCGGATGATCGCCTCCGGTGGCACGGTGGTCGTGGTCGGCCTCGCGCCTGCGGGCGAGACGGCGACCGTCGATCTACCGGCGCTCTTCCGGCGCCGCGCTCGCGTGCTCGTCTCGCACGGCGGCGACCACCTGCCGCACGAGGACTTCCCGCGGCTCGCGCAGTGGGCAATCGACGGCAGCCTGGATCTCGCGTCGATGGTCACTCGCACCGGCGGGCTTGCCGACTGGAGCGATGCGTTCGACGCGATGCAGGACGGCAGCGTCATTCGAACCGTTCTGACGCCGTGACGCTCGCGACCCTACAGCGGATCATCGACGGCAGCGAGCCTCCGCCGCCGGTGTCGCAACTCGTCGGTCTGCGGATGGTGGCCGCTGAAGAGGGGCGCGTCACGTTCGAGCTCGATGCCGGCCCCCAGCACACGAGCCCGCCCGGCACCTTGCACGGCGGGATCCTCTGCGACCTGGCGGATGCCGCGATGGGCTGCGCGGTCGTGTCGGTGCTCGATGAGGGCGCGTCGTTCGCAACCGTCGAGCTGAAGATCAACTTCCTCAAGCCGGTCTGGACGGGGCGACTGACCGCGGTCGGCTCGATCGTCAAGGCCGGGCGCACGCTGACTCTCTGCGAGTGCCGCGTCACCGACGACGGTGGGTCGCTCGTAGCGTACGCAACGTCGACTCAGATGACGCTGCGCGAATAGGATCGCCGCGTGGACTTGCGCGACACGCCCGAGGAAGCAGCCTTCCGCACTGAGGTCCGCGACTTCGTCGCGCAGAACCTTCCTGACGGCGCAACGAAGCGCGGCGCGCGGCGGTTCGAGGACGACGACCGCGACTGGAGCCGCAAGCTCGGCGCGGCGGGCTATGCCGGACTGACGTGGCCGAAGGAGTACGGGGGCGCCGGCGCGCCGTACAGCCACCAGGCGATCTTCCTCGAGGAGATGGCACGCGCCGAAGCGCCGTCGCATCTCGGCGTGATCGGGCTCGGCATGGCCGGGCCGACGATCATCGCGTGGGGGACACCGGAGCAGAAGGAGCGCTACCTCGCGAAGATCCTCAGCGCCGACGAGATCTGGTGTCAAGGGTTCTCCGAGCCCGACGCGGGCAGCGACCTCGCCGCGGCGCGCACACGCATCGAGGACAAGGGCGACCACTTCCTCGTCAACGGTCAGAAGGTGTGGTCGTCGTTCGCGCACATCGCGGACTTCTGCATCCTCGTCGGACTCGGCGTGCCGGACGAGCCGCGGTATCGCAACCTCACGTACGTGATCGCGGACATGCACGCACCCGGCGTCGAGGTGCGTCCACTCGTCCAGATCACCGGCCATCCGGAGTTCAACGAGATCTTCTTCACTGACGTGCAGATTCCGAAGGAGAACCTGCTCGGCGAGATCGGCGGCGGGTGGCAGGTCGCGATGACCACGCTGCTCCACGAGCGCGGCACGCTCGGATTCGCCTTGTCGGCCACCCTCGACGTCGCGGTACGCAAGCTTGTCGCTCTCGCGAAGGAACGGAATGTCACCGACCCGACGCTGCTCGACCGCATCGCCCGCGAATGGATCGAGCTGCAGGCACTCAAGTACACGAACTACCGCTCGCTGACGACGCTCCAGAAGACCGGCATCCCGGGTCCAGAGGGATCGGCGTCGAAGCTCGTCTGGTCGGAGGCGAACCAGCGGCTGACGAAGCTCGCCCAGGAGATCGCCGGCGGGCCGGGCGTCGACGAGTACTGGACGTACCAACAGCTCCGCTCGCGCGGCAACACGATCGAGGCCGGAACCAGCGAGATCCTCCGCAACATCGTCGCCGAGCGCGTGCTCGGGCTGCCAAGGTCGCGCTGATGGATTTCTCGTTCACGTCGGAGCAGGAGGACCTGCGGCGCGAGGCGCGCATGTTCCTGGAGGCGAACCCGACGCCGTCGGAGGAGCAACTCGAGCAACTCGGCTGGGTCGGCGTCGTCGAGTCGGAGTCGTTCCTCGAGGCGGCGGTGCTGTTCGAGGAGCTCGGCCGCGTCGTCTACGACGGGCCGTACATCGCGAACGAGGTGGGGGAGGACCGGCAGCAGCAGCTCGCCGCGCACGCCCTCGAGGCGGTCGGGATCGGCGCGCGCGCGGTGGAGATGGCGATCGCGTATATCGGGGAGCGCGAGCAGTTCGGGAAGAAGATCGGCACTTATCAAGCGGTGTCGCACCCGGTCGTCGATGCGTACGTCGCGGTCGAGCTTGCGCGGTCGCTCGCGTACTGGGCGACGCTCTGCGTCACGACCGGCGATCCGGAGGCCGATGTCGCGTGCGCGGCCGCGAACGCGCAGGCGACCGAGGCAGCCGTTCGCGCGTGCGAGACGTCGATTCAGGTGCACGGCGGGATCGGATTCACGTTCGAGCATCCGCTGCACCGCTACTACAAGCGGGCGCTCGAGCTCGAAGGCGCGCTCGGGTACGGCCGCGAGCTGCGCGCGGAGATCGCCGCATACCTGTTGGCCTCGTAACCGGCGCGTCTTCCGGCATCGGCGAGGCGTGCGCGCGGCGCCTCGTGGCGCTCGGGTGGGACGTGTACGCCTCGGTGCGGGTCGCGGGCGAGGCGCCGGACGGAACCCGCGAGCTCGTCTTCGACATCACCGATGTCGTCGCGACGACGCATGCGCTTGCCGCGATCGAGACGATCGACGCGGTCGTCGCCAACGCGGGGATCGCGATTGCGGCGCCGCTCGAGTTCCTGCCGGAGCAGGAGCTGACGCGGCAGCTCGACGTGAACGTCGTCGGCCAGTTCCGCGTCGTGCAGCCGCTCCTGCCGCTGCTCCGGCAGTCGCGCGGCCGGGTCGTGCTGATGGGCTCGATCGGCGGCCGGTCGGCGCTCCCCTTCCTCGGGGCGTACGCGATGTCGAAGTTCGCGCTCGAGGCGTTCGCCGACTCGCTCCGCGTCGAGGTCGCGCCGTGGGGCATCCACGTTGCGATCGTCGAGCCGGGGACGATCGCGACGGCGATGTGGACGAAGCCTCAGCGCGCCCTCGACGAGTTCCCTCTCGAGGCCGCGGAGCTCTACGGCGGGCGCATCGACCGGTTCCGCAAGCTCGCGGCGGCCCGGTCGTCCAAGGGCGTTCCGGCCGAGGCGGTGGCGAAGGCGGTCGAGCACGCGCTGACGTCGCCCAGGCCGCGGACCCGATACGTAGTCGGCCCCGACGCGAAGAAGCGGGCCCGCGTGCAACGGCTTCCCGATCGCCTACGTGACCGCGTGCTGACGCGGTTCCTATTCGGGTCGTAGGATTCGACCATGGGATACATGGTCAGCTCCCTCGGCGAGCTCGGCGAGGGATACGGCTTCCGCAAGGTGCGTGCGCCGCTCGGCGTGACCGCCTTCGGCGCCAACGCGATCGTGTTTCCGCCCCGATACGAAGGCCCGAACCACTTCCACGACACGCAGGACGAGCTGTACTTCGTCCACCGCGGCACGGCGACCTTCACGTTCGACGGTGACGAGCGTGTCGTCGAGGCGGGCGGCCTCGTGCACGTCGAGTCGACGACCCATCGTCAGATCTCGAACCGCACGGACGAGGACCTCGTGTTGCTGATCGTCGGCGGCAAGGACGGCTACGTCGAGCGGGACGGCCACCTCGTCGACCCGGAGATCGACCTTCCGAGGAGGCAGGGATTGTGAACGGTCAGATGATGGACTTCCAGCTGACGCTGCCGACGATCCTGCGGCGGTCGGAGACGTACTTCGGCGGCAACGAGATCGTCACGCGCCTGCCCGACAAGAGCTTCCATCGCTACACGTACGCGGAGTCGTGCCGCCGTGCGCGTGCGCTCGCGGTCGCGCTGCAAGGGCTCGGTCTCGGGCGCGGAGATCGCGTGGCGACGCTCTGCTGGAACCACTACCAGCATCACGAGGCCTACCTCGGCATCCCGTGCGGCGGATTCGTCCTCCACACGCTGAACCTGCGCCTGCACCCGAACGACCTCGCGTACATCGCGACGCACGCCGGCGACCGTGCGGTGATCGTCGACCACAGCCTCAAGCCGTTGCTCGACCTCTTCGTCGACCGCACGAAGATCGAGCACGTGATCGTCGTCGAGGACGGGTACGAGGAGCTCCTCGCCGGCGCGGATCCGGACGCCTGGCGGGACCCGGAGCTCGACGAGAACGAAGCGGCGGCGATGTGTTACACGAGCGGCACGACCGGGATGCCGAAAGGTGTTCTCTATTCGCACCGCTCGACGATGCTGCACACGCTCGGCGTCGCCGCGGGCAACCCGATGGGGCTCGGTATCTCCGAGCGTGACGCGATCCTGCCCGTCGTGCCGATGTTCCACGCGAACGCGTGGGGCTATCCGTATCTCGCGACGATGCTCGGCTCGAAGCTCGTGTACCCCGGCCCGCATCTCGACCCGGAGAGCCTGCTCGATGCGTTCGTCTCCGAGGGCGTCACGTGGACCGCGGGCGTGCCGACGATCTGGATGGGGATCCTCGCGATGATCGACGCGGAGCCCGAGCGCTGGGACCTCTCCAGGCTCAAGGGCATGCTGGTCGGCGGCTCCGCCGCGCCTCGAGCGATGATCGCCGGCTTCAAGCAACGCCACGGGCTCGACGTCGTGCACGGGTGGGGGATGACCGAGACCTCGCCGGTCGCGTCGACCGCGCAGCTGATCGGTGACCTGCAGCACGCGGACGAGGACACGCAGTTCGACTACATCGCGATGCAGGGCATCCCGCTCCCGCTCGTCGAGCTTCGGCACCGGGACGCCGACGGAAACATCCTCCCCTGGGATGGCGAGTCGATGGGCGAGCTGGAGATCCGTGGCCCGTGGGTCGCGGCCGGCTACTTCGACACGCCGGATCAGGCTGAGCGCTGGACGGACGACGGCTGGTTCAAGACAGGCGACGTCGTCTCGCTCCATCCGCGCGGCTACATCCAGATCAAGGACCGCTCGAAGGACGTGATCAAGTCGGGAGGCGAGTGGATCTCGTCGGTGGAGCTCGAGAACGCGCTGATGGCGCATCCCGCCGTCGCCGAGGCCGCGGTCGTCGCGGTGCCCGACCCGAAGTGGGACGAGCGGCCGCTCGCTGCCGTCGTGCTGCGGGAAGGTGCGACCGCGACCGCCGACGAGCTACGCGCGTTCCTCGCGCCCGACTTCGCGAAGTGGTGGCTGCCCGAGCGCTTCGAGTTCGTGGCGGAGATCCCGAAGACGAGCGTCGGCAAGTTCAAGAAGACCGAGCTCCGCGAGCTGTTCTCCGGGATCCCGGCGTGATCGAGACCGTCTGGCTCGACAACCCGCCGGTCAACGCCGTCAACGCAGGAATCCTCGAGACGCTGTGGGCAGCGTTCGAGAAAATCGGCGACGACGTGCACGCAGTCGTCCTGCGCGGCCGCGGCGAGCGCGCATTCTCGGCCGGCGCGGACATCAGCGGCTTCGTCGGCGGGATGGGCGACGGCGACCGCCCCGGCGGCATCCAGCCGGTCGCCGATCTGATCGAAGCGGCGCCGGTGCCGGTCGTCGCGGCGATCCATGGCTTCTGCCTCGGCGGCGGCCTCGAGATCGCTCTTGCATGCGACCTCCGGATCGCGACGCGCGACGCGCAACTCGGGTTCCCGGAGGTGAATCTCGGCCTCCTGCCCGGCGGCGGCGGCACGCAACGGGCGCCGCGCCTGATCTCCCCAGGACGTGCGCGATGGCTGACCATGTCCGGTGAGCGCATCCCGGCGGAAACGGCGGAAACGTGGGGGCTCGTCGAGTTTCTCGTCGACGACCTCGACGAAGGGCTTGCACGGTACGTCGAGCCGCTCGACCGTCAGAGCCCGTTCGCGATCCGCCAGATCAAGCAGCTCTTCCACGACACTCGTGACGCGCGGAGCGACGAGCGCGAGGTGCAGGCGTTCGCCGCGTGCCTCGCGTCGGAGGACGGCCAGGAGGGAGTCGCGGCGTTCCTCGAGAAGCGCCAGGCGAACTGGACTGGCAATTGAACGCCGTCGTCCTGCGCGAGGTCGGCGGAGACCTCGCGCTTGAAGAGTGGGAGGAGCCGTCGGGCGTCGTGGTGGACGTCCGCGCGGCCGGCGTCAACTTCGCCGACGTGCTGATCCGGCGCGGGCTGTACCCGCAGATGCCCGACCTGCCGTACGTGCTAGGGAACGAGGTCGCGGGCGAGCTGGACGGGCGGCGCGTGTGCGCCTGGTCGGCCGGCGGCGGTGGCTACGCGGAGCGCGTCGAGGTCGATCCGGCGTGGGTGTTCGAGCTGCCGCCGGCGGCTTCGTTCGCAGCGGGCGCGGCGTTTCTGACCACGTATCTGACCGCGTACATCCCGCTCACGTCGATCGTGCGCGCGGACAGCGTCCTCGTGCACGCGGGCTCCGGCGGCGTAGGCTCCGCGGCGATCCAGCTGGCGAAGCACCGTGGTGCATTCGTGTACGCGACGGCGAGCACCGACGAGAAGCGTGAGGTGGCGCGTCGCGCAGGCGCAGATGAGGTTCGCGGCTACGACTCGATCGACGACGTCCGAGTCGACGTCGTGCTCGACCCGGTGGGCGGTGAGATCTTTACGCGCTCACTCCAGCTGCTGAATCCGCTCGGCACGATCGTTGCCATCGGCTTCACGAGCGGGCTCTGGCAAGACCCGAGTGTGCAGTGGCTCGTCGGGCGCAATGCGTCCGTGTTCGGCTTCTACCTCGGCCGCCTGCTGCGTCTCGCGCCTGAGCTCGTGCGCGCGCGTGCCGAGGAGCTGCTCGCGCTCTGGAGCGACGGCTTGATCGACCCGCTCGTCGGCGCGACGTTCCCGCTCGCTGACGCGCGCGACGCGCACGCGCTGATCGAGTCGCGCCGCCACGTCGGCAAGGTCGTGCTCGAACCGTGAAAGCGCTCGTCACGGGCGGCGAGGGCGGGATCGGCCGGGCCATGCGTGCGCGGCTCGAAGCTGAGGGCTACGAGGTCGAATCGCTCGACCTCGCGAACGGATTCGACGTCACGTCGGCTGAAGCGTGGAAGCGGGTCGGCGCAGTCGATGTCGCCTGCCTCAACGCAGGTGTGTTGACCGGCGACCTGAGCTACGCGAACTATCGCCGTGCGCTCGGCGTGAACGTAGACGGCGTCGTGCTCGGAGTCCTGCACCTGCGGGAGGTGATGGAGACCGGTGCGATCGTTGCGACCGCGTCGCTTGCCGGGCTGACCGGCATGCCGAGCGACCCCGTCTACTCGCTGACGAAACACGCGGTGGTCGGCTTCGTGCGGAGCATGGCGCCGCTGCTCGGACCGATTCGCTTGAACGCGGTCTGCCCGGGGATCGCGGACACGCCGATGGTCGATGGGCAACGTGCGGAGCTCGAGGCTGCCTCGTTTCCGTTGCTCGCGCCGGCCGACGTCGCCGAGGCGATGTGGCGTGCGGTGTCCGGCGGCGGCACGGGGGAGTGCTGGTTCGTGCAGCCGGGGCGCGAGCCGGCGCCGTTCACGTTCCCGAATCTGCCCGGCCCGCGCGTCGAGGGCGAGCGCGTCGGCGAGCCGCCGATCTAGCTCAGTTGAGCCCGGGGTCGAACGGCATGTTCTCCATCAGCGAGAACGCGCCGCCCTTGCGCTGCAGCACTGTGCGCCAGAGCTCGTCGGGGTCGTCGGCGAACGCGTCTTCCGCCGCCGCATCGACGACGATCCAGGACTCCTCCGTGAGCTCGTCCTCCAGCTGGCCGCTTCCCCAGCCCGAGTAGCCGGCGAAGAGGCGGAGGCGCTTGATCGCGAGGTCGCCCGGCTCGGCGTCCGCGGGCATGAAGCCGACGCCATCCATGATCGGCGCGGCCGCCTGGCCGACGTCGTCGAACTCGGCGAGCACCAGGAACGCGTCCGGCTGGACCGGGCCGCCGACGAAGACGGGGTCCTCTGAGCCCGGTAAGCCGCCGAGCACCGGAACCGCCTCTGCGGCGGCGACGTCTGACGGCCGGCTCAGGACGAGACCGAGCGCTCCCTCTTCGTCATGGTCGCGCGATCAGGACCACGGTCTTGCGGAAGTTCGGGTCGATCAGCGACGGCGACGAGACGATCAGCTTGCCCTGGAGGAAGTGCATTGCTAGGAGAAATGCCACCCGTCGCCGGAAGCAAACGCCTTCAGGATCCGGCGCGCGACCACCTGGCGGTGCACCTCGTCCGGGCCGTCGTAGATGCGGCCAGCGCGCGCGTGCATCGCCATCTGCGCGAGCGGTGTCTCGTCGGTGAGGCCGCGCGCGCCGTGTACCTGGATTGCACGGTCGATGACGTCCTGCAGGACGCGTGCCGCGGAGAACTTGATCGCGGAGATCTCGACGCGCGCTTCGTCGCCCGCGTCGATCTTGTGCGCCGCATCGAGCGTTGTCAGCCGGCACGCCTGGATCTCGGCGTAGCTGTCAGCGATCCAGTTCTGCACCGTCTGCTTCTGCGCGAGCGGCTCGCCGAAGGCCTCGCGTCCGAGCGAGTACGTGCACATCAGCTCGAACGCCCGCTGCATCTGGCCGAGCCACCGCATGACGTGGTGGATGCGTCCCGGGCCGAGGCGCTTCTGGGCGATCAGGAAGCCGGCGCCTTCGTCGCCGAGCAGGTTCGCGACCGGTACGCGGACGTTCGTGTAGCGCACCTCGCAATGTGTCGTCCAGTTGCGCCCGCGGTGACCCATCGTCGGGATCGCGCGCACGACCTCGACGCCCGTCGTGTCGGCGGGGACGATGATCTGCGACGCGCGCAGGTGCGGATCGGCGTCGGGATCGGTGACCGCCATCACGATTCCGAATGCGGCTCCTTCCGCGCCGGACGAGAACCACTTGTGCCCGTCGATCACGTACTCGTCACCGTCGCGGACGGCGCGCGTGCGCAGCGTCGTCGGGTCTGATCCCGGTACCTCGGGCTCGGTCATCGAGAAAAAAGAACGAATGTCACCGGCGACGAGCGGGAAGAGCCAGCGCTCCTTCTGCTCGTCGGTGCCGAACATGTGCAGGATCTCGGCGTTGCCGGCGTCGGGAGCCTGGCAGCCGAACACGAGCTGACCCCAGAGCGTGCGGCCGATCTGCTCGTTCAGGTACGCGTAGTCGAGGAAGCCGGTGCCGGTGCCGCCGGCGTCGGGGGGCACGTGCGGCGCCCACAGATACGCCGACTTCACCTCCGCTCTCAGCTCGGCGACGATCGCGTCCGCGGCGTCGTCTTCGCGATCGAGCGCGGCCTCGTTCGGCAGCACGCGGTCGTGCATGAACGCGCGCACCTGCTCGAGCCGCTCCGTCGGCGGCGACCATGCGGTCGCGGTCATTGCCGTAGCATCGCACGCGGTGAGGCTCGGCTTCTACATGGGGTATGCGCAGCCGGGCACGAGCCCGCTCGACCTGATCGAGCTCGCGTGCGAGGCGGAGCGGCTCGGGTACACGTCCGCCTGGGCCGCCGAGGCGTGGGGCGTCGACGCGATCACGCCGCTTGCCTGGCTCGGCGCGCTGACGTCGACGATCGGTCTCGGCACAGCGATCATGCAGTTGCCCGGGCGGTCACCCGCGAACGCGGCGATGACTGCGGCGACGCTGGACATGCTCAGCGGCGGGCGGTTCCTGATGGGGCTCGGCACGTCCGGCCCGCAGGTCGTCGAGGGCTGGCATGGGCAGGAGTGGGGGAAGCCGCTCGGCAAGACGCGCGAGTACGTCGAGATCGTTCGCTCGGTGCTCCGCCGCGAGCGGCTCGAGCATCACGGCGCGCACTACGACATCCCCGTGACGGGCGGCACGGGGCTCGGCAAGCCGCTCAAGTTGATGGCGCGCCCGCTGCGTGCGGATATCCCGATCTACCTCGCTGCGGTGCGGCCGAAGGCGGTCGCGCAGGCGTTCGAGATCGCCGACGGCTGGCTGCCGATCTTCTGGTCGCCGGCCAAGGCGCGCGAGGTGTTCCCGTTGGATCGCGCGCGCGACGGTTTCGACGTCGCGCCGTGCGTGCCGGCCGTGGTGACAGATGACGTGCAGAGTGCGCGTGACGCTCTGAAGTCGTACTACTCGTTTTATATCGGCGGCATGGGCGCGCGATCGAAGAACTTCTACAACGACCTCTTCGTGCAGTACGGCTACGAGGCGGAGGCGGAGGAAGTGCAGGAGCTCTTCCTCGGCGGTCAGCAGGTCGAGGCCGCCGCGAGGATCCCCGACGCGTTCGTCGACGAGGTCGCGCTGGTCGGCTCGGTCGACCGGATCCGCGATCGGCTGTCTGCGTTCCGCGAGAGCGGCGCGACGACCCTACTCGTGTCGGCGCGCGACGTGAAGACGCTGCGCGGCGTCGCCGAAGCGGCTAGCTGACCGCCTCGAGCGCAGTCTCGGCGAGCAGCGGCACCGCGTGCTCGAAGATGGCGGCGCGCGTGTCCGCGGCGCCGAGCTCGCCACGGATGTAGCGGCCGTAGATCGCCTCGCAGAACACCGCCGCTTTCCAGAGCGCGAGCGCCTCGAACCAGCCGAGCGGTTCGACTTCGCGGCCGTAGCGCCCGACCAGCTCGTCGCGTGAAGGGAAGCCCGGCTCGGCGGTGACCGGCGACGAACCGAGCGGGCTCGATCGGCCGCCCGGCTCGGAATACGTGGCGAGGAGGTAACCCATGTCCGCGCGGGGGTCGCCGATCGCGCCCATCTCCCAGTCGAGGACGGCGCGGATGCGGGTCGGCTCGGCGTCCGTGACCATCATGTTCCCGAGGCGGTAGTCACCGTGGACGACGGTCGGCGGAAGTGGCTCGGGGATCTGCTCGGCGAGGAGGCGCGCGACGTCGTCGACGTGGGGGAGCTCGCGCGTCTTGTTGATCTGCCAGAGGTCGGTGAAGCGGCGGACCTGGCGTTCGAGGTAGCTGCCGGGCCGGTGGAACGCGGCCAGCGCGGGCATCGACACGTCGGCCGCGTGGATCTCGGCGAGCGTGTCGACGAGGTCGAGCCCGAGCGCATGTCTCGCGTCGGCGGTCTCGAGCCCCGGCGGGAGCTCCTGGGTGATCACGAGGCCGTCCAGGTGGCGCATCACGTAGAACGGCACGCCGATCACCGTGTCGTCGTCGCAGACCGCGACGATCTCCGCCAGTCGCGCGAACCCGGCCGCCCGGATCGCCTGCTGCAGCCGCGCCTCCCGCACCATGTCGTGGGCGGACGGCGGGAGCGGCGGCCGCGGCGGTCGCCGGAGGACGTAGCGCTCGCCGCCCCGTTCGATCAGGAAGGTGAAGTTCGATCCCCCGCCGTCCCCGATCCGGCTCGCGGTGACCGACCCCGAGCCGAGCCCGTGCGAGTCGAGAAACGCCTCGACGTTCTCCTCGACGATCAGCGGCGCGAGCACGAGCCGATGCTACGCCGGGCCGTGCCTGGTCGGGCCGTGTCTCGTGGTCAGACCACTAGACGGGTCTCGTTCGGCCACGTCTTGTGGTCAGACCACTAGACGGGTCTCGATCGGCCACGTCCTGTGGTCAGACCACTAGACGGGTCTCGTTCGGACGGGGTCACGCCGCCGCGATCGCGATGACGCCGGCCAGGGCGATTGCGACGCCCGCTTGCTGCGCTCGCGTCAGGCGTTCGTGGAGGAACACGTGCGCCAGGAAGAGCGTCATCACCGGATAGAGCGAGCCGAGCACCGAAACGAGCGCAAGCAGGCCGTGGCCGCTCGCGAACGCGAACAACGCATTGGCGGACACGTCCGCCAGGCCGACGGCTGCGACTGCCCACACCGCACGCGCCGGGACACGCAGCGACGCGCGCTGTGAAAACGCGAGGAGTACGAGCACGCCGAGCGATCCGATTCGCGCGCCGACGAGCGTCGACAGCATGTCCCCCTCCCGGCTCCCGAGGCCCAGGAAGTAGACGAAGAGGCCGAGGGCGCCGGCCGTCACGACCGCGAGCACGATTGCCCGCGCGCGCTCGGGCGAAGGCGACCGCCGCTCCTCCACCGAGGCGAGCACAGCACCCCCGAGCGCCAGGACCGCGCCCACCACGGCGAACGCCGCCGGCCGCTCCCCAGTCGCGAGCGAGACGACGAACGGCACGACCGCGCTGCAGGCCGCGATCGGCGACACGACGCTCATCGTCCCGAGCGACAGCGCCTTGTAGAACGCCGCGAGCCCGATCCCACCGCCGACGCCGCCGATGACACCCAACGCGAGCGAGTGCGCGTCGACGCCGCCGCGGGCGCTGAGCGCAACGAGCAGCGCCACGAAGCCGGCCGCCTGCGAGATGACCGTGACGGCGAGCACAGGCAGCCGCCGTGTCAGCGAGCCGCCCGCGAAATCGGCACAGCCCCAGACCGCTGAGGAGCCGAGTGCGAGAAGAAGAGCGAGTGCGCCGATAACTACGACAACCGCTCGACGAGCATGGCCATTCCCTGGCCGCCGCCGACGCACATCGTCTCGAGGCCGATCGTCCGATCCAGCGTCTCGAGATCGTTCAAGAGCGTGTTCATGATCCTGGCGCCCGTCATGCCGTACGGATGACCGAGTGCGATCGCGCCGCCGTGCGGGTTCAGCTTGTCGCTGAACGGGTC
>DASXOW010000049.1:0-98960 GCA_036493955.1 Gaiellaceae bacterium
TGAGCAGCGACCAGAGGACGCCGAGCAGCGAGCCCTTGTACTTCGCCTGGAAGTCACGGCGAAAGAGATTCGAGAACAGCTCGCGGTAGCGAAAGAGGTCGGCGTAAACCGTCATCGGCGGCCACTAGTGTAGGGACGCACTAAGGAAACACCGCCCTAACAGCAACGCTCTACCTTCCTCACTCGTGAGCACTCTCGCGGCGATCGCCGCCCTCCCGGCTTCAGCGCTCGCGATCAGGCTCCTCCTCGCGACGGGGCTGCAGAGGCGACTGGTCGCCGTCCCGTCGAGTGAGCGCTGGCACGAGGTCCCGACCCCGCTCTTCGGCGGCATCGGCATCTTCGCCGGGCTCACGGTCGGGATCTGGGCGGCCGTCGCGTCCGGGGCGATCCCCGCGAGCGAGCAGGTGATCGGCATCTACGCCGGGACCTCGCTCCTGTTCGTGGCGGGGCTCGTGGACGACGTGCGCGCGCTGTCGCCGAAGCTGAAGCTCGCGCTCCAGATCGTCGCCGCTGTGATCGTGCTTGCCACCGGCACCGGCGTCCAGTTGATCCACACCCACTTCGTCGCGTGGCCGCTCGCCATCTTCTGGCTCGTCGGGATGACGAACGCGTTCAACCTGCTCGACAACATGGACGGCCTCGCCGCAACGCTTGCCGGGATCGCCTTCGCGTTCTTCGCGGTCGACGCTGTGACGGTCCATCCCGACGACGCGCATCTCGCGTTCGCGCTCGCCGGCGCGTGCGCGTGCGCCGGCTTCCTGCCATTCAATCTGCGCGCCGGTCGCAAGGCGCTCGTGTTCATGGGTGACTCGGGCTCGCAGGTGCTCGGCTTCTCGCTCGCCTCACTCGGGCTCGCCGCGAGCTGGAACGTCGCCGGGTCGACCGTTGCGACGCTCGTCCTTCCGATCCTCGTCCTCGCCGTGCCGGTCCTCGACACGACGCTCGTGACGACGATCCGCCTGCTCGAAGGACGACCGGTTTCGCAGGGTGGACGCGACCACTCGTCGCATCGGCTCGTGCGCTTCGGCATGTCGGAGAAGCACGCCGTCCTCCTCCTCGCGTTGATCGCGACCGCGCTGGGCGGCACGAGCCTCGCGTACAACGTCCTCGACGACCAGCGGCTCGCGATCGTCGGCGTGCTCGTCACGTTTGTGCTGCTCGTGCAGTTCGCGAGCTTCCTCGCCGACGTTGAACGCCGGAACGCGCCGGGTTCGGACGTGCGGCTCGTCGACACGTTCGCCGTGCACTGGCGACGCCTGATCGAAGTTCTCGTCGACTTCGGCCTGATCGTCGGGTCGTTCGCGGCCGCGTATCTCGTTCGCTTCGGCTGGCCGGGCACGGAGTCGCAGCGGCACCTCGCGGCGATCGCCCTTCCGGTCCTCGTCGCCACTCGCTATCTGGCGTTCATCCCGTTCGGGCTCTACCGGTCGATCTGGCGCTACGCCGGCTCGCGCGACCTCGTCTCGATCGCCGGCGCGATCGTGGTGTCGGAGGCGGTGTCGCTCGGCTATGTGGCGGCCACCCACTCCTTCGGAGACTTCTCGCGCTCGTTCTTCATCATCGATGCGCTGTTCTGCGCAGCGGCGATCTCGCTTTCGCGGCTGGCCGAGCGGGCGGTGATCGGCGGGACCCGCACGCTTCGCGATCGCACCGGCCGAAGAACCTTGATCGTGGGCGCGGGACGCACCGGGCGCAGCCTGCTGCGTGAGCTCCGCGAGACCGGCGGCGAGCGCGTCCTCGGGTTCGTCGACGACAACCCACGCCTCAGGCGGCGGCGCGTCCACGGCGCGCCCGTGCTGGGTGCCACACACGAGATCGCGGCGATCATCGAGCGGACGACGCCCGACACCGTCCTCGTGACGATCCCGGAGGCGCCGCGCGAGCAGCTCAACACGGTCGTCGAGGCCTGCGACGCCGCGGGCATCACCTGCCGGTTCGTGCGCCGTGAGACCGACCTCGACCCGCGCGTCATCCTGGGCGCCTCCGCCGAGTGAACGAACGCAGCCGGCTCGACCGGATGCTCGCCGCGATCCCGGTCGCCGTTGCCGCGTTGCTCGTGCTGTCGCTCTACTTCTGGGAGGCGTCGAGCCGAAAGACGCCGACCATCTTCAGCGACGAGCTGGAGTGGTCGCAGCTCTCCCGCGCGATCGCCGCGACGGGACACGCTGCCGCGCTCGGCGAGCCGCAGCCGTTCAAATCGCTCTACGCGTACGTGATCGCGCCCGCGTGGTGGGCGAACTCGGTCGGCGCGGGGTACGCGGCGATCAAGTATCTCGATGCGGTCTTCATGTGCCTGACCGCCGTGCCGGTCTACCTGACTGCACGCATGCTCGTCCCGAAACGTGTCGCGGTGGTCGCCGCATTCGCGTCGATCCTCACGTCGGCGATGTTCTACGCGGCCTTCATCCTGCCGGAGGCGCTCGCGTATCCCGTCTTCGCAGCCGTCGCGTACCTCTGTTTCCGGTCGCTCGCGGGGGGAGGGAGACGCTGGACGATCGCTGCGATCGTCGGCTGTCTCGTCGCAACCCAGGTCCGCGGTGAGCTCGCGACGATCGCCGGTGCGTACGCGCTCGCGGCCGCGATCGTGATCGTCTCAGGACCGGCAAGCAAGCGAATTCGCGCCGGCTGGAGCGTCGTCGATCATGCCGGCGCAGGCATTCTCGTGCTCGGCGCGCTCGTCGTCTTGAACCAGGTCGTCAGCGCGCACTCCCCCGAGTACGCCGTCGTTACCCAGGCGTACAAGCATCGGATGTGGAGCCTCGGCTTCCAGGCGGGCTCCGCATTCGCGATCGGGATCGGCGTCCTCCCCGCAATCACCGGGCTTGCGGCCCTCTGGCTCCCCGCGCGGCGGCATGAGCCGGCCTGGCGAGCGTTCGCCGCTTTGACGGCATCGGCTGTCTTCACGGTCAGTGCGTACACCGGCGTCAAGGCGGCCTATCTCTCGACCGTCTTCGCGACCCGAGTCGAGGAGCGCAACATGATCTACCTCGGCCCGCTGCTGATCGTCGGCAGCGCCGTCTACTTCACGTCGCGCCGGATTTGGCTGCCCGGGCTCCTGGTCGCGGCCGGGTTCGTGACGTGGCTCGTCACGGCTTACGGCTACCAGCTCGACTATCCATACTTCGAGGCACCGGGCTACGGCATCGCGGCGATGACGAACCGCTCGTGGCACTGGGACCAGCCGACGATCCGCACGTGGATGTACGTCGCGTGTGCCGCCTTCTTCGTCGTCGCCCTACTCCCGCGCATTCCGCGCGTCCCGTTGCGAGCGTGGCAGGGCGCGGCTGGCGCCGCAGCGCTCGTCGCCGTTGCGTGGGCGCTCACGGGCGAGATCACGAGCGCGCGCGGATCGAATGCCTCGGCGAACGCACTCATCGGCAACCTGCCGAAGCCGCTCGACTGGGTCGATGTGGCGGCGGACCGCAAGCCGGTGACGTTCTTCGGCGAGAACGTCGGCGACGCCAACGGCGTCTGGCTGCTCGAGTTCTGGAACAAGACGATCGTCCACGACTGGACCCTGGACGCAAGTGCACCGCGGCCCGACCCGACGATCACGCCCGATGTGAAGTCGACGGACGGGCGCATGTACCCGGACCCGGGCACCGACTACGTCGTGACAAGTGGCGGCGTCACCGTGAAGGGGACACTGGTCGACTCGAGACCGGGGCTCGTCCTGCAGCGCATCACGCACCCGTGGCGCCTCGAGGAGGCTCTGTCCGGCCGACTAGGCGACGGCTGGATCGGCGCGGACGCCCAGTTCTCGCGACTCGGCACGGGCCGAGGCACCGTCACCGTTTCCGCCAGTCGCGTGGGCTTCTGCAACCAGTCGGCGCCGAAGACGCACGTCACGATCCGGCTCGGCACGGCGGCGCTGAACCAGCAGCAGAAGCCCGTGCTCGGGCAGATCATTGTGACCCGGCGGCGCATCCTCGCCAATTGCGATCAGTGGGCGGAGACGCTGCCGGCGCGTGTCCCGTTCGTCGTGACCGTGCACGTCTCACCGACCGTGCGGCCGTCGGACTACGGCACATCCGACGCGCGTGACCTCGGCGCGCAGGTCGGCTGGACGTTCACACCCGCGCCGTGACGAGCAGCGGGAACCGGATGCGCGTCAGGATGCGCGCTCCCGGCAACGGCTCCAGCGCATAGAGAAGACGCTGCACGGGACGGGGCAGCGCACTGCGCTGCGGATGAAGGAACGGCCGCAGCGCCACACGTTCGAAGCCCGCAGCGCGCACGTCCACCAGCAGCTCGCCAAGGTCGTAGGCGCGGGGGTCGAAGTCGAAGATCAGGCACCGCCGCGTGAACGCGTGCACCTCGGTGAGAAACGCACGACGATCCGGGACCAAATAGAGCGAACGGAAGATCGTCGTCGCGTCGACGGGTTGCGCGGGGACGAAGTCGAAGCCCCCGACGACGACGCGGTCGCCGAGCGCGCGCTGCGCGATCTCGACCATGCGCGAGCTCGCGTCGACGCCGCGGTACTCGATCCCGAGCGCGACAAGATGCCGGCCGAGGCCGCCGTCGCCGCACGCGATGTCGAGCACCGTCGCAGCCGGATCCAGGGCGCGCGCGATCAGCTGGGCGCGACGTTCGTAGTACCGCTCCGCATCGGCATAGTCCTGGGCGCTATACCGCTCGGCGACCTCGTCGTACTTCGCGACGACGTCCTTCACAGTACCTCGCTCCGGCGCCGGCAAAGCCGGTGCCTCCGCTGTTTGGTGAGCTCCGTCGAGCCTACGCTCACAGCGCCTTCAGCCGCTCGGGATGCTTCCGGACGAAGCGTGCGACCCCGGCCCAGTGCCAGAGCGTCCGGCGCGTGAGCCACTTCTTGTCGGTCTCCGCCTTGTGCTCGTGGCGCACGACCGCGGCCGGCACGTACCACCGCTCCCAACCGGCGCGCATCGCGCGGTACTGCAGGTCGATGTCCTCACCGTAGAGACGGTAGCCCTCGTCGAAGCCGCCGAGCTCCTCGAGCATCGAGCGGCGCAGCAGCAGGAACCCGGCGAGCATCCAGTCGGCCCCGACGGGCTCGTCTGGCGGCGATTCGTCGAGATGGAAGTGACGGCGCTGCCGCACGACGAGTCGCAACGGGGTGCGCCTCACGATCGTCCCGGTGACGGTCGGGAAGCGCCGGCGCGACGGCTGCCAGCGGCCGTCCGGGAACACCATGCGCGGCCCGGCGACGCCGCAGCGCGGATGCTCCTCCATGAACCGCACCAGCGTCGCGACGGCATCGGGCGCGGGGAGCGCATCGGGGTTGGCGCTGAGCACGAGCTCGGCCGTGGTCAGCCGGACGCCGTTGTTCACGTTGGCGCCGAAGCCGAGCGGGCGCTCGTTATGCACCGCGTCGACGCCGTCCTGGACCGAGCCGGGGATGTTCGCGATCACGACCAGCTCATCGACCTGCGGCTCGAGCGCGGGCAGCGACTCCGCGAGCTCACTCGGGTGACCGTGCGAGACGACAACCGCGGCGACCCTCATGCGTCGAGCACCCTCCGGTAAGCACCGACGGTGAGGTCGGCCGTCCGGCGCCACGAGAACTGCGCGGCTCGCGCGAGACCGGCCGCGCGATAGCGGTCGCGGTCGGCGAGCGCCTCGGCGACGGGCCCGTACACGCCCGCGTCGCCCGCCACCTCTCGCAGCGCGGGATCGTCGGACAGCACGACGGGCGTCCCGCTCGCCATCGCCTCGAGCACCGGGATGCCGAAGCCTTCGTAGCGGGACAGCAGCACGACCGCGGCCGCGCGCCGATACAGCTCCGCCAGGTCGGCTTTCGCGACGGCGCCCCGCACGTCCGCGCCGCGGCGGCGCAGCTCCGCAGCAAGTGCCTGGTCCTTCTCCGGCCCGACGACGACGAGCGGGAGCCCCGTCGCCTGCGCAGCGTCGAGGGCAGCCAACGGGTCCTTGCGTTGCTGCACCGCGCCGACGAAGAGCAGGTAGCCGTCGTGCGTGCCGTCGCCCGGCGCGAATGCGGGGTCGACGGCGAGCGGGGTGACAGTGATTCGGTCTGCGGCGAGCCCGTAGAGCTCGACGGCATCGCGCTTCGTCCGCTCGGACACGGCGAGCACGTGATCCGCCTTCCGCGCCGCCCGCGGCACGACCGCGCGAAACGTGAGCCGGTCGACGAAACCCATCACGCTCGGATCGCGCTCGAAATGCAGGTCGTGGAGCGTGACGACGCTGCGGCCGCCGTAGGCGATCGGCAGCGCGTGCTGGAAGTGCGCGAGCCGCGGCGTCAGCCGGCGAAGGAGGCGCGGCAGCGACACGGCCATCCGGACCTCCTGGGAGCGCGCCGGCAGCGCGATCGCCTCCACGCCCTCCGGCACGAGCTCGGGATGGCGCGTCACGGCCGCGAACTGCAGGTCGGGCGCCGCGGCCGGCAGCTCGCGCAAGAGGTTCGCGATGTACGTCTCCTCGCCGGTCCGGCCGCGGCCGAGCACGTCCGCGTCGACGAGGATCACGCGGCTGCCTCCTCGTAGACCGCCAGGGTGCGTGCGGCAACGTCGTCCCAGCTCGCGACTCGCCTGGGAGCCGGCGCGGTCACACGAGTGATCGCGTCGGCGATCGCCGCCACGTCGGTCGGATCGACGAGGACGGCGTCCTCCCCGGCCAGCTCTGCCATCGGCGAGCCCGCAGTCGTGACGACCGGACACCCGCACGCGAGCGCCTCGGCGACCGGGATGCCGAAGCCTTCGTAGAGCGACGCGTAGACGAGGCAGCGCGCGCCGCGGTAGAGCGCGGCGAGCTCTTCGTCGCTCGTGTTCGGGAGCCAGGTCACGTTCGCGGGTGCCTCCACGCCACCCCAGCCGCGCTCGCCGACGACGCGCAGCTCTCCGTCCACCGCACGCGCGATGCGCGCGAGATTCTTGCGCGGCTCCAGCGTCCCGACCGCGAGGACGTAGTCTCCGTCTGCTCTCGGACCCGCGGGCGTGAAGACGTCCTCGACCGCGTTCGGCACCACGACGACGCGGCTCGCGGGGATCGCGAGCAGCTCGACGAGCTCCCGCTTCGTGAACTCGGAGACCGCGATCACACGCCGTGCGGCGCGAACGACGCGCGGCACGGCGAACGACGAGTACGCGCGCGTCCAGCGATTGAACCACTCGGGATGACGAAGCACGGCGACGTCGTGCACCGTCACGACGAGCGGAGTCTTCGCGCGAAACGGACCGCGAAACGTCGGGCAGTGAAGGACGTCGGCGCTACTCGGCGCCCGCAGGCGGGGATACCACGTGAGGTCGCAGGCGGCCGTGCGCAGCCGCGAGGTCGCGGGGTACGACAGCTCGACGATCTCGGCCGCGAGGTGGTCGCGCAGGCCGCGCACATACCGCGCGGTGCCGCCGCGCGTCTGGCGGAGCGGCGTCGTGTCGAGCGCTACGCGGATCGCCGGTACCCCTCCAGGAAGATCTCACCGGTACGACGCCAGGAGAACGTCGACGCGTGGGCAAGCCCGAGCGCTTGCAGCTCATCGCGCCGGGCGACCGCGGTGTGGATCGCGTCGGCGATCGCCTCCGGGTCCTCGGGATCCGCGCGCACCGCAGCGGCGCCCGATGCCTCGTCGAGCGACGGGTGCGCGGACGCGACGACAGGAGCGCCGCAGGCCATTGCCTCGGTGATCGGCATGCCGAATCCCTCGAAGCGCGACGGGTAGACGACGGCCGCCGCGCCCCGGTAGAGCCGCGCGAGCTCCTCGTCGGTGACGCGGCCGAGCCGCACGATGCCGCGCTTGTCGAGCTGCGGCTGCACACCCCAGCCGGCGCCGCCGGCGACCGCGAGCACAAGCTCGTCGTCCCCAAGCAGCTCGAACGCGCGAACGAGCGTCTCGAGGTTCTTGCGCGGCTCGAGCGTCGCGACCGTGAGGAGGTACGGCAGCCCGAGATCCGACGCCTGCCCGTCTGCGGTGAACTCCTCTCCAATCCCGGGGTGCGCGACGAGTACCCGCTCACGCGGAAACGAGTACGCGCCGCTGAAGTCGTCGGCGGTGAACGCCGAGTTCGCGAAGACGACGTCGCAGGTTCGCGCAGCGTTGCGGTACTTGCGCTCGTGCATGGCCGCCGTGCGACCTGTCGTCCACTCCGGGTGGTGGTGTGGGACGATGTCGTGAATCGTCGTCGCGCGCACCCCGGCGCGCTGTGGCGGGAACAGCCAGTCGCTGAAGTGGAGCGCATCGACGGCACCGAGCCACCGTTCCACCGCCGGACGGCCGGCGAGCGACCACGCCGTGCGGACCGCGTGCGACGCGGGCAGTGGGAGCAGCCGCACGTCGACATCGATTCCGGCGAGCGCGGCGCGGATCGTCGACGAGCCGTGCATCGACGTCGGGGCGAACGCGACGATCTCGTCACCCGCCGCCGCCTCGGCGAGCCCGCGCAGCGAGCCGCGGAGGTAGTTGTTCACGCCCGTCCGCTCGTGCGAGAGCGGGCTGACGTCGAAGGCGATCCTCATTTGACTGTGAACGCGTAGAAGTGGAGCCCGAGGACGCGCGTGTCGGTCGAGCCGGGCTGCACCTCTGCAGGAACGGCGACCGGCGAGATGCGGAAATGCACGACGCACCGGGAGCCTTCCGCGTGTAGCGGAATGGTGAGCGTCCGCTTGATCGACGGCAGCACACGCAGGTTCATTCCCTCGACGGTGACAGTCGACGGCCTGCGAATCAGCTTCGTGTCTCCCCCGACGGTCGCGTAGAGCGTCTGGCCCGTGTGGCAGCGGAAGCGGGTGTACGTCGCGGTCGGACCGGACCAGTTGTCGGGGTAGAGACCCCGCGTGGCGCTCTTCACGCCGACGTCGCGGACGACCCGGTAGAGCGCGAGGCCCTTGGTGGTATCGGCGGCGATCTCGGGCTCGTCGAGTTGCAGCGACCGCGTGGTGAACAGGTACGGCTCCTTGATGCCGGGGATGCGCCCGGTCTTCGGATCGATCTGCACCGGTGTCTCGACGAGCGCGCCTGGCGTCGGCCCGGCGACGTCGTACACCGTGCGGAGCGAGCGGTTGAAGAACTCGTTCGTCCACACCGTGAACTTGTCCATCACGCGCGAGTCGAACAGAACCGCGACGCGCGCGTGATGGCCGAGCCGAGCATCGATCCAGTCGCGGTCGGGCATGGACGTCCCGCCGTACAGCGCCCCGGTCGAGGCGTGCTGGATGCCGCCGTGCGGATTCGCCTCGATCGGCCACAACGCGGCGGCGTAGAGCGCGAGCACGAGCGACGGCAGCGCGATCGCGTAGCGGCCCGGGACCAGCAGCACGAGGAGCGCGATCAGGATCGCGCCGCCGACGACGACCGACTGCACCTGGTCGAGCGTGGTGACCGTGTCCTGCAAGGTCCACAACGGCAGCAGGGCGAGCGTGTCCGATGTGGCATTCCCGCTGATCAGCCCGGAGTACGGCACGACGCCGACGAGCGCCGCGGCGATCACGGCGCAGACTCCGGCAGCGCGAGGCCGCGGTAGCCCGCGCTCGACCCACCAGCACAGCGCGACGAAGAAGAACGGCGCGACGAAGAACATGTTTCGCTCCTCGACCCGCTGGCTCTGGGTCGATGCGAACGCGGCGACTTCGACGAGCAGCCATGCGGTCATCGACACGGCAGCAGCGACGAACGGCGAGCGGCGCTCGCGTGTCGTCAGCAAGAACAACAGCGCGGCGAAGGGAGCCACGCCCACGTACAGGTCGAGCTCGCCGATGTGATAGACGAGCCAGCGCAAGACACTTGCGACGGAGTAGTGCGCGCTCGTCGTCACCTGATACGCGCCGAGCGCTGCGCGCGGCGAGCGACCGTGCACGGCTTCCCAGAGCAGTACGAGGATGCCGCCGCTGACGATGACCGCGTAGAGCAGGCGGAACTCGCGCAGGCGCGCCCGGCCGAGGAAGAGCGGCGCGGTGAGGATCGCCGGCACGATCGCGATCGCCTGTGCACGCGTGAGGAACGCGAGCATGGTGAATGCGAGCAGGACGACGATGCGACGGGTCGTCGGACGCTCGAGCGTCATCACGAGCGCGAGCGCGCAGGCGAGGAACAGCGGGTAGAACACCGTCTCGGTCATCAGCGTGCCGGTGTAGACCATCGACGGAACGGCCAGCGTCAGCACGGCGACGAACAGCGCGAGCGGCTGCTGCACGACACGCCTCGCAAGTAGATATGCCGGGATCGCAGCGAGCGACATCACGACGGCGCCGGTCGCCTTCGCGAACCCGTACGCCGTCGGAACCGACGCGATGCGGAAGGCGGGCGCGATCAGCAGCGGATACACAAAGCCGAACCCATGCGCAGGAACACCACGGATCAGGAACGTCCCATGTGCGGCGGCCGACTTTGCGAGCTCGGAGTAGATGAGCTCGTCGACCATGATCCATGGCGCGACCATGCGCCGCGCGAGCACGACCCGGATGGCGATCGAGAGCACGACGATCGCGACGATCCATACCCAGGCGGGAAGCGACGAGGTGCGCGCGCGGACGGAGGCGCTCACGTGAGGAGGCCCGCCTCGCGGGCGGCGCGAACGACGGCCCCGGGGTCGTCGACCCCGACCTCGGCCGCCGCTTCGGCGATCCGCCACAGCACCTCGTCGGCGACGGCATCGCCGCCCGCCGCCGTCTCGAGTGCCTCGACGTACGCGTCGGCCACGCCCGACAGGTCGTGGTAGCGGGCCGCGTACGCGCGTGCGGCGGCGCCGAGTTGCGCGCCGTGTTCGACGGCGACGCCGAGCGCTGCGTGCAGGACCTCGACTTCGTACTCGTCGACCGGGACTTTCAACACGACGTCGTCGGGTAGTTCGTGAAACCAGCCGACGTCGGACACGATCAGCGGCTTCCCGAGCGACAGCGCGCGGATCGCCGAGCCCGACGTCTCGCCCATCGTCGGGTAGCGAAGGTTGACGAGCGCGTCGCAGGCGGCCATCAACGCCCACAGCCCTTCCTCGGGCACGTAGTCGAGCCGAGTGACGCCCTCGATGAGGCCGAGCCGCTCGAGCCGTCGCTGCACGTCGAAGCGCTCGCCCGCCGCGCCGACGAGCAACAGCCGCGCACCGGGCCGCTCGCGCCGGAACGCCGCGAACGCCTCGAGGAGCTCCGGGATCCGCTTGTTCATGTTCAGGTAGCCGAAACAGCCGATCAGGGGGTCGCCTTCGATGTTGTCCACGGGTGTCACGTGGTCGAGCGGCCACGCGGGATGCGGGATCCGCCAGATGCGGCCGCGGTATCCGGCGGCACGCGCCTTGCTGCCGACGAAGCTCGAGTGCACGATCAGCGCCTGCGCGTGCTCGAGGATCGACCTCGCGAGCGGAAAGCGCTCCGGCTGCGTCTCCCAGAGGAGCGGCAGCAGGTTGTCGAGGACACCGAGCCCGAGGAGGCGGCCGGCGACGCCGAGCTCGCGCTCCATTGCGTCGAGGTACCCGCGCCCGTCGCGGCGGCCGATCGTGATTCCGGCAACGAGGTGGTGCAGCACGTACTCGTGCAGGACGACCACGCCGGGTCGCTTGTACAGCGCGTCGACGATCCAGCCGTGCGCATCGGGGTCGTTGCCGACGTGGTAGAGCGCGACGTCCGCGGCAGGCGCGCGTTTGCCCTGCTCGGCGATCACGACCTCGATGCGATCGCGCAGCGCCGGCAGCAAGAGGGTCGAGTAATCCGCGATCCCTGACCGCGACGGCGGCAGCGGCGAGTAGTAGGCGACCTTCACGAGAGCAGGGCGTCGATGCAGGCGTCCCACGTGACTCGCTCGGCGAGCTCGCGGCCGGCGCGGCCCCAGGCCTTCGCTTCGTCGACATGCGTCGCGAGATAGGCGCACGCCTGCGCGACGGCAGCGGCGTCGGGCTCGACCACCGCGCCCGTCTGACGATCGTGCACCACCTCGAGCGGGCCTCCGGCATCGACGGCCGTCACGACGGGCTTGCCGGAGAGGAACGCCTCGTAGGGGACCATCCCGAAGTCCTCGTCGACCGGCGCGTAGTAGACGGCGAGGCAGCGGGCGTACAGGTCGGCGAGCTGCGTCTCGTCCACGCGGCCGGCGAACGTCACCTGACCGTTCAGGCCCGTGGCGAGGCGCTCGAGCCGCTCGCGATCCGGCCCTTCGCCCGCGATCACGATGCGCAGCGATGGGTCGCGCTTGGCGGCTGCGACGAGCAGGTCGATCCGCTTCGCGCGGTCGAGCCTGTTCACGGACAGCACGTAGCCCTCGGGCTCTTCCTCGCGGTAGGCGAGCGCCTGCGGCGGGTGCGGCAGCACCTCGGCCGCGATGCCGTTGAAGCGCTGCAGCCGCTCCGCAACGTTGCGCGAGGTCGCGAACACCCGGCGCGCCTCACCCAGCGCGACCGCGTCGAGGCGTTCGATCGCGCGGCGTGTCGCGCGGTCGGCCGGCGACTCGTCGAACTGCCCGAGCTCGGTGCGGTCGTAGTCGTACGCCTGCCGAAACTGGTGCAGCACCCATGCGACCTTGTTCGGGTGGCGGACGCAGTACGCGGGGAACTTCGTCGCGATCACGTGGTCGATCGCGTGGCCGTCGGACTCGGTCAGGTCGACGAGGCGCCAGAGGAACGCCTGGTCGAGAACGCGCGAGCCCGGGTACCACTTGAACGGGATGCTCACGATCTCCGCCTCGTGGCCGCGCGCGCGCAGCGCTGCGACGAGGTCCTCGGCCATGAGCTCTGCGCCGCCGCGCACGAACGGCACCTGCGGCGCCGCCACGACGACCCTCATGGGCGCTCGAGCCGCTTGATCCGCTCGTCGAGGTCGTCGATCAGCTTCAGGACGGCGTCGTTGAACGCGCGCTGGTCGGCGAACGCGGGCTCGACGTACCAGCGCATGAGCCGGCGCAGGATCGACTTGAGCGGGCCGCCCTTGCCGACGATCGGCCGCTCGGCCGAGATGGGCCAGAGGCGCTCGGCCTGGTCGCGGACGGAGAGGCGTACGTGCTCGGGCGGGACGTCGACGCCGCGCGGCCCGGCTGCCCGGAGCTCCTCCTTCAGCCGCGCGAAGAGCGCGGCAACGTCCGTGGGCTCGTCGGTCACTGCGCGGGAGTGTAAAGAGGCCGGATTACGGCTCTGTTATCGGGCAGTACGATCGCTGCGTGGTCGCGGTCTCACTGCTCACGCTCGTGCCGGGCCGGTTCGGCGGCAGCGAGACGTATGTCCGTGAGCTGCTGCGCGGCCTGGGCCGCTCCGGGAGCCACTCCTACCGCGTGGTGTTGCCCCCGGTGGCGCCGGACGCGGGTGAGGGCCTGCCGTCGGTCGTGGCGCCGGAGTACCGGCGGGCGTCCTCCACACCGGAGCGCCTGCTCGCCATGGGGCTCGCGTTCGCCCGGCCGGCACGGCTCGGCTCGCACCTGGAGGGCGCGGAGGTCGTGCACTTCCCGCTCACGATCGAGCTGCCGCGGACGCGGCTGCCGAAAGTCGTGACACTGCATGACGTGCAGCACCTGGACCTGCCGGCGATGTTCCCGCGCGCCGAGCGTGCCTTCCGCGCGGCGGTGTGGCACCGGTCGCTGCGTAGAGCGGCGCGCGTGATCGCGATCAGCGAGTTCGTCCGCGACCGCGCGCTCGAGAGGCTAGGGCTCGACGCGGAGCGCGTGCGCGTCGTGCCCCTCGGGCTCGACCACGACGCGCTGCGCCCGGGCACGGCCGAACGCGAGCCGTTCCTGCTCTACCCGGCGCGGCCGTGGCCGCACAAGAATCAGGCGCGGCTCTATGAGGCGTTCGCGCTCGTCCGACGAGAGCGGCCCGACCTGCGGCTCGTGCTGACCGGCGGCGGTGAGTTCGGAGCGGTGCCGGAGGGAGTCGATGTGCGCGGTCACGTGACGCAGGCCGAGCTCGTGTCGCTGTTGCAGCGTGCGTCGGCGCTCGTCTTCCCGTCGTTGTACGAGGGCTTCGGCCTGCCGCCGCTCGAAGCGATGGCGTGCGGGTGTCCGGTCGCGTGCTCGAATGCGGGTGCGCTGCCGGAGACGGTTGCGGACGCTGCCAGGCTCTTCGATCCGCACGACCCAAAGGCGATCGCCGCCGCGGTGCTCGAGGTGCTGAACGACCCCGCGCCGTGGACCGAGCGCGGCCTCGCCCGCGCGGAGCAGTTCTCGTGGGACGAAACCGCGCGACAGACCGACGCCGTGTACGGCGAGCTCGTGACCTCCTAGCACGCCGAAACCCGGGGACAGTCCCCGGGACATGTCCTGGGGACTGTCCCCACGCAAGCGGCGTACTGGAGCGCGTTCGGCGAGCGGTGTGCCGCTTTCGGACGAGTCTGTGCGCACCATGTCCCGGGGACTGTCCCCGGGGTTTGGCCTTTCGAGCCGTAGCCGAATCCGCCGATGCGCGGACGGCCGCGACGAAGTACCTTCGGAGCGACTTGGCTCGACTCGCCCGCCACGATCTGCCACCACACGGCGCATTCCACATCACGATGCGCGGCGTCGCGGGCTGCGACATCTACGGCGACGACGCCGACCGTGAGCGCTTCATCCGTTACCTCCGGCTTGGCACGCGGCTCGCCGAGTGGCGGCTGCTCGCGTACTGCCTGATGCGCAACCACTTCCACCTCGTCGTACTCGGCGAGCTCGAACGAATCTCGAAAGGCATGCACGCACTCGCATTTCGACACGCCCAGTCGTTCAACCGACGGTACGAACGCCGCGGTCACCTCTACCAGGATCGCTTTCACTCGCAGGTGATCCGCGACGAGGATCACCTCGGCGAGGCCTGCGCCTACGTCCTCGCCAACGCCGACCGCATCGGGATCGCCGACTGGCCGTGGCGCGGCGGCGAATTACTGCCCTAGCCGAGACCGGATCGCGTCGACGTCCGGCGTCGACGCGTCGCGCATCCACGGCTGCAGGTGCTCGCGGAACACGGCAAACGCGAACAGGTTCGCCTGCCGCGGGAAGACCTTCGTCACGAGCTGCAGCGGCGCGGCGGCGAAGCGCCACTTCCCCTTCCCGCCGAGCTCGAGCACCGAAACCGGCAGCTCCAGCTCACGGAACCACACGAACCGGTGCTGACGCTGCGGCGCGGCGGAGGCGATCGTCTTCTCCACCTCCCGCTCTGTCCACCGGTAGACGTAGTTCGGCACCGGTGAGTTGCGGACTCCGCCCGCCGCGAAGTCGTTGTCGGCAACAGCGGTCAGCTCGTACTCGTCGACGACGCCGAGCCTCTGCGCGAACCGCATCAACGCCGAGTCGCGCGCCTCGAGCGCGAGCACACCATGGCGTGCGACGCGGTACAGCTCGAGCAGCGCCCGGTGCGGCGAAGCGCAGTGATGCAGCCCCGCGGAGATGACGGCGAAGTCGAACGAGTCGTCGTCGTAGCTCAGCGCCTCGGCGTCCTGCCGCTCGTCGCCGTCGCCCGACAGATTCGTGAACGTCACGTCCGTGAACCCACACGCGGCGAATGCCGTGCGATCGACCGCGCCGCCCGCGACGACAAGTACATGCCAGTCGCGCTCAACGAGCCTCTCGTCGAGGAGCCGGCGCAGCACCCGCTCATAGAACCCGATGCGCTCCGTCATCGCCGACCGAGCCTTCCATGCCGGGCGTCGCGCCACCCTTTCACCGCGGCGCGGACGCCGGCAGCATCGCGCGCGTTCGCGAGGTGCGCCCCGAGCACGACGCCGCGCCGGATCGCCGCGGCTGCGCCGCCGCGGGGATCGTGACGCTCGGCGACGGCGATCATGTTGCGCGTGTCGTAATAGATGCTCGTCGGCGAGCGCATGCCGCCGGTCGACGCAGAACCGACGTGCCACACCCTCGCGTCCGGCACGAAGACCACGCCGAAGCCCGCCTCGCGGATCCGCAGGCACCACTCGGTGTCCTCCGCGTACGCGAACAGCGACTCGTCGAGGAGTCCAGCACGCTCGATCGCAGCGCGCGAGACCGCCATCGCCGCACCGGTGGCGCGATCGACGTCGCGGAGCGAGTCGAAGCGGCCGTCGTCGCGCTGCCCGAATCCGACCTGCCGTCCCCAGTAGCCGAGACGCAGGTTCACCCGGCCGCCGGCGTACATCAGCACGTCGGGCGGGTCCGCGAAGAACACCTTGCACGCAAGCACACCCGCGTCGGGACGCGCCGCCGCCGCCGCAGCGAGCGCGGCCGGCAAGCCTGGATCGGCGACCGCGTCGTTGTTCAGGAGGAGCACCCAGTCGGCACCGCGGCCGAGCGCACGCCTGATCCCGACATTGTTGCCGCCGGAGAAGCCGAGGTTGACGCCGGTCCGGATCAGCTCGACACTTGGGAACCGCGCCGCGATCGCGTCCGGCGAACCGTCATCCGACCCGTTGTCGACGCAGACCGTTTCGACGCCGTCCAGCGACGCGAGCGCCGCCAGCGTGTCGTCCCCGCCGTTCCAGTTGAGGACGACCGCGACGAGCTTCACGACGCGCGGGTGAAGTGCGCGATCGACCCGGCGCCCGCCAGCCGGCGCCAACCGCCGCCGCGCTCGATCTCCCCGACCAGTTGTGCGACACCGGGATAGACGTTCCCGTAGCCGCCGCTGTCGACCGCATCGTGGAACAGCACGTGGCCGTCGGGCCGCACGAATGCCTGCCACCGCTCGAAGTCCGCCTTCGCACCGGCGTAGCTGTGGTCGCCGTCGATGAACAGCACCTCGAGCGGACCCGACGGCGGATCGACGGTGCGCGAGTCGGCGACGACAAGGTGCACCTTGTGCGCGAGCCCGAAGCGCTCGAGCGCCGACGAGAGCTCCGCATCGAGCTGCTCGCCCGGCATGTCCGGACGGAGCGCCACGTGAAGGTCGTACGACCAGAGCTCCATCCCGTCGGGCAGCGCGGTGGCGAAGACGATCGTGCTCCCGCCCTTGAAGCGGCCGATCTCGGCGAACGGCCCGGTGGTCGCGTCGCGCGCGAGTCGATAGAGCAGCGCCGCCTCGTCGAACTGCAATGACGCGACGCCGTGGTTCAGCTGGTTCGACGAGAACATGAACGCGAGATCCTCGAACCCGTGCACCGACTCCGGCCATTGCTGGACGTTCCGGAACCGCATCGTCGACGGGTCACGCAGCACGGCGGCGTGGATCAGGTTCTTGCCGGGGGCGGTGCGGCCCGCGCGGCGGACGAGGTGCTTCAGCACGCGGAGCACGCTACTGCAAGGAGTGCAGGTACGCCCACGCCTGCCGGAGGCCGGGCGGCCGGCCGACCCCGAGGACGAGCACGTACGCGACGAGGCCGATCACCGCGGCGACGAGCGACCCGGTGAAGACGGCGGGCACCGCGAACGCGATCGCAGCGAGCAGCCCGCACACGAGCGCTGCGGGAACGAGTGCGCGCAGCGTCGGCGCGAGCGCGCCCAGCGCCGCCAGGACGACGGCGAGGATGAGGGCCGTCGTGACGGCGAGCCCACCCGCGACGCCACCGAGGCCCCCGACCCCGCGTCCGCCCCACTCGACGAGGACGTGCAGGCCGAGCGCGCCGACCGCGAGGAGCGGCAGCCACTTCGCGCGACCGCGGACGAAGAGCAGCGGGTACGCGACCGTGACCGCGACCGACGCGACCATCCACGGTGCGAAGTAGACGACGAGCCGCCCGAGCTCCGCGCCGGTGCCACCGCCGTACGCCGAGCCGAGCACGTGGCGCGCGACGGTTCCGCCCGCCAGGGCGAACACACCGGCGGCCGCGGCAACGGTCGCCAGCGAGAGCCACGAGATTGCGCCGATGTGCCGCGCGATCCGCGGCGGCGTCGGGTCACCGCGGGCGAATGGCACTGTCGAGACGAGGGCGATCGACGTCGCGGTGACGGCGACGAGCGTCGCGGCGATCAGGTACGCGTACGAGAGCGTGGTCGCCTTCCCAGGGCCGAGCCCATTCGCGAAGCGGTAGCCGACGAGGTAGAGGCCCTGGAGCGCAAACGGGAGTGACACGCCTTCGACGAGCTCCCGCAACCGCGCGAGCGGCTTCGCATCCGGGCGTGTGAGTACCCCGCGGACGAGGAGCGCGACGAGCGGCGCACCCGCGGCGATCGCGGCGTTCAGGGCGAGCCCCCAGCCGAATGCAACGACGCCGTGCCCGACCAACGCGACGATCACGACGAGGCCGGCAATCGAGCCGCCGCCGAATGACGCAGCGGCGACCGCGTAGTCGTCGAGCGACGCGAGCGCGCTCGCGAACAGCCCCGCCGCGATCTGTGCCGCCGCAGCCGGGACGAGCCACGGCAGGAGCGTCGCCGCGGCGTGGCGTGCGTCGGGATCGGCGGCGAGCGCGCGCGCGACGACCTCCGGCCAGCCGATACACACGACGAGCACCGGCACGAGAGGGACGGCGAGCGCGGCGAGCCACGTCGTCACCTCCCCGCCGAGCCGGCCGTCGCGCCGTGCCCGGACGAAGCCGGGCAGGACGACGACACGCAGGGCGGTCGCCACGAGCACGAGCGCGAGGTAGACCGCGTAGGCCGCGAAGAAACCGTCGGTCTTCACACCGTGGCCGAACTTGCGGGACAGCACGACGCCTGCTCCCGCCGCGGACAGGCTCACGAGCCCTGTCGAAAGCCCGGTCAGCAGGCCGCTGCGGACGGTTCTCCCGCGGGGGTGGGCGCTATCCTCCATCGATGCCGAGCGACCATACCGACGCCTGGACCGAGGCTGAGCACGAGGCGCTTCGGGCTGAGCTCGGCGACCTCTACCGCGACCGTACGTGCCTCGTCACGGGCGCGGACGGGTTCATGGGCTCGCATCTCACGGACGCGCTCGTCGCGCTCGGCGCGAACGTGATCGCGTTCGTGCGCGCGACGTCGTCGGGTGCGTTGAACAACATCGCGCGCCACCGCCGTGACGTGACCGTCGTCTTCGCCGACCTCACCGACAAGACGTCGATCGACCACCTGATACGCGACCACCTGCTGACTGCCCCGGACAAGCCGTACATCTTCCATCTCGGTGCACAGGCCCACGTCGGCGAGTCGTGGCATCGCCCGTACGAGACGGTGATGGCGAACACCGTCGGCACGCTCAACCTGCTGCAGTCGGTCGTCGACCTTGGCGTCGACCTCGAGAAGTTCGACACTGCGGGAACCTCCGAGGAATACGGAAACGTGCGCGAAGCGGTCGCGCACCACCACGACTTCGACGAGCTCGGCGGGCTGATCCTCCACGAACGTTCCCCGATCAACCCGAAGTCGATCTACGCGACCGCGAAGGTTGCTGCGGACTTCCTGACGATGAACTACTACGACGCCTTCGGCGTCCCGGGCGTCGTCACGCGCATGTTCAACAACTACGGACCGCGGCAGAACCCGCGCTTCGTCACCGGCACTATCATCACGCAGGCGCTGACGCGTCCGGAGGTCGAACTCGGCGCACTCGAGCCGCTGCGCGACTTCTGCTTCTGCACCGACGGCGTGCGCGGCCACCTCACCGTCGCGGCGCACGGGATCGCCGGCGACCACTACGTCTACGGCCAGGGCGAGAACATCTCGATGGCCGACTGGACGACCAAGATCCTGCAGATCGGCGAGGAGAACGGCTTCTGGGGCAGCGACCGCCACGTCATCACCGACGAGAGCCGCCTGCGGCCCGGCGCGACCGACGTGAAGGCGCTGAAGGTCGGCTACGAGAAGCTCGCGGCGGAGACCGGCTGGGCGCCGAAGGTGTCGTGGGAAGAAGGCATCCTGCGGACGATCAACTGGTACGCAGAGCACCGGGACGGCTGGATCGGCCGCGTCGACTGGATGACGCCGGAGCGGTCGGCCAGATGACGCGGATCCTCGTCACCGGCGGCGGCGGGTTCGTCGGCTCGCATCTCGTCGAGCGGCTCGAGGCGGCCGGCCACGAGGTGTTCGCCGCGCGCAGCCACGACTACGACCTGACGCGCTGGCAGGACGCCGAGCGTCTCTTCGCCGACGCCCGCCCCGAGCGTGTGTTCCACCTCGCGGCCGAGGTCGGTGGCATCGGCGCGAACCGCGCGAATCCCGGGCGCTACTGGTACTCGAACCTGATGATGGGCGCGCACGTGCTCGAGCTCGCCCGTCAGAACGAGGTCGAGAAGGTCATCGTCACCGGCACCGTCTGCGCGTACCCCAAGTTCACGCCGACGCCGTTCTCGGAGGACGAGCTCTGGAACGGCTATCCCGAAGAGACGAACGCACCGTACGGCGTTGCGAAGAAAACGCTGTTCGTGGGCGGCGCCGCCTACCGCGAGCAGTACGGGCTCGACGCGATCTTCCTGCTGCCCGCCAACATGTACGGCCCGCGCGACAACTTCCACCCGACCAACGCGCACGTCATCGCCGACCTGATCCGGAAGATGCACGAGAACACCGACCAGGTCGTGCTCTGGGGCGACGGCTCGCCGACGCGCGAGTTCCTCTACGTCGAGGACTGCGTGGAGGGACTGCTGCTCGCAGCAGATCGCTACGACCTGCCAGAGCCGGTCAACCTCGGCACCGGTGTCGAGACGTCGATCCGCGAGCTCGCCGAGCTGGTCTCCGAACTGTCGGGCTTCAGCGGCGAGATCACCTGGGACACCTCGATGCCGAACGGCCAGCCGCGGCGCACCCTCGACGCGACCCGTGCGGCAAACCTGTTCGGCTTCCGCGCCACCACCCCGCTCCGCGCGGGGCTCGAGCGAACGATTGCGTGGTATCGGGAGAACGCGCTCACGCGCGCGTGACGCCGCCGCAGGCGGCGTGTCGTACCTGAGTCGAGCGCGGCCGGTCCCGCTGCTCGCTGCGTTGTGCGTCGTCCAGCTCGCGATCACGGCCTGGTTCGCTCTGGAGACCCCGCACAACGGCTTCGTCTGGTACAGCGGCGGTGACGCGTCGGAGTACTGGACGTCGCAGTGGGCGGTCGGGCATCTCCGCCTGACCCAGACGTTCATCGGTTGGGGCCTGCCCGTGCTCTACTCGTGGGTGCCGCTCGTCACCGGCACGACCCTTCTCTCCGGCCTGCCGGTGATCGTGACGTTCCAGGTGCTCGTGCTCGTGCCGCTGACGGTCGTGTTGATCTGGCTCGTCGCGGACCGCCTCTTCGGTCGTTTGTACGCGTGGGGCGCGACCGCGCTGTGGATCGCCGGCCCGTTGCTTTTCATGCTTGGGATCCAGCGCCACGACTACCGCGTCCAGTTCGAGCAGAACTTCCTCGCACCGCACGTCTACGGCCTGACGAACATGGCCGACCTCCCGTCAGTCGTGCTCGTCCTCGCGTGCGCGTGGGCGACGCTGCGCGCACTCGACTGCCAGCGCACGGCGGAGTGGCTCTTTGCGGGATTGCTCGCGGGCCTGGCGATCGGCATGAAGCCCGCGAACGCGTTCTTCCTCGTCGCCGTGGTGGCGCTCCTCGCCTTCCGACTACAGGTCCGCGGTGCAGTCGTCTACGCGGTGGGGCTCGCACCGGCGCTGGTCGTGCTCGTGATCTGGAAGCAGCGCGGACTGGGCAACCTCCCGCTGTTCGCAGTGGGCCAGGTACACGAGGCGGCGGGGCCGATCGTCGCGGCGAGCCCCGGCAAGTACGTCCCGTGGGATCTCCACCACCTGAACATGGAGCTCCGCGACCTGATGGAGGACTTCTGGAGCGTACGGCTACTGGAGTGGATCGCGCTCGCGGGTGTCGTCGCCGCAATCAAGCGCGCCCCGGCACGCGGCGTGTTCGTCGTGGTCTGGTTCGTGATGTTCTGCGTCATCAAGGGCTCGAGCGACCAGGCGAGCATGAGCACGACGTCGTACTTCCGCCTGACCGAGCCCGGCCTCCCGGCCTATGTGCTGCTCGCCACTGCGATCGCGTACCTCGTGCCTCGGCGCGGCGAGCGGCCCGAACGCCGCGCGCCACGCCCTGTACCGCGCTGGGCGGTCGCGGTGACCGCGACGTTCGGCGCCGTCGTACCGCTCGTTCTCGTCGTCTTGCTGCGTGCGCAGCCCGGCGAGGGCTCGACCGTGCGCGATCTCACGCATTCGACCGAAGCGCCGATCTCGTCGTCGCTCGCCGCGAGCGTGTCGGGCTCGACCCTCGACTGGCGGCCCGTTTCCGGGCACGGAGCGCGCGTGCAGTACGTCGTCTACCGCGTCGACGCCGACTCAGGCGGCTGCACGGCGCCGAGCTCCGGCGCACACGAGTGCCTCTTCCGAGGCACGCTTGTGGCGACGACCCGCGACACGTCGTTCGCCGCCGACAGGAGCGCGACCTATCGCGTCGGGGCAGCCGCGAACTACCGCGACGAGCAGAACGGCAGCGACCTCATGCTGATCGGGCCGCCGGTCACGGTTCCCTAGTCATCGCGAAGCTTCGCCTCGAGCAGCGCGAGCCGCTGCGCCAGGACGACGTTCTGATCCGAGAGCCTCGAGATCACGGTCGAGTAGTGCAGGAGAACGAGGATCACGAACAGCAGGCCGACCGCAAAGAGGACGGCCGGCGGGTAGCCACGCACACCGAGCCAGGCGGCGATCGTGTTCAAGCCGCCGCGCCATGCCGACAGAACGACGAGAACGATCCCGGTGAGCAGCCAGAGGAGCGCGTAGCGCTCGCGCAGCCGCCGGGAGCGGATCAGCTCGAACACGACGATGACGAGGACCAGCGACGCTGCCGTCGCGGCGATCGAGACCTTGAGCGGAGTTTGGGAGTCCGCGAGGATCATGCTTCCTCCACCGGCACGACGCTGCGCCGGAAGAGCCCGACGAAGAGTGCGGTCAGCACCTTGACCATGTAGTAGATCGAGCGAAGCGCCGTGATCGATGACCGTCCGTGCGCGCGCTCGCGCATCTCGACCGGGACCTCGACGAGGCGCAGACGGTGCTTGATCGTCATCACCATCCCCTCGACCTCGGGATAGTCGTGCGGGTAGTCGGCGGCGAACAGCTCGAGCGCGCGCCGGTTCAACGCCTGGAAGCCGGACGTCGCGTCGGTGACCCGCTGGCGCGCGATCGCCGACACGACGAGCGCGAGCAGCCGGATGCCGACCCGCCGCGTCGCCGACGACTGGTAGCCGCCGTTGGCGACGAAGCGCGAGCCGATCGCGATGTCGGCGTCGCCTGCAGCGACCGGCGCGATGACCTTGGGCAACTCGGCAGGGATGTGCTGGCCGTCTCCGTCGCAGCGGACGGCGAGGTCGTAGCCGTTCTCCCACGCGTACCGGAAGCCGGTCTGCACCGCGCCACCGATGCCGAGGTTGAACGGCAGCTGCAGCACCTTGGCGCCCGCCTCGCGCGCGACGTCCTGCGTGCGATCGAGCGAACCGTCGGACACGACGACGACGTCGAGATCGGGGTCGTACTCCTTCAACTCGGCGACGACACGCCCGATGTTGCGTTCCTCGTTGTACGCGGGCACGACCGCGATCCGGCGGAGCGTGTCAGCCGACACGGGCTTCCTCGCGGAGTCCGATCAGACCGAGCAACTGGCGCGCCCGATGCCGGTATGTGTGCTCGTCCAGGACCCGCTCGCGGGCGCGGCGCCCGAGCTCGCTCGCCTGCGCCGGGTCGTCGAGCAGCTGCCGGTAGAGGTTGACCGCCTCTTCGGTCGTCGAGACGACAAAGAGCTCCGAGCCCGGCTCGAACCACCGCTCGATCCCCTCGTACGGGTTGGCGACGATCGCCGCCCCTGTCGACGCGAGCTCGAACGGACGGCACGACGACGACGCGTAGACGGACGCGTGCGCACGGCGCGTGATGCACAAGTTGATCCGTGCAGCCGAGATCGCGCGTGCGAACTGGCTCGTCGGCACTTCGCCGGACAGACGCGCGGAGCCGACGTCGCCGCGGAAGTCACGGCCACCGAGCGAGAAGTCGACGTCGGGCAGCAGCCGCGACGGCTCGCCGACGAGCGCCTGCATCCACTCGCGCCGGAACTTGTCGCCGTACCCGTAGAAGTAGACGTCCGTCTCCTTCTCGACGTCGTACGGCCGGAAGAAGTCGGGGTCGGCCGCCCAGAAGATCGCCTCCGTGCGCTTCGCGCCGAGCTCGCGCAGCCGCTCGAGACCGCCTTCCGAGTTGGCGACGATCAGGTCGTACTCGCCGGGGTCGGCGTCGTGGTACCAGTTGAAGCCGGTGTCCATGCCGCCGAACTCGGGCAGGCTCATCGGCAGGTCGCCGTCGTAGAACACGACGGGAATCCCGAAGCGCTCGCGCAGCGCCGTCGGAATGCCCCGGATGTGCGCCATCGGCACGGTGAAGACGACGACCGCGTCCGGCCGCTCGCGCTCGACGAGCTGTTCGAGGTGCTTGCGCCAGCGCGGCGTCACCCAGCGCCAGATCAGCTCGCGCGTGAGTCGGTCGCCGAGGCCGTCCGCGGGGTTTTCCTCGGCGCGGCGCAGGTGCGTGTCGCCCTTGAATCGCGCGAGCGTGTCTCTTGCGAAGGCGAAAGACTCGCCTTCGCGGTAGGTCGGGTTGTCGGCGACGCGCCACCAGGGCGACTCGATCGGGCGGCCGCGATACGGCGCGAGGACGAGGTCGACGCCTTCCTCGTGCAGGCCCTTCCATAGCTGCCACCAGGCAGGGGTGCACCCGTAGCGGAAGCTGAGGTCGATCGAGGAGACGAGAGCGAGAATCCGGGGCCCGCGCATCCACCAAGTGTCGCATGGAGGCGTGAAGGAGCCGTTAGAAGCGAAGCTCCACGTGGGCCGAGCCGCCGTTCGTCGACAGCTTGACGAGGACGCCACCGAACGGCGGTGAGATGGTCGTCCATCCCGCCGGCCGGCGTTTCAGCGTCGGAGGCGCCGATTGCGTATACGACGTCCCGTTGATCGCGATCGAGCGCGGAGGTCCCTGCAGAAGCACCAAAAGCTGGACCTCGCGAGGCGCATGGCTGATGTCGATCACGAATCTCGACCCACGAATCGCGTAGCGGATCGTCCCGGCGGTCGTCGATGCGACGCGGCTGTTGCCGAGTGAGAGAAGCCAGCCGGCGCGGTCTGCCCGGACGAGGTCGCTGAGGCCCCACGACTTCGCCCAGATGTCGGGCTCGCGAAGGTTGAACGGGATCGCGGAGCCGCGGCGTAGGTAGAGCGGCAGCTCCGCGAGCGGCGTCGGGCGCGTGAACGCCTGGCCGCCGGGATACGTCTGACCGGTCTGCAGGTCGATCCACGACGATCCCTTCGGCAGGTAGACATTCGCCTGTTCGCCGGGAGTCATCACCGGCGCGGCGAGCAGCGACCGGCCGATGGTGAATTCGAGCTCGTTGCTCCACGCCGCGGGGTCGTTCGGATACGTGAAGCCGAGCGGACGCGTGATCGGCAGACCGGTCGCGCTCGCCGCGCGCGAGAGATCGAGGAACGTCGGCACGAGCTCGTAGTGAAGGATCGACGCCGCCCGGAACGCGTCGGTCGTCGCCTTCCCGAGATCCCAGAAATGGGCGCTCATCCCCAGGCCCCCGACCTCGAAGATCGGCGTGGCCGCCGCGAGCTCCGCCCAGCGGACAAAGAGCTCCGGCGTGAAGTCGGCGTTCGCATTCGCGTACCCGCCGATGTCCGACCCCCACACGGGCACGCCGCTCACGCTCGCGGTCAAGCCGGCGCGCAGCGCCGTCACCATGCCGCCGAACGTCCCCGGCTCGTCCCCCACGTCGATGCCGGGCAGAAGCGTCTGCGATCCCACATTGCCCGCCCTGAAGATCGACGAGAAGCGTCCTTTCGTCTCCTTGCGGAGCGCGTCGGTAACGGCCTTCGCGTAGATGACCGGATAGCGGTTTTGCACCAGGGTGCCGGCGCCGCGATACGGCGTCGAGCGTTCGAGGTCGAACTCGTCGCCGCGGTCGCCCTTGATTCCGTCGATCCCCAGGGCGAAGACGCGCTCGAGGTCCTTCTCGAAGCCGACCGCCTGCGCGGGATCGGTCAGGTCGATCATCGGCGCAGACCCCCCACCGAGAACGTGCTTGTACTTGGCCGCCGGGCACTGCGCCACCCTGCGCACGAGCGGCGAGATCCAGATCATCGTGTGCAGGCCCTGTGCCTTCAGCTCACGCACGAGCCGTCCCGGATCCGGGAACCTCTTCGGGTCGAAGGTGTGCGTCCCCCAGCACCGGTCGATTTCCCACGGGTCGTTGATGTGCATCCACGTGAGCGGGATGCCGAGCCGCCTGTACTTCGCCGCGTCAGCCTCGAGGAACGACTCGCGGTTCTCCGCCCACACACCGCGCCACTTCTGGGCACCGAACTGTTCGGGCGGCGCAAGCGGCGCCCGCCCGGCGTCCGCCGTGAACGCGCGCATGACGGCGGCCGGAGTCCCGGCATATACCTCGTAGCGAAGCGATGCCTGCTTGAAGCACAGCTCGGTCCGATCGGTCGCCGCCGTCAACGGGCACTGTGGCGTCACTCCACCGCAGGTGCGTAGTCCCTCGGTACCGGGAAACGCGAACTGGCCGACGCTCAATGCTCGCGCGAAGATCCCGTACCCCGCGCTCGAGACGAAGTACGGCATCGGAAACTCGCTGCCGCACGTGTAACTCGTGCGCTGCTGAGCGATGTGATTGCGAAGCTCCACGAAGTCACCGTCCTCTCCGCCGCCGAGGAAATGCTCGGTCGTGGCTGCTGCGAGGCTCTCGATGACTGACGTGACACCGCGCTTCGGCATCAGTGCGTACCGCACGTCGAGCCCGCGCCCGTTTACGCGTCGCGTGACGGTGATGACTGCACGGCGGCTCGTCTCGTCCGTCGCGACGACATAACGCTTGCCGTGTGGGACGTCCGAGCTCTTGACGAGGTCGGTGACCACGTGACTCTTCCCGTCTGCCGTGACGTACCCGAGCCGGCGTCCGGTTGCGTCGCCCGTCGGCATCTCTCGCGCAAGCGGCTTCCCATGCGCGGTGAACGAGAGTGCGAAGGGTTTCTTCGTCGCCGTCCAGTCGTACGCCTTCGCGTCGTGTGAGCCCGACCGGCCTCCCACCACGATGACGGCGACGATGCCAGCAGCGATAGCGGCCGCCACGCCGACCGCCGCTTTCACTCGGAACGCCACCGGGATCCGAGTCTAGCGACGGCTAATACGCGCCCCGACGGGCAAATACCGCGAACGGCGTCTTGAACAGGATCGTGAGGTCCATCCAGACCGACCAGTTCTCGAGGTAGTAGAAGTCGAGGCGAACGAGGTCGTCGAACGAGAGATCGGACCGGCCGGCGACCTGCCACAGGCCGGTGATCCCCGGGAGAACGTTGTACCGGCTTCGGTGCCAAGGCTCGAGCCGCAGGTAGTCGCGGACCGGCAGCGGGCGCGGCCCGACGAGTGACATCTCGCCGCGCAAGACATTGACGACGTTCGGGACTTCATCGAGCGAGAGCCGGCGTAGCACGCGGCCGATGCGGGTGACGCGCGGATCGTCGCGGATCTTGAAGAGCGCGCCCCCCGCCTCGTTCGCGCGCTCGAGCGACTCCTTCTGACTGTCCGCGTCGGCGATCATCGTGCGGAACTTCAGCATTCGGAACTCCTGCTCGCCGAGTCCGACGCGTGGGTCGGCGTAGAAGACAGGGCCTCGCGAGCTCAGTTTCACGACGAGCGCGATCAACGCCCAGAGCGGCAGACCCACGACAAGGATCGCCGCACCCACGACGACGTCGAACGATCGTTTCGTCGCCCAATCGGCGCCGGCCAGGATCGGTGGGCGCAGGTCGAAGAGCAGGACTCCCTGCCCGGGCACATACTTGCCACGCTTTACGAGCAACTCGGTCGTCCGCGGCGCGACGCGAACGGTGACACCGCGGCCGTGTGCCTTGTCAACGATCTCCATCAGTCGGCGTTCATCGAGCCCGCTGTCAGCAACGAGCATCTCGTCGAGGTTCAGACTCGAAAGCATCTCCGCGACGTCGTCCGGTGCGCACTCCGCCACGAAGTCGTAGTAGATCCCACTCCGCGTCGCGCCGAGTGCGTCCCGAAGATGGGCTCGTGCTTCGGGATCGCCGACGAGCGCGACCCGCCGCCGCACACCCCTTGCGTGAAGAATCGACCCCGTCACGGCTTCGTACGCGGCGCGCGTGATCCCGATCAGAACGCCGCTGAAGACCGCTGCGAAGATGTAGAGGCCGAACGTCGTGAAGTGCTGCCCAGTCCCGATCGCGAACGCGAGCGACAGGAGCGCGACCAACACGACGTTCGGGAAGACCCTGCCCACGCCCTCTCGCATCTCGCGCAGCGCGTACAAACCGGCACGTGCGAACACGAGCACGAGCAGCAGGATGAGGAACGGCAACCAGGTCGTCTCCTGATCCCACAGGAGCCCCCAGAGCACCGGCTTCGGATCGAAGATGAAGGCCCTGAGGGCGAGCGCGCCGTAGAGCCCGAGCACGAGGCCCGTGATGTCGATGATCACGAGTGTGACGACGCTCGCGAGGCGACGCGCAATCACCTTCAGCAACGAGGGCGACAGAACGTAGGGCCGAGCCGCCCGAACGTCCTCGACGGAAGGGAGGACGCGCTCCGGCTTCATCGACTGATCGTACCGCCGTCCCAGGCGTGCACCGGCGCCGCGGCAGCACGCTCCGCGAGCTCTACGACCGTCAGCGGGTGGCGCCGGAGGGCGAGCAGGTGCAGGAGGAACCAGAGACCGGCGGCGCGCTTGCGGTCGCTGAGCTCCCAGTCGTGGAAGTGCACGTGCACGTCGAGAGGGAGCCGCACCGTCCGCGCGAGCGCTCCGAGCGAGTGCGTGGCGGGCAGTTCCGTAAGCGTTGCTCCGGACGGCAGCACGAGTCGCGCAGCTGCCGTGAGCTGCAGACGCGCGGCATTTGCGTCGAGGTACGACTGGCGGAAGGTCGTCGCGGTGCAGTCGACGTAGTCACAGGCTGCAAGCGTCTCGGCTACCGCGACGTCGAGGTACCAACCTCCGCCGCAGAAGTACTTCGGAGCGAGCCCGTTCGCGCGAAGCCACTCCGACTCTGCCTTCACCTTCGGCGCAGGATCGACGCCTTCGGATGGGCGGGCATGACTGGCGCCGCCCCAGTGGACGTGATGCCCGAGCGGTGCGAGAGACGCGGCGAGACGGGCGCGCTCGAGCCAGCGCTCGGTGTCACCTGCCTCGTTCTCGTCGGGAGGTCGCATGAACGGCGTGACGACGAAGCCGGCTGGACGCCGGCGGAGCAGCCGTTCGAAGGCCGACCACACTCCGTCGTCGAGCGGCCGCTCGACATGGCAGGAGACGACTGCCGTGCCGGACCTCATGGACGCACGTTTCGTTTCTGCAACTCGTCCCGATAGATCGTTGCGACTCCGGCGGCGGTCGCTTCCGCCGAGAACTCGCCGAGAGCACGAGCGCGTGCGGCCCTGCCCATCGCGTGAACGCGCTCGGGGTCACGCGCCAGCGCGACAATCGACTCGGCGAGTGCGCGTTCGTCTCCCGTCGGCACGACGAGCCCGGTCCGGCCGTGATCGACGATCTCCGGCAGCCCCCCGACGTCGGACACGATCGCGGCGCGACCGCGCTCGGCCGCTTCCAGAGCGACGAGCCCGAACCCCTCCCCACGCGACGGAACGACGACGACCGCGTTCCGCTCGTACCACGGCTCAACCGGCGAGACGCGGCCGAGAAAGGTCACTCCATCGGGCGCGGCCGCACGAAGACTCTGTTCGAGCGGCCCGGCGCCGACGAGCTCGAGCGTCAATTCGGGCACCTCGCGGCGAGCCGCCGCGAATGCGCGCAGCAGTACGTCGAATCCTTTGATGTCGATCAACCGGCCGACGGCGAGCAGCCGCGTCGGCGCGGTGGGTGGTGGCGGCTCCGGTCCCGCGTCGATGCCGTAGTGGACGACGGTGAAGGCATCGGCCGGATAGCCCTGCGTGTCCACGAGATACGACGCGAGCCCGTGCGAGATTGCAATCTGCCGATGCGCAAGCCGCGCCGCGCCACGGTCGACAGCGCTCACCACCCTGTTGGCGCGAAACGGGTTGAAGCCATGCTTCGTCGAGATTCGGACCGGGACTCGCCTGAGCGCCGCCGCCGGGAGCGCGAGCACGTCCGCGTGCACGAGGTGGGTGTGCACGATCGTCGGAAGACGGCCGGCGAAGAGACGCAATGGGACCGTCGGTGACAGGTCGAATCGCATCCGCCAGGTCCTGACCGGAACACCGGCCGAGCGCAGACGGTCGACGAACTCGCCGACGGCGGCCTCGCCCTCGTGCAGCACGAGCATCCGCGCGTCCCAACCGCCCTCGCGGAGCAGCGGCAGGAGCGAGAGGAGATGCCCCTCCGACCCGGAGACTCCCGAGACCTTCTGCACGTGCAGCACCGACGTCATCGCGCAGCCTCGACCACTCGCTCGGCCCACCGCTCGACCGAGTGGTCGCGCTGGACTCGCTCGCGGAGCTCGGCGCCGATTGCCCGGCGGCGATCCGCCCCGATTGCCGCGATGCCCTCGACCCGCGCCGCGATCGACGACGGATCGTCCTGGACGAACCGGAGCGGAGGGTCGATCCCGGCGACCAGCCCGGCGAACCCGTCGCTTGCGACGAGGACTGGTAGCCCGGCTGCGGCAGCCTCGAAGACGACCTTGTCGAGCGCGCCGGCGCGCATGTTGTTGACGACCGCGTCGGCGGTCGCGTACACCTCGCCGATCCGACCGTGTGGCACCGGCTCCTCCACCCGGACGCCCAGCGACCGAAGCTCGTTCCGGTGACGACGCTCCTCGTCGGTCAGCGATGGGCCGACCACGACCAGCTCGGTCGCCGGCACGCGTTCGACGGCTGCCGCGATCGCCTCGAGCCCCTTGGCGGGCGAGGTACGGCCGACGGCGAGCAGGCGAAGGACGCCGTCGTCGGGGCGTGGCGGCGCAGGCGGCCCGATCGTGATCCCGTGTCCGACCGCGACGACCTTGCGTGACCTCAGCGGGAACGAGCGCTCGTCGACACTCAACACCCGGGTCGAGAGCCGTTCGGCGAGTCGCAGCAGGTGCGAGCCACGCCAGTGCGTGAACCAGAGGAGGAGGGGCACGCGGCGCGGCTTCGTCACGACTGCGGCGAGGACTGCGTAGACCGGAGCCATGTGCGCCACGACCGCGGTCGGACGCTCGCGCACCAGAGCGGTGACGAGGCGCAACGTCCGACCGACCCGTGAGCCGCCACCGAACGTGCGCACGCGCACGTTCGTCGGCAGCTCCGTCGGGCGTGCGTCGAGGGCTAAGACGACGAGCTCGTCGACGAGTGAAGCGAGCGCTCGGATCTTGGCGACGGTGGCACCGAGCGCGGGATCGTCGACATCGACGCGCTGCGTGACGAAGACGAGTCTCACACCCGGGCTGCCGCAACATCGACGAGCTCACGGACACGGTGTGCGTACTCGTCGGGTGTCCAGAACCAGGCTTCGACGGACGGCCGCGCCGCCACCGCAAGACGCGCCAGGCGGTCCTCGTTGGCGAACAGCCCCACGATCGCCGCGGCCATCCCCTCGTGGTCATCCGGGTCGTACAGCTCGCCGTTCTCGCCGTCGCGAACAAGATCCGGGATCCCCCCGGTTCTCGAAGCGACGACCGGACGGCCGCGGGCGAGTGCCTCGATGACCACGCGTCCGAGCCCCTCGCGGCGCGAGGGCAGGAACAGGAGCTGCGCACGGTCGAGCGCGGCGGCGACCGCCGGTGCCTGAAGCGACCTCGACCACTCGACGTTGGCAGGATGGTCACGGACGAGCGCCTCGACGACTTCTCGCTGCGGGCCGTCGCCGATCACCTGGAGCACGGCGTCCGGCATCGCGTCGACGACGCGCCGCCACACCGCCGCGACACCCTCCACGTTCTTGTAGGGCTGCAGCGCGCCGATGAACACCGCGCGCGGCTCGGCAGGCAACGGCGCGGGTGCCGCCTCGACGAAGACTCCGAGATCCGTCCAGGTAGGAAACACGGCGTCAGGCTCGCCCCGAACCTCGCGGACGAGCGAGGAGGTGAAGCTCGAGAGCGACCTGGTCGCGTCGGCGCGGCGAATCGCCCAGCGCGCCGTGGCATCGGCGAGCGGTGCGGCGAGGCGGCGCGCACGCGACCCGTACAGCCTGGTGAGCGTGCGCCAGTCACCGTGCACCTCGGCGACAATCGCCGTCTTCGAACGCGCGAGGCGCCTGGCCAGGAGCAGCGCCGCGGTTTCGTAGCCGCTCTGACAGATGACTGCGTCCGGGCCGAACGTGCGCAGTGCGCGGGCGGCGCGCAGCGGGAGCGTCCCGTAGAACAGCGGGGCATCGACGAGGTTGGTTCCGAGGGAAGGCAGCAGATCGAAGCGCCGGTCATCGGAACGGCCCGTCGCGAGGACGCGCACTTCGAGCACCTTGTCGAGCGCGTCCCACTTTCGCCGCTGGGCATCGTCGAGCGGGAACTCGTACCGCGTCCGGCCGACGAACAGGACGCGCGGCTTGATCGTCATGCTGCGGCCTCCCTGAGGATCCGCTCGAGCTCGCCGTACACCGCATCCTTGGCGAAGCGGCTCACGGACGGCGCTGCCGCCTCGGCCAGACGGCGCCGCAGCGCATCGTCTCCCAGGACGCGGGCCAGCGCCTCCGCGAAGGCGTCATCGTCCCCCGCGTCGACGAGGATGCCGTTCTCGCCGTCGCGCACGATCTCCGGCACGCCTCCGACACGCGTCGCGACGACCGGCGTTCCCATCGCGAGGGCTTCGACGGCCGCGTGCGGAAAGTTCTCCCATGCGGACGGAAGGACAGCGATATCGGCGGCTGCGAGCAACCCGAGGACTTCGCCGCGCGGCCGCGCCCCGACGAACCGCACGCGCTCACCCGCAAGCGCTTCGAGCCGCTGCCGCTCCTCGCCGTCGCCAATCACCACGAGCGTCGCTCCGGGCAGGCGCTCCACAGCACGCACGGCAGCGTCGAGGTTCTTGGCAGCGGTCAGCCGTCCGGCGAATGCAAGGACCGGCCTCGTCATGGGCGGCGGGACCGGCAGTGCCTCGGTCTCGTCCGGCGCAGGGTTCGGGAGGACGGAAATCCCGTCGCGGCCGCGCCATTCGGCGGCGAGGGCGGCGATGTACTCGCTCGGGCACACGACATGTGCCGCGCGGCGCACGCTCCAGTTGCGAACGTCGCGGAGCGCCTTCGAGACCGCACCGTCGACGCCGAGAGCGCGCCGGCGCGACCGCTCGAACGCAGGATCGGTAGTGAGCTTGGCGACGAACGGGCGACGCGCGAGCAGGCACCCGAACGCGGTCCGCCCCACCATCGAGGTGGCGTACACGACATCGGCACGCCGGGCCTGTCGCGCGACCGCCGCAGCGACCGCGGCGTGCCGGATGCCCGGGGGAAGCCGCCGGGAGACCCAGTCCACGCAATAAGGCTGCTCCGCAGGCCGCGAAGAGGCGGTCGTCAGCACCTCGACGCGGTGGCCGCGCGCGCGTAACCAATCTGCGAGCTCGGGTGCGTGGCTCGCAGGGCCGCCGACATCCGGTGGCCAGATCCCCGAGACGATGAGGACCCTCACGCGCCCGCACCGGCGCCGTCGACGGAGAGGACGTCGTGGAGACGGACGAGCTGAACGACCCAGAAGGCGCCGAAGACGGCGGACGAGACGATGAATGCGCCCGCCGCACCGCTCGCGCCGTACGCCGCACCGAGAAGCACCACAAGCGGCACGAGCACGCAGATCTCGATCAACTGTCCGGCAGTCCGTAGCTCGGGCCGCCCGATCGACACCGGGAACGACTTCGCCCACCCGAACACGAGCTGGATCGCTGCTCCCACCAGCATCAGCCGCACCGGATTCGCGGCGCTGACCCAGCGGGCGCCGTAGACCCAGTGGATCAATGTCGGCACTGCGAACCAGAGCAGCGGCACTGTCACGACGACGAGCAGCGTGGTTCCGATCACGTACCTGCGCAACAGGGCGACCGCGCGGCCGCTGCGGCCGTGCTCGACATCACGCGTCTGCTCCGCGAGCAGCACGAGTCGCACGGGCGCGGAGAGCGTGGCGAACGCGGTCTGCGGTGCCTGCGCGATCCGGAAGTGCGCCACCTGCAACGGTCGCGCAACGACTCCGACGAGCACCGTCGGCAGCAGCCCGCGTAGCGAGGTGAGACCCGACGCAACGCTCGACTGGATCGCGAACGAGACGATCGAGCGACGGTCGTCTCCGAGGCCTTCCGGCTCGGCGTGCGGGTACCGCCGCACGACGGCGAGCGCGACGATCGAGATGGTTGCGGTCGAGACGCATTGCGCAGCGACGATCGCGACGAACGTCGCGACCAAGCCGATTGACGCACCAACTGCGACCGCAGCCAGCCGGAGCGCCATCGAGAACAGGAGCAGCCCGCCACGCACGTCGTAGCGATTGCGCAACAGCAGCACCGCATAGCCGACACCTTCAGCCGCCTGGACGAGCGGCAGCAGCGCGGCAACCAGCAGGGCGCCGCGGACGCCTCCAATCGACCACATCCATGACGCGACGAATGAGGCGACAACCACCGCGAGCGCGCCGAGCGCGCCGCCCCCGACCTTCACGGCGAGCGCGAGCCGCAGCAGACGATGGAAGCGCGGCCAGTCCGAACGCGCGATGTATCTGTTGCCGAACTTGACGACGACCTCTTCGACCGTCAGATCGAGAAAGAGCTGCAGGAGTCCCGTGAGAGCAAAGACGAGGGCGAACCGTGAGAAGTCGAGCTTCGTCAGCTCCCGCGCGGCGACGACAGTTGCGAGGATTCCGAGAAGCGCCGACCCATAGATCCCGACGGCGGTCGCGAAACGCCGCCAGACGATGCGGGGGCCCATCTGAGGCGATGAGTATAGTCCGCGCGTTGGCTGCCTCCGCGCCGCACCGCCTGCAAGGAGCGGGGCCGTACGTACTCGCCGGAGCCGTCCCGCTGCTCCTGCTGCATCGGCACTACCAACCCGATCTGGCGCTGGGAAGCATCGACGTCGACCTGTCCGACGTCGCGGTCGCCGCGATCTGCATCGCCGCGCTCGCCGGCCGCGGCACCATCGAGCGCGAGAGGCGGACGGGGCTTCTCGGCGTCGCCGCATTCGCGCTCGGAGTAGTCCTGTCGACGGCGTGGGGGGCGCACTTCAACGGGTACGACCTGCACGCGCACGCGATCACGACCGCCAAGTGGGTCGAATACATGCTGCTTGCTCCGGCTGTCGTGCTGATCGCGCGCCGCCAAGCGGACCTGCTGCCGGCCGCAGTCACAGCCGTCGCATGGAGCACTGTCGTCACCTTGATCGGGGTGCTCCAGTACGTCGGCGCGCTTGGAGATCTCGAACACACCCCCGCCGGGAGACGGAAGTCGTCTCTCCTCGGCTATCACGACTTCTCGGCGCTCTCCGCCTCGGTACTCGTGCTCGCACTGCTCGTCGTCGCGACCGGGCGGGGTCCTCGACGACTCGCGGCGCTTGGCGCAGCATCGGGAGCGCTCGGAATGGTGATCGGCGGTGCGTTCGACGCCGTCCTCGGCCTGATCCTCGCGTCGTTCCTGATCGTGCTCGCGTGCCGCGTTCGCGACGTGCGTCGGCTCGCCGTCGTCGCAGGAGTGGTCCTCGCGGTTCTCGCCGGCACAGTCGCCATTCGCAGTCAGGCCGTGGCGGACGGCTTGAAGTTCCTCGGTCTCAAGCAAGGGACGGGCGGCGCGTCGGAGCATGTTCAGAGCTACCGCCAGCGTGTATTGCTCGCCTACATCGGTGGTCGCATCTTCATCGGCCATCCGCTTCTCGGCGTCGGCTTCAATGGATCGCTTGACGAGTTCGCGTATCGCCCTTACCTCGCCGACGCGCGGGCGAAGTTCGACCAGCCGCCGGAGGCGTTCCCTTCGCCGAGTCATCCTTGGGGAGTGCAGAACGCCTACGTGCAAGCCCTCTCGGATTTCGGCGCACTCGGGGTCGTGCTGTTCCTGGTTGCGCTGTTCCTGCCGGTGTGGCTGGCGCTCCGCCGCGGCGCGCGGCCACTCGGTGTCGCAGCGGCGGCGGTCGTTCTCGTAACCGCGGGCGTGTGGAACGGGCTCGGCCTCGTCGCCGGCATCCCGACCGATGCGATCACGTGGATCGGCGTCGGGGCCGCGATCGCGAGCGTGCCGTGTGCGGCGCGGCGCGTGTACTAGGGTGCGGCGCGTGCCGGATTTGAACGCAACGTGGCCGGGTCGGTCGCAACGCGAGCCGCGCCGCAGCCAGCCGGGCTGGAGCGTGCGGCAACCGCTCGTCGACTGGCTGCGCGAAGAGGGCACGCGCGCGGAGGGAAAGCGCATCCTCGACGTCGGCTGCGGCGACAAGCCGTACTACCCGTTCTTCAACACCGCTGCGGACTACACCGGCCTCGACGTCCAGCAGAACCCCAACGCCGACCTGCACGGTGCGGCCGAGGCAATTCCAGCTCCGGACGACGCGTTCGACCTCGTCATCTGCACACAGGTGCTGGAGCATGCAGATGATCCGGCGCTGGCGGTGCGGGAGATGCATCGCGTGACCGCTCCCGGCGGCCGCATCCTGCTGTCCACGCACGGCACCCAGGTCTACCATCCGAATCCGGGCGACTACTGGCGCTGGACGCACACCGGTCTCGAGCGGCTCTTCAGAGCGAACGGCGACTGGGAGCGGGTCGACGTTCAGCCGAACGCCGGGACGACATCCGCGCTCGCGATGCTCGTGGCCCGATCACTGCATCTGCTCGCGAAACGCGCCGGGATCGCGTGGGCGGCGCGACCGTTCGTCTACGTGCTCAACTCGTCAGCCGCGGCAATCGACGCTCACGTCCCTTCGCTGCGCGAGAAGCGCCCGGGCGCACTCTTCGCGAACCTTCAGGTGACGGCGGTGAAGCGGAGCGCTACGGAACCGGCGCCGCCATCTTCTTGAAGGCGGTGAACGCGGGCTTCTTCGCGCCGCGCGCGGTGATCAAACCGGACTGCCACCCATTGAGGTTCGGGTCGTCCTTGAGCAGGAACCACAGCATCATGTCGATGCGCGGGTTCTTGCGCGCGATCGCGAATGCCTGCGTCAGATACGCAGCTTGTTTCGCGTACGTGACGCCGTAGAGCTTGTCCGGCGGGTTTGTCTGGTAGCCGTACTCGGTGATCCAGATCCGCTTGTTGCCGTAGAGGCGCGTCACCTCTTTGATCAGATCGTTGATGTTGCCGAGCGTCACCGCAGTCGCCGGGGCGCCCTTAGCGGTGACGGGTTTCGTCGTCGGCTGGTCGGACGGCCCCGCGTAGTACGGGTGGTGCGCCCAGGCGTCGAACGTCTTCAGGCCTGCGAGCTTCGCCGCGCGAAGAAACGCGAGCGGCGAGACGGACGGACGTGAGCTCTTCGGATTGTTGTTGCCGCGCGGGGCGGTCACGCCGCAGGCGACGCGCTCGCTCGGCTGCAGTGTCCCGTGTACGCCGTTGTAGACCGCATTGCAGATCTTGGCGTAGTTCGTTGCACTGACGATCACCCACTTGCCGACCGCGTTTTTCTTCCATTGCGGCGTCAGGAAAACCGGGTTGTTGGGCTCGTTCCACGCGAGCCACTCCTTGACGGCCGGCAGCAAGCGCCCGTCCGCGCCCATCATCTTGCCGCTGTAGCGCTTTGCGGCGGCGTACGCGAAGTTGCGAAGGTCGGTCGCGCTCGTCGGTGCGACGTTCGGCCCCTTGCCGCCGTTGGCCCAGCTCGGCGTCCCGTAGACCGAGAAGAGCACATGCACACCGGCCTGCTGCGCGTAGTTGACGGTCCGGTCATAGAGGTCCCAGTCGTACGCGGGATCGTTGGGGTCGGTCGCGTGCGCCGGGCGTGCCTTCGCGACTGCGTACGGGCCGCCCCAGTAGAGGTTCAACCTCACCTCCTGCACGTGGAGCTGGTTGAACAGCGCGAACGTCTGATCGACCGGCCCGTAGAGCGTCTGCGCCTCGTCGTAGATGCCGACGCGCAGAAACCGCGAGGCATGCGCCGGACGAGCGGTCGCACCGATGAGCGCCGTGACTGCAACGGCGAGGATGACCCCGATCCGACCCACTACGCCTGTACCGGCGCCCTGCCGAAGGAGGCGAGCCAACGCGTCAGCCCCTCCTCAAGGTCGATCTCCGGCTGCCAGCCGAGCACCTGGCGCGCGCGCGTGATGTCGGGCCGCCGGATCTGCGGGTCGTCGGTCGGAAGCGCCTCGAACACGATCTCACTCGCCGAGCCCGTCACCTTCACCACCGTCTGCGCGAGCTCGAGCATCGTCACCTCGTGGTCGGGGTTACCGAGGTTGACCGGCAGATGCTCCCCGCTCGTCGCGAGCAGGTACAGGCCGCGGATCAGATCGTCCACGTAGCAGAGCGACCGCGTCTGCGAGCCGTCGCCGTACACCGTGAGCGGCTTGCCCTCGAGCGCCTGGTGGATGAAGTTGACCGAGGCGCGCCCGTCATTGCGGCGCATACGAGGCCCGTAGGTGTTGAAGATGCGCGCGATCGTGGTATCGACGCCCTGCTGATGGTGGTACGTCATCGTCATCGCCTCGGCATAGCGCTTCGCCTCGTCGTACACGCCGCGCGGCCCGATCGGGTTCACGTTCCCCCAGTAGGTCTCCGGCTGCGGATGAACCTGCGGGTCGCCGTACACCTCGCTAGTCGAGGAGATGAGGAATCGCGCGCGCTTCCACTTCGCAAGGCCGAGGGCATTGTGCGTCCCGTACGAACCGACCTTCAGCGAAGCGAGCGGCATGCGCATGTAGTCGACGGGGCTGGCGAGCGCGGCGAGATGGAACACGAAGTCGACCGGGCCGTCGATCGAGATCGGCTCGATCACGTCGTGGTTGACGAACTCGAACCCCTCGTCACGGATGTGCGCGATGTTCTCGAGCGAGCCGGTCTCGAGGTTGTCGACACAGAAGACGCGGTGCCCCTCCGCGAGGAGGCGATCGCAGAGATGCGACCCGAGGAACCCGGCACCTCCCGTGACGACGGACGTAGTCATCCGAACGATCGTACTCGGCGGCCCCGCTGAATCCTTTGTTCCTTACGAACCTTTTTCAAGCGAAGGTCTTGGCGACTTCTTAGGTCCCGCCCTCCCATCGGCTCGATAATCGACCGCCGTGGGCGTCACGGTCAGGATCGCGATCGCGAGCGCGATCGCCACGCTGATCGCCGCCGGCTCGGGTGGAGCGGCAACGCCGCCCGCCGGGCATCTCGTCCGCCTCACTGCGACGCCTGGGCTCTTTCCCGCCTACGCACCGTCGATCCACGACTACGTGATCCGCTGCGCCGGCGGGCCGACGGTCACCGTGTCGACGTGGAGCGCGGCCGGGACGACCGCCGTCATCCAGGGGAAGGCCGGACGCTCGGCCAGGGTGGCGATCGCGCCGGGCCGCGCGGTCACCGTCGCCGCGCGCGCCGCGGGGGGAACCTCGAGCTACCACATCCGGTGCCTGCCGAACGACTTCCCGTCGTTCCAGGTCAGCGGCCCCGGCGCCCCGAGCCGCCTGTACGTGACGACGCCGTCGCTCGCCCTCGGCGGCACGGGCGGCCACTACGTCGCCATCTTCGACAACCACGGCGTGCCGGTCTGGTGGTACCGGGATGCGGGCACGCCGATCGACGCCAAGCTGCTTCCCGGCCACCTGATCGCCTATGCGACGTTCAACGGCGCCGACCCCGCCTACCAGGTGCGCCGTCTCGACGGCACGCTCGTCTCGCGCGTTCGCTCACCCGACGGCGAGATCGACGACCACGAGCTCCAGAAGACGAACGAGGGCAACGACGTCTACCTCGTCTACCAGCCGAGGCTGCACGTCGACCTTACGTCACTCGGTGGCCCGGCCGACGCCACCGCACTCGAGGGCCGGGTCGAGGAGATCTCGCCGAACGGGAAGCTCATCTGGTCGTGGTCGACCGACGGCCGCGTCGACCCGAGTGAGTCGATCGCGTGGGCGAAGTCGATCGTCGCCACCCCGATCAAGGACGCGGCCGGCGCGCCGCAGTACGACGTCTACCACGCCAACTCGGTCTCGATCAGCGGCAATCTCGTCGTCGTGTCGATGCGCTACGAGAACGCGATCTTCGGTATCGACAAGAAGACCGGCGACATTCTCTGGAAGCTCGGCGGCACACCGACCACGAAGAGCCTCACGGTCGTCGGCGACCCGCATCCGACGTCGCCGTTCAGCGGTCAGCACGACGCCCGCATCCTCGCCGACGGCACCGTCTCACTGTTCGACGACGAGAGTCTCACCGGCCAGCCGCGCGCGGTCCAGTTCAAGATCGACGCAGCCGCGCGCAGCGCCACGCTGCTCCGCTCGCTCAGCGATCCCACGATCACGATGTCGCCGTGCTGCGGCTCCGCCCGCGTGCTCTCCGACGGGAACTGGCTCGTCTCGTGGGGTGGCGACCCGACGTTCGGGGAGTACTCCACGGACGGGACGCCGCTCCTGCGGATCCAGTTCGGCGGGCTGTTCTCGTATCGCGCCGTTCCGGTCGCGATGTCCAAGCTGCCGGTTGGCGCGCTGCGGGAGGGAATGGACGAGCTCGCGGGGGACGACCAGGACTAGCGCAAATCCTTGTTCGACTCCATGTCGAACCACATCGCGAACAGTGTGAACTGGCTGCCCGAGATCAGGAGCAGTGCGACGAGCACGATCGTCGCGGCGGTGATGTTGTGGCCGCCGATGCGCTGCACCGTCTCCAGCACACCGAGGACGAGACCGACGGTCGTCATCAGGAAGCCGAGCGCATAGAAGAAGACGAGCGGGTGGAAGTCGCGGATCACGTACTTCTCGCGCAGCCGCCAGAAGAACCCTTTCCAGAGCAGCCACGAGATGCGCGGCACCACCCGGCGGATCTTGATCCCCGACCGCTCCCCGACGCCGTAGATCGGCCGCGACGGGAAGTCGCGCACGCGCGCGTTCCACACGTTCAGGTGCACCAGCATGTCATTCGGGAATCCGTAGGACGTGTAGATGCGGTCGAGGTCGAGCAGTCGCAGCATCCGCAGCGACAGCACCGTGTAGCCGGCCTGGGAGTCGGCGACGTGCCAGTACCCGGACGCGATCTTCGTCAGGAAGCTGAGGACGGCGTTGCCGAGGTAGCGGCTGCGCGGGATCAGCGTCCACGCGCTGCCGGTGAACAGCCTGTTTGCCTTCGCGTAGTCGAGCTCGCCGCGCACGACGGGCAGCGACAGCTCCTCGAGCTCGTCGGGATCCATCTGGTTGTCGCCCGCCATCACCGCCGTCGCGTCCACGCGATCCGCAAGGGCGCGTTTGTAGCCGGTGACGATCGCAGCGCCGACGCCGCGGTTCCGGTCGTGAACCATGACCTCGATCCGCGGGTCATCGACCGAGCGTGCGAGCTCGGCCGTGTCGTCCCACGACGCGTCGTCGACGACGTAGATGTGGTCGACGAAACCCGGGACGCCTTCCAGCGTCGCGACGATCAGCTCCGCTTCGTTGTGCGCCGGGACGACGACGGCGACGCGCTTCGCCTCGAGCATCGCTACGCCTTGCGGAAGCGTCCCTCGCCGGCGATCGCGAGGATCGCACCGAGGATGAGCCCGATCAGCGCGCCGACCACGAGCGACGTCGACTTCGTGTGCGCCGCCGCCTTGACCGCCGCCGCCGGCTCGACGACCTTCGCGCTCTCGACCTGTTTCGCGAACACGAGCTGCTGTTGCAGTGTCTCCTGCTGCGCGATCAAGTTGCCTTGTCGCGTCGCCGAGTTGTCCGCCAGCCCGATGATTGGAAGCTGCTGCAGCGGGTCCAGTTTCTTCGTTCGCGCCTCGGCGAGCGCCGCCCGATAACCGTTCAGGTCGGTGGTGATGCTGGCGAGCTGAAGCTTCACATTGGCGAGCGTCGCCTCGAAGGTTCTGATCTTCTCCTGCACGTATGAGGCGGTTGTCTGGGAGACGACGATCTCGGCCAGCTTGTTCGCCGCGAGCGCCACGTTCTTCCCGTGCGTTCCGGTGACGGTCAGCGAGATCAGCGGCTGCGTACGCACGGCTCCCGCGCCTGCGCTGCCGATCGTCCCGACTGAGACGTGCCCTCGCAGCGCGACCGGACGCATGTCCGCGTAGTTCGCCGCCTCCTCCTGGTACTTCGCACCGGAGACGATCTGCGAAACGGCGCGCGGGTTCGTCCCGTAGCTCGGCACGAGCGCGCCGCCGGGCGACGTCGGCTGCCCGAGCGAGATGAGCGCCGTCGCCTTGTAGTTCGTGCCGCCGCGGAACGAATAGAGGACACCGACGATCGCGCCGATCACGAGCCCCGCAACGGGCAGCCACCAGAGCGCGACCACCGCGCGGCGCCAGCGGGCGAGGTCGACCTCGCGCTCCGCGTCGAATTGGGGGGCCGTCATGCGCCTGCGACCCTAGCGCACACAGGCACCTCGTACCTTCCGCACGATTCCCCAGAACCGCGCCGGGCTCGCTCCCCGCCTCGCGAGAACGACGTTGCACACCTGCACGCCGCCGTGCGTCGCCGCCGCCTTCCGCGACGCGTAACGGGTGGCGAGGACGCCGGCATGCGGAAGACGGCGCAGCTCCTGCGCCGTAACCGTTCCCTGCGTGGCGCTCGGGACGAGGCCATAGATCCTCGCGTAGCCGATGAGATAGACACGCTTGGAGTCGGCGACGACCGGCGAGTACTTGCCGTCCGGGAACGTCCAGAGCAGCGCGCCGCTGCGCGCGTCGAGCGCGTACGTGCGCCCGGTGAGCGTGGCGAAGTACACGCGCCCGGCGATCACCGTCGGCGAGCCGGAGATCTGCCCGTTCGCCTGGAACTGCCAGAGCACCCGGCCGGTCGCGGCGTCGAAGCAGAAGAAGCGCTTCGAGTACGAGCCCGCGTACACGCGGTCACGCCACACCGCGGTCGACGAGTAGACGTAGCCGCCGGTCGACTGCGACCAGCGGAGCTTCCCGCTCTCCGCCCCGAACGAGTACACCTTTCCGTCTGTCGCGCCGACGTACACACGCCCGTAGGCGGCCGAGGGCGTCGCGTAGATGTTGCCGGCGCCGCCGAACCGCGGCTGCAGCTTTGCCTTCCACAAGACCTTGCCGCTCGCGTAGCTGAGCGCATACAGGTGGCCCGAGTAGTCGCCGACGAAGATGCGGTTGCCGGAGATCGCGACCGAGCCCTTCACCTGTCCCTGCAGCTTGGTCACCCAGCGCGTCCGGCCGGTCGTGCGCCGCAGCGCCCACACGCGCCCGTTCCAGTCGCCGACGAACACCGACGCGCGCGACACCACCGGCGACGTCTCGCTCGGGCCGATCCGGCGCCGCCAGAGCACTCGACCGGTGCCGACTGCATAAGCGACGACCTCACCGGTGAGCGCTGCGCTTGGCTTGCGGTTGCACGGCGGCGTGTTCAGATAGGCCTGGTAGACGACGTGGCGGTCGAGCGCAGGAGACGACGCGACGCATCGCCCCGAGACGAGCTTCCACGCGCGCTTCCCGTTCTTCGCGCCGACCGCGAACATCACGCCGGCGTTGTTCGCGAAGAAGAGCCGCCCGTAGCCGACCGCGGGCGGGAACTCGACCAGGCTCTGCGCGCGAAACGTCCAGATCCGCTTGAACGGCGGCGCGAGCGCAATGCCGTTGCCGAACCGGAGGTGCTCCGCGTCGTGGCCGTACGTCGGCCAGGCGATCCCCGGCTCGGGCGGAGGCGGCGGAGCCTCCTGCGTCGTCACGAACTCCACCGTCGACGAGCCCTTGACGTCGCGCGACGCGTGCTCGACGTGCAGGTACCAGGCGACGAGACCTCCGCCCGCGGCGAGGACGAGCAGCGCCGCGACGGCGATCACATAGCGCTTCATCGCGCCTCGACGGCGAAGACGCGCGAGTAGCCGTGCAGGAGGAGGCGCTTGCCGCTGCCCGACACCGGGACGTACTCGCCGTGTGGGAAGTCGAGCACGACGCGGCCGGTCGCAGCGTTCACGCCGAGGATGCGGTGGGCGAACGAGCCGGCGTACGCGACGCCGTCGACGACGACCGCAGCGCCGGAGATCGGACCGCCGGTCCGGTGCGTCCAGAGCGTGCGGCCGCTCCGCGCGCTGAGCGCGTAGAAGACGCCGTTGTACGAGCCGAAGAACACGCGGCCGCGAGCGACCGCGGGCGACGAGTAGACGTACGAGCCGGTCGAGCGCGACCAGAGCCGCGGGCCGCGGGTCGAGAACGCGGTGAGCGACCCGCCGGTCGAGCTCGGTACGAAGACGCGACCGGCCGAGACGGCCGGCGTGCCGTAGATGCGGCCGTTGACCGAGCGCGACCAGGTGAGCGCGCCGTTTGCGGCGCGCAGGGCGAGCAGCCGCCCGCAGTAGTCGCCGAGGTAGATCGTCGAGTCGGCGTACGCGGCCGACGACGTGATCTTGCAGCCGAAGGCGCGGCGCCAGCGCACACGGTGCGTCCGCAGGTCGAGCGCCGTCACCGTCCCGTTCCACGCACCGAAGACATCGATCCCCTTCCCGATCACAACCGGCGACGACTCGATCGGCGAGCCGGCGGTGTAGTGCCAGAGGAGCTTGCCGTCACTGCGTCGGAGGATCCACACGTGACCGTCCATGCCGTGCACCACCAGTGTGGCGCCCCAGACCGCCGGCGACGACGCCATCTTCCCGTGCGGCGTGTCATGCCGCCAGACGACGTCACCCGTACGCATGTCGAGCGCGCGGATCGTGCCACGCGCATTCCCTACATACGCGATCCCGTCGGCGACGACCGCGGGAAACTCGATGAGCCCGCCGAGCGCACGCGACCAGACAACGTGGAACGGTGGCCGCAGCTTGATCGCGGGCTGCGCGTTGCTCCGCCGCGGCCCGGCGCCGTACATCGACCACTGCAGCCTGCGCTGGAAGATGCGGATCGTCGACTTCGGGTGTGAATGGAACGCGAGCCGCACGGCGCGCGTCGCGTACCCCTGCTTCGACGCCACGGTCACGAGCGCGGCGCGCTGCGCAAGCGGGATCTTGGCGACTCCATAGCGGTTTGAGACGGCCGAATGGGTGCCGACCTGCACGCGGGCATGCGCGACCCGCTTGTGCGTGTCACCGTCGACCACGGTCACGAGGACCCGATGCGACCGAGGCACCGGCGCCGACTGGTGCCGCCGGATGGGCGTCGTGGGGCTCTCCTGATGCCAATCACAACCCACCAGCACTACCGTGGCTCCGACCAGGAGCAACGCGAGACGACCTCTCACGCCTCGCCCGGCACCGCCTCGGTCTGCGCCGGCTCGAGCGCGCCGTCGACCTCCTCGAGGATCACCTGCGAGAAGAACCGCGTCATCACGACTCCCTCACGGAAGTCGCCGAGGCGTGGCTCGAGCGCCTCGCCGTTCGCGAGTGCGAGCGCGAGCTCGGGATAACGCGATCCCGCGGCCGTCGGCAGCGGGAATCCGCCGCCGAAGCGCGGGTTCACGTCGGTGACTTGCAAGGTGCCGTCCGGCTCGCGGAAGCACTGCACGTTCGCGGGCCCGATGATGCGCAGCGCCTCGGAGGTGACGCGTGCGAACTCGATCAGGTCGGGGTCCTTGATCGTCATTCCTTTGATCGATTCGCCGCCTTTCGACTCGATCATCGTCCGGGGCACAGCGGCGACGCAGCGTCCCTCGAGGTCGCAGAACACGTCGACCGAGAACTCGACGCCGCGGCACACGCGCTGCACCATCGACTCGACCGTCGTGTAGCGCAGGAAGAAGTCGAGCTCCGACTGGTTCTCGGCCCGGAAGATGTGCCGTGAGCCGAACCCCTTCCGCGCCTTGACGAGCACCGGGAACGGCAGCTCGTCCGGCAGCTCGGTCGGGAGCCAGGTCGGCGGCGAGCCGACCCCCTGCTCGTCGAAGAAGAGGTGCGCGAGGTACTTGTCCGCACACCGGAGCGACGTCTCCTCGTCGGGGACGAGCACGACCGCCGGCGCGAGCTCCGCCCGCGACCGCGCGAGGATCACATGGTCGAGATCCGTGAGCGGGACGATCAGGCGTGCGTCGTGGACGGCGACGAGGTCGCGCAGCGCGCCGACGTAGCCGATGTCGTCGACCCGAGGGACGAGGGCGCGGTGGTCGGCGTGGTAGAGCGCGGGCGCGAGCGCGTCGACGTCGGTCGCGACCGTCGTCGCACCGGCACGACGGAACGCCGAGACGATGTCCACACGCTGGCCGGCGCACGTGAAGAGCACGGCGGTCACGGCCTCTGAGGGTACAGCGGGGCCGTGAAGGCCCCGTTAGCGGCTTAGCGCCAGCCGCCCTGCTCGCCGCGGTACGTGCCGCCAAACAGGGCGAGCGGCGTCCGCAGCAGGATTAGGAGATCCGTCTTCCAGTCGTGGTGGCGGACGTACCAGAGGTCGAGCTCGATCCGCTCCGCCCACGGCAGCGATGCCCGGCCGTGGATCTGCGCCCAGCCGGTGATGCCCGGCTTCACATCGAGCCGGTGGAGCTGCTGCTCGTCGTACTTGTCGACCTGATAGCGCAGGGTGGGCCGCGGGCCGATCACCGACATCTCACCGCGCACCACGTTCCAGAGCTGCGGCAGCTCGTCGATCGACAGCCGCCGGAGCAGCCGGCCGGCCTTCGTGATCCGCGTGTCGCCCTTGTCGACCGCGAAGCCCGCGCCTTGCTTCTCCGCGCCGACGATCATCGTGCGGAGCTTCAACAGCTCGAAATCCGCGCCGTGCCGGCCGACGCGCGTCTGCCGGTAGAGCACGGGGCCGCCGTCCTGCAGCTTCACCACCAGCGCCCCAGCCGCGAGGAACGGGCTCGTGAAGACCAGCCCGGCACCTGCGATCGCGACGTCGAGCGCGCGGTTCACCGCGTCCCCTCCGCCGCCTCCCACGTCGCGGGCACCCCGCGCCGCAGGTAGTTCCAGAGCGAGACGAGCGTCGCCCACGTGATCAGCACGTAGTACCGCGCGATCCCGACTCCGAGTGCAGCGGCAGCGAGCAGGCCGAGTTGCGCACCGAGGACGACGTCGTACAGCCAGCCGTGTGCGACGAGTGCGAGCGACGTCGCGAGCAGGACGACGTGCAGAAGGCCGGACGTGTAGCGCAAGAGGCGGTGCGACACGATCTCCAGGCCATACAGCGGCCCGAGCCGTCGGAACATGCGGCCGCGGAGCAAGATCAGCCAGCAGTGCTCGAACATGCGCACCTTGCGCCGGTACTCGGTCTCGTTCGTCGGTGTCGGTTTCTCGAACGCGACCGCCGCCGGCTCGTAGACCGCGCGTCGTCCGCGCTGCACCATCCGGTACGGCAGCGAGAGATCATGGCCGAAGCGCGGATCGACCTCGACGTAGTCGGACCGTCGCACGGCATAGATCGAGCCGTTCCCGCCGGTGACCGACGAGAGACGCGACTCGGCGTCGCGCACCGCGAGCTCGTACCGCCAGTAGAGGCCCTCCTTGTTGGCTCCCTCGGCGTCCAGGATTTTCAACCGGCCGCACACGTACGCGACGTTCGGGTCGGCGAACGCGCGTACGAGCGTGCGGAGCGCGTCGGGCGACCACGTGCAGTTCGCGTCCGAGAACGCCACGATCTCGCCGTTTGTCTGCCGCACGGCGCGATCCTGCGCCGCCACCTTTCCGCCGCGCGGGTTCGCCATCACCCTTACCTCCGGGTACTGGAGCGCGATCTCCTCGGTGCGATCGCTCGACGCGTCGCTCGAGACGATGAGGTCGAGCTTGTCGCGCGGGTAGTCGAGCTCGAGCAGGTTCTCGATCCGCCTCGCGATCACCGTCTCCTCGTTGTACGCGGCGACGACGATCGTCACCGTCGGCTCGATGTCGCCCTTCGAGACCGGGCGCTGCCCAAACCGCGCGAGTCCCCACATGAGCGCGGGATAGAGGACGTGCGTCCAGGCGAGCGCCGCCAGGGAAAGCCAGAAGAGAGTCACGAGAAAGACCACGCAGCCACGCAAGATACGCTGGGTCGATGCCCGGCAGCGTCTGTTTCGTCGTCGGCGCGCGGCCGAACTTCATGAAGGTCGCGCCGGTGATCTCGGCCCTCGCGACCAGGAGCCCGGAAACCGAGGTCATCCTCGTGCACACCGGCCAGCACTATGACGCCGTCATGTCGGACGTGTTCCTGACCGAGCTCGGCCTGCCGGAGCCGGACGTCTTCCTCGGTGTCGGCTCGGGCACGCACGGCGAACAGACGGCACGCGCGCTGGTCGGGGTCGAACAGGTGCTGCTCGAGCGAGTGCCGGATCTGCTCGTCGTCCCGGGTGACGTCAACTCGACGCTCGCCGCTGCGCTGGCCGCGGTCAAGCTTCGTGTACCCGTCGCACATCTCGAGGCCGGTCTCCGCAGCTACGACGCGCGCATGCCGGAGGAGCACAACCGGCTCCTCACCGATCACATCGCCGACCTGCTCCTGACCCATTCCGAGAGCGCCCTGGCGAACCTCGAGCGCGAAGGGATCGACGCAAGCCGGATCCGGTTCGTCGGGAACACGATGATCGACTCGCTGTTCGCCGCCCTCGACCGCGCCCGCGCGCTCGAGCCGTGGCGGGCGTTCGACGTCGAGCCCGGCGGGTACGGGCTCGTGACACTGCACCGGCCCTCGCTCGTCGACGACAGCGAGGCGCTCCATCTGACCGCCACCGCGCTCGCCGAACTCAGCGAGACGACTCCGATCGTCTTCCCGGTGCACCCGCGGACGGCCGCGCGGCTCGAGGCGAACGGCGACGCCCAGCTGCTCGAAGACGCCGGCGTCCGCGTTGTCGGACCGGTGGGCTACCTCGACTTCGTCGGCCTGCAGGCCGAGGCGGCATTCGTTCTCACCGACTCGGGCGGCGTGCAGGAGGAGACGTCGGCGCTCGGCGTGCGGTGCTTCACGCTGCGCGACTCGACGGAGCGTCCCGTGACGGTCGACCTCGGCACGAACACCGTCCTCGGCGCCGAGCCGCGACGGATCGCCGCGATCCCCGCCCTCCTCGCCGAGCCGCGCGACTCGCAGAAGATCCCGCTCTGGGACGGCCGCGCCGGGGAGCGAGCGGCCGAAGTCCTGATCGAGTTCGTCGCCGGCGCGCGCATGGCGGTCGGCTGACGTGTGCGGCATCGCAGGCGCGCTGAGCTTCGACGGCTACCGGATCACCGACGAGTTCGTGACCCGGATGCGCGAGCAACTCGTGCACCGCGGTCCTGACGGCGGTGAGACGTGGGTCTCCGACGATGCTCGCGTCGGGCTCGGGTTCCGGCGGCTCGCGATCATCGACCTCTCCGACAAGGCGATGCAACCGTTCGCGAACGAGGACGGCACGGTCCGGCTCGTGTTCAACGGCGAGATCTACAACCACCGCGAGATCCGCGCCGAGCTCGAGGCGCTCGGCGGTCACACGTGGCGCACGGACCATTCCGACACGGAGATGATCGTGCACGCGTTCGAGGAGTGGGGCATCGACTGCGTGCAGCGCTTCCGCGGGATGTTCGCGCTGGCAATCTGGGACGGACGCGCGAACGAGTTGTGGCTCGTCCGTGACCGCATCGGCATCAAGCCGCTCTATCACTCGACACATCACGGCCGGATCGTCTTCGGGAGCGAGATCAAGGCCTTGCTCGAAGACCCGGATCAGGAGCGGGCCGTCGACGAGGTCGCGTTCTTCCACTACCTCTCGTTCCTCACGACTCCCGGACCACAGACGCTGTTCAAGGGGATCAAGAAGCTGCCGGGCGGCACGTGGCTGCGGGTGCGCGCGGACGGGACGACAGAAGAACATCGGTACTGGGAGGTCTGGGATCACGTCTCGCCGATCGAAGACCTCTCCGACGAGGAGATCGCCGAGCGGGTGCTCGACGAGCTCCGCACGTCGGTGCAGTACCGGAAGGTGAGCGACGTCCCGGTCGGCGTGTTCCTCTCCGGCGGCATCGACTCGAGCACGAACGCCGCGCTCTTCTCGGAAGGCGAGGACCGCCCCGTCCGGACGTTCTCGATCGGGTACGAGGGCGAATACGACACCTATCGCAACGAGTTCCACTACGCGCGCCTGATGGCCGAGCGCATCGGCGCCGAGCATCATGAGCGCGCGCTGACCCAGGACGACCTGCTCTCGTTCCTGCCGCAGATGGTGCGGCTGCAGGACGAGCCGATCGCCGATCCGGTCTGCGTGCCCGTGTACTACGTATCGAAGCTCGCGCGCGACAACGGCGTGGTGGTGGCGCAGGTCGGCGAAGGAGCCGACGAGCTCTTCTGGGGCTATCCGTCGTGGAAGACCTACCGCAACCTGGCGCGCTGGAACGACGCGCCGGTGCCGCGGATGGCGAAGGGCGCCGGCGTTGCACTCGCGACGCGCGCGGGCAAGGGGACGCGACGCGAGGTCGAGTTCCTCCGCCGCGCGTCTCTGGGCCAGCCGGTGTTCTGGAGCGGCGCGGAAGCGTTCACACAGGCGCAGAAGGAACGGCTCCTCTCACCGCGGCTGCGGGCGTCGCTCGACGGGCTCACGTCCTGGGACGCGATCAAGCCGATCCACGACCGCTGGGAGCGGGGCAGCTGGGAGCAATCGCACCTTTCGTGGATGTCGTTCGCCGACCTCAACCTTCGGCTGCCGGAGCTCCTCCTGATGCGCGTGGACAAGATGTCGATGGGCGTGAGCCTCGAGGGCCGGGTGCCCTTCCTCGACCACAAGTTCGTCGAGCTGGCGATGTCGATCCCGGAGCGTGTGAAGACGCGAGACGGGGCGCTCAAGAGTGTGCTCAAGAAGGCGGTGCGCGGAGTGATTCCCGACGAGCTGATCGACCGGCCGAAGCAGGGGTTCGGCGTGCCCGTCTACGAGTGGTTCTTCGACCGGCTCGGCGCGGAGGCGCGCACCGAGCTCGAGGCCTTCTGTGACCGCACCGACTTCCTCGATCGCGACGAGGTGATGCGCTACGTCGACGCGAAACAGGGGCCTGAGGTGTGGTATCTCCTCAACTTCGCACTCTGGTGGAAGGAGTTCGTCGCGGCATGAAGCAGGTGCTCGTCCGGGGAGGCGGAGTGGTCGTCGAAGAGGTACCGGCGCCCGAGCTCGGGCCGAGGTCACTGCTCGTTCGCGTGCACTACTCGTGTGTGAGCGTCGGCACGGAGATGACCGGCGTGCAGCTGTCGGGCATGCCGCTCTACCGGCGGGCGCTCAAGCAGCCGCACCACGCGCGGCGGGCACTCGAGATCGCGAAGGACCAGGGCTTCGTGCGCACCTACAAGCGGATCTCAGGACAGCTCGCCTCCGGAACACCGACCGGGTACTCGGCGTCCGGCGAAGTGATCGCCCTCGGTGACGACGTGACGGGCTTCGCGGTCGGCGACCGCGTCGCGTGCGCCGGCGCAGGCATCGCGAACCACGCGGAGGTGATCGCCGTCCCGGTCAATCTTGCCGCCCGCGTTCCAGACAGACTCGCGCTCGACGACGCGTCGACGGTGACACTCGGCGCGATCGCGCTGCAAGGTGTGCGGCGCGCTGAGCCGACGCTGGGCGAGACGATCGCGGTCGTCGGCCTCGGTGTGCTCGGACAGCTGACCGTACAGCTCCTGCATGCGCACGGCGCCCGCGTGATCGGCTCCGACCTCGACGCGTCGCGCTCCGAACAGGCGCGCGCGAGCGGGGCTTCGTGGATCGTCGGCGAAGACGATTCGCTGCCCGACGTGGCGCGGAAGGCGACGGACGGCTTCGGTGTCGACGCAGTTGTCATCACGGCCGCCACCTCGTCGAGCGCGGTCGTCTCGGACGCGTTCCAGGCGTGCCGCCGGCGCGGTCGGGTCGTGGTCGTCGGTGATGTCGGTCTCGACCTCAAGCGTCACGACATGTACGAGAAGGAGCTCGAGCTGCGCATGTCGACCTCGTACGGGCCGGGCCGCTACGACGCGGTGTACGAGGATGAGGGACACGACTACCCGTACGGCTACGTGCGCTGGACCGAGGGCCGGAACATGGAGGAGTACCTGAGGTTGCTGGCCGAGGAGCGCGTCGCGCTCGGGCATCTGCCGTCGGAGCGCTACCCCGTCGCCGACGCGACCACGGCGTACGAGGCGCTGAAGCGCGAAGGGCCGAAGCCGACGCTCGTCGTGCTCGAGTACCCGCAGGACGAAGCCGCTCCGGTGCGCACCGTCCAGATCGGCACTCCGCGCCCCGCGACGAACAAGCGGATCCGTGTCGCGCTCGTCGGCGCGGGTTCGTTCGCCGAGGGGACGCACGTCCCGAACCTCGCGAAGCTCGATTCCGACTTCGAGCTGCGCGCGGTGATGAGCCGCACCGGGTCGACCGCGAAGGCGATCGGGTCGCGCAACGGGGCCGCATATGCGACGACCGATCTCGACCAGGTGCTGGGCGATCCGGAGATCGATCTGGTGCTGATCTCAACGCGTCACGACCTCCACGCGCCGCTCGCTCTGCGCGCACTCGACGCCGGCAAGCATGTCTTCGTCGAGAAGCCGCTCGCGCTCACACCGGCCGAGCTGGGCGACCTCGAGACGTTCTACGCGACGGCGACGGACGCTCCCGTTCTGATGACCGGCTTCAACCGCCGCTTCTCGCCGGCGGTGCAGGCGCTGCGCGAACGGCTCGCCGGTCGCACGGCGCCGATCGTCGCCGACTACCGGATGAACGCCGGGTACATCCCGCTCGACCACTGGGTGCACGGGCCGGAGGGCGGCGGCCGGAACATCGGCGAGGCGTGCCACGTCTACGACGTGTTCGACGCGCTCACCGGTGCAGCCGTGAAGACGGTTCACGCAAGCGCGATCGCACCATCGGCGCGTCTTGCCGCCAACGACAACTTCACCGCCACGATCGCGTACGACGACGGCTCGCTCTGCACGCTCACGTACACGGCGCTCGGGGCGAAGGAGCACCCGAAGGAGCGCCTCGAGGTGTACGCGGACGGCGTCGTGCTCACGCTCGACGACTACCGCTTGCTCTCGGCAAGTGGTCGCAAGACGCCGGTGTGGTCGTCGCGCACGATCGACAAGGGGCACCGGCAGGAGCTGCGGGCGCTGGCCGATTGCCTGCTCCGCAGCGGACCGTGGCCGATCTCGCTCGAGGAGCAGCTGCGCGCGACGCGCATCAGCTTCGACGTCGAGACGCAGATCCGCACCGCGTGAGCGACGTGCCGCGCCGACTGGTCGCGCTGACGTTCGACTACGAGACCTGGCAGCCGATCCCGCCGGGCAAGTACATCGACTGGGACGCCGACGTGTTCGAGCCGGCGCAGCGGCTGATCGAACAGGACATCCCGGTGACGCTCTTCGCCGAGCTGGGCGAATACTTCTGGCTCGACGTGAACGACCCACCGATCGCGCGGCGCATGGAGGATCAGTGGCGCGATGCGATCCGGCGCGGCCACGACGTCCAACTCCACCTCCACCCCGCCTGGCTCCCGGAATGCGGCGCCACGCACGTCGACGGCGACTGGCACTGGGACACCCGCTACGCGAAGGCCTCCGACTATCCGGGCGACCTCGATGCGCTGATCGAGCGTTGCGTGACGCGCCTCCACGACGTTCTCCGCCCGGTCGACCCCGAATATCGCGTCACGTGCTTCCGCGCGGGCGCCTATCAAGCGCAGCCGTTCCGGCGGTTGTCAGCCGCGCTCGTCCGCGCCGGGATCACCTGCGATTCGTCGGTGTACGCGGGCGGCGTGTCGGAAGAGCGCGGCTACGACTATTCACGCGCCTATTCGCAAGGCGAGCCGTACTTTGCGAGCCCATACGACCCGCAGCTGCGCGGCACCCCGGCCGAGACCGCCTTGGTCGAGCTGCCAATTGCCATCGAGCACGGATCACGCGTCATGCTCGATGGCGCAGAAGGAGCCTCGTTCGACCGGCGCGTCGTCCGGCGCGCCAACCTGCCGGTAGGGGGCCCTGGCCTCGTGGCGAGGGTCGCAGAAGCGCTCTACGCGCGGCTTCGTCCGATCCGCCGTGCGCTCAATCGCGTGCTACCGACTTCCTTCGCGCGGCTGCTGTCGCCATACGGGCCGGAGCGCACGACCTCGAGCTCATACTCGGTTGCGATCGGGCACACGAAGGGCGACCTCAGAGCGGACGAGGTGATTGCCGCCGGCCGTCGACTGATCGACAGCGGCTTCGAGCTCGTCACACTCGCCGAGGCGGCCGAGCTCGCCCGCGTCGAGTTGGTATCGAATGGTCGATCTCGAGCCGATGAGAGTGCCTTCCAGGTGGCGCGCGAGCGAGGCGCTGTACTCGGAGACGAGCGCAACGAGAGCCAGTCGGACCGCCTGCAGCGCCTCATCCCTCTCGATCGCCAGCGCATCCTGGATCTGGGCTGCGGCGCGGGATACTGGTCGGAGCGGATTTCGCAGCTGTATCCCTGGATGCACGTCGTCGGGGTCGATCTCGGCGAGGAGTTCATTGCTGTCGCCAGAGAGCGACACGCGTCAGACCGAGTCGAGTTCACGGTCGCAGACTTTTTCGCGCTCCCTTTCGAGGACGGCGTCTTTGACTGCGTCTACGCCGACAACTCGCTGGAACATGCCTATGACGTCGACGACGCGCTCCGCGAGGTCCACCGGGTGCTTTCGTGGCAGGGAGTCCTCGTCGCGGCCATCCCGAGTGACGCCCGGAACCCGGCGAACGCGTGCGACGACCATACGTGGAAGACGTGGCCGGAGGACGTTCAGCGCCGGCTGGAAGCGGTCGGCTTCCGCGACATCACGATCGACGAGGTCGATGTTTTTCGACGGCTGGGAGCACCGCCGTTCGCTCCGAGCGACAACCGCCTCATGTACGTCACCGCCTGGAAACGCAAGGACGGATGGACCCAGACCGAGCGCGCGGCCGAAGCGGTCTCCTGGCTCTACAACCACCTCGACCCGCGCACACCGAGCACTTCCAATGACGCGACCGAAGTGATCGCGGACGGTGGCGCGCTGTGCGCCGGATACGCCGTCGCCCTCCGCGGCCTACTCGAACGCGAGGGCATCGAGGCGAACATTGTTCAGATGACCGCGACCGACCACCCTCGCGGAAGCGGAGCCGACGACGCCGACACGCACGTCGTCGTCCAGGCACGACTCGACGGCCGCCTCGCGATCCTCGACGCGATGGCCCGCACGACGATCCCCTACGGCATCGACGAGCTCGTCGCGCAGCCAACGCTCGCGAGCGGTCGATCCAACCCGGACGGTCGTTACGAGGAGCGTGGGTACGCGCTGTACGACACCGCGTTCTGGTACAGCCGCGTCAGCCGGTATCGCGTGTATCGATCGCGTATGAGCCGCTGGCGCCGGAACACTCACCGCGCCCCGCTCGGCTAATGCTGCGCCGGGTCTCGCTCACCGTCAGCTCGCGGCTCGCGCTGACCGTCTTCGGCCTCCTCTCGAGCATCATCTCCGCACGGGCCTTGGGTGAAGCCGGCCGCGGCGACTACTTCTTCATGGTCACGCTCAGCGCGACGATCGTGCAGTTCACGAACTTCGGGCTCCCGTCCGCGGCCACCTATTACGTCGCGCAGGACCGAAGGCTCGCAGCAAGCGTCGTCGCGAATGCCGCCTGGGTGTCGGTCGTCGCGGCCACGGGCACCGGTGTCGCCGTCGCCTTGGTCGCTCATGCCGTCGGGATGCTCCAGGACACGCGGGTCAGCTTCCTCTTCCTCGCGGCGTTTCTCAGCGCACCGACGCTCTTCTTCGTGATCGTCGCGAACGTCCTGACCGGCCAGGAGCGATTCGCCCATTTCAATGTGGTCGAGGCGATGAGCCGTGCAGTGGCGCTGGCCGCCGTCGTTACCGCCGCGGTCATCGGCGCCGGCGCCGGCGGCTTCGTCGGCGCAACGATCGTCGCTTGGGCAATCGCGAGCTTCGCGGTCGGCTGGACTGCCCTGCGCGGCGGCTCGTTTCGCCTTCGGTTCGACGCCGAGCTTTTCAGTCGCGGGTTCCGTTATGCGACGAAGGCGTACGTGATCACGCTGCTCGCATTTCTCGTCTTGCGCGCCAACATTTTCCTGTTGCGCCGCGAATTCGGGCCGGCCGAGCTCGGCCTGTACTCGGTCGCGGCGCAGATCTCCGACGTGCTCGCGATCGTGCCGCAGTCCATCGCGCTCGTTCTCTTCCCGCGACTCGTACGCGAATCCGGGGATCGCTGGATCGCGACCCGGCGTGCAGCATTGACGACTGGTGCGCTGATGATGGTCGTCTGTGGCTTCGCGGCGATCGTCGGCGGCCCCGTCATCCGGCTGCTCTACGGCGCGTCGTACGGGCCGTCGGCCAACGTGCTGCGGATCATGCTGCCCGGCGTCGTGTGCCTCGGCGTTGCGAACGTCATCTCGCAGTATCTCGGCGCGGAGGGCAACCCCCGGATACTGCTCGCGGTCTGGGGCGGCGCCGCGGCGCTCGTCGTCACTCTGAGCCTGCTGCTCGTCCCCGACCACGCGGGCGCCGGTGCAGCGGCAGCGCTCTCAGTGACGTACGCGCTCGTACTGGTGGCGATCTTCGCCGTCGCACACCGGTACCGGCAGGGCGCCGGCGAGGCGATGCGAGTAGACCTCGAGGAGATGCCCCCTGGCGCGGAGTGAGCGATGCGTGTGAAGCGCGACTTTGATCGTGTGTACGACGAGCAGAGCGATCCGTGGGCGATCGGTGCGGCGGACGACCCGCGCTACGACCTCTACCGCGAACGCCTGCTCGCGCGGGTTCGCGGCGGACGCCTCCTCGACATCGGGTGCGGGCTCGGTGCGTTTCTCGCTCGATTCGCGGAGGAGTTCGACGAACTGGTCGGCGTCGAGACCGCCGCCGAAGCGGTCCGTCGTGGCCGCGAGATCCGCCCCGAGATCCGCTTCCACGAGGCGGCCGCTGAAGGGCTCGAGGCGACCGAGCTCGACGACGAGACGTTCGACGCCATCATCCTCAGCGACGTTCTCTACTACCTCCGCCCGCGCGACCGAGCCACCATGCTCGCCTGGACTGCCTCGCACCTACGTGCCGGTGGACACGCCCTCGTTGCGGCCTGGTGCCCCGGCGGCAGGTACTTCGAGCCCGACGAGTTTCGTGAGCTCGTCGGCTCGGCCCTGCGCAGTGTCGACGATGTCGAGCTGCCTTCGCAGCACGTCGCGATCGTGGCAAGGCCGAAACTCCGGCTCGTCGCGTTCGCGAGGCGAGCGCCGGCCGGCGCTGTCGCCGTCACTGCAAGCGACGACCCAGAGCACGTTGTGAAACGAGCGGTGGCGGCGCTTCCCCGTCACCCCTCCCCGGAGCTTCTCCGTTGGCGCCGTCGGCTCGGGTTGCGTCGTCATCCGACGCAGGCTGGGGACGAGCTCGTAGCGGTCGACGGCGAAGAGACGCCTGCGTTTCGGGAGGCGTTCGAGCGGCGCGGATTCCAGGTCGTTTCACCGGAGGAGCTGGCTCAGGCCGCAGGGTGACGCTGCTAGATTCGGGCGCCATGGCGCCGACCAGCGCGCAGTTGAGACGCGCCGGCGCCGAATTCGCACGCCGACTGCGACGCGCGCGCAGCATGCCGCCCAGGCTGCTGGCGCGCCGGGTCTCCGACGAGGCCCGTACGAGGTGGTATCGCGTCACCGAGCCGCGCTTCGCGCGCAGCTTTGGCTCGGCGGCGCTGCTGGCGCGGACCGACGCGCGCACGATCGATGAGCTGTGGGAACGTCTTGCCGCACGTCCGCACGCGGCGGATGTTTCTCGCCGCGCGAGCGCGCCGAACGCGGACACGATCAAAGCGCGTGCGGTGAGTGCTCGGTCGCGCGTCGTCGACCTGCTCGGCTCCGGCCCGACGCAGCTCGGCACGCCGATCGGCTGGCACACCGACTTCAAGAGCGGCTTCACGTGGCCGCTCCGCCCTGCGCACACGATCGCGTACACCGATCTCGGGCGGCCGAATGATGTCAAGGTGCCTTGGGAGCTCTCGCGACTGCAGTGGCTCGTGCCGGTGGGACAGGAGTACCTGCTCTCCGCCGACGACGATGGGGCAGCGTTCGTGCGAGACGTGGTCGACGAGTGGCTCGCCGCCAACCCCTATCTGACCGGCGTCAACTGGGCGTGCACGATGGACGTCGCCCTACGGCTGATCACGCTCACCTGGCTGTTCCACGTCTTCGCGAACAGCACCGCCTGGTCGAACGGATCATTCCGCGACCGGTTGCTGGTATCGATGTACTTGCACGGCCGATTCGTCGAACGAAACCTCGAACGATCCGACGTGAACGGGAACCACTTCACCGCCGACCTCGCGGGGCTCGTCGCGGCGGGCGAGTTCTTCGGCAATGAGCAGTGGGCGGAGACGGGTTGGCGGGAGCTCGTCGCCGAGTTGCCCCGCCAGGTCACGCCCGACGGCGTCGACTTCGAGATGTCGACCGCGTACCACCGGCTGGTTGCAGAGCTCTTCTTGATTGCAGCACTCTTCCGAGTTCGCGCAGGGAAGGACATACCACCCGACTATCGCGCGAGGCTCCTCGCGATGGCCGACTTCTCTGCGGCGTACTCGCGACCGGAGGCCGCGCCGTTCTGGGGCGACGCCGACGACGCACGCGTGCTTCCGTTCGGCAGCCAGGCCGTCGAAAGCCATGCGTATCTCCCCGGGTTGATCCGGGCGGCGCTCGGCGTAGGGGACTCCGACAGCGACGAGGCATTCTGGCTGCTCGGGCGGGTAGGTGCCGAGGCGCCGGCGACGGTTGGGTCGCAGGCATTTCCTTCCGGCGGCGTCTACATCTTGCGCGGGCCGCTCGACCACGTCTTCGTCGACTGCGGACCGGTGGGACTGGCGGGAAGAGGCGGCCACGGCCACAACGACTGCCTCGCGTTCGATGCCGTTCTCGACGGCACGCACCTCTTCACTGACTGCGGGTCGTACCAGTACAGCTCGTCGGTCGAGTGGCGCAATCGCTTCCGAAGCACGGCGTTCCACAACACACCACGTGTCGACGACAAAGAGCAGAATCGGTTCGTGTCGCCGCATCACCTCTGGAACCTGCAGTACGACGCGGTGCCTGCTGTTCTCGAATGGAGCCCCGGCGAGACGACCGTCCTTCGCGGTGCGCACGCAGGCTATGAGCGGCTCTCAGACCCTGTACGCGTCGAACGCTCGATCACGCTCGACGGCCGGGCCCATCGGCTCGTTGTCGCTGACACCTTCCAGGGGGGCGGGAATCACACCGTCTCGGTGCCGTATCACCTCGCGGCGGGCGTCGAGGTCGAAGGCGGCGAGCTCGTCGCAAACGGGCGACGGTTCACCTTCGAGATCGAAGGTGACTGGGAGCTGCACCAGAGCGACGGCTGGGTCTCGCCGAGCTACGGGCGACGATCGAAGATCGCCTGCCTCGAACTGACGAGGACCGGACCACTCGCGCCGCTCCGGGTGACGGTCCAACCGGTAGCCGCGTGATCGCGCTCAGCGCATACGCCCTCTCCGGCGGTTATCGCCGAAGGCTCGAGCTCGCTGCGGGCGACACGCCGGTGTACTTGACGCTGCCGGAGCTCCGGCGGCTGCCGGTTCTGGAGATCCTGCGTTCCATCCGCCAGGGGCGTGGCGACCGATGCGTCCTCGCGATCGAGGACCCGTCGAGCTACGGCGTCCTGCCCGTCCTGGAGACCCTCGCGGCGTTCACGGGCGCGGCGCGCGTGGAGGTCGCACATCCCGATGTCCGCCTCGAGAACGTCTCCCGCCTGCATGCCGCCGCGACGTTGCCGCCGCTCGCGGGCGCCACCATCGACGGCAGGGTCGCGCTTCGGCGGGCCAGGCGCGAGCTCAGAGATCTGCGCAGGCAACCGCGCCTCGCCGTTTCCGTCGATGCGACACCGGCGGAGGTCCTCTACGTGAACCCGAACCTCTGGTTCGGCCTGAAGGCAGGTGGCTCGGTAGGCCACGTCGCCGGAGTCGTGAACGCCCTCTCTCGGCACGGGATGTCCGTAACCCTCGCGTCGGCTTCCGAGCCGGTGCTGATCGACCCCGATGTGACATTCGTGCCGATCGCGCCTCCGACGCCGTTCGCCCTGCCGTTCGCGGTCAACGGGCCGAGGCTGCAGCACCGGCTGCTCGGCGACCTGGACAACGTGGCCGAGGGCGCAGGTGCCGTCTACCAGCGCCACGCGGTCAACAGCTACATCGGTGTTCAACTGAGCCGGCGCCGCCGCGTGCCGCTGATCCTCGAGTACAACGGCTCGGAAGTCTGGACCGCCCAGCACTGGGGGCGCGGGCTCAGCAACGCGGACGTCGCGAAGGCGACGGAGGATGTCTCGCTGCACCATGCTCACCTCGTCGTCACGATCTCCGAGGTGCTCGCAGACGAACTGCGGGAGCGCGGGGTGCCCGACGAGCGAATCGTCTGCTACCCGAACTGCGTCGACCCCGGATTGTTCGACCCGGAGGCGCTCGCCGCCCCGGCGACCGCCGCGCGGCAGGACCTCGGCCTCTCGCCGGATGCGCTCGTCGTCGGCTTTGTCGGGACGTTCGGCCGCTGGCACGGCGCCGAGCGATTTGCACAAGCGATCGTGCAACTGGAACGCGACGCGGCCGACATGCTCGACGCGCACACGGTTCGGTTTCTGTTCGTCGGTGACGGATTGACGATGAACGATGTCCGTACCACCTTGTCGCACGCGAAGCGTGTGATCTACACCGGGTTGGTGCCGCAGTCCGAGTCACCGGCTCTGCTGGCCGCCTGCGACGTGCTCGTGTCTCCGCATGTTCCCAACGCTGACGGCTCCCGGTTCTTCGGCTCGCCCACGAAGCTCTTCGAGTACATGGCGGTCGGCAAAGCGATCGTCGCCTCCGATCTCGACCAGATCGGGCAGATCCTGGCCGGCTCGCTTGCTGCGCGCGATCTCCCGACCGGACCGCTACCGCCGGGTGGCGGTGCACCGGCCGTCCTCACCGAGCCCGGATCCGCCGACGACCTCGCAGCGGCCATCCAGTTTCTGTGCGAGAACCCGGCGTGGCGAACGGCGCTCGGCGGGAACGCACGGACACGTGTCCTTGAGCGGTACACATGGAGCCACCACGTACGCGCCATCCTCGACGGCCTGCGGGAAGTGTCCGGGTGAGCCCCGACAGCGAAAGCCTCGACCCCGCCGAGTTCGACCGCTTCCGCGACACCTATGAGGACGAGCTGAACCGCGTCGTGTCCTTTGCGGGTCAGGACGCGGACGTCTATTCGCAGGTGAAGGCCGATGTGATCGTCGACCTTGCGCGAGCGCACGTCGGCGATCCGGCCGAACTCTCATTCCTCGATGTCGGATGCGGCACGGGATCGACGGATCGCCACCTGACAGGGCGTGTCCATCAGCTCTACGGCGTCGACGTCTCGACGGCGATGGTCGAGCGCGCACGAGCCGCGAACCCCGAGGCGGAGTTTCGCGCGTACGACGGTTCACGACTGCCATTCGAAGACGGCGAGCTCGACGTAACCTTCGCCGTTTGCGTCGTGCACCACGTTCCGCCGACGTCCTGGCCGCGCTTCTTCGCCGAGCTCGCCCGGGTGACACGCGCGGGCGGTGTCGTCGTCATTGCCGAGCACAATCCGTACAACCCGGTGACTCGCGCGATCGTGAACCGCTGCGCGTTCGACAAGGATGCAGTCTTGCTCAGTCCGCGCACGACACGCCGCCTGATCGCGGCGGCGCGGCTCGTTCCGCTCGAAACACGGAACATCCTGTTCTTCCCATGGCGACACCGCACCGTCGAGAGCATCGAGCGTCGGCTCCGTAACGTCCCCCTCGGCGCGCAGTACGTAAGCGTCGGGCAACGGCTGTGACGGCGAATATCGCCGGCGTGCTCAGCGAAAACGCGCGTCGCATCCCGGTGCGCGCCGTGCTCGTTGCGTACGGCGTTGCATTCGCGTTGTTCTCGATCGTTCATCTCAACTCAGAGCTGCCGAACCAGGCGACCTTGATGGCGACGCGCACCGACGGCGTGAGCGCATCGATCGCCGTGCTCGACGCAGGCGGTCCGCCCCTCCTCGGAGCACACGGCCAGTCCGGCGCACCGGGCGCGAAGGCGAGCCGGGACTACTTCCCGGTCGGCACGGCGGACGACCAGGGCATCTATCTGTACCTGCCGCTCATCGGCCACGCCACAGGCGAGCGCGATCCTCATGTGCTGCTCAACTGGTTCTTCATCGGCTGCTTCGCGTTGCTGTTTCTCGTCTACCCCGTGCTGATCTACGAGCTGTTCGGTTCATTTCTCGCGGCGATCGCCGCACCCGCCATCGTCCTGCACTGGTTTGCGTTTCTCCGCAACTCCGACCTCTACTGGATCGTCGGTTGGGGCCTGCTGCTCGGGCTACCCATCGTCCTCGTCGCGTACGTTCGCCCATGGGGTAAGACCGCCATCGGGCTTCTCGTCGCGTCCGGCCTGCTGGCGAGCTTCTGCACCTCAGTCCGAATCCACTCGGGTCTGCCGATCGTGATCGCTGCCGTCGCGGTGGCGGCGATCCGAGCACCCTCGTGGCGGTCACGCCTCCTCGTGTGCCTCGCGGTCGTCGCCATGTCCTATTCGATCGACGTCGGAGTGTTCAGCGCCGTCCGCCTCGCACGCGACGAGATCGTCGGGGTGCCGTTCCGCAAGGAGTACCCGACCGAGCATCCGACGTGGCATAACGCATACATCGGGCTCGGCTACCTGCCGAACAAGTACGGGATCACGTGGAACGACCAGGTGTCGATCGACACCGTGAACCGGATCGATCCGCACGCCGGGTACCTCACCCCGCGATACGAGCACATTCTCCGCCACCTCTGGTTCAAGTTGCTTCGCAACGACCCATCGTTCGTTCTCGGGACGCTCTGGACGAAATTCGGCGTGTGCATCCGGGATGCGATCCACCGATTTGGGTGGCTCTGGCCGTTCCTGCTCGCGTTTCCGCTGCTGTTGGGCCGACGGGTCGCCCGCATGCGCTGGGCGCTCCTTCTGACGGCCCCCGCACTGGCTCTCACAGTCATTCCTCCCGTCGTCACCGTGCCGGAAGAGAGCTACGAAGACGGCTTCCTGACGGCGGTCGGCCTCCTGTGGATGTTGCTGATCCTCTGGGCGATTGCCTCGGCTCCCGACCTCGTTCGCTGGGTCCAGCGCAGACGCCTCGAGAGACCGTTGACCGCAGTGTCGAGACATGAGCTCGTCGTCACCGCAGCTTGCCTTGTCGCGCTCGTCGCCGTGACGTGGCCGGCGGTCGTGCACGCTCGCACGGCGCTCGCCGACGCTGCCTACACCGCAGACGCGGCGAAGCTGGTTTCGCCCCCCCTGCGCGGCCGGGCGGTCCAGGAATGGGCCTTCGCGGGCTCCCTCCCCGCCGGCTGGCAGCAGTTCCACGGAACCATCGTCAGAGCGAACGGAGACGGCGTTCGAATCGACACGGCACCTTCGGCGGCGGACAACGAGGTCTCCTCGCCCACTGTCACGCTGCCGCCCGGGCGCTACACCGTCGCAACCGCAGGAATCGTCGAGCGCGGCGGCATCGGCGTCGGGGTGTTCGATCTCCGAGCCGGCCAGTGGCTGGCGACAAGCAAGTACTGGTCGGGACAGTCCTTCGCAGACCGGCTGATGGTGACTCGATTCGTTCTCAAGAAGACCACACAGGCGGAGGTCTTCCTCACGAACTGGGCACCGTCCGAGGCACGCCCGGCGCGCTGGACGATTACCGATGTTCGTCTACTGATGGACGCGAGTTGACTCCCGAGCTGTCGGCGATCGTCCTCTGTTACAAGGCGGGCGCCAGCATCGAGCGCGTCATCGGCCCGCTGTACGAGCTCCTCGAGCAGGAAGGGCTCGCGTTCGAGCTCGTTCTCGTCGCGAACTACTGGCCGCACCAGACCGATACGACACCAGGCATCGTCACCGGCTTCGCGCAAGCCCACCCTCGCACCGTGGTCGTCGCGGGCGAGAAGCGCGGCGCGATGGGCTGGGACATGCGAAGCGGCTTGGCGGCGGCGAACGGCGAGCTTCTGGTCGTGATCGACGGTGATTCCCAGAACCCGGTCGCCGACGTTCTGCGGCTGTACCGGCTGATGCGGGAGACGAATGCCGATGTCGGCAAGGGCCGCCGCACCACGCGTCACGACGGCTTCTACCGGCGGGGAATCTCCATCGGCTACAACGTCATCTTCAGGCTGCTGTTCGGGCGCAGTGGAGTCTGGGACATCAACGGGAAGCCAAAGGGCTTGACCCGCGCCGCGTACGACAAGATTCGCATCCGCTCCGACGACTGGTTCGCGGATGCCGAAATCGTGCTCGAGGCACAGCGTCTCGGGTTGCAGATCGTCGAGCTCCCCGTCGTCTTCAATCGCAACGACGACCGCGCGTCGTTCGTCCGCCTGGGCGCAATCTGGGAGTTCGTCGTGCACATGACGCGCTACCGGTTACGCGGAGCTCCCTGATTCGGACCGTACTCGTCACCGGCGCGTCCGGAGCACTTGGCCTGCGGATCGTCGGGCATCTGCGGGAGGACGGCTGGCGTGTGCGTGCGCTCGTCCACCGTACCGGCGTCCCGGGTGCCGACGAGACCGTCGACGGTTCGCTGCTCGAGCCAGCTTCGTGTCGAGCAGCGGTCAGCGGGTGTCAGGCCGTCATGCACGGAGCCGCGGTCACGCACGCGCGCCGCGCGCGGAGCTACCGGGAGGTCAACGTCGACGGAACGCAACACATCGTCAAAGCCGCCGCCGCCGCGGGTGTCGAACGGTTCGTCTTACTGAGCTCGCGTACGGCAGGCCCGGCGTCCGGGTGGTACGGCGAATCCAAGCTCGCTGCCGAGCAAGTCGTTGCCGCAGCGCCGTTTGGCTGGACGATCCTTCGCCTGGCGGAGGTCTACGGCACGGGCGGCCGGGAAGGGGTGGACGACATCGTCGCTCGTGCGCGGGCCGGCCGGACGATCGTGCTCCCCGGCCGCGGCGAGTCCGGGGTGTGCCCGCTCCACGTTGAAGACGCCGCGCGAGCCTGTGTCAATGCGTTGGAGGCAGAAGGTGCGCTCGGCCAAACGATCGTTCTCGGCGGAAGGTGCCTGACGCTTCGTGAGTTCGCCGAGCGATGCATCGAGCTTGCCGGTACCCGGAGCCGCACCGTGAAGATGCCGTGGGGGATGCTCGGCGTCGCCGCGCTCGCGGCCAGGGTAGTGCCTCTTCCTCTCTACCCTGATCAGGTCGCACGGCTCCGGGCCGAGAAGCGGAAGCCTTCGGCGACCGCCCTATCCGACCTCGGAGTGACGCCGCGGGAACTGGCTGACGGTCTACGAGGCGACTGACAAAAGGACTTCCTCGAGTCGCGCTGCTTGGACCGAGCGCAACCTGCCGGCCGCGAACGCACGGCCGCTCTCGCCCATCCGACCCGCGTCCTCCGGATGCTCCGCAAGACGGCGGAGCGCTGCCGCGAGGCCTTTCGGGTCTTCCGGCGGCACGACGACGCCTGCTCCGGCGCGCTGCAGCAGCCGTGCCGCTTCACCCGCTGCCGAGAGCACGACCGGACGGCCGACCGCCATATAGTCGATCAGCTTCGACGGCACGAACTGCTCGAACGTCGGGTGGCCCGAGAGCGGGACGAGCAGCGCGTCACTGGAGGCGAGGATGCGCGGCGACTCGACCATCGGCACCTGGTCGTGGAAGTGCACGTTCGTCAGAGCGAGCTCGGCCGCACGTTCCTGCAGGAACGGCTTCATCGGCCCTTCGCCGACGAAGGCGAGCTCGACGCCGTCTCCGACGAGCGCTGCCGCATCCAGGACCGACGGCAGCGCCTGCGCGATCCCGTGTGTGCCCGCGAACGTCACGAGATAGCCGCCGTTCGCGCCGAGCTCCGCGCGAACCGAGGCGTCTGGCTTCGCGTCGAAGAACATCTCGAGCGTGCCGTTCGGGATCAGCGCCGTCGCGGGCGGCCGCTCGCGGATGCGATCGATGTGGTCGCAGAACGAGCGCGTCACGGCGACGACGGCCGACGCGTCGCGATACAGGAAGCGCTCCGCCGACTCGGCGCTACGGCGCATCGCACCCGTCGCGGAGATCTGGTTCAGCGCTTCGGCGGCGGCGGGCCAGAGGTCGCGCACGTCGAGCACGAACGGCGCGCGCTTGAGCCGCGCGAGCGCAGCACCCGCGAGCGCCGTGAACAGCGGCGGGGACGTCGCGAACACGACGTCGGCACGCCCGGTCATCGGCGCCATCGCCGTCGCGAGCGCCGAGTACGACAGATAGAACGCGAGGCGCGTGCGCTGCGTCTTCTCCTCGCTCGCCTTCGCCCAGACGCGGAGGACCCGATAGCCGTTCGAACGATCGTCGTCGACCAGGTGCCGCCGGTAGCGCGCGGGCACGACGCCGAACGGATGGTTCGGGAACTCCGCGATCACGGTCACGTTGTGGCCGCGCTCGTTCAGGTACTCCGCGAACGACTGTATGCGCGACTGCGTCGCGCCGACTTCCGGTGGGAAATACTGCGAGAGCAGCAGCACGTCGAGCGTCTTCGGCGCGCGTGAGATGCGCGACCTGGTGGCGGCTGAGAAGACGGGCTCGAGCTGTGCCGTCAGCGGTTTCCGCTTCTGCCGTGGCCGTTCGAGCAGCGAGCGGTAAAGCGTGTCGATGTCGTCGACGAGCCTCGGCACCGAGTACCGCGAGCGCACCCACTCGGAGCCGAACGCGCCGAGCTCCGTGCGGAGGCCCGGGTTTCCTGCGAGGCGTGCGAGCCGGTCCGCGAGACCCTGCGTATCTCCGGCAGGGACCAGGAAGCCGCTCTTGCCCTCGACGACCACGTCGGAGACGCCACCGACGTCGGTGGAAACCGCGGGCATGCCGGCGGCGAGCGCTTCGATCACGGCCACGGGCGTCCCTTCGTTGGCCGACGAGAGCGCGACTGCGTCGAGGGCTGCATAGAGCGGCGCGACGTCTGCGCGGTAGCCGACGAAGTGGGTCGCGTCGGCGATCCCCAGCTCGGCCGCCTGGCGCTCGAGGTCGGCGCGAAGCGGTCCGTCGCCAACGAGGACGAGCGCAGCGTCGACGTCGCGACGACGTAGCTCGGCGAACGCGTCGAGCAGTACGTCCACGCGCTTGATGTCCGTCATCCGGCCGAGCCAGCCGATGGCGAAGCGCTCCGGCGGCAGGCCGAGCGCCGCGCGCTCCTCGGCGCGCGCGCCCGGCGGTGCGATCGTTCGCGCGTCGAGATCGAGCCCGAGCCTGACCACGGTGATGCGCTCGGCCGGCGCGACACCGAGCGAGACCAGGTCGTCGCGTACCTCTGGGCTGACCGCGATCAGTGCATCCGTCGATTTCGCGAGGGTGCGCTCGACCTGCCGGAACGCGGCCGTGGTGGCCCCGCCGAAGTAGCCGCTCAGCACATGCCCGTGAAAGGTGTGTACGACCGCATGTGGGCGATCTACGCCGGCAAGCCGCGCAGCAGTCCGGCCGACCGCACCCGCCTTCGCGGTGTGCGTGTGCAGGACGTCCGGTTTCAGCTCGCGGATCATCTTCACGAGTGCTCGCACTGCGTGCGCGTCGGACACGGGCGCGATCTCGCGTTGCAGGCCCGGGAGGTAGACAGGTTCGATCCCGCGCTCGCGCACGACGTACTCCATCGAGCCTTCGTCCTGTCCGACCGTGCCGGTCACGAGCGTCGTCTCGTAGCCGATCTTGTCGAGCTCGGACGTGAGGTACGAGACGTGGAGCGCAGGGCCGCCGACGTTCAGCCGCGCGATCACGCGGAGGACACGAATCGGTTCGTCGCCCGCCATCTTGCGGCACACCGTATCCGTCAGCCGAGCGGGATCCGCCAGGTCGGCGAGCGCGTGCCCCGCTGCACGAGCGCACGAATCGGAAGCCGCTCGCCGAGGCGTTCCGCGAGCACGGCTTCCTGCGCCGTCAGCTCGGCGGCGGCATCGATCTCGACCTCGCGCGCGAGCACCAGCGTCGACACCGCGTCTCCACCGTGCGTCTCGTCCTCGACGACGACCGCGTCGTCCTCGATCCTGAGTCGGCGGAGGTGCTCGCCGCGAGCGGTGGCGACGCGTCCCGTCGCCCCCTCCGCGCTCACTTCGATCAGCTCGACCTGCGGCAGCGGGCCGGCGCGAAACGCACCCCAGCTCTCGAACTGGCTGCCACCGACCGCGACCGTCGAGTGCGCCTGGGTGCTGCGGAAGAAGTCGCGCTCGGGACCTGCTTCGTAGGTCGGCATCCCCGGATCGACGACGAATGGCTTGCCGTTCGACCACAGCTGAAACGACAGCCCGTCGGCGTGCGCGTGCGCCGGCAGGAACGCCGGCGACACGGGCCCGCAGTCGAACGCAAGCGCGACGTCGCCGCGCCGCACGAAGACGTATCCGGTCTCGGGGAAGATCTGCACGCCGTCACCCGGCACGTCGAGCTGTAGGGTCGGCGCGACGTCGAGCCCGCCGTCGTTGAACAGCCACGGCGCGCCGTCGGGTCGCGACGACGCGGCGGCGAACGCGAGCATCCGCGTCACCGGGTCTTCGACGTCGACGAACGCACGCACGCTGATCAGGTCGCGGAGGACGAGTCGGTGGTACGCAGGGCTGCGTTCGTAGTGGCCGCCGTCGGGAAGGACTTGCTCCGGCAGCTCGCGCGCAAGTAGCTCCTCACCGCGCCGTCGAAGCGAGCGGTCGTCGAAGGCGACTCCTCCGAGCACGAGCGCCACCGCGTTCCGGATCACGTGGTTCCCGAGCACGTCGTCCTCGACGTTCGCGGCGACCCGGGCGAGCGCTCGGCGCACCCCTTCCTCGACCGCCGGAGCGAGCGACGGATCGAGCGTCGCAGCGGCGATCCAGTTGGCGGCGCGGGTCGACGCCGTGTACGGATGCCACGCGTCGCCGGCGCGCGGTGGATGCTCGACCGACCAGGCAGCGGCGAGCCGCGCCGGGTCGCCGCCGGTGCGGGCAGCTTCGAGCACGTCTGCGCCGTAGTGGTGCTCAAACGGCGCGAGGCGCGAGCCGGCGTCGGGCGCTGAGCCACTCGGCGCGAAGGCCGGCGAGCGCCAGAGCGCTTCGTTCGCGTCGAGCGGCCGCAGCGCTCCCCCGGGGCCCGCGGGAAAACGGCGGCGCCGAAGCGGTCGCGTTGCCCGCCCGGCCGCCTGTCGCGGGCGGGCGACGCGCAGCGCGTGGAGCCACATCATCGAAGCGCTGCCCCGTACACGCCACGCAGTGCGCTTCCGACCTCGTCCGCCGAGATCCCGGTCGGCCGAGGACGAGTGGGCGAAGCGAGCGACGACTCGACCGCGGCGCGCAACGCTGCGATGTCTCCCGGCTGGACGAGGGTCACACCGGGACCTGAGAGGTCTGCCAGCCCGCCGACGTTCGTCGCGACGACCGCGCGACCGTGCGCCAGCGCCTCGCGCGCCGTCACGCCGTAGCCGTCGCGGCGCGACGGAACGCACACGACCGTTGCGCGCTCGTAGTACGCCCCGAGCTCGGACGGCGGCACGAAGCCCAGCGCATCCGGGACGCGATCTCGAAGCGGGCCGTCGCCCGCGATGACGCGCGGAAGCCCCTCGGTCGCAGTGACGAACTCGAGGATCCCCTTTTCCTCGCTGAGTCTCGCCGCGAAGAGGACGTGAGGCGGCTGGGCCGGCTCACCGACGTGGCCGGGGATCGGCACCGGCGGCGGCACCACCTCGACCCGGCGCGCGCCGAGCGCCCGCGCCTCCTCGGCGAGATACTTCGACGCAGCGACCACGATGCGCGCGTTTCGGATCAGCGGCCGAACGAGCCTCGGCGCGCGACGCGCCAGCACGACGTCCGTCCCCCACACCTGAAGGACGTACGGTTTGCCGGTCGCGCGGGCGGCGAGCGCCGACGGGATCCAATGGGCGTGGACGAGATCAGCGTCGCTCGCACCACGCCGCGCCGCGACCGCAAATGCCGCGAGAAACGGCGGTAGGAGGGCGAGCTTCCACGGGGCGGCACGGAGGTTCTGCGCCACGCCGGAGCCGAGTGCTACGCCGAAGTGCGGAAACGAGGCTGGAGAGACGACATCGACGTCGACGCCCACGCCACGCGCCGCGTCGACGGAGGAGGCGACGAAGTTGCCGGCGACCGGGTTCGCCGGCGTCGGGAACGACGTCGTCAGGACGACGACTTTCATTCTCGCTGCGCAAAGACGACAGGGACCGCGAGCGCGAGGGCGACGAACGCGTAGAAGTAATAGAACTGCATCGTCAGGTAGAACGCGTTCGAGGCGAGCGTCCCGACGAGTGCAGCGGTGCAGCCCCACGCGAGCGGGCGGACGCGCGCGGCAAGCGGGTCGCGCGCAGCCGACAGCGCACGACCGAGCGCGCGCGCCGCGTGCAGCCGACGGAACACCCAGAAGAGGAACACCGCGAACAGCGCCGTGCCGACGAGGCCGGTCTCGACGATCAACGCCACGTAGTAGCTGTGCGGGCCCCAGTTCGTCTTGCCGGTGACGAATTCGTAATAGACGGAGAACGTGTTCAGGCCGAGACCGAACAGGGGATCGGTATGGAGCACGTGCGGGATGAACGAGTAGACCTGGAAGTGCGCGTTCTCCGAGCCGCCGCTCGTCTGCACGCGTGACTTCAGGATCGTCGTGAAGTACGAGCGGCGCGAGAGCACGATCCCCGCGAGGATCGCCACCGCCAGACCGATCGGCACGAGCAGTTGCGGCGTGCGCAGATAGCGCCGGTACGGAACGGCGAGAATCAGCGCGCCGACGCCGAGACCGAGCAGGCCGCTCCGCGACAACGTCGCGGCTTCGACGAGGAGCAGGAAGCCGATCGTCGGCGCGAGCCACCTGCGCATCCGGTGCCCGCGCTCGAGCCGCAGGTAGAGAGGTGTCAGGACGAGCAGCGGCACGATCAACATGATCCCGAGGTGGTTGGGGTCGCCGGTCAACGCGTTCGGACGGAAGACGCTGGCGCCGTTGATCGCGCCGTAGACGTTGATCTGACTCGCGCCGCCGGTGATCGGCGAGAGCAGCGAGGCGTCGAGATTCCCGCCGCGACGCGCGTCGAGGAGCTGGAGCACGCCGTACGCCGCGTTGAACACGATGCCGGCGCTGAACCAGCCGAGCGTTCGCCAGAAGTACCGCTGCCCGCGGCGTGAGAGCCAGACGACCGCGGCCGCGAGGAACGCGAAGTGGATCGCCCACTTTGTGAGGCCTTTCCCCCACTGGGCGAGCGCGTCGGAGTCGGAGAGGTCGTAATAGCCGAGGAGGTAGACGAGCAGGAACACCGCGAGGAACGCCGCGAGCACCGCACTCGTGCGCGGCACGCGCCAGCGCCGCGTACCGAGGACGAACGCGATCAGGAAACCGATCGCCAACACATCCGCCAGCGACACGGTGCCGGCGAAGTTCCAGTGCACCTTCTCGAACGTCACGCAGAAGACGCTCGCGAGGAACAGGAAGCTCGTCAGCTTTCTCATCCGACGACCCGCTCGAGCAGCTGGGCGAGCTCCTCGGACCGCGTCCGCCGGGAGACCCGGCGCCGCCAATCCTCCGTCAGCGGTGCGCCGTCGAGCGTGCCTGCCTGCCACCGGGCGTGCAGGTCGCGCAACGCGGCCGTGATCCCGGCAACGTCGTCGGGCGCGACGACGATCCCAGCGGCCGCCTCGCGGATCAGGTTCGCCGCGGCGCCGTCGGGCGGCACGACAGCGAGGATCGGGCGCTCGGCGGCGAGGTACTCGAACACCTTTCCGGAGAGCACGCCCTTGCCGCGGCCGCCCGCCTCGGGGATCAGCAGGAGCAGCGCCTCCGAGTCGCGCTGCAGCTCGAGCGAGCGCCGGCGGACGGCATACGGGATCAGCTCGAGCCGGTCGCCGAGCGCGCGTGTCTCGGCCCACTCGCGATCGGCCGAGCGGAAGTCGCCGAGGAAGCGGACGACGACGTCATCCAGGCCGCTCGCTTCGAGTGCGGTCAGGAACGGGCGCGGGTCGCGCTTGCCGAAGAACGAGCCGGTATGAGTCAGCCGGAAGCGGCCCGACGAGTGGCGCTCGAGCCCGGCGAAGTCGTCGAAGTCCGAGCCGTTCGAGATCGTGAGGACCGGTCCACGCGGCGAGCGCTCGCGCAACTCGTCGGCGATCGCGTCGGAGACGCACGTGATCGCGTCCGCGTTCCGTGCGACGAGCCGGGCGACGGCGTGCTCGCTCTGTTCCTTCGCCCGCACGAGCAGGCTCTCCGCGCGGCGATGCGGGTTGGCAACGAGCGAGTCGCGCAGGTCGGCCACCCACTTCACACCGGTCGCCTTCTTCACCGCTGCACCGATCAGATGCACGGACGATGGCGGCGAGGTCGTGAGCACGACGTCGATCTTCTCGCTTCGCACGATGCGGATCGCCGCCGGGATCGCCGTCAGGTTCCAGCTGACGTTCTCGTCGGGGACGAGCAGCCGGCGGCCGGCGAGCTGGGCCTGGCGCGAGATGCGCACGAGACCCTGCGTCCCGTGCAGCTCCTCGGCGGGCTTCCGGCCCTTCGGCCCGAGGTAACGCGCGCGGTGCACCCAGGCGAGGGTCGGCGGCTGCAGCTCGTCGTCGCGGTGGATCCACTTCGGGTCGTCCGGGGCGAGGACATGCGTCTCGATCCCGAGCTCCGGGAGATGCGTCGCGAACTTGAGCGGTCGCTGCACTCCCCCTCCCCCGGCCGGCGGGAAGTAGAGGCTGACGATCAGCACCTTCATTGCGGGAGACGATAGAGGCGGCCTGCGCGGATCGCCCACGTTGCGCCGTAGCGGCGCGCGATCGCCGGGTCGTTGCTCTGGATCCACCGGTGGACGTCTGCGACGCGTCGGTACGGGTCGTTCGCATCCGTGTTCGCGACGTGCGTGACGGGCGCGGCGACGATGTAGACGGGCGCCACGGCAGCAACCTCGTAGCTCGTCCGCACCGGAGCGATCACGATCGCTCCCTTCGGCACTTTCGTGCGCAGGTTGTGGACGAGCCGCGCCGAGAGTGCGTCCGGGTCGCGCGGGTTCTTGGGGCCCCAATGGGAGAAGCCATGTACTACGACGGGAAGCACGAAGAGAGCGGCCGCGGCGGCAGCGAGCCGGTGATGCTCGTGCGCGGGCGCCGGGCGCAGGATCGCGACGGCTCCGAGCGCGATGAGGCCGCCGACGAGCGCGACCCACGTGGCGAGCGCCGGGCCTCCGTGACGCAGGCCGACGCCGAAGTCGCCGGGCCAGACGATCTGGAGGACGATTCCCGCGGCGAGTGCGGCCGGGAGCGCGACGAAGCGCCGCGCTGCGAGTGCGAACGCTCCCGCGAACGCGAACGGCAGCGGCGCGAACCCGGCAGCACGGCGCGCCTGAGATAGCGACGCCGCGTCGGCGAGGTGGACGAAGAGCCACGGCACTTCCATCAGCAGGAGGATCAGGAGCGAGCCGCCGAGGACGTACTGACCCCATCGCCGGCGAATCGCGAGCGCGGTGAGCGGCAACAGGAAGAGCGCCGCGATCGCAACCGCGCCCGTCCGGCCGAGCACCTCGGGCGCGAGCCGGAAGTGATGCGGGCCGGAGATCACGAGCTGATCCGCGTACTGATGCAGCCCGCGCAGCCGCTCGACGTCAGTCGGGTTATGTGCGCGCGTCTCCTTCACGAGCGGACGGAGCCACAGGAGCACGGCGAGGACGGGCGCGGCCGCCGCGACGTATGCGCGCCACTCGCGGTAGGCGAGCACGACGAGCGGGACGAGCATGAACAGCGCGTACGACGAGTGCACGAGCGCGAGCGCGCCGAACACGACGACCGTCGCCGCGTAGTTCCGTGAGAAGAACAGCGCGATCGCGGCGGGCGCGAGGATCTGCCGTGCCGCGTTGGCCGGCTGGGAGAGCTGCGCGTACGACCCGCCGCCGCCGGGCGCGAAGCAGAAGAGCGCGACCTGCGCGAGCGCGACCGTCACGCCGCCTGCGCGCGAGCTGAACACGGCGGCACCGGCCTCGTACGCGACGACGACCGCGACGGGCGCGAGCAGCGAGCCCTCGTGTCGCACGACGACCGAAGGATCGAGACCCGAGAACCACGCGACGAGGGCATCGAGCCCATGCCACAGCGGGAAGGCGTAGCCAGGATGCAGGCCGCCGTCCCTGAACTCGTCGACCGTGCGCAGGTGGAGGTCGCCGAGCTTGACGAGCTTGCGCACGCGCGCCTCGTGAAACAGGCCGTCGCCCACGACCGCGCCGGCCGTGTGCCACAACAGCCAACCCAGCACCGTCCCGAGCACCAGCCCGGCACCTGGTAGCCGTCGGGTACCTGGTACTCGCCTGCGAACGGCCAGCGCCGCCACGAACATGACCAGCAACAACAGGGCGGCGAGCTTGATGTTCGAGTGCACGGTGAAGACGACCGTCCACACAACGAAGAGGACCCCCATCGTCCACGCGACGGCCTCGGACATCGTCCGTCCGAGCGCGAGGCCCGGCAGCAGCACGAGCACGGTGCCGAACGCGAGGCGGATGTAGTCGATCATTTGATCAGCGTCGCCGCGTTGCCGGACGAGAGGAACCGGATCCCCTCGCGGTAGGTCTCGCGGCGCTGGACCAGCACGCGCAGGCGGAGCGACCAGAGCAGGAGGACTCGCGCACGCTCGGCCGTCTCCGGCCCGTCGTGCTTGGCGAAGAAGCGGAGGTGGCTGCGGAGGTTCTCGACGTACATCGACCCACCGTGGGTCGCGCCGCCGACATGCACCACCTCGGCGCCGGGGAAGAACAGCACCTTCCAGCCTGCGCGCCGGAAGCGCGTCATCCAGTCGACCTCCTCGCTGAACATGAAGAAGGCCTCGTCGAACATGCCGACCGCGTCGACCGCGGCGCGGCGCACGAGCAGCGCCGGCCCGTAGAGCCACTCGGCCTCGGTCTCCTCGTCGTGGTCGAAGCCGCCGACGTACAGCGGGTTCAGCACGCGCGTGCGCGGCGCGAGCTTGCGGATGAAGAGGTACTCCGTCGCGAGGCGCCAGACCGTCGGCTCGCCGCGCACAGACCGCTGCAACGTCCCGTCGGTGTTGCGCAGCCGCGGTCCGACGACGGCCGCTTCGGGATGCGCGTCGGCGTACTCGACCAGGCGGTCGAGGCCGTCTCCCACGACCCACGCGTCGGAGTTGAGCAGGAAGAAGTAGCGGCCGGTCGCGACGCGCATGCCGGCGTTGTTGCCGCCGCCCATGCCTTTGTTCTCCTGCTCGATGATGCGCGCGTCGGGCCGCTTGGCGCGTACGACGTCGAGGGTGTCGTCGGTCGAGCCGTGGTCGACGACGACGAGGTCGTGCCCGGCAACCGAGTCGAGGCACTGCTCGAGCCACGGGAGCGCGTTGTACGTGACGACGACGACTGTGGCGTCAGCCGGTTCCATCGGGCACCGGCGTGCGGCCGAACACGTTCTCCCAGAGCACGATCGCGACGCCGGGCAAGGCGAGCAGGATCGTCATCACGAAGAAGAGGAAGCCGCAGGCGAACGCGTGGTCGTGGTCGATGCCGAGCTTGCCGAGGAAGCTGACGAAAAACGCCTCGCGCACGCCGATGCCGTTCACGGTGAACGGCACAAGCATCACGAGAAAGAGCAGCGGCCCGAGCACGACGTAGGGCAGGAGCGAAAGGTCGATGCCGACCGCACGGCCGGACGCGTAGATCGCGACGACGCGCGTCAGCTGCATGGCGGCCGTGACGACGGCAACAACGAGGAGCGTCCCGGGGTGGTAGCGATAGCCATGCAGCCCCTCGTACACTGCGCGCGCCGGTTTCTCCACCCGGAAGCGCTGCGCGATCGGGCCGAGGAACACGAGCCGCCGACGGACGCTACGCGAGAAGAACACGAATGCGACCGCGATCGTCCCGATCACGAAGACGAGCTCGACCCAGAGGTACGCGCCGATCGGATAGCGGCCGATCGCGAGCAGGAGCCCGATCCCCGCGAGCAGGAGCGTCACCGCTCCGCCGAGCGCGCGCTCGAGGAGCACCGACCCGGTGATCGGCGTGATCTGCCCGGGGTGGCGCCGCGACGTCTCGAAGATCCGCGAGGCGTCTCCCCCGACCGACGTCGGCAGCACCTGCCCGACGGCGTAGGAGACGAAGTAGGCGCGTGTGAGCCACGCAACGGGCTCGTGGACGCCGCGCACCGCGAGCAGCTGTTGCCAGCGCCAGCCCATCGGCGGCACCGTGACGACGGTGAGCAGCGCGGAGAGGAACAGCCACGGGACGCTCGCGGAGGCGATGATGTCCTTCGTCTTCCCGAGGTCGACCTGGCTGAGGATGTAGGCGACCGCGAGCGACGTCACGAGCAGCGTCGCGGCGATCTTCAACCAGCGCTTCATCCTGCGAGCCGCGCGTGCACCCGGCGCAAGGTCGCGACTGCGTCACGGACGTCGTCGTCGCTGTGCGCCGGCGAGAGCGGCAGCGAGAGGACCTCGTCCCCCGCCCGTTCGGTCACCGGTAGCGCCGGCTGGTGCGGCGCCATCCGATCGCGGTACGCGCTCAACCGGTGCACGGGCAGGAAATGGATCGACGTGCCGATGTTCTCCTCACCGAGCGCCTGCTGAACGGTGTCGCGATCGGCGAACGTGATGCGCACCACGAACAGGTGATTCGCATGATGATCGCGTGGATCGCGGGCGACCGCCTCGACGCCCTCGAGCCCCGCGATCCCTTCTTCGTAGATCCCGACGTGGCGCGCGCGGATCGCGGCGTGCTCCTCGATCTTGTCGAGCTGCACGAGCGCGATCGACGAGAGGACGTCGCTGAGGTTCGCCTTGTAGCCCGGGACAGCGATGTCGTACGTCGACCCGTGCCCGCGCCGCATGACACGCAGGTCGTCGATCGCCGCCGCGAGGTCGTCGCGGTTCGTCGAGATGAGCCCACCCTCTCCTGCGGCGATGTTCTTCGTCGCGTAGAGCGAGAAGCAGGTGAGATCGCTGATCGAGCCGACCTTGCGGCCGCGGTGCTTCGACTCGGCCGCGTGCGCTGCGTCCTCGATCACCGGCAGGCCGAGCGCCATCAGATCCTCGAGGTCGGCAGGCTGGCCGTAGAGGTCGACCGGCATGATCGCCTTCGTCCGCTCGTTGACCAGCGAGCGCACCGACTCCGGGTCGATGTTGAGCGTGTCGTCGCGAATGTCGGCGAAGACGGGCGTCGCGCCGGTGTGCACGATCACGTTCGCGGTCGCCGGCCACGTGAGCGAGGACGTGATCACCTCGTCGCCAGGCCCGATCCCGAGCGCAACCAGCGACAGGTGCAGGGCGGCGGTGCCGGAAGAGACCGCGAGCACATGCTTCGCCTCGAGGTAGTCGCGCATGCGCGCCTCGAGCTCGGCCGTCCGCGGGCCTGTCGTCAGCCAGCCGGAACGGAGGGTCGCCGCGACCGCCTCGATCTCGGCTTCGGAGATCGCGGGGGGCTGGAACGAGAGGTATTCAGATCGCTTCGCGGAGACTTCCGGCATCTGCGGTGACGAAGCGTATGCGGTCCGCGGCGGCGTTCGCGCGTGCGAGCGCCTCGTCGCGGGAGTCGCCCGTGGCGAGTAGCGCGCCGGCGCGGTCGGCGCCGCGGCGAAGCGGCGTGAACACGTAGCCGGGCTCGCGATAGATCCGAACCCGCTGGATTCCCTCGAGGTCGTCCGGCACCTCGACGCGCTCCAGCACCCCGGGCGGAGCGACCAGGAACCTGGTCACCGCGCCCCCGACCTGGACTTTGTGTTGAGTCAACACAAGCTCGGCTCCGACCGCAGCATCGATCGTGAGCCCGTTCAGGTCGACGCCGGTCACGGCCTGGACGAGCTCCGCGTCGTGCCCGCCGCCGAGGCGCGCGGCGACCTCGATCACCTTGGGGCCTTCCCGGTCGATGCGGAGCTGGGTGTACGACGGCCCGTTCTCGATCCCGAGCGCGGCCACGGCCTGCGCAGCCACGTCCAGGGACTGTCCCTGGGCCTCGCTCGGCCAGACATGCGCGAGCGCGACGCCGAAGGCGGGCGGGTCGGCGACGACGCGGTCCGTGACCGTGAGCCCGTGGAAGACGCCGTCGACCGAGAACCCGACCACCGTCACCTCCGGCCCGTCGACGAGCGCCTCGACCAGCGCGAGGCCGTTCCGAGCGACAGTCCGCGCACGGTCGATCGCGTCCGGCAGGTCCGCGGGGTCCTCGACGAGTGTCAGCCCCTTCTGCCCCTGCCGGTCCGGGGCCTTCACGACGACCGGCCCCGACACGTCCGGCGGCCCGTCCTCGCCGCCGATCACCCACCACCGCGGCTGGGGCACGCCCGCCTCGCCGAGGCGCTCGCGCTGCCGCAGCTTGTTGGTCGCGCGCACCGCCGTCGCAGGCTCGATCGGGTGCGGCACGCCGCTCCGCTCGGCGACGCGTGCAGCGACACCGACCGGCCAGTCCGTGCCGGGAGAGACGATCCCGTCGATCTCGAGCGCCGTCAGCAGGCGCTCGATCGCCGGCTCGTCGTCCGTCGAGAGGATGCAGCGGCGGTCGGCGAAGCGGAAGCCGGGCGCAGCCGGGTCGCGGTCGACGACGGCCACCCAGAGGCCGCGGTCGTGCGCCGCCTCCAGCAGCCCGAGCTGTGCGGGACCCGCTCCTAGGACGAGTAGGCGCGGGTTTCCCGAGCGAGAATCGCCCTCCACCACGCCTCATTGTCGCGATACCACGCGACGGTGCGCTCAAGGCCTGCCTCGAAGCTCGTCGCGGCGCGCCAGCCGAGCAGTTTCGCGGCCTTCTCCGTGGTGCCGATATGCCGGTCGACCTGCCCGAGACGCTCCGGAACGTTCTCCACCAGATCTGACGGCCGGCCGAGCGACTCGAGGACCATCGTCGCGATGTCGCGCACCGAGATGTCCACCCCCGTCGCGACGTTGATCACCTCGCCGGCGATCCCGTCGATCGGCGCGGCGATCACCGCCTCGATCGCCTCCGCGTCGTCGAGCACGTAGAGCCAGTCGCGCGACGCATGGCCGTCACCGTGGATCGTGAGCGGCTCGCCGGCGAGCGCCTGCGTGATGAAGCGCGGGACGACCTTCTCGGGATGCTGGCGTGGGCCGTAGTTGTTGAACGGCCGCACGATCACAATTGGAAGGTCGTACGTCGTCCAGTACGAGTACGCGAGCCGGTCGGCGCCGGCCTTCGTCGCGGCGTACGGCGAGCGCGGGTTGAGCGGGTGCTCCTCGTCCATCGGCGCGCGCTCAGCCGTGCCGTACACCTCCGATGACGAGATGAGGATGAAGCGCTCGACCGGCGTCTCGCGGATCGCGTCGAGCAGGATCTGTGTGCCCTCGACGTTCGTCGTGACGAACTCGGACGCGCCGTGCTCGATCGACTTCTCGACATGCGACTCGGCGGCCGCGTTGACAATCACGTCGACGCCGCCGACGATCTCGCGCACGAGCCCCGCATCACGGATGTCGCCGTGGACGAACGACAGCCGCGGGTGGCTCAGCACGTCGGCGAGGTTCTCGAGGTTGCCCGCGTACGTGAGGGCGTCGAGGGTGACGACCTCGTGGTCGGTCGATTCGAGGAGATGGCGCACGAAGTTCGACGAGATGAACCCGGCGCCCCCCGTGACCAATACGCGCTTCTTCACAGCTCCTCCTCGATCGTGTACAGCGGCCTGCCTTCGACGTCCCGCTGGACCCGTCCCAGCGACTCCCCGATCAGTGCCAGGACGAAGCCCTGGATGCCGAGGACGAGCACTATGCCTACTCCCGCAAAAAGCGGCCCGGGAAAGTCGCTCTCCGAGATCCAGTACGCCACACCGTAGGTGCCGACTGCGGCAGCTCCGATCGTGCACACGAGGCCGAGCGTGACCCCGATCCACTGCACCGGCTGCGGCCAGAACCCGGCGACCACGTGCAGCGCGAGCCGCACGAGCCGGAACGGCGAGTAGCGCGAGCCGTGGGCGGCGGAGGCGTGCGAGACGTCGACCTCCTCGACCGACACACCGCTCGAGAGGACGAGCGCCTTCGTGAACTTCTGGCGTCCGATCGCGCCGAGCATCGGCTCGATCGCCGAGCGCCGGTAGCCGTTGAACGCGCAGCCGAAGTCGGAGATGTGTACGTGCGTGAACGACCGAAGGAGCCCGTTGATAATGCGGCTCGGAAGCATCCGCCCGGGCGAGTCGCGGCGCGAGACGCGCCGCCCCGACGCGACGTCCACCCGGTCGAGCGGCTCGAGCAGCCTCGGGATGTCCTCCGGCTCGTTCTGCAGGTCGCCGTCCATCGTCACGATGCGGTCGCCGCGCGCCCGCGCGAGGCCCGCATGCATCGCAGGGTGCTGGCCGAAGTTCCGCTTGAACCGCACGACCCGGACGTGCGGGTCGCGCTCGTGGATCGCGCGTAGAGCCGCGAACGTGCCGTCGGTCGACCCGTCGTCGACGAAGATCGCCTCCCACTCCCGTCCGTCGAGCGTCGCCGCGATGCGGCGGTGCAGCTCCTCCACGGAACGCTCCTCGTTGAGCACGGTCACGACGACCGAGACGTCCATCCGCACGACCCTATCCCGCCGGTGCCAGCTCGAGGGATGCGCCCGGCACGTCGAACGTGACGACGAACCGGCGAAGAAACGCGGCGCCGACAAGACCGTCGTAGATGATCCGCTGGAACATCACCTCCGGGTCGTCCTGACCGAGCTCGGGTGCTGCGCTCGGGTGAACTCGTCCGGGGAGCGTCGTGAATCGTCTCGTATAGGCATTGCCGGTCTCGTCGGTGCCTTCGACACGGCGCTCTTCTTCCGCACCGAGATCGCGAAAGCGCTCGTCGAGGGATGAGCGCACCACTGCCCATATCGACCTCGACTTCGATCGAACGACCACCAGGAAGCGTGAGCGGCATGTACATCGCGATCGAAGGCCCGTCTCGTTCGAGCCGGACGGGAATCCTCGTGCGCCACCGACTGTCGCCGGGACTGTCACGAGGTGCTGCAGATATGTGAACCGAACCTCCGACAGGTGCGCGACGCTACCCGAACACTCGCCACACACCGCCCTAACCCGCCGACTCTAGGTTCGGCGTCGTGCAGGCAGGCGATCCCGTGCTCCTCCGCTCGAGCTACCGCGGCGTCGTGCGCTGGTGCTGGCCGCATCACTACGTCGGCGAGTGGAACGGGCGCCACGGCATCTACGTGCAGCCCGGCTCTCGCGGAAAGCTGATGCGGCGCGCAATCGGGGCGAGCTACCTCGACTACTGGGTCACCGACGCGCCCGCATTCGACTATGTCTGGGAGCAAACGCATGTCCTGCGCTTCATGCGCGAAGGGGACGGCCACACGGTCGAGCTGTTCTGGGACACCGAGTGGTCGTTTCTCGGCTGGTACGTGAACCTCCAGGCGCCCCTCATCATCCGCGGCCATCGTTTTGACACAACCGACTGGGCGCTCGACGTGTGGGTCGAGCCGGACGGCGCCTGGCGGTGGAAGGACGAGGACGACTTCGCCCGCGCGCAGGAGCTCGGCGTCTTCGACGCCGACGAAGCGGCTCGGATCCGCGCCGAGGGCGAGCGCGTGATCGCGGCGCAACCCTGGCCGACCGGCTGGGAGGACTGGCGGCCGCCGGGCGACTGGAAACCGCTCGAGTTGCCTGCGGGCTGGCATGTGGTCTGAGGGCGAGACAATCGTGCGGCGCGAGGTTGTGCACGGCCGCGCGTGGTCTGAGTTTCCCGTGATTGTCGTGCGCGACGAACCCGCGCTGCTCGCGACATATCTCGCGGCCGAGACCCGGTTCTCATTCCCTCCGCACCCACTCGTCCATCCGTGGCGAGGAACCCACGAAACCTGGCAGGGAAACGGAATGATCATGCTGCAGCGACCCGGAGATGCCTACGCGGTCTTCATCCTCTGGCACGGCCCTGAGCGAGAGTTCGGGAGCTGGTACCTCAACCTGCAGGAGCCCTTCCGCCGCACGGCGACCGGCTACGACACGCAGGATCTCGAGCTCGATCTGATCCTCCATCCGGACGGGCGGATCGAGTGGAAGGACGACGAGTTGCTCGACCAGCGCGTCGAGGAGGGCCGCTTCACGCAAGATCAGGCCTGTGAGATCCGAGCGGAAGCACGCCGGCTCGAAGCCGAGCTCGCAACGAGAGGCCACTGGTGGGATGCGTGGTGGGCGCTCTGGGAGCCCGACCCCGCCTGGGACCGAGCGGCTGACGTTCGAGCCGCTGGACTCGCCTGAGCTCGCCGCGCACTGGCGGCAGCACGGCTTCGGCGACTGGAAGCTCCTCTATGAGGGCCGTTTCGCCGGCCTCGCCGAGATCCACTACGCGTGGCCCGGCGTCACCGGCCTCGAGACCGACGAGGTCGAGGTGGGCTGGGAGATCGTCGAGGAGCTTCGCGGCCGCGGGCTCGCAACGGAGGCGATGCGCGCGGCGATCGCAGACGCCTGGCAGCGAACCGGCGTCGACCACCTCGTCGCCTACATCCAGCCGGAGAACACCGCCTCTCTTCGCGTCGCGGACAAGCTCGGCTTCTGCTTCCGCAACAACGGGCTGACGAGATCCGGCGATCCAATGCTCGTCTTCGAGGTGCGGCCTGATCCCGCGTAGGTCGACCACACTCCTCGGCTTCACGACGCTCGGGCTCTTCTGGGGCGCGTGGGCGTCGGTGCTGCCGAGCGTGCAGGACGCGACCGATCTCTCGAAAGGCGCGCTTGGCGTCGCACTGCTGTTCGTCTCGGTCGGATCCGTGCCCGCGATGTTCTTCATCGCGGGGCCGCTCGTCGCCCGGCTCGGGGCACGAGCCGTCGCCTACTCGGCTGCGGCCTTTGCCGCCGCAACCACGCTGCCCGGACTGACCAGCTCCTTCCCCACTCTGGTGCTCGCACTCGCAGCTGCCGGCGCGACCTCGGGAATCCTCGACGTCGCCGTCAACGCGAACGCCGGGCGGATCGAACGGGTGACCGGACGCCGCCTGATGCCGCTCGCACACGGCCTCTACTCCGTCGGCATCCTCACCGGCGCGGTGCTCGCGGGCATCGCGCGCGGGGCCGGCGCAGGGCGCGAACCGATCCTGCTCGGCGTGTCCGCGTGCCTTGTGCTGACGGCCGTCGCTGCTGCGGGAGATACCGCCCCGGTCGAGACGACGAGCTCGCGTGGCATGCGCCTGACGCGTCCGCTGATCGTGATCGGCCTGCTCGGCACGGCCGCGTTCGTGGTCGAGGGCGGAACCGAAAGTTGGAGCGCGCTCTTCCTCACGCGCGTGCACCACGCGAGCCCGACGGTGAGCGGCCTGGGGCCGGGAGTGTTCGGCGCGTCGATGGCAGCCGGGAGGTTCTTCGGCCAGGCAGCCGGCCGCATCGGCGATCGCGCACTCCTCGTCGGCGGCGCAGTCGTCGGCACGGGCGGCTGCCTGCTGGCCGCGCTCAGCCCGAACGCGGAGCTCGCGCTCGTGGGCTTCGCGATCGGCGGCGCAGGGGTCTCGCTGAACGCCCCGATCATCTTCGGCCTCGCCGGCCGGAGGCCGGACGCCGCGACCGCCGTTGCGACGGTCACGACGATCGGCTACCTCGGCATCCTGACCGGGCCGCCACTCGTCGGGCTCGTCGCCCAGGCGTCGTCGCTTCGCGTGTCGTTCATCGTCCTTGCCGGCATAGCCGCGGCCGTCGCCGCCGTCGCCCCGCGCGTGGTCGGAGCTCAGAAGGCGCCGGCGTAGCCGTTGACGGCCGGCTGGCCGCCCAGGTGGGCGTACAGCACGCGCGAGCCCGGCTCGATTCGTCCATCCCGGACGAGGTCGATGAGCGCCGCCATCGACTTCCCTTCGTAGACAGGGTCGGTGATCACGCCCTCGAGCCCAGCGCAGAGCCGGATCGCAGCGATCGTCTTCGCGTCCGGGATCCCATAGGTCCCCGCGTGCCACTCGTCGAGGAGAACGATCTCGTCCTCCGACAGCTCGCGACCGAGCCCGATCGCCTCGGCCGTCCGGCGCGCGATGCGCTCGACCTGCGCCCGCGTCTGCTCGACGGTGGCCGAGCCGTCGATGCCGAGGATCCGTCGCGGCCGCTCCTGTCCCGCGAACCCGGCGATCATCCCGGCGTGCGTGGAGCCGGTCACGGTGCACACCACGACCGTGTCGAAGAACAGTCCGAGCTCGCGCTCCTGCTCCTCCACCTCGTACGCCCAGCGGGCGAACCCGTGGCCCCCGAGCGGGTGGTCGGACGCGCCGGCCGGGATCGCGTACGGCTTGCCGCCGCGCTCCTCGACATCGGCGAGCGCCTGCTCCCAGCTCGGCCTGATCCCGATGTCGAAGCCGCCGGGATCGAGGCGCACGTCGGCGCCCATGATCCGTGACAACAGGATGTTCCCGACCTTGTCGTAGATGGCGTCCGGCCACTCGACCCAGTGCTCCTGGACGAGGACACAGCCAAGCCCGAGGTGTGAAGCGACGGCCGCGACCTGACGGGTGTGGTTGGATTGCACGCCGCCGATCGAGACGAGCGTGTCGCAGCCCTGGGCGAGCGCGTCGGCAGCGAGGTACTCGAGCTTGCGCACCTTGTTGCCGCCGTACGCGAGCCCCGAGTTGCAGTCCTCGCGCTTCATCCAGATGTCGACCGCGCCCCCGAGCCGCTCGGTGAGCCGTCGCAGCGGATGCACCGGCGACGGGCCGAACGTCAGGGGGACGCGCTCGAAGTCCGCGAGGCTCACAGAGCAGATGCTACGCGGCGTTCTCCAATGCGGGCTCGAGCGCGACGACCTCGGCGGTCGCCTTCGGCCTGAGCCGGATCGCGAACGCTGCGATGGAGCCGACGCCCACCACCGCGGCCCCGATCCACACCGCGGGAGTCATGCCGTTCACGAACGAGTGCCCGCTGCCGTACCCACCGTAGTGCGAGAACACCGAGGCGAGAACCGCGACGCCGAGCACGCCGCCCAGCTCACGGATCGCGTTGTTGGCACCGGACGCCTGCCCCTCCTCCTCGTTCCGCACGGAGCCCAGGATCACGTTGGCGATCGGGGCGAAGAACATCCCCATGCCGACACCGGAGATGGCGAACGGCAGAACGATGTCCAGGTACGGGGTCGTCGGCGTCGAGACGGCTGCGATCCAGCCGAGACCGATCGCCTGCAGCGCCAGCCCGGTGCCGATGATGCGGCTCGCCGAGATGCGGTCGGAGAGGGCACCGGCGATCGGCGCGACGACCATCGGCATCGCCGTCCACGGGAGGACCCGGAGGCCCGAGCCGAGCGGCGAGTAGCCCTGCACGGTCTGGAAGAACTGGGCGAGCAGGAAGATCGCGCCGAACATCCCGAAGCTCATGAAGAGCGATGCGACGTTCGCGAGCGCGAAGACGCGGTTGCGGAAGAACCGCATCGGCAGCATCGGGTGGTCGGTGCGCAGCTCCCACGCCACGAACAGCGCGGTCACCACGGCACCGCCGACGAGAGCGCCGCCGATCTCGGCGGAGCCCCAGCCCACCGAGTTGCCGCGGACGAGCCCCCACACGATTCCGAACAGGCCGCCGCTCGCGAGCACGAGCCCGAGCAGGTCGACGCGGCCGAACGGGCCCTTCGTCTCGGCGAGGCGCGGCACGAATGCGAGCAGCGCGATGCCGACCGGCACATTGAGCCAGAACACCCAGTGCCACGAGAAGCCGCTGACGACGGCGCCGCCGACGAGCGGGCCGAACGCGACGGCGAGGCCGCTGATGCCGCCCCACGCGCCGAGGAACACGCCGCGCTTCTCCTGCGGCACACCGGCGGAGAGGATCGTGAGCGTGAGCGGCATCACGATCGCGCCGCCGAGCCCCTGGATCGCGCGCGCCGCGTCGAGCATGCCGATCGTCGGCGCGAGCGCTGCACCAGCAGACGCGGCGGTGAAGATCGTGATCCCGATCGCGAACAGCCGCCGGCGCCCAAAGCGGTCGCCGAGGGCCGCACCGGTGAGCAGCAGGACGGCGAAGGTGAGCGTGTACGCGTTCACGGTCCACTCGAGACCGCTGATCCCGGCGTGCAGGTCCGTGCGAATCACCGGGAGCGCCGTCGTCACGACGAGGTTGTCGAGCGTGACCATGAAGAGCGCGAGTGAGGTGATCGCGAATGTCCACCAGGTCTGTGAAGCACTTATTTTGTGAGTCATTACTTACCTCCTTCGGAAAAAAACGGCGCCTTACTGCTCCAGCCCGTCCTTGCAACCCTCGAGCAGCCGCCGGCCCCAGTCTTCGGTCGGTGCCTGCATCGAGGCGAGCACATTCATCAGCATTCCGTTGGCGAAGAAGCGCGAGATCTGGTCCGTCTCGAGCCCGGAGACGCGCTCGACATAGGCGACGAGGTCGCCGAAGCCGCCGCGGACGACCGCCGCGACCGCGGGGTCCTCGCTCGAGGCATACGCCTGCATCTGGGCCCGGAGATACACCCGGTCGGTGGCGAGTTGCTCGCCGTAGGCCTGGCCGATCGCCTGGAGCGCCTCCTCGCCGCGCTTCCCCTCGGCCGCGCGCTGCATGAGGTCGAGCGTCTGCCGGAAGCACCGCGCCACGACCGCGAGGTACAGCTCCTTCTTCGTGCCGAAGAGCCGGAAGACGTAGGGCTGCGAGATGCCCGCTCGCTTCGCGATCTCCTCGGTCGAGGCGCCGTGCAGGCCGTGCTCGGCGAACACGCCGACCGCGGCGTCGAGGATCTCTTCCCGCCGCGTCTCCTTCGACTTGCGTTCTGTCAGCACCATGGCCCGTAGGTTAGTGATGACTTACTAGTTTGTCAAGCGCTTCGGCTACGCGGTCGAGCTCGCCGTCGGAGAGCCGCGTGTGGAACGGAAGCGCGAGCGCCCGCTCGAAGACTCGTCGCGCTCCCGGGAACTCGCCCTGGTCCCGGTAGGCGCCGAGTAGCGGCAGTGAGTAGGTGCCGATCTGCGCCTCGATCCCCTGCGCCCGGAGCTCGGCCAGGACGCGGTCGCGGTCGTCGACCTGGATCACGTAGGCCTGCCAGCCGTGCACGTCGCCGTCGTCCGCGCGCGGCAGCAGCACCGGCAGGTGAGCGAGCCGCTGGCTGTAGCCGGCCGCGATCCGAGCGCGCGCGGCGAGTAATTCGTCGAGCCGCGCGAGCTGCGGGATGCCGACTGCGCAGAGGATGTCCGAGAGGCGGTAGTTCAGCCCGGGCACCGGCATGTCGGCCGGGGCGAGCGACCGCCAGCCGTGGTTTCGCAGCATGCGCACCTCGACCGCGAACGCTTCGTCGTTCGTCGTCACTGCACCGCCCTCGCCGGTGGTGACGATCTTGCGCGGATGGAAGCTCAGGCAGCCGGCGACGCCGAGGCTGCCGCACGCGCGGCCGCGGTAGCGAGCGCCGAGGGCGCCGGCCGCATCCTCGAGCAGCGGTACGTCGGGCAGGTCGTGCAACGGCAACGGCCGGCCGAACAGGTGCACCGCGAGGAGCGCCTTCGTCCGCGGGCCCACCTCGATCTGCGCCGGGTCGATGTTCATCGTCTCCGGGTCGACGTCGACGAGGACCGGCCGCAGCCCGGCAAGCGTGACGACGTTGGCCGTCGCCGGGAACGTGTAGGCCGGGACGAGCACTTCGTCGTCCGGCTCGAGCCCGAAGGCGAGCACGGCGAGATGGAGCGCTGCGGTGCCGGAGCTGACGGCGAGCGCGTGCTCGACCTCGCAGGCCTTGGCGAGCCCGGCTTCGAACTCCTCGACCTTCGGGCCCATCGTGAGCATCCCGCTCTCGAGGACCTCGGCAACCTCAGCGAGCTCAGCCTCGCCCGTGTCGGGCCAGCCTAAGCGGATGCGAGTGCTTTCGCCCTGTACCACGCGATTGTCTTCTCGAGGCCGTCGTCGAGTTCCACGAGCGGCTCCCAGCCAAGCACCGTGCGCGCCTTCTCGACGTTCGGGATGCGCAGCTCGACATCGGCGTAGTGCAGCGGCTGGAACACGATGTCGACGCTGACGCCCGAGATGCGACGGATGCGCTGCGCCAGATCGAAGATCGTGACGGTGCCGCGCGGGTTGCCGATGTTGAACGCCTGCCCGACCGCCGCCGGATGCGCGAGGCACGCGAGCACGCCGGTGACCATGTCGGTCACGTACGTCCACGCCCGGATCTGCGAGCCGTCGCCGTGGATCGCCATGTCGCGACCCGCGACCGCGTTCTCGATGAACGCGCGGATCGCGCCGACGCCGACCTGCCCCGGGCCGTAGACGTTGAACGGGTGCACCGTGACGGCCGGCAGCCCGAGCTCGTCGTGGTAGGCGTGCGCCATGTGCTCGCCCGCGAGCTTCGAGACGGCGTACGTCCAGCGCGCCTCGCCGACCGAGCCGATCGTCGAGACCTGCCCCTCGGTGACGTTCGCGGCATGCGTGCCGAAGACCTCGCTCGTCGAGAAGTCGACGAAGCGCTCGAGCGTGGGAAGCGTCGCGATCGCAGCCTCGAGGGCGTTGTAGGTGCCGATCACGTTCACGCGCATCACGCGAACGGGGCTCTGCAGCACGGAGTCGACGCCGGCGATCGCCGCGCAGTGGACGAAATGCGTCGCGCCTGCCGCCGTTTCACGCATCGCGTCCAGGTCGAGGATGTCGCCCTGGACGAACGTGAAGTTCGGGTGGTCGCCGATCTCGGTGCCCGAGAGCACGTCACGGTGGAGATTGTCGTAGGCGACGACCGTGTTGCGGTCGACGAGCTCGCGCGCGAGTGTTGTGCCGATGAAGCCCGCGCCGCCCGTGATGAAGATCCGCTTGCCCTCCAGCATCCGCGGAAGGGTAGCTTCCGGGGGTGGACGCGAGGTCCGAGGCAGAAGACGCCCGGTCGGTCGAAGCGGCCCCCTCGGCCGGCGGCCCGCTTCGCCGCCGGATGGCGCGAGCGGCGGAACCGCTCGCCCGCGCGCAACGCGTGTTCAACGACGCGATCTTGAGGCTCACCGACGAGCTGTCGGAGCGGATCGACCGCGCGAGCGCGCGGGCGGAAGCGGCCGAGCGCCGCTCGCACGAGCTCGAGGAGCGACTGCTCCGGCTCGAGCGACGCGAGGGCAGCGCGCCGCCGACGGTCGCGGCCCAGCCTCGTCAGGACGCGCTGCCCGACTACTTCGCCTACGAGACGCGGATGCGCGCACCTTCTGCCGAGATTCGCGAGCGGCAGCGGCCGTACGTCGACATACTCCGCGCGCATGCTCCCGTGCTCGACGTCGGGTGCGGACGCGGCGAGCTGCTCGCGCTCCTTCGCGACGCCGGTGTCGAGGCGTGCGGAGTGGATGCGAATGCCGACATGGTCGCGTTCGCGCGCGGCGAGGGACTTGATGTCGATCAAGCCGACCTCTTCTCCGTGCTCGACAGCGCGCGTGATCTCGGCGCGGTGACCGCGCTGCAGGTCGTCGAGCATCTGCCTCCCGGCGCGCTCGTCCGCTTCCTGTCGCTCGCCCACGCTGCGCTCGTCCCCGGCGGCGTGCTCGTGGCCGAGACGATCAACCCTGCGTCGCCGGCAGCGCTCCGCCACTTTTTTGCCGACCTCACGCACGCGCAGCCAATCGTTCCCGAGACGCTCGAGTTGCTCGCGCAGCAGGCCGGGTTCGCGCGCACCGAGATCCACTTCCTGAACGCACCGGCGCCGCATGAGGATGCCCGCCTCAGCGAGCAGCTGTTCGCGCCGCTCGACTACGCGCTGATCGCGGTCGCCTGAGCGGCAGACACGTCGACGTCCGCCGGCGCCTGCAGTGCGGCGGCGATGAAGAGCAACGCGCCGATCGTCATGCCGCCGGCGATCTCGAACCAGACTGCGGCGTTCCCGTGCCAGCGGTAGAGCGGGCCGACGATCAGGCGGCCGAGCGGGCCACCGAGACCGCTTGCAGCCATCACGGCGGTCATCACCTTCGTGCGGAGCGCCACCGGTGGGCGCGTCGTGATGATTCCCATGATCGGCGCGTTGATCAGCGGGACGAAGAGACCGCAGAGCACCACGGCCGCGCCGACAACTGGCCACGAGACGTTCGCGATCACGATCCAGAGCGGCAGGGTGGCGGCGATGATCCCGAAGCTCGCGAGCTTGAGTGGCGCGAAGCGATCGAGCAGCTTGACTACGAGCACCGAGCCGATGATCGCGCCGCAGCCGAACGCAGTGAAGATCCAGCCGGCGATGTGCGGATTGCGGTCGTAGCGCGTGTAGGCGAGCAGCGGCACGGCGACGGTGATGCCGTTCGCGGCGCCGTCGAGCACGATGATCGTGAGCGCCATCGGGCCGAGCAGCTTGTCGCGTGCCAGATAGCGCACGCCGGCGAGGACCCCACGGCTCTCGTCGTCGTGCACGACCGGCTTGCCGCCGCGCACGATCGTCAGCACGACGAAGAACGCGAACATGAACGTCGCTCCGTCGACGACGAGAAGCGGGGCGGTCCCGATCAGCCCGATCAACGCACCGGCGATCGACGGGCCGATGACGATGGGCAGATGCTGTGCGCCGCCGAAGAGACCCGATGCCTTGGCGATCGTCTTCTCGTCGTCGCCGAGCACCTCCGGCAGGATCGAGCGCTGCGACGCGGCGTACGGCGCCATGAAGATGCCCAGCACGAAGACGATCCCGACGAGCAGCGGAAACGTCAGCTGCCCGGTCCAGTGGAGGATCGGCACGACCGCAACGAGCGGCGCTCGGACGAGGTCAGAGATGAGCATCGAGGTGCGCGCGCCGAGGCGGCCGACGACCGAGCCGCTGGGGATGCCGAAGAGCGCCATCGGCAGGATCTCCGCGGCGAGGACGATGCTCATCTTGGTCGGCGAGCCGCTCGTGACGAGGACGAACCAGGGCAGTGCCACGAAGGTCATCGCGCTGCCGGTGCTCGAGACGGCTTCGGCGGTGACGAGGGCCGGGAGGGTCGAGTTCCTCACGGCGAGAAATATAGTACGTCCGTACGTTTTTGTAAAGTACACAGCGAATGCCGAAGGTCTCCGACGCCCACCGCGAGCAGCGCCGCCGCCAGATCACGGCGGGCGCACGCCGCGCGTTCGGCGAACACGGCTACGCGGGGGCGACCGTCGAGGTGCTCGAGCGCGAGATCGGCCTCTCCCGCGGCGCGGTCTTCAGCTACTACCCGTCGAAGCTCGACCTGTTCGTCGCGCTCGCGCAAGAGGATCAGCGCCGGATCATCGACCTGTGGCTCGAGCGCGGGTGGGAGGGCATCGTGCGGCACATCGTCGAGGACGACCCGGAGTGGATCGGCGTGTACCTCGACGCATCGAGGATGCTCCGCACCGACCCGCAGTTGCGAGACCGCTGGAGCACGCTGAATCCCGAGGGGCAGGCTGCACTGGAGGCGCACTACCGCCGCCTGCAGGAGTCGGGCGAGATCCGCGACGACGTTTCCCTCGACACGCTCGGCCGGTTTCTCGGGATCGTGTTCGACGGCATCGCCGTGCAGCAGGCCGCGCGCTTCGGCTCCCCGATCGACGTCGAGGGGACGCTCGAGCTGCTGCGGTCGGCGGTCGCTCCGAAGTAGGATCGTACGTCCGTGCGGACCGTTCTCTTCGTCGGCGCAGGCCGCCACCAGCGCCGTGCGATTCTCCGGGCGAAGGAGCTCCGCCTTCGCGTCGCGACGGTCGACCGCAACCCGGACGCGCCGGGGCTCGCCGAGGCGGACATCGCCAAGGTTGTCGACTTCTCCGACGTCGACGCGGTGCTCAAGGCGACTGCGCGGCTGAAGCTCGACGGCGTGCTCACCGTGTCGGCCGACCGTGCAGTGCCGGTCGTCGCGGCGCTCGCGGAGGCGCGCGGCCTGCCGGGGATCGGCACGGCCACGGCGCATCTGATGACGCACAAGGTCGCGATGCGGCGTCGGCTGGCCGAGGCCGGCGTCCCGCAGCCGCGCTTCGCCGCCGTGCGCACGTTGTCGGAGACGCGCCGCGCCGGGGACGAGGTCGGGTTCCCGGCCGTGCTCAAGCCGGCCGACAGCGGCGGGCAGCGCGGCGTCTTCCGCGTCGAGTCACTCGACGACGTCGACCGTCACCTGCACGAGGCGCTCGTCGCGTCGCCGTCGGGCGAGGCGATCCTCGAGGAGTACGTCGAGGGAACCGAGATGAACGGGATCGTGATCGCGCGCGACGGCGAAGGGATCCTGCTCACGCTCTCCGACCGCATGCGCCCGCCCGGGATCGGGTTCGGCGTCGGCTGGATCCACGTCTACCCGCCGACGATCTCACCCGAGCAGCTGTCCGTGTCGGAGCGCATCGCCGTGCACACCGTGCACGCACTCGGATTGCAGACGGGGATCGCGTTCCCGCAGTTGATCGCCGCTCCGGACGGCCGTGTGATCGTCGTCGAGTGCGCGGCACGGATTCCGGGCGGTCAGATGGCCGACCTCGTCCGGTGGGCGGTCGGCGTCGACCTCGTCGACGTTCAGCTGCGGATGGCGCTCGGCGACGAGCTGCCGGACGAGCTCGTGCGGCCGCAATTCGCGCAGCCGCTCGCGATTCGCTTTTTCACCGCGGAGCCGGGGCCGCTGCCGACAGGAATCGTGAAACGGGTCGGGCCGCTCGACAAGCTGCTCGCGTTCCCGGGCGTCGTACAGGCGGACAGCTACCTGCAGATCGGCGAGACAATCCGTCCTGTGCGGCTCGACGGCGACCGGCGCGGCTACGTGATCGCCGTGGGCGACACGAACCTCGAGGCGCTCGGCCGCGCGGAGGCGGCGTGCACGCTCCTTGACGTGGAGGTCGAGTGACGGACAGGCGGACGGCGCTCGTCGCCGCCGGCTACGACGCGATGGCCGACACGTGGGAGACGTGGTCGGCGCAGGTTTCCGACGATCCGCGGCTCAAGTGGCTCGACCGGCTCACCGGACACCTGCCGGAAGGGGCCCGGGTCGTCGAGCTCGGCTGCGGGAACGGGACGACAGAGACCCGCGAACTTGCGGCTCACTTTCAACTGACGGGCGTCGACCTATCGACGGAGCAGCTGCGGCGAGCCCGCTCACGGGTTCCCGGCGCGACATTCGTGCAAGGCGATCTAACGACCATCGACTTCGATCCGGACTCACTCGACGCCGTCTGCGCGTTCTACGTGCTGAACCACGTACCGCGCGAGCTGCTGCCGCACGTGTTCGAGCGCGTCCTCACCTGGCTTCGCCCGGGCGGGCTCTTCCTCGCAACGCTCGGCGCGAGCGATCTCGAGGGTTGGGAAGGTGAGTGGCTCGGGGTCCCGATGTACTTCTCCGGCCACGACCCGGCCCGCAATCGCGAGCTCCTCGCCGCGTTCGAGCTCGTCGAGGACGAGGTGGTCACGATCTCCGAACCGGAGGGAACGGTCTCGTTTCACTGGATACTGGCGCGACGATGAACTGCGACTTTTCGCTCGCTCACTACCGGGACCTTCTGCGCGCGGCGAGCCAGAGCGGCTACCGCTGGGCGGGGTTCGACGCTCCCCCTGCTGCAGGCGATGTGATCCTGCGCCACGACGTCGACTTGTCTTTGGATGGCGCGCTCGCCTTGGCGGAGGTCGAGTCAGAGGAAGGAGCGTGGTCGACGTGGTTCCTGATGACGCGCTCGGTCTTCTACAACCTTGCCTCGCCGGACGGGGAGCGTGTGATCACACGCCTGCGGTCGTTGGGACACCGGGTCGCACACCATGCCGTCTGGCCGCACGTCGATCTCGACTCGCGGTTCGATCCGGTGGTCGCCTGGCACAACCCCGATCCCGAGTACATGCGCGAGCCGATCGCGGGTGCGGTGAACGTGATGGAGGCGCCGTTCTTCGATCCCGACCACTACCGCTCCGACTCGAACCAGCACTGGCGGCACGGCTGCCCGCACGAGGAGCTCGCGCGCGGAGACTTCGAGTGGCTGCAGCTGCTCACGCACCCGGAAATCTGGGCGTTCGAGGGCGCGACAATGCGCGAGACGATGGAGTCGATGCTCGACTCCGACCGCGCAGCGCGGCTCGAGCACCTGCGGAACGACAGAATCGATCTGTCGTGAAGCCGATCACGGTCATGGTCACCGCGTCCGGTGCGCCCGGCACGGCGGCGCTCCTGAACGCGCTCCGTCGCAACGGCGAGCGCGGCGTTCGGCTCGTCGGCACCGACATGAGCGACCGCTCGGTCGGACGTCACCTCTGCGACGCGTTCCACATCGTCCCTGCAGGCTCGGATCCGGCGTTCCCCGACGCGATGCTCGCCGTCGCGGAGCGCGAGCGGGTCGACGCGATCCTGCCGCAGTCTTCCTTCGACCTCGATGGGCTGGCGGCGCATGTCGATCGCTTTCCGATGCCGGTGCTGGTGTCGTCGCCGGATGCGATCGAGCGGTCGAACGACAAGGCGGAGACGTACGCGTTCCTGCATCGCATCGGCGTAACGGCGCCGGAATTCCGCCGCGTGAACGGCGCGCGCGAGGTGGCGGCCGCGGCGGAGGAGCTGGGGTACCCGGAACGTCCCGTCTGTTTCAAGCCGGTGTTCTCGTCGGGCTCGCGCGGCTTTCGTGTGCTCGACCCGACGGTCGACCGGGCGCACCAGCTGTTGAATGAGCGGCCCGGGTCGGTGGCGATGCGCCTCGAAGAGGCGGTCGAGCTGCTGCCCGACGAAGGCGGGCCCGACCTGCTCGTGATGGAGCTCGCCGTCGGCGGCGAGCGGACGATCGACGGCATCGGCAACGGCCGCGAGATCGTGCTCGGCCATCCGAAGACGCGCGAAGCGATGCGAGCCGGCCTCGCGATGTACTTCGTCACGCTCGACGACGAGGAGCTGATGCGCACCGGCAACCTGATCGTCGCGGAGCTCGGCATCGAGCACTTCTTCAACATCCAGCTCGTGGGTGAGCACGTGATCGAGATCAACCCACGGATCTCGACGATCGTCTACCAGGAGGACCTCAACCTCCCGTACCTCGGCGTCAAGCGCGCACTCGGCGAGATCTCGGACGACGAGCTGCGCAGCTATGCGTCCCGCGTCAAACCGGGCCGAACAGCGCTCCGCTACTTCGACCAGCTCGAATTCGACCAGTGACCTCCCGGGCCACGTCTAGTGGTCTGACCAGAGTGAAGAAACAGTGACAAATGATCCCCAGCGGGCACTTCGGGTCACGCACTGTCCGGTCAACATGGCGGGGATTCCGTGGGAGAACGTGCAGGCACTGCGGCGGGGCGGCGTCGATGCTCGGCTCGTCGTGTTCGAGCGCGGGAAGCTGCACCACGAAGCGGACTGGTCGCTCGACCGGCGCGGGCCGTTGCCCGTCAGGCTCGCGCAGCAGCTCGCGGCGTTCGCGCGGCTCGCGCCGACGACCGACATCTTCCACTTCTACTTCGGCCTGACGCTCGTCCCGAAGTCGATCCAGTTCCCGCTGCTCAAAGCGCTGCGCAAGAAGAGCGTCTTTCACTACGTCGGCTCCGACATCCGCGCGAAGACGCCCGCCCAACTCGCGTTCGGGAAGCGCGCAGACGCCGAGATCGTCGGTAGCTACGACGCGATCCGCTGGGTGCCTGAAGCGCACGTGATTCCGCCGGGGCTCGACCTCCGTCCCTTCACACCCGTGCCACCGTCCGACACCGCGCGGCCGCTGGTCGTGCACGCGCCCTCGAACCGCGAGAAGAAGGGGACTCGCTACGTGATCGAAGCGTGCGAGCAGCTGGACGTCGAGCTCGACATTGTCGAGGGCGTGCCGCACGAAGAGGCCCGTGACCGATACCGCCGCGCCGACATCGTCGTCGACCAGCTGAACGCCGGCTGGCATGGCGTCTTCGCGCTCGAGTCGATGGCGCTCGGCAAGCCCGTCGTCACGTACCTGAAGCCGGACGTCGTCGAGCGGAGCGCCGAGGGCTACGGCATCCGCATCCCGATCGTGCCGGCCACGAAAGAGACGCTCGCCGACGCGCTCCGCCCGCTCGTCGAGCAACCCGCGCTCCGGCGCGAGATCGGCGCCGCGAGCAGGGCGTACGTCGAACAGGTGCACGACATCGACCGGGTCGCCGACCGCCTGGTCGACCTCTACCGTTCGCTCTAGCGGATGAGCCTCGCGTTCCAGTTGCGGCGTCTCGGGCGCCACTCGGCGATCTACGGCCTCGGCGGCCTCGTCTCGCGCGTGCTCGCGACGATCCTCCTCCCGCTCTACACGCACTATCTGCCGCCTGACGCGTACGGGCGCGTCGAGATCGTCACCGCCGCGACGGCGGTGCTCGCGATCGTCCTGCAGATGGGGATCGCGTCAGCGTTCTTCCGCTTCTACTTCGACGCGAAAGAGCCGCCCGAGAAGCTCACAGTGGTCCGCACCTCGTTCTGGTTCACGATGGGGATGGCGACCGTCGGCCTCGTGCTCGGCGTCGTGTTCGCCGGGCCGATCGCGCACTGGATCGGGCTCGGTAACGACGCGTGGCTCGTTCGCGCCGGCGCCGTCGGACTCTGGGCGCAGACGAACTACCAACAGCTCACGAACCTGTTCCGCGCCGAGGAGCGCTCGACGGCGTTCGCGATCGCAAGCATCACCAACGTCGTTGTCACCGTCGTCGCGATGGTCGTGTTCGTCGCCGTCTTCCACTGGGGCGCGATCGGGCTCGTCGTCGGCAACTTCACCGGCACGCTCGTCGTCTACCTCGCGCTCGTCGCCTACCGCACCGAGCAGCTCGGCCTCGAGTTCGACCGGACACTGTTCCGCGGCATGCAGCAATTCGGGATGCCGCTCGTCCCGTCCGCGCTCGCGCTGTGGGCGATCAACTTCGTCGACCGCGAGTTCCTGGTCTGGTACACGAACAAGGCGGAGGTCGGTGTCTACTCGGCCGCGGTCAAGATCGCATCGGTGATCACGTTCGTAATGATCGCGTTCCGAACCGCCTGGCCCGCGTTCGCCTACTCGATCGAAGACGATGGCGAGGCGAAGCGGACGTACGCGTTCGTACTGACGTATCTGCTGGCATTCGCGTCGTGGGTTGCACTTGCACTCGGCGCGCTTGCGCCGTGGTGGACGCGCCTCCTCACCGCGCCGCACTACCAACGCGCCGAGAAGGGCGTCGCGCTGCTCGCCTTCGCCGGCGCTGTCTACGCCGGCTACACCGTGCTCGCGATCGGGAGCGGCCGCGCACGGAGGACGCAGCTCAACTGGGTCGTCACCGGAGTGGGAGCGGCCGCGAACGTCGGCCTCAATTTCTGGCTGATCCCGCGCTGGGGGATGGTCGGGGCTGCGATCTCGACGCTTGCCGCGTACGTCATCCTCTTCATCGGCATGACGTGGTACGCACAGAGCGTGTACCCGGTGGCGTATCAGTGGCGGCGCGTCGCGACCGCCGTCGGTGCAGCGGCGGCCCTGACCGTCGCGGCACGCGCTGCGGACCTGTCGGTCGTGCCGTCACTCCTGCTGGTCTGCGCGTACCCGCTCGCACTCGCGCTACTCGGCTTCTACCTGCCGGCCGAGCGCGCGCGGCTTCGGCGACTTGTGCCGGGCTAGTTCCGGCGTCGCTTGGCCACGACGCCGATGCCGCCGACGGCGGTGAGTAGCAGCGCGAGCCCGCCCAGCACCAGCAGAGGCATGGGGAGGCCGCCGCTCCCCTTCGTTGCGCCGGCTGCGACCGTCGACGGTGTCGGCAGCGTCGTGTTGACCTGCTCCGGGCCGGGCGCCGGGTCGTGCGGCGGTGTCGAGTCCGTCACACGATGCTCGGAGAGCGGCTTCACCGCCGGGCCGGAATCACCGATCTGCGTCGGCACCTTCGTGTCGCCCTTCGAGCGCGCGAGTGCTCCCTGTAGCGCAGCGCGGATGTCGTCGGCCATGCTCGAGTACTCGAGGATGTCGCTTCGCCCCTTGACGTGCGTGAGGGCATCGCGGTAGCACGCGATCGGATACGTCGTCCCGATCTTCCCGTCGGCATACCAGTCGTTGTAGATCCGGTCACGACACGGAACCGTCGCCTTGGCGGTCGCAGGCGCGACCGCGGCGAGAGCAAGAATGACAAGAAGGACCCGCTTCACTCGCGCCCATGTTCCCCACCGGGAGCGAAGATCCACCGACGAGGCAGTAAGGCTTTCGTAAAACCTCAGAGCACGCAGGCGTCGTGACACGAGCCCGCGATCTGGAGCGTGCGGAGCGGACGCCCGAGCGCGTCGAGGAAGGCGAGTGTGCCGTGGAGCAGCGACGGCGTGATCACGCGGTTCGCGGCAAACTGCACGTTGTAGGACCCGATGGGCACCGTCGCGCGCGAGAGGACGCGACCGTCGTGCGTCTGGACGTGCAGCGTCCCCGAGTCGCCACTCGTGACGAACACGCGCCCGTTGCCGAACGTGACGTGCTGCGGCGCGCGATCGGCGGCGTACTGCCGGTCGCCGACGGCCAGCACGCCTGCACTCCCGGAGGTGACCCACAGCCGTCCGTCCGGCGCCAGACCGACGTCGTGGGCGAGGAACCCGGGCGTGAGATTGCCGACATGGCGAAGCGGAGCGGTCGATACGACGGCGACGTGCTCGGACGCTGAGCCGAGCCCGGCCCACACACGCGAGCCGTCATGCGAGATCGTCAGGTGACGCGCCCAGCCGGGCAGCCGCACGCGGCCGACGACGGTGCCGCGACGTACGTCGACGATCGCGACGCTGCTTCGTCCCGAGTCGGTCACGAACGCGTGGACGCCGTCGGGATGCGCGACCGTGTACCGCGGCTCGACGAAGCCGCGTACGACGTGGCGCACGCGCGTCCGGTCGACGATCGACAGCGCCCCTTCCGCGGTGTGGCACACGAGCGCGACGTCCCCGACTCGCTCGACCGACCGCGGGTCGGCGAGAGTCGCGATCGAGCCGACGATGCGGAGGGTGCGCAGGTCAACGACCGCAAGTCGGGACTCCGCGTCGCAGGTGACGATGACGACCGGCCCCGACAGGCCCGCCACCCGCAGGGCGAACGGCGCTGCAGCTGCGGCAGCGAGGAACTCGCGACGGTCCACGGGTCGAAATACGGCCGAAGAGGCGCGCGAGGTCCCGTTACGGTGGTCCCGTGAGCCATCCCGAGCTCGAAGCCGAGCAGGCGTACGTCGACCGCGCATACGACCATCTCGAGCGCATGCGGGCCGCCGTCGCGGGCGCCGCTGATCACGTCGACGGCGAGATCGCGCAGGCCGCAATGGATGCGTGGGCCGCGCGGCGGTTGCGCACGTTCGAAGACGCCGAGCGCGGGCTCTGCTTCGGACGGCTCGACTTCGAGACGATCTCGAAGCCGCTGTACATCGGCCGGCGCTTCGTGCACGACGAGGCGCAGCGGCAGCTCCTCGTGAACTGGCAGGCACCGGCTGCGCGGCCGTTCTACACCGCGACTCCGCAAGACCCGCACGGGCTGACGCTGCGGCGGCGATTCCGCTCCGAAGGGAGGCGGTTGATCGACATCGCGGACGAAACGCTCGACGGCACGGTCGTCGACGGAGCGGCGGTCGACGACTTCCTGCTCGAGGAGCTCGAGCGCGACCGCGACCTGCACATGCGCGACATCGTCGCGACGATCCAGGCCGACCAGTATCGCCTGATCACCCACGATCCCGACGGCGTGCTCGTGATCCAGGGCGGCCCCGGCACCGGCAAGAC
>DASXOW010000050.1:0-4953 GCA_036493955.1 Gaiellaceae bacterium
GCCTTCTGCACCGTCACCTGCTGGTCGATCGCGAAGCCGACGAGCAGCGCGAACGGGTCATTGGCGAGGAGCTCGCACGCCTTTGGATCGTCAGTGAACCAGAGCGCGTCGGGCACGTACTAGTCGATCGAGTCGGTCGAAGGCTCCGCCTGCGGCGCTTCCGCAGCCGGCGCCGGCTCCGTCCCGTTCGATCCGATCACTGCTTCCAGCGTGGAGCGGAGGCGGTCACGCAGGTCGTTCTCGAGCCTGCGCAGGCGCTCGACCTCGACCGCCGAGTGACGGGCCGAGCTGTACGCGTTCCGCTCGATCCCGACCGCACGGCGGCGCGCCGCTTTCAGGAGCGCTTCGGCATCCTCACGCGCCGACTCACGCATCTCCCGGGCCGCGCGCTGAGCGGCGAGAAGCAGGGCGCGCATCAGCTCGTCGCGCGACTCGTACGCGTGCACCTTCCGCCGCAGCTGCGCCAGCTCCTCTTCGAGAGCTGCCTCCCGCCGGCCCAAATCCGTGTCGACACGCGCCTCACGCGCCGAGATCGCCCGCGTGAACTCCTCCTGCTGCAGCGCGATCCGCGCCTCGAGGTCGCGAATCTCGCTCGCGTGGCGGTCCTCATTGTTCCCGCGGTCGTCCTGCGCGCGGAGCGCCTGACGGTAGTCCCAGGCAACGCGCTTCAGGAGCTCGTCGGTCGCGTCGCGGTCGTAGCCGCGAAGCGAAGTTGGCAGCTTGCCGGGATCGATGTCTTCGGGCCGGATCGGCATTCACTAGTCCCTGGAACGGGGGACGAACCTTAGCGCGAGTTGGAAGCCCCCGCTACTGGGCGTTTTGGGGGTCGATGATCGCACCAAGGGGTGGCATTTCGGGGTGGCGCGCGAACCGCCGGAAGGCTTCGCGCCACAGCGGCTGCTCTGCCGCGAGCTCGTCGAGCTTCTTTCGGGCCTCCGCCGGGTCGCCGTCGGCAGCCGCATCGAGGATCGCCAGGAAGCGGACGTACGAGTCGGGCAGGCCGTTTTCCGCTGCACCGGGCGACGCCGGCCGCGCGCGGTTCGCGCGCCGGTAGCCCTCGGCGAGGCCGAGCAGGCGACGCAGCTGGACGAGGGAGTCGTCGCCGTCCTCGACGCGCAGGTCGACCATGCGTTCCCACGGCTCGCCTTCCGCAGGGACGACGACGATCCCTGCGCCGCCGCGGCCCCGGAAGTCGCCGCCTTCCGCCTCGGCGGCGTCGAGCGCGGACATCAGCCGCTGCGCGAGAGATCCCGTCGTCGACGTGAACGCCTCACCCATCGCGACCCACGCGTCGGCGGCGAGCATGTTCCCCTGTGCGCACCAGTTCTCGCCCGCGGCGTTCCCGGCGTGAGGGATGCAGTCGCCGCCCGTCCATTGCGCGGTCGTGCCCGAGGCGTCCATGAACGCCACCTGGCGGAAGCCGGTCAGGGGATCGGGCTCGCGCAGCTGGTCGAGCGCGGCCTGGGGCGTCGCGCCCTCCGCCAGCAGCTCGAGCCCGCGGAAGCCGTAGCGGCGGTCGGTGAACGACTGCGTCGCGATTACGCCGACACCCGGGTGTGCCCACGGCACGGCCGCGCCGGTGTTGAACGCCTGGGACTGGACGGCAACGCCGAGCTCGCCGGTCTCCGGGTCTCGGCCGAGGATCGAGTAGGTCATGGCAACGAGTAAACACGCTGCGATCGGGTAGGCGACCGGACATGACCGAGTCACCCAAGGATCTCGTCAAGGAAGCGGAGCGCGGCCGGAGCGAGCGCACGCCCTGGCTGGCGCTGACAGGCGTGACGCTCGTCGTGGGCGTGGTGGTCGTCGTGATCGTCGTCGTCGCGTTGATCGCCTACTTCGTCGCCTGATCTAGGCTGGACGGATGGACGCGCTGGCTTGCTTCTCGCCCGCGACGCGGGCCTGGTTCGAGCGCACGTTCGCCGGCCCGACGCCGCCGCAGGAGCTAGGCTGGCCGGCGATCGCGACCGGCTCGCATGTCCTGATCCAGGCACCGACGGGCAGCGGCAAGACACTCGCCGCGTTCCTCTACGCGCTCGACCGGCTCAGCGAGTCGCCCGGCAACGGATTGCGCGTGCTGTACGTCTCGCCGCTGAAGGCCCTGAACTACGACATCGAGCGGAACCTGCGCGGGCCGCTCGCCGGGCTCGAGTCGCAGGTGCGCGTTGCGGTGCGCACGGGCGACACGCCGGCGAAGGAGCGGCGCGAGCTGATCAAGGAGCCGCCCGACATCCTGATCACCACGCCCGAGTCGCTCTACCTGATGCTCACGTCGCAGGCGCGCGGCACCCTCCACCGTGTTGAGACGCTCATTCTGGATGAGGTTCACGCAATTGCAGGCGTCAAGCGGGGATCTCACCTCGCGATCTCCGTCGAGCGCCTGCAATCGCTAGTTCAAGGACCTCTTCAGCGCATCGGCTTGTCTGCGACCCAAAGGCCGATCGAGGAGATCGGGCAGTTCGTCTCGGGTGGGCGTCCGATCACGATCGTCGACGCGGGAACGCGCAAGGAGCTCGACCTCGAAGTCGTCGTGCCGGTCGAGGACATGCGCGAGCTCGGGTCGACCGCGTCGCTCTCGTATCCCGTGCCGGCCGACGGGCAGGAGATGGACGCGGGCACGGAGCTCGGCGCCCAGTCGATCTGGCCGTCGATCTACCCCGAGTTGCTGCGTCTCGTCCAGGCCCACCGTTCGACGATCGTGTTCGTCAACAACCGGCGGCTCGCCGAGCGGCTGGCGCTTCGACTCAACGAGCTCGCGAACGAGGGCAACGACGGTCCGCGTCACGACATCGCGCGCGCCCATCACGGTTCGCTCGCGCGCGAGCAGCGTGTCCTCGTCGAGGAAGAGCTCAAGGCGGGTCGGATCCCGTGTCTCGTCGCGACCTCGAGCCTCGAGCTCGGCATCGACATGGGTGCGGTCGACCTCGTGATCCAGGTCGAGTCGCCGAAATCGGTCGCGCGTGGGCTGCAGCGGATCGGGCGCGCGGGTCACGAGCTCGGCGCGGTCTCGAAGGGCCGGATCTTCCCCAAGTTCCGGGCCGACCTGCTCGAGAGCGCCGTCGTCGCACGGGCGATGCGCGAAGGCGCGATCGAGGAGACGCGCATCCCCACGAATCCGTTGGATGTTTTGGCCCAGCAGGTCGTCGCAATTTCGGCTGACGCCGAAATCGCTAGTCAAGAGGTGTTCGAGCTCGTCACTCGCGCGTATCCGTTCCGCGACCTGTCGCGGGCGCAGTTCGACAACGTGCTCGACATGCTCGCCGGGCGCTACCCGTCCGACGAGTTCGCGGAGTTGCGGCCGCGGATCGTCTGGGATCGCACGAACGGCACGATCCGTGCGCGCGACGGCGCGCGACGGCTCGCGGTCACGAACGCCGGCACGATTCCCGACCGCGGGCTCTTCGGCGTGTTCCTCGTCGACGGCGGCGGTCGTGTCGGTGAGCTCGACGAGGAAATGGTCTACGAGGCGCGCGCGGGCCAGACGTTCCTGCTCGGGGCGTCGACCTGGCGCATCGAGGAGATCACCCGCGACCGTGTGCTCGTCTCGCCGGCGCCCGGGCTGCCCGGTGCCGTGCCGTTCTGGAAGGGCGAGGGCGTCGGACGTCCGTACGAGCTCGGGCAGAAGATCGGAGTTGCTGCGCGCGAGTTGGTCGGGGTGGACGACGCAAAGTCGCTGTCGCGCCTTCGCGATGACTTCCATCTCGACGAGCGCGCTGCGAAGAACCTCCTAGCGTTCCTGCGCGAGCAGGAACGCAACACCGGCGTTGTCCCCTCGGACCGGACCGTGGTTGTTGAGCGATTCCGCGACGAGATCGGCGACTGGCGCGTGTGCATCCTGACGCCGTTCGGCGGTCGCGTGCATGCGCCGTGGGCGATGGCGATCGCGGCGCGGCTGCGCGAGGCGCACGGGATCGACGCGCAGTCGATCTGGTCCGACGACGGCATCGCGCTGCACTTCCCGGAGGCGGATGCGCCGCCGCCGACCGAGGACCTCGTCATCGACCCGGCCGAGATCGAGGATCTCGTCGTCGCGGAGCTGGGCGAGACCGCACTCTTCGGCGCGCGCTTCCGCGAGAACGCTGCCCGCGCGCTCCTGATCCCGCGGCGCCGTCCGGGCGCGCGGACGCCGCTGTGGCAGCAGCGCCTGAAGGCGCAGTCGCTGCTCGGGGTCGCGCGCAAGTATGGGAGCTTCCCGGTCATCCTCGAGACGTATCGCGAGTGCCTGCAGGACGTGTTCGACCTCGGCGCGCTCCGCGGGATCCTGCAAGGGCTGCAGACGCGCGAGCTCGATCTCGTCGAGGTCGAGACGCAGAGTGCGTCGCCGTACTCGTCGTCGCTGCTGTTCGACTACATCGCGACGTACATGTACGAGGACGACACGCCGCCCGCCGAACGGCGCGCGCAGGCGTTGTCGCTCGACCGCGACCTGCTGCGCGAGTTGCTCGGTCAGGAAGAGCTTCGTGACCTGCTCGACCGTGACGCGGTCGAAGACGTCGAGCGCCAACTGCGTGGGTCGCCGACGAGCCCCGATCAGCTGCACGACCAGCTGCGGATCCGCGGCGACTTGCGTGTCGGCGAGTACGACGACGAGCTCGCCGACACGCTGCTCGCCGAGCGTCGCGCCGTTCGGATGCGGATCGCCGGCGAAGAGCGGCTGATCGCCGCCGAGGATGCGGGGCGCTATCGCGACGCGCTCGGCGCGATGCCGCCGTCGGGACTGCCGGACGCGTTCCTGGAAGGCGGCCCCGACTCGCTCCGGCAGCTGGTGCTCCGCTTCGCGAAGGGCCGCGGGCCGTTCACCACCGACGACGCATGCGCGCGGTTCGGTCGCGACGTCGGCGGCCTCCTCGTCGAGCTCGAACGGGACGAGCAGCTGGTGCGCGGCGAGCTTCGCCCCGGCGGCACCGAGCGTGAGTGGTGCGATCCCGAAGTCCTTCGCCGCCTCCGGCGCGC
>DASXOW010000051.1:0-2548 GCA_036493955.1 Gaiellaceae bacterium
CCAGCCGGTCGGGAACGCCGGCGAGCGTGAGCGCCGTGCTCGCGCGGAGGCTCGACGCGACGGGGACGTTGCTCGACTCGAGGATGACGAACCCCGCGAGCACCGCGAGCCCGAGGCCCACGAAGAAGAGCGCGTTCGTCAAGGACGACACACCGGTGAGATCGAGGACGGCGCTCAGTACCCAACCGGCCGCGGTGAAGACCGCGCACTGCAGCGCGACGAGCCTCGCCATCATGGACAGATCTTGACGGTCCCGGCGGCCAGTCGGCACACCGTCGTCACATTCGGCGCCGTACGGTGCGGTCATGACGACGACGACGAAGACAGCGACACCATGGGGCGCGGCGGAGCTCGTGGAGCACCTCACGGTGAAACAGGCAGCAGCCGACCGGCGGTTCTCGTCGGTCGTGGAGCTGCTCGAGACGCGGAACGGCGAGCGGCTCGTGCGCTTCGCATACAAGACCGAAGGTCAGGCGCGACGCGGGCCCGTCACGTTCCGCGCGCGCGACATCACGAGGCTGCGCGACCAGCTCGCCCAGCATCCCGCGCTTGCGGAGGCGCTGGGGCTCTAGGACTGGAGGACGCGGAGGAGCGCGTCGACGACGGACGGGTCGAACTGCGAGCCGGAGCAGACGCTCAGCTCGAGTGCGGCCTCCTCGTCGGTGAGACGCGAGCGATAGGCGCGATCGGTCGTCATCGCGCTCCAGGCATCGCATGCCGAGACGATGCGCGCGGCGATCGGGATGTCCTCGCCGGCGAGGCCGTCGGGATAGCCGCCGCCGTCCCAGCGTTCATGCGACGACCGCACGACATGGCCGACGTTTCCGAGTAGCCCGCCGACCTGTCCCAGCATCTCCTCGCCGAGGATCGTGTGCGTCCTGATCAGCGCCCACTCGTCGCCGTCGAGCTTGCCGGGCTTGTTGATGATCTCCGACGGGATCTTGACCTTGCCGACATCGTGCAGGAGCGCCGCGAGCTCGGCCTGCCGGCGCGTGCGCGCGTCGAGGTTCAGTCTGTCGGAGACTGCGAGCACGAGATCGACGACATCGCGGCTGTGGCTTCCGGTGTACTCGTCGTCGGCTTCGATCATCTCGCCGAGGAGCATCGCCGTGCCGCGATATGCCGTCGAGAGCTCGAGGGCGTGGTCGAGGCGGTGCTGCCGCTCCTGCGCGAAGACGTGCAGGAGCCAGACGAGTGGTAGGACCGCGAACAGTCCCCAGATCTGGCCGCGTGAGGCGAGCGCGACCGCAAGGCCGACCGGCGCAAGCGTGCCGTCGACGAGGTAGCTCATGCGCATGGTCTGCGCCTGCTCGCGGAGAGGGACGCCGCCCCAGGAGTTCCGCGACCAGATCGCGAACGGGACGAAGTCGGCGACGGCCTGCATGGCAAACGCGCCGGCGTAGACCGGCGCATCGCGCCAATGCGGCTCGCGGGCGTGCGCGAGTGACAGAACGAGCGCCGGGCCGAGCGAGTACGAGGCGTTGAAGACGAATATGGGCCACTGGTCGAGCGGAACCCGGCCGCGCACGAAGCCGATCGTCTCGCCGAGGAGGTAGCCGGCGGCGACTATCAGCGGCACATCGCGCGGGGGAAGCGCGAAGAACACCGGCACGGCGACGAGCTGCGTCGCGAAGACCCAGCCGTTCCCCACTTCGAAGCTGACGCGCGACACCGCCGCATACGCAAGGACAGCTACGACTGCCGCGACGGGCGAGAACCCGCGTACGGCCGGAGCGAGCGTTGCGGTCGCCGTCGCAGCTGCGAGAAACGTCCCGGCAAGGAGATACGCAAGCGTCCGATGACCGAGCGCGCGACTCGAACTCGTGCGCGCATGCTCGACCAGCTCGGTCGAGAGCAGGTCGATCGAAATGTCGCCGGCCGCAACGGCTTCCACGCTCAGATTGTCCATGTCATGAGGCCTCGGTGAGTACCTCGGTTGAGGGACACGGGACAAGATCCCTATGAAGGGGGATCGCTCTGCGTTCTTCCTTGAATGAGGGTGCGGTCTGCTTCTTTCTGTCCTGCGGCGATGTTGGAGGTGAGGGCCGTGTCCAAGCGGATCATGCTCGTTCTGATGGTTGCGGCTACGTCCGCGATCGTGGCAGTGCCAACCGGTAACGCGGCAGGCAAGGGCCTCCTTTCCTGCGGAGCGACGACCAGGCCGTTCGCGCAGTTCGGCGACAACGCCTCGTACTTCGGTTTCGGCAACAACGGCTTCGAGAGCGGCGCGAGCGGCTGGCAGCTGTCGAAGGCAGCCGTCGGCGCCGGCAACGAGCCCTGGTTCGTGAACGGCGCGGGTAGCTCGTCGCTCACGATCGCCCCGGGCGGCACCGCGGCAGGCCCGCGCGTCTGCACGACGCTGCTGGCCCCGGCGTGGCGCATGTTCGCGCACGCGAACGGGGCGAATGGCTCGCTCAAGGCCCAGATCGTCTTCTACGGCCTGCTTGGGAACGTGACCGGGCTCCTCAACCTGACGACCTTCGCTCCGTCCGGGTACGCGAGCTGGGAGCCGAGCGGCGACGTCCCCTCGCTTCTCTCGCTCCCGCTG
>DASXOW010000052.1:0-1609 GCA_036493955.1 Gaiellaceae bacterium
CGGTGTTCCGACCGAGCAGCGCCACCGCGATGCCGAGGAAGCCGACGTTGGAGACGGGGATGTCGGAGACGCCGAAGTGGTACAGGTAGCCGAGCATGTCGAGCGCGCCGGCGAGACCTGCGAACGCGCCCGAGATCGCCATCGCGCGCACGAGGTTCTTCTTCACGTTGATGCCGCCGTATGCGGCCGCCTCCGGGTTGAAGCCGACGGCGCGCACCTCGTAGCCGAGCGTCGTGCGGTTGAGGATCGCCCAGAAGGCGACGAGCGCTGCGATCGCGACGAAGAACCCGATGTGCAGTCCCTGCAGCTGTTGCTCGCCCCAGAAGACCGGCAGCTGGGCGCTCGCAGCGACGTCGTTCGAGATCGGGACCGTCTTGTTCGCCGCGTTCTGCAGCGGGCCGCCGTCGCCGAACAGCCACTCCCCCATCCAGATGGCGATCCAGTTGAGCATGATCGTCGAGATCACCTCGTGCGCGCCGACCGTCGCCTTCAGGAAGCCGGCGATGCCGGCCCAGAACGCGCCGGCGAGCGTCGCCGCTCCGATCGCGAGCAGGATGTGCGGCAGCGGCGCCATGTGCGCGAAGTCGTAGCCGACCCAGTTGGCGACGTAGAGGCCGACGAAGTACTGGCCCTGTCCGCCGATGTTGAACATGCCGCAACGGAACGCGAACGCCACCGCGAGGCCGGTGAGGATGAGCGTCGTCGACTGCAGCAGCGTCTGCGTCAGGTTGTACGCGGACGTGTTCACGACATTGGTCGTGGGATGGAAGATCCAGTTGAGTCCCGCGCCGTTGAAGATGTCGCGGTACGCGAGCAGCGGGTTGTGACCCGTCGCGAGGACGACGAGCCCGCCGAGCAGGAACGCGATGACGGCCGTGAGCACGGGCACCGCGACCCCACCGGCCCGCTGCTTCAGCGCGATCCGTGCCGCGAGCGTGCCCGTCTCGGCCGCCTCCTCCGGCGTGACCGGAGGGACGTTCGGGTCGACCGTCACGCCGCTTCCTTCTCCTTGCCGCCGAGCATCTCGAGGCCGATCTGCTCCTCGGACACCGTGCCGGTGTGCTCGCCGGCGATCTCACCCTCGTAGATGACGAGGATGCGGTCGGAGAGCGAGAAGATCTCGTCCAGCTCGAGCGACACGAGGAGGATCGCGCGCCCCTCGTCGCGCTCGGTGACGATCCGCCGGTGCAGGTACTCGATCGCGCCGACGTCGAGGCCGCGCGTCGGCTGCGCCGCGATCAGCACCTTCGGGTCGCGCGCGATCTCCCGCGCCGCGACCACCTTCTGCTGGTTGCCGCCGGAGAGGCCGCCCGCGCGCGTCAACGGGCCGCCGCCGCGCACGTCGAACTCGCGAATGAGGCTCGCGGCGAACTGGACCATGCGCGCGGGGAAGAGCCAGCCCCATTTCGCGTCCGGCGGCTTGGCGTAGTCGTGCAGCGCGATGTTCTCGGCGATGGTGAACTCGAGAACGAGCCCGCGCCGCTGGCGGTCCTCGGGGATGTGGCCGACGCCGATGTCGAGCATCTGCCGTGCCGTCGGGTTGTGCACCGTGCGGCCGCCGACCGTGACGGCCCCGCCGTCGACCTTCCGCAGTCCCGTGATCGCCTCG